>NZ_FSRA01000002.1:2171692-2895590 GCF_900129465.1 Chitinophaga niabensis | reverse complement strand
TCTCTAATGTTTCGTTGGGCTCTATAATTTGATCAGTGTTCGCTGTAAGGGTGAAGGTAGCGTCATTACCGCCTGCGGGGATCGTAACGGTTGCTGGCAGGGTGTATTCTGTGCCCAGCAAAGTGGCTACGGTTCCTGCACCACTGGTTAAGCTGATGGTTTGGGCTTCTGAGGTGATGATGTTTGTTGGTAAACTTACTTTCACCTGGATACTGCCACCTTCTGTCACTGTGGAGGCATCAGGGGTAAGGGTCAGCTGTTTGTTGGCGGAGGTGCCTGTGGCATCTGTGATGTTCACCGTGGTACCTGTTACAGTAAAGCCGGTAGCTGTGCCGTTCAGGATCAGGGATTCTGTATTCTCCAGGATCAGGTCGGTGTTGGCGCTAATATCTACAAATCCATCGGCAGCACCGGCTGCGATCGTGATGGTTCCTAAAGTGCCATGATCTGTATTATCAGCAATGGATGCACCGTCTTTTGATAATACCACATTGATTGGTGTAGCAGAGGTGAGTGATCCCTGTATAGTGGCAGTGATCCGCACTGAACTACCTTCAGCAACATTTGCAGCGGCAGCACTCAGTACAATGGTGGCACCGGCCAGATCAGCATCTATAATGTCCAGATCAACATTTTTGGTAAATGTATAACCCAGGGAAGATGGCACCAGTATCAGTTTCTCCTGGTTCTCAATAATACCATCCACTTTTGGTTGAACAGACAGCGTACGGGTATTACCATTTGCGGGAATGGTCACCGTTGAAGGGTATACATTCCCAACGAAGTCCGCAGCAGCAGCATCTGTTCCAAGCCCCGGGGTTAATTGGATCACAAGAGCGTCCTGGGTGGTGATACTCAAAGGTAAACTGAATACGTAGCTGGCAGTACCGCCTTCTGCTATAGATACAGGATCACCAACAGTAATTGTTTTATTCGCAGCTGTGCCGGTAGCGTCTTTAATAGTTATCTGTGTAGTAGCAGTTTTATCTTCATCGAAGATCCTCGAGCTCGCAGTGATATCTAATAACTCATCTGGTTCCAGGACATTGTCCGTGTTAGCCACCAGGTCGAATGATATTTCATGGCCGCCAACCGGGATCTTAACATTGGCAGGTATGGTATACTCTGTGCCCAGCAATGTTGCAGAACTGGCGGCGAGGTCAATGGTCAGTTCTTCCGATGTAGTGATAGTACCCGGTAAACGAACCCATACTTTCACGGTATTGCCTTCTGTTACATCAGTAGTAACAGGTGTTAAAGTAATATTCTTGTTAGCAGAAACAGCACTTGTAGCATCGTTAACATTTAAGGTTACCGGAGCAATAATATATCCGGTAGCCGTACCTCCGAGTTCCAGTGTTTCCTGTCTTTCCAGGATATCGTCGGGAACTGCGCTGATAGTAAAGGGTTGGGAGTTGGAGCCTGCCAGGATGGTTACAGTAGCCGGTAAAACAATATCATCATCAATAGCACTGCCGGAAATCCTTTGAGGCGTGATCACAATATCTGATGACGCTACGCCGGATTGAAGGGTTGCTGTTACGGTAGCCGTCCCTCCTTCTGTTACATCCGATACGGTGTATTCGATAACAGGATTTATTCCATCCTTGATATAAATAATTAAAGGAGATGTACTATAGGGGGTACCCAATATATTACCATCTGCAGTAATAACCAGCTCTTCATCTGATTCTGTCAATGCATCTGTTTTGAGTTTCAGATCAAAGATCACTTCTCTTTCAAACGGCGGAATAGTAACGGTCAGTGGTAATTCGTAATCTGCGGCAGTAGTGTTGGGATCGATATTAGCAGTACCTATCGTAAAGATGATTGGCTCTGAAGACACCTCACCTACTGCTATAATTTTTAGCTGAACAGTCTCTCCTTCCGTGTAATCCATTAAGCCATCCACCGTTTCAAAGTAATACTTTATGGCGTCAGGGATCGTACTGTTGTAATCATCGATCAGCAAGGTAGCTGTAGCCGGCGTAAAACCCGGCGAGCTTGCCTTTATGACAAGCTTCTCCTGAAGTTCCATCCAGGTATCCGGCGATATTTCGAAAAGATCGAATGTTGCATAATCCATCCCCGGCGTAAAATGGACCTTAAAATCTGCCGGGTCAGAATAATAATAATCATCTGTGCTCACTGTAGAAGTTGGATCTATTTCCAATTTCACATCAAAGGCAAAGTCCGTTGCATAAGGCAGGCGTACAATTATTTGTGGGTTATATGGCTCCATTACCTGGGTAACTGCCGGATCATCAAATTGCACCGTAAGGTTCACCGCTTCCTGGATAACATCCAGCTGACCGCCGTTCACAACAAATCCTGCACTGGTACCATTAAAGACCAAAGACTCCTGTAACTCCAGTTTAGCATCTGAGGCAACAGGCAAAGTAAAAGAGACATCATTTCCAGACGCAGGAATGGTCATGCTCGTGGGAAATGCAACACCAAAATCTGTAGGGTCCGTAGTACTTGAAGGATGTACCGTCATAGCAATTACAACAGGGAACTCTGTTGTTACCCCCGTTGGCAGGCTGGCAGTGATGGTAGCATTATTCCCTTCCATTGTAGCCGGAGAAGTGAAACTGATGATCTTGTTGGCAGGGTTTAATCCTGTTGTATCAATGATGCTGATAGTGGTAGTATGCGTTCTGTTAATGCCTGATATGGTTGCTGTAGCTGTGATATCCAGGCTTTCCGTTGCAGGCTCCAGTATCCGGTCTGCGATCGCATCAAAATCAAATTCATAAAAAAGACTGCCGGCAGGTATAGTAACCGTAGCAGGAATAACGCTGTGATCTGTTGATTCAGCATCCGCCGTTCCTTTAGCGAGGGTAACTACCACATCGGTTAATAAAGGAGTGCCGGACATCCTTACTTTTACTTTCATGCTCTTTCCTTCTTCCAGCGTAGTCTGAGCCGGCTCTATGAACAGTTCACCGGCATCATCGTCTTCAATCGTATAAATAACAGAAGTAACAGTACCCAATTGCAGGTGCGGAGAACAATCATTCGTTAGTTCTACCCGTAAGGTTTTATTCGGGTCCAGGTCATCATCTCCTTTGATCAGGATATTGTTCAAAGGAAAGTTACCCGGCACAAAAGTGTAATCACCCGGCGGGATCAGTATCCTGGTATATAACACTTCATAATCCGTACCTGCCACCGCATCATTTATACCGCTGGTGGTAGGGTATACTTTAACAGTAGCCAGCTGGGGAAGGTTAAACTTCGCACCACTTACCGTTAAGGTAAGGTTGCTGATAACATGTGTATTATCTCCTTCCGGGCCGGAAGGGTTGGCATCAGATAATTCAATGGTAGCTTTACCAAAGGGGAAATGTGTAAATCCGGGAGGCGGGTTCGGGTCCTGTACAAAAACACTCTTCAATTCGGTTGAATCAAAACCAACAGCAAAACGTTTGATCGCGTGATTGATCTCCATGGCTGTGGCATCCATAAAAACGGCCTTGTGCACCGCCACTCCCTGTGCTTGTGGCACTATATTGATATTATTGCTCAGCAAATATCCGCCGGGATTAACTTTTGCATCCCGGGTATTAGTAGGGCCCGCAAACCAGGAAGTAAAGCCAGCATTTGTTTTGAATACATTTACACCTTCCGGCCCGGAGGGGCAGGATGCGTTGTCTCTTTTATACCCTACTATGCTCTTGATCGTCTGAGCAGGGTCGGGCATACCCTGGTTTAGATAGTTATCATTAACAACGGATGTTTCACCGGAAAAGAAACCAGTGCTACAATCCTCAGTACCCATCCAGTTTCGTTGGGATAAATAAATATGAATGTAATATTGTCCCCCTCTTTCTGCACCAAGAGGGCCATTCAGCATTTCTTCATTTGAACTGATGTAGAAATCGATATTATAATAAGAGGTTCCGTTTACATAAGTATATACGGTGGTAACATTATAAGTGGCGTTATTAAGGTTCTGAAAAGAAGATAAGGTCACAATCTTGTAGGGATTTCCCAGCGAACCATCCCCATACACGTCTGATATCTCACAGGCTTTCACATACTTGGGCGTCTTTTCCTGCAATGGCCCGAACCTTTGTTCCAGGATGAAATAGGTCCTTAACCCGATATCTTCCTTGGGCTGGCTGTTATCCAGGTTATATTGGTCCACTCCTTTCCGCCTGACCAGTATACAGCTATCCCTTACTTCAATACGCAGGTTATTATCAAGGGCAGTACCCCCCGCAGGGTTGATAACAGCCGTCTGCGCCTGGGCATGCACTTCCCCGCAAAGGAAAAAGAAAGCCATAATGGCCGCAATAGCGAAACGCAGATGGTTTGCACCCGCATAACGCGGTTTTTTCATAGGTAAGGATAGGACTAACATAAAACTTAAAATTTCTTTACATCCATACTAGATATCTCGAGGCTGACGTTATATTCCGGCAAGTACATTTTCCGGTAGTGGAACTTCCCTGTAGTGGGTAATCTGCACAGGCAAGATGCCCCTTTTCCCCTTCTTTAGATTCTTAACTCCTTCTATTCCAAACGTTTATTCTACGTCAATGACTCTAAATAATAATATGTAACAAACTGGTATTAACTGCACCAGATAGCAAATGTATATTATTTATAATATTAATGCAAATATTAATTTAGCATAATTTATATGTATATTAGACAGTTACTCCCGGGGGAGGGTTAATTTATTAAAACAGGTTTAAGAGAAAGCATTATGTAGAAAGTAGAAATAAAGGTAGATTTGCCAAAAATTTACTGGAATGTCCACAATTGCTAAATCCAAGATTGATTTGAGCCTCAAATACAAAGTTAAAGACATGTCTTTGGCAGAGTGGGGTCGCAAAGAAATAGAACTGGCGGAAGCCGAAATGCCGGGTTTGATGGCCCTGCGTGAAGAATATGGTAAATCTCAGCCCCTGAAAGGTGCGCGTATTGCCGGTTGCTTACACATGACCATTCAAACAGCTGTGCTGATCGAAACCCTGGTAGCCCTGGGTGCAGAAGTACAATGGAGCTCCTGCAACATTTTCTCTACACAAGATCACGCTGCTGCTGCTATTGCTGCTGCGGGTATCCCTGTTTATGCATGGAAAGGCCTTAGCGAAGAAGATTTCAACTGGTGCATTGAACAAACCCTGTTCTTTGGCAGCACTGATCGTCCTCTGAACATGATCCTTGATGATGGTGGCGACCTGACCAATATGGTTTTCGACGTTTATCCTGAACTGATCCAGCATATTAAAGGTCTGAGCGAAGAAACTACTACCGGCGTTCACCGTCTGTACGAAAGAATGAAAGCCGGCACTTTACCTATGCCAGCTATCAATATCAATGACTCCGTTACCAAATCCAAATTTGATAATAAATATGGTTGCCGCGAATCCTGCGTAGATGCTATCCGTCGTGCTACGGACGTAATGATCGCAGGTAAGGTTGCTGTAGTGGCTGGTTTTGGTGATGTGGGTAAAGGTTCTGCCGAGTCTCTCGCAGGTGCCGGTGCCCGTGTTATTGTAACTGAAATTGACCCGATCTGTGCGCTGCAGGCTGCTATGGAAGGTTACGAAGTGAAAAAGATGGCTGACGCTGTTAAAGAAGCAGACATCATCGTAACTACCACCGGTTGCCGCGATATCATCACCGGCGAACATTTCAAAGCGATGAAAGATAAAGCCATCGTTTGTAACATCGGTCACTTCGATATCGAAATTGATGTTTCCTGGTTGAACACCAATTACGGACACACTAAAGTAGAGATCAAACCCCAGGTAGATAAATATACCATTGATGGTAAAGATATCATCCTGCTGGCTGAAGGCCGCCTGGTGAACCTGGGTTGCGCTACTGGTCACCCTTCTTTTGTGATGAGTAACTCCTTCACTAACCAAACACTCGCTCAGCTTGAACTGTGGCAACATACAGACAAGTACGAGAACAAGGTATATGTACTGCCTAAACACCTGGATGAAAAAGTAGCCCGCCTGCATCTGAAAAAGATCGGCGTTGAGCTGGATGTGCTGACTAACACACAATCCACTTACCTGGGCATTCCGGTTGAAGGTCCGTTCAAACCTGAATACTATCGTTACTAGTAGATCTGAAAGATCTGATCATAGGAAAAGCAGCCCCGGTGGGCTGCTTTTCTAATTATAAGGCTATAGGCTTATAATGGTACAATATAAGGTTATAGACTTATAATGGGGTATTATAAGGTTATAGCCTTATATTTGTAGAGCCATGAAAAAGCACGCAGCCGTTATAACCGGCGACATCATTCAATCCTCCCTGCTGAAAACCGCGCAGCGTAAGCGTTTCCAACAAATATTGGAACGGGTTTTCGCTGCTATAAAGGAAAAGGATGGTACTTTCAGGGCGGAACAATACCGGGGAGACAGCTTCCAGGCGGTATTCATTCAAAATCCGGAACTGGCGCTTTACAGCGGACTGTTGTTACAGGCCTGGCTCCGAAAAGAAAATTTCCAGGTACGCATATCCATTGGTACAGGCGATATTACTTTTACCTCAAAAAACGTTGTTACATCGGACGGTACGGCCTTTCAACATTCGGGCCCCTACCTGGATGAGCTGAAGAAAAAGAACGGGCTCATCTCTGTTGTTAGCCCCCATTCCGCTGTTAACCAGGAATGGGCTATTCATAGCCAGGTGCTTTCTTTCCTGATGGAACGCTGGAGCATTCCACAGGCAGAAGCCATACTGGAACAACTGAACGGACTTACTCAGGCGCAAACCGCTGAGAAGCTGAAGATCCGCCAACCGGCTGTCAATCAAAGATTACAGGCAGCAGGATGGCAGGTGATCACGATGATCATCAGCAGGTTTGAACTGCAGATTTCATCCATGTTTTAAAAACCATATCTTATGCTTTTATTGATTAAATGGCTCTGCGCCCACCTTATAGGTGATTTCGCGCTGCAAACCACCGGTTTTGTACAACACAAACGGCGCCATAAAGCTGCATCTCCCTTTCTTTACATTCACTCCATCATGCATGGAGTACTGATCTATGTTTTCACCGGCTGGTGGCAGCAATGGATCATTCCGGTGATCGTGGCCGTCTCCCACTTTCTGATAGACTGGTGGAAAGTATACCGGAAAGACAATGCCCGCAATTTTCTTATCGACCAGGCTTTGCATGTACTGGTAATACTGGTATTGTGGATACAGGTATCCGAAGGATGGGCCAGCGTGCTGCCTTTCCTGTCTGCCATCCTGGAAGACAAAACCGTATGGGCGATCCTGCTGGGTTATGTGGCCGTGATATGGCCTATTTCCTTCCTCCTGGGTTTTACCACTAAACGCTGGCGCGACCAGGTGGCAGATGCAAGGTTCACCAACAGCAGGGCTTCCCTGAGCGAAGCCGGAAGATGGATCGGTATCTTTGAAAGGATCCTGGTGCTCACTTTTATTGTCACAGATCATTATGAAGGCATTGGTTTCCTGATCGCAGCGAAATCTATCCTTCGCTTCAATGATCTGAAGGATAATGAGAACCGCAGAGAAACAGAATATATCCTTATTGGTACGCTGATGAGCTTCTCTGCTTCTATTTTTACAGGACTTGTAGTAAAGCTTTTATTGGCGTAATTTTGCGGCATGACGAAGCTGAGTGTTAACATCAATAAGTTCGCCACACTGCGGAACGCACGCGGCGGCAATCTGCCTGATATTTTACAGGTAGCTAAAGACTGTGAACGGTTCGGTGCTGACGGTATTACGGTACATCCCAGGCCGGATGAACGCCATATCCGTTTCCAGGATGTAAGGGATCTGAAGCCACTGGTTACAACTGAATTCAATATTGAAGGCTATCCTTCGAAGGAGTTTATGGACCTGGTATTGGCTGTAAAACCACACCAATGTACCCTGGTTCCTGACCCTCCCGGAGCCATCACTTCCAACACCGGCTGGGATACGGTACAATACCAGTCTTTTCTGAAAGACGTGATCAGCACACTGAAAAAAGCAGGCATCAGGGTTTCTGTTTTCCTCAACCCGGATATCAGTAAAGTAGAAGGTGCCAAATCCGCAGGAGCGGACCGCATTGAGTTGTATACCGGCCCTTACGCAGAGGAATACACGAAGGCCCGCACACAACCGCAGAACTTTCGTTTATTCAACGATTATAAGAACACTGCCAAAGAAGCTTCTGCTATCGGGCTGGAATTAAATGCCGGCCATGACCTGAACCTGGATAACCTCCGGTTCTTCAAGCTGCACATCCCGCAGCTGAAAGAAGTATCGATTGGCCATGCCCTGGTGGCAGATGCCATTTATTTTGGATTGGAAAATACCATTCAGCTCTATAAACGGCTTTTAGTTGACTAAATAAAAAAGGCGGGAAGATCTTCCCGCCTTTTTTATGCTTCCAGTTTCGCCCAACCCGTTTCCCTGTACTTCGTGTACAGGAGGTACAATGCCGCAAAGGACATTAGTCCGAAAATAAGCACGAGCCAGATGTATCCAGCAATAAAATAATGCCCCACACCTATCACACCCGGTACGATCAGAATAAGCATGCCTTTGATGAAAGTGCCTGCACTTTGTTTGATATTCAATTCTGCAGAAAAAGGTAACCTGCGCAGGTAGATGAACGCAAAGGCAAGATTGATCACAATCACATTAAAAAAGCCCAGTAGCAGGTCAGGCATGATCTTCAGGCCCCATACCCACAATGAAAATGCGGAGAGCAATAAATAGAACGGCACAAAGAACTTCACCAGCGATGCCTTGAAGGCCCCCATCAGCAAAAGGCCGGGGGATTCTATCGGCGCCGCAAAATATACCCAGGCACTTTTATATTTATCGGAGTATACCAGGTTGCTGATAGCTGTGATAAATGCAAAACTGCTGCTGTAGATCAGGAAGATGAACATCTTTGTTTCCGGTAAATGTTTCCACTTCTCCCCTGCTGAAGTATGGTCGCCGGTAAAAAAGAAGTAGATGAAGTAGATCACTACATAAGCCAGGGAGGGATACACCTTTAGCTTAAACTCCCGGCTGCGGCCGGTGATCAGCCATACCAGTTCAAAAGACAACCGCTCCTGGCTGCCACTGGTGAGCAGGCGGGCCAGGCGTTTGTACCATGGTATGCCAGAAGAAACAGCCCGTGCTTTTTCCGGCTTACCACTATCTGTTCCGCTACCTCCCAGCATAGCCAGTTTCCTGTTAAAGCTGGGTGCAAATACTTTGATCACCAGCCACAGGCTGGCAAAAGGAACAATGAAGGATAAGGCGATGAAAATTAAGAACTGTGGTGTGTAGATGCCATCTGTTACAGCCTGCCAGGCACCGGCAAACCAGGTAAGGGGTATCAGGTTCAGCCAGGTATGATCAGAAAGCCTTACCTCTGCCAGGTTCACATTCTTCATCACACGCGGAGCCAGGTAAACAATACCAAACAGCAATACACTCAGCCCCATCTGGATCCAGTTCAGGATCTCTTTAAACTTTTCCGGAGTAGTTAATTGTAAGGCAACCAGGTATACGGCATTGATGAGGAAAATACTGAAGATGCATAATAACAAAGCCAGCAACACAAACCAAAGTGCAGATACGGCCCCTGTTTCAACAAAGAGGTATACAAGTACCGGCAGCATCATGGGAACCACTATCTTGGAGATATGGATCACAATGTGCATCATGCGGGATACCACTACTGTTTTATCATTCACCGGCTTGGGCAGGATCACGAAATTATCTTTCACATCTATAAGCACACTGGTAAAGTCTGCGATCAGGGTGGTAGACATCATCATCATAAACAGCGAGAACCATATCAGCATCTGCAGGAAATGGTCCTTTGCAATAAAGAATGCATAGAGGTAAAATATGCCCATCACAAAGGACATAAGGATCACACCCCAGGAGCCGTTCTTTATCTCCTTTTTCTTTTGCTGGCGGGCCTGCATATAAGCAGAAGGCCGGCGGTCATCCATTTTGAGCTTTACTTCCAGGATAGCCCTCAGTTGTTCCACATCTACGCCCAAACGTTTCCAGACGGGATTCAGCAGGGAAACCAGGTATAAGAAGAATTTGTTCATGGTTAACTGTTTTGGTTCCCTAATGCATGAATAAATGCATCTGCCGCGCCGGAAAAACCTTCCTTACCGGTAAGGTTTGCAAATACTTTTTCCAGGGTATCCCCTTCAGATTGTTTCAACTGTTCAAACGTACCGTCTGCCACAATACTTCCCTCATTGATCAGTACGATCCTGTCCGATACTTTTTCTACCACATCCATCATATGCGAGCAATAGAAAATGGTTTTGCCTTCTTTTTTCAGCAGGGAGAGAATCTCTTTCACAATGATCACAGCATTGGCATCCAGTCCGGAAAGCGGTTCATCCAGCACCACGATCTGCGGGTTATGCAGCAGGCCGGAAGTGATCAGTACTTTCTGTTTCATCCCCTTCGAAAAAGTGTCCATCCGCTGATCTCTGTTCCCAAGCAGGCCAAAAGCATCCAGCATGCGGGTAGCCCGTTCCGTTATCACCGTTTCATCCAGTTTATACAATTTCCCTACGAAGGACAGGTACTCCATGGGTGTGAGCACATCATATATTTCTGCATTTTCCGGTACGTAACCAATGAGGCCCTTAATGGCCAATGTATCTTTGCGGAGGTCCTGGCCCAGGACTGTCACCTCTCCTTCAAAGTCGCTGAGCAAACCGATCAGCACTTTTACCGTAGTGGATTTACCAGCGCCATTCGGACCAATGTAACCAATGATCTGGCCGGGATAAACTTCCAGGTTGATGCCTTTCAGCACCTGCTTTTCACCATAACTTTTTCTGAGATCCCTGATAGAGATAATAGGCTGCATATGTGTAGTTTTTAAATGGTCAATCCGGCTTCCAGCCAATGCGGTCGCCAAATTTCCCCAGGCCCATCCACTGATTCAATGGCAGGCTGATACCAAGATGATTAAATGCAACGGTCCGCTGATACCAGGACCGTGCAAAGCGTAATTGTAATTTATTCACGACCACCCCAACGCCCAAAGAGAAACCGCTTAGCCCCTGCTGGGATACCATGGCCAGTTCCTTTCGCCGCAGGTGATTATAAGCTGCAGTTAATTCCACGTACTTTCCTATTTCGAATTGTGCCGCCAGCACAAAGTGGCGGAAGATCTTATCTACAGTACCACTGCTTCTGTTAGTTGTATCTCCGTTCTCTATGACTGTTCCTTCTTCAAAACCCGGATCTGCATAACGGATATCAAACTGATAAATATGATGCAGGGTGGCGGATAATTGCAAAGGCACGTGTTCCAGTCTTTTTGAAATACCAACCTGCAGATCAAAGGGTAAAGGTTCTTTTTCACCACCGCCATAAGCACTCAGCTGGGTACCCATATTCTTTGCCATGAGCCCGGCCTGCCATCCCCTGGCGGTATCCTGGTAGGCAATCCCTACATCTGTACTGATACCGGAAGATTGATATTGCAGGTAACGGGAATGAATATATTTTATGCTCAAGCCATAATACCATTTTTCCAGGTATTTGCGGGAAGCGCTGATCTGCCAGGCAAGATCATTCGGACGAAAGGTACCCATTACATTCCCTGCTGCATCCGTATGTGTGATATCTCCGTAACCTACATACTGCAAACTGGTGGCAAAGGTAGTGGCCACAGAAGGTACATGAAAAGCCGCTGCTACGTGCAGGTATTTCACACCGGCGAAATAACCCGCATAATTCACCTGCAATTGTGTATGCATAGAAGGCCGCAACAATGCAGGATTCAGTAATGCCAGGGAAAGATCATTATTCTGCTGGCTGACGTTTACCCCTCCCAATGCCGTGATCTGTGGAGCAGCCGGCAGGTCCAGGAAGGAATAGACATTTTTTCCACCCAGCACCTGTGCATGAGCGGAGGAGGATAATAACAGTAATATAAACAGGTTGCGGAGCACGAAAATGAAGATACAAATAACAACAATAAAGCCACCCTTGCGGATGGCTTTATTTTAAACCCTTAAACAATCAACATGCGCTCACTTCGCTAAAAGTGAACTTGTGGTAACAAGGTATGCCAGGAATGAATAACCTTGTTTCTATCTCTTTAATAACGCTGTTTCCAGCACTTGGTTCATTTCTTTTACATAATGGAACTTTAATCCTTTGATATACTCGGGATTAATGTCCGTAATATCCTTCTCGTTCTGCCAGCAGAGTACGATCTCTTTGATCCCGGCACGTTTGGCAGCAAGGATCTTTTCCTTGATCCCGCCAACGGGTAATACCTGTCCGCGTAAAGTGATCTCACCGGTCATAGCCAGGTAAGGTTTCACCCTGCGGCCGGTAAAACTGGAAACAAGTGCCGTAAGCATGGTAATACCTGCGCTGGGGCCGTCTTTTGGAACGGCGCCTTCCGGTACGTGCACATGCACATTTTTATGCTGCAGTACTTTCGGATCTATCTTTAATGCACTCGCATTGGATTGTACATAACTGAGCGCGGTCACAGCTGATTCCTTCATCACATTGCCGAGGTTACCGGTGAGCTTCAACTCTCCCTTACCATCACTGAGGCTGGTTTCAATGAAGAGGATATCTCCTCCTACATACGTCCAGGCTAAACCTACCGCTACCCCTGCGGGGTTGCCGGTTTTATAGATCTCATTGCTGTATTTGGGTTTTCCCAGTGCTTTATCCGCTCTTTCCTCCGAAATGGTATCTTTCAGCTTTGTGCCCATGGCCACATCTTTAGCCAGGGAACGCATGATGGCAGCAAACTGGCGGTCCAGTTCGCGCACACCACTTTCCCGGGTGTAATCAGCAATGATCTTTTCGATCACTTTATTGGCAAAAGTGAATTTATAATCCTTGAGGCCGTGTGCTTCTTTCTGTTTAGGGATCAGGTGACGTTTGGCGATCTCCATTTTTTCTTCGATGGAATAACCGCTCAGGTCAATGATCTCCAGCCTGTCGCGCAGGGCCAGTGGAATAGCATTGATATTGTTGGCCGTAGCGATGAATAACACCTTGCTGAGATCATATTCCAGCTCCAGGTAGTTATCGTAGAAGGTACCGTTCTGTTCAGGGTCCAGTACTTCCAGCAGTGCGGAAGCCGGGTCTCCTCTGAAATCGTTCCCTACTTTATCTATTTCGTCCAGGATCATTACCGGGTTGGAAGATTTTACCTTGCGGATGGTTTGCAGGATCCTGCCCGCCATAGCGCCAATGTACGTTTTCCGGTGCCCTCTGATCTCACTTTCGTCATGCAGGCCACCAAGGCTCAAACGGGCGTATTTACGGCCGATGGCATTGGCAATAGAACGTCCCAGGGATGTTTTACCGATACCGGGAGGGCCTACAAAACAAAGGATGGGCGACTTCATGTCCCCTTTCAGTTTCAGTACGGCCAGGTACTCAAGGATCCGTTCCTTGATGCGGTCCATACCATAGTGATCGTTATCCAGTACTTTTTTGGCTTTCTTCAGATCGTAACTGTCTTTGGTGTATTCCGCCCAAGGCAGGTCCAGCATCAGGTCCAGGTGATTGTACACCACGGAATAATCCGGTGTGCTGGGATGCATCCTTTCCAGTTTCTCAATGCCTTTGGTGAAAAGTTCTTTCGCAGCTTCGGGCCATTTTTTGAGCTCGGCCTTGCGTTGCATCTCTTTCACTTCCCGGTCGTTGGAATCTCCACCCAGTTCATCTTTAATGGATTTCAGCTGTTGTTGAAGGAAGTATTCCCTTTGCTGTTTATCCAGGTCTGCCTTGGTTTTATTATTGATCTTGTTCTTCAGTTCTGCCAGTTGCAGTTCTACCTGCAGCAATTTCATCAGCAACTCTGCACGAACGCGCAGGTTATTGATCTCCAGGAGTTGTTGCTTTTCCTTTACATCGCTGTTGAGGTTGGAAGAAACAAAGTGGATCAGGAAAGGGGCGTTCTCAATATTCTTCAGGATCATGCTGGCCTCTGAAGGAATATTGGGCGATAACTGGATGATCTGCGCTGCGAGGTCCTTGATGGAAGAAACATAGGCATCAAATTCAGAATCATTTTCATCCACTTCATCGCTCAAAAGTTCATAATGCGCTTTGAAGTAAGGGTCTTCCGTCACTATATCATTGATCTTAAAGCGTTTACGCCCCTGGATAATGATAGTAGTGCCTCCATCCGGCATTTTGATCAGCTTCACGATCTTGGCCACGGTGCCCACCTCGCTGAGGTCGGTTACGCCGGGTTCTTCTATGTTACTGTCTTTTTGCGCTACAACACCAATCATTTTGTCAGTCTTGTAAGCGTCGTTTACAGCCTTTATGGATTTATCTCTTCCAACGGTAATAGGTAAAACTACTCCGGGAAAAAGTACGGTATTGCGTAGTGGTAACAGGGAAAGTTCTTCAGGGATCTTGTCATCCTCCATACCCTCGCCATCTTCATTGAGAGGGATGATAGGCATAAATTCCATCTCTTCTTCCGAATTGCCTAAGAAAAATGTGTTCATCTGTCAGTTTTAAGTCCGGGGACAATATGGCAGTACGTTGGCCCAAATCACCCCCAATTAGATAGTATAGCTATATAGTCAACTTTAATGCCATGATCCCGGATATAAAAAAAGAGGATACCCTTGCAGGATATCCTCTATATGTCAGATGTAGGTTGAAAACTATAAGGTGATACCAACACCCAGCTGAATGGATTGGTTTTTCCATTTACTGGGATCTGTGGCACCAGCTACCGTAACATCGTTCACATTAGAAAGACCGACCACGTAACGGGCACTGATATTTACGATGGGTAATTGCAGCCAGAGACCACCTACTGCGGAAAAGTCACCGCTTTTAAATGCCTCTTTACCTTCCTGGAACACATTTTTCTTTTTGCTGGTGAGGATGCTGAATTGCGGACCTACCTGCAACTTGAAACGGGGAGAGCCCAGGTCGATGTTTGCCAGGATGGGAATGCTTAAGTAGTTCAGTTTGGGTTTGGTTTCTTTCAGGTTCTGGAATTCATTATCCAGTTCAAATTCTGAAGTGTTCTTTACTTCTGCTTTGGTGGAAGAGAAAACAAGTTCCGGTTGGATACCAAATCCTTTTACAAGATTAATTTGTGCAAAAGCACCCAGGTGATAACCAAGTTTGAAGGCTTCGTCATAACCTGTCCCGTCAATCTTTCCGAGGTTAGCGCCTCCTTTGATACCGAAGCGTAATAATTTTTGGGCGTTGGCGGTGGATACGGTTACACATGTAATGACTGCCAGGGCGAAAAACAGTTTTTTCATATTGGTTTGTTTAATGTCCTATAAAATGACTCCTATAATAGACGCAGGAAATACTCCTGACCCCTATAGCACATACAAAAGCCATGCTAGATTCTATAAGGTAACGCTTACGCTGGCCGTAAAGTATCCGGTAATGCCGTTATCCTCTCCCTGCAGGAGTTTGAAGGCAGTGTAAGATGGGGAAACTGTGATCCTTCCGATGATATAGGAAAGCCTCACGCCAAGGTCCACCGCTCTTGGCTGAAAGCCTGTTTTGTCACTGATCGTAGTTTCCCTGTTGCGGCGCTTGATCAGTTTAGAGCGGGATACGTATTGAAAGCTTTTGAGGTTGCTGTAGTAATGTGCGGTACCTGCGGTAAAAGAGGCTACAGGCATCAGGAGGATGGCTGCATCTTTTTTGAGTACATCCAGGAAAATAAAGGAGTGACGCACATCTGCAATGATATTGAAATCACTGCCGGTAATAGTGCGCTCTGTTCTGCGGTTAAGTTGTTCTTTGAATTTCCCCCAGCCAAAATCCACGCTGATCCCCGGTTCCAGCCACCATTTACGATAAAAGAAATAAGCGAATACTTCATTTGTAATGGGCGTAACAGGTATATCTGAAGAATCTTTATAAAAATAACGGGTATAGGAAATACCGGAGATGAAATCTTTGTTCTTCGTATAATCGTATCCTGCATTGAGGTCCAGCTCAAACCATGGGTTGCGTGTAGCGTTCAGAAGATAGTAACTGTATACAGATGCATACAGCCCACTCTTATGGTTATACGAAATATTGGGAGAGAGGAAAGGTTTCATGGTAACCGGCCTGAAAGGATCTGTAGCCTTTCCGCCATATGCCGGGTTGTTGCCAAATCCCAGGCCGATCACCACCTCACTTTTCTTTTGTTTATTGAGAAGCGAATCCAATTGTCTTTCGAGGTCGGCCAAAGACTGGCCTGCTGCCTGCAAAGCAGAAAGGAGCAATAGTGAAAAGACGATACGGAATTGCATAGCCGGGCCTTGGATATGCAAGATATAGGAAAAATCCTATACTAATTCAATCACCGTAATCTCCGGCATAATGCCTACCCTGCCGGGATAGCCGAGGAAACCAAAGCCGCGGTTCACGTACAGACTTTGTTTGCCATCCTGGTAAAGACCAGCCCATTGTTTATAGATATATTGGGCCGGGCTCCATTTGAAGAAGGGGATCTCCACACCAAACTGCATACCATGGGTATGCCCTGCCAGCATAAGGTCTATATCTTTATAATCACTCCTTACCTGTGCATCCCAGTGGGTGGGATCATGGGAAAGCAGGATCTTAAATGGAATGTCTGCCGTGCCTTCATAAGCTGCCTTCATATCACCTTTACGGGGAAAACGCGGATTAGCGCTCCAGTTCTCAATACCCAGCAGTGCCATTTTCTCCCCATCCTTTTCCAGGATCACATTTTCATTCATCAGCAGGCGCCAGCCCATTTCTCCATGGATAGATTTAAGGCGTTCTAAGTTCTTCGCCTTCAGCACACTCTGGCGTTTCTCGTCATAATCCGGCCAGGGGTAGTAATCTCCGTAATCGTGATTACCCAGTGTGGAATATACACCCATGGGAGCTTTGATCTGGTTAAAAACGGAGATGTAATTGTCCATTTCGTCAGATTTATCATTCACCAGGTCTCCGGTGAACACTACCAGGTCAGGTTTCTGGGCTTTGATCAGTTCCACCCCTTTCATAACTGCCTCTTTATCATTGAAACTGCCTGAATGCACGTCAGAGATCTGCACAATGGTCATGCCTTTGAAAGCGGCCGGCAGGTTTTTAAAAGTGAGTCGGATCTTGCGCACATGATAATTATACTTGTTACTAAGCCCGTACAAAAGTGTGCCCAGCATAGTCCCCCCAAGCAAAAGGCCTGTTTTCATCAGGAACTGGGAGCGGGAAATACCGGTGGCTTCTTCCTTGCCTTGTTCCACCAAAGCCACTGCAGGAGCAGAACGTACTTTTTCTATCACCCAAAGCACGCCCCTGCGGCCATCATCGATCAGCAGGAAAACGATCACCAAAGCTTTGGCAAAGAACACACCCACCGCTACCGTAATGTAATAGGAACGTGCCAGCATGAACTTTTCCCAGGGAATTTTGGAATAAAAAAGAACAGAGGCCAGGATAATGGCGGAAACTACCCAGTAGAGGGTGAAGATCACCATTTTCCATTTCGGAGAAAATGTAGCCACTATAGAACGGATCGCTACAAACACGTATGCGTCCATCGCCAGAAAGAGGAGTACAATAAATAAGGTAGACAAGGCTGAAGGTCCCGTTCTCATAAATATGTATAAATCAATTATTTCTTAAAAGCCGAAACGGCAAATTTACCATAAACCGCCCGGTTAGGAATGGTTGTTTGGTTAAGTAGACGATCATGTGACTGAAAAATTGCAATCCCCGAAGAAAAATCCTTACTTTTCCCCACCGGTGGGGTGTGAATAAATAAATGAGGGGCCTGCCCCATATTTTAGTGATTCGTTGTATTTTTGTCGGATTGGGCATTAATAATTTATAAAATACAATATGAAGTTCACCTATTACGGCCATTCGAGTTTTGCAGTGGAGGTAAAGGGTAAAAAGATCCTTTTCGATCCTTTTATTACTCCCAACGATCTGGCCAGTTCAATAGATGTAAATCGTATTGAGGCGGATTACATATTTGTATCCCACGGGCATGCGGACCATGTGGCAGACCTGAAAGGAGTGGCAGAGCGAACGGGTGCAAAGGTGGTAGGCGCATTTGAGTTGACGGAATGGATCTCCAAACAGGGCATCTCCAATGTACACCCTATGAATACGGGTGGTAAATGGGCTTTTGACTTTGGCACTGTTAAATGTGTAGTTGCACATCATTCCAGCGGGTTGCCGGATGGCAGTTATGGAGGAAATCCCCTGGGCTTTGTTTTCACCACATCAGAAGGCAATTTTTATTATAGCGGGGATACGGCGCTGACGTTCGATATGGAACTTATTCCGCGTTTCGCCAAACTGGATTTTGCCATCCTGCCAATAGGAGATAACTTCACCATGGGGGCAGAAGATGCCATCATTGCAGCAGAGTTTATTGAATGCAGCCGGATCGTTGGCGTACATTACGACACGTTCGGATATATTAAAATAGATCATAAGGAAGCAACCCAGCAGTTTGAAGCAGCAGGATTAACTTTGCTGCTGCCGGCGATAGGGGAAACGATCAATATTTAGGTTCCTGATTATCCTATTTCAACCTTAGAATTTAAGACAGAACAATGGCAAGAATTATCGCAATCGCCAATCAGAAAGGGGGCGTGGGAAAAACCACCAGCGCTATTAACCTGGCCAGCAGCCTGGCAGTATTGGAGTACAAAACACTGCTCGTTGATGCAGATCCGCAAGCTAACAGCACCACCGGGCTGGGCTTTGACCTGCGCAATGTACAGCAGAGCCTGTACGACTGCATGGTGAATGATGTACAGGCAAAGGATGTGGTACTGGAATCAGATACCCCTAACCTGAAAGTGCTACCCTCTCATATTGACCTCGTAGGTGCTGAACTGGAACTCATCAATCACCCTAACCGGGAAAGAGTGATGAAGTCAGTAATTGATTCCGTTCAGGGCGATTATGATTTCGTGATCGTAGATTGTTCTCCCTCCCTGGGCCTGATCACCGTGAATGCCCTTGTAGCATCCAATTCCGTGATCATTCCCGTTCAGTGCGAGTTCTTTGCACTGGAAGGTTTGGGTAAATTGCTCAATACTATCAAGATCGTTCAAAGCAGGCTTAATACAGACCTGGAGATTGAAGGCATCCTCATGACCATGTACGATGGCCGTTTGCGCCTCAGCAACCAGGTAGTGGATGAAGTAAAACAACACTTCGAAGAAAGCGTGTTCAATACCATCATTCACCGGAACACCAAACTGGGAGAAGCACCCAGCTTCGGTAAGTCGGTGATCATGTACGACGCTATGAGTACAGGTGCCATCAATTACCTGAACCTGGCCAAAGAGATCCTGCAAAAGCATAACTTCACAAAGATCAGAACAGAAGATAAAATCTTAGCAATAAACGATGACCAATCCGAGTAAGAAAGAAGCGTTGGGGAAAGGTATCCGCTCGCTGCTGCAAAATATAGATACGGACCTGAAGCAAACTACCAGTGCTTTGGGTGATACTGTTGTAGCCCAGGCTACCGGCATAGAGCGCATTCCTTTGGACCAGATTGAGGTGAATCCCAAACAACCAAGAAGGGATTTCGACGAGCAGGCTTTACAGGAGCTGAGTCAGTCTATCAAGTTACACGACATCATTCAGCCTGTTACCGTTTCCAAAGTTGGAAAGAAATACCAGCTGATAGCCGGTGAACGCCGCTTCCGTGCCAGTAAGATGGCCGGATTGAAGGATATCCCTGCTTATGTTCGTCAGGCTAACGACCAGGAACTCCTGGAACTGGCCCTGCTGGAAAACCTCCAACGCGAAAATCTGAATGCCATAGAAATAGCCCTCAGCTATAAAAGGCTCATGGAAGAGGTATCCCTCACCCAGGAGCAGGTGGCAGACCGGATGGGTAAAGAAAGAAGCACCGTTACCAACTACATACGCCTGCTGAAACTGCCGCCAGACATCCAGGTAGCAGTAAGGAACAGCAAATTAAGCATGGGCCATGCCCGTACGCTGATTGGTGTGGAGAACGTGGAAAAGCAGTTGTTCATCTTCGGTGAGATCATGAAAAATGGCCTTTCTGTACGCCAAACGGAAGAACTGGTGCGGAAAGTGAATCAAAATAGTGACAGGGGTAGTGTGAAGAAACCGGCTAAAAGCTCCCTCCCTCCTGCTTATCAGAAAATACAGGACAACCTGGCCTCCCATTTTTCCACCAAAGTGAACCTGGACAGAAGTAAGAACGGAAAAGGAAGTATCAATATCGAGTTTTACTCAGATGAAGAACTGGATAGCATCCTGGAAAAATTATCATTATACGGTGAAAAATAAGGCAGGGTACATGTTGCGTATCTTGTTGTGCCTGTTCTTATTCTCTGCATTCTCAAGCCATGCGCAGGACACAACAATGGTACACCGGCTGGTGATGGACTCACTCAAACGTGAGAAAGCTGCGATGCGGGATACCATCACTGTGCCTCCTACTGTTGCAGATACCCTCCTCGCCAATTACAAAGCACTGCACAGCCCCCGTAGAGCTGCATTCTATTCAGCCGTACTTCCGGGACTGGGCCAGATATACAACCGTCAATACTGGAAATTACCCCTCGTGTATGCTGCCATCGGTATCAGCACCGGCGTGTTTATCTTCAATATGGACAAATACACGGAATTCCGGAATGCCTACCGCGTAAGGGTGGCCAATACAAACAACCCGGACTTCGTAGATCCTTATCCCCGGTATAGTGGTGAAGACCTCAAATACCTGCGGGACGCCTACCGGCAATATGTGGATTACTCCGTACTCGTCTTTGTGGCAGCATACGCGCTGCAAATTGTAGATGCCACCGTGTTTGCGCACTTACGGCAGTTTGATATCAGTGATGATCTGAGCCTGCGTGTAGCACCCACCATCATCAACAACCGTGCGCTGGGTATTCAGCTCAATATTTCCCTTAGTCCCCGTAAAGCAAAAACGGGACTGGCTTTCAGATAACACATTGCATTTTTTAGATATGAAGATAGCATTAATAGGATACGGCAAAATGGGCCAGGCCATAGAAGCCATTGCCCTGGGCCGTGGACACGAGATCGTTCACAGGATAGACATTAACAGCAGCCACCTGCTGGAAAAAGAACACCTGCAACAGGCAGATGTAGCTATTGAATTCACCACGCCGGAAACTGCGTATGACAATATTATCCGTTGCTTTGATGCCAATGTGCCCGTTGTTTGTGGTACTACCGGCTGGCTGGACAAACTTCCCCAGGTAAAATCCCAGTGCCTTGAAAAACATCAGGCTTTCCTGTATGCCAGCAATTTCAGCATCGGAGTGAACATTTTCTTTGAACTCAACCGCCGCCTGGCTGAGCTGATGGCTCCCCAGAGCGCTTACGGCGTGAGCATGGAAGAGATCCACCATACACAGAAAAAAGATGCTCCCAGCGGTACCGCTATTACCCTGGCAGAACAGATCCTGGAAAAGGTGCCCGGCAAAAAAGGCTGGGTGAATGAGGAAAGTACTGACCCGGCCCAGCTGGCGATTATTTCCAAAAGGATCAACCCCGCTCCCGGCACTCATACGATCACTTACAGCTCTCCTATAGACGATATCACCATCACGCATACCGCACATTCCCGCGAAGGTTTTGCCGCCGGCGCTGTGACCGCAGCGGAATGGCTGAAGGGCAAGAAAGGTATCTTTACCATGAAGGATGTGCTAAGCCTCTAGCTATCAGGCATAGCCCCAAAAAGACGCCGGTTTTTGTTATATTTGTACTTTGGGAGTGCAAAAACTACAGATTCATTACTAAACATGCTGTCTAAAAAAACACAATATGCGTTTCACGCATTGATATATCTGGCCGAAAATGTTGACAAAGGGCCTATCCTGATATCAGAGATAGCGTCCGAAAAAAGTATTTCCATTAAATTTTTGGAAAATATATTGTTGGAATTGAAAAATGCCGGAATTTTAGGGAGTAAAAAAGGGAAAGGCGGGGGATATTACCTCATGCGTACGCCAAAAGAGATTCCGCTGGCCCGTATCATCCGCTTGTTGGACGGCCCTATTGCCCTTCTGCCCTGTGTGAGCCTGAATTACTACGAACGCTGCGAAAACTGTAAAGATGAAGCAGTATGCGGCCTGCATGAAGTGATGAGCAAAGTAAGGGATGCCACACTTAAACTATTGGAAAACAAGTCTTTAAAAGATATCCTCACAAGGGACTAACTTATTTACATGGGTTATATAAGCAGGGAAAGGCCATGGGTCTTTCCCTTTTTCTTTTCCCGGAAGCCCTGAAAAATACCTACTTATAGGTATTGCCGGCCATTTTCGGCCAAATTATCTTTACCCTTTAATTGGCTGAAAAACAACAACTTGTCAATATCCTAATCCCTATACAGCAGAGAATCGTCAAAACGTAAAAAACCGTATACCTGTTCCAGCGGAAATGGAGGTGGAGCCCCACAACCACCCCTGTGAACGGGTTTGCGATTTAAAGCAGAAAGATATCAGCAATGGCTAATCCCGGATGGAATTAATCGACCTTTTGATCATAAGCATTGACGTTCCCCAGGAAAGTTAAAGGGCTGGCTGCAAAGTGATTGCGCTTTGGGGCTGGCCCTAAGCTTTTACAGGACGGCAGCCTTTAACTGATCTGCCGGCTTTTTACAGGCTTCCAAACCCTTTTCGGACTTCCTGCCAGCTTTTTTCAGGGCGGTCGGTCCTTCATGGACTTCCTGCTGGCTTTTTACAGTGCGGTTAGCCCTTCACGGACTTTCTGCCAGCTTTTTACGGGACGACGGTCGGTCCTTCACGGACTTCCTGCCAGTTTTTTCAGGGCGGCCGGCCCTTCACGGACTTCCTGCCAGCTTTTTACAGGCTTCCAAACCCTTCATGCAGCTCCTGCCTCTTCCCCTGCAACCCAGTCCCCCTTCCCCCAAACTTTTTCCACAATACCAATATTTAGTCTATCTTTTTTATAGGTTTTATGTATTTTTGCTGTATTGTAGAAGGAAGCTACACATGAAAGATTTACCCGGGCTTTTAGCCCAGCAGAAAGATATTGCAGCAGGAATACGCATTTTAACAGCCGAATTTCCCGGCGCTGTTGCCTTTTCCACGTCGTTTGGCCAGGAAGACCAGGTGTTGGCAGACATCATCTGGAAGAACAACCTGCCTGTACGGGTCTTTACATTAGATACCGGCAGGCTTTTCCAGGAAACATATGACCTGATGGACCTTACCCGGGCCCGCTATAAACAGCCTTTCGAGATCTATTTCCCGGAAACGGCTGCTGTAGAAGCTCTGGTGAAAGAAAAAGGCATGAACAGCTTTTACGACTCTGTTGAAAACCGCAAAGAATGCTGTTACATCCGCAAAGTGGTTCCTTTGAACCGTGCTTTGCAGGGAACAAAGGTTTGGATCACCGGCCTCCGCGCAGAACAAAGTGAAAACCGGCACGATATGCCGGTATTGGAATGGGACGAAGGCCGCCAGCTCTATAAATACAACCCCCTCATCCATTGGACGTTTGAAGAAATGACAGCCTACCTGGATAAACACAACGTGCCTTATAATAAACTGCACGACAAAGGTTTCATCAGTATCGGCTGCGCCCCTTGTACCCGCGCTATTGAACCAGGAGAACATCCGCGCGCCGGAAGGTGGTGGTGGGAAGAATCCAAGAAAGAATGCGGTTTACACACTAGTTGATCAAGTTTAACATCGTTATATGAGTAGTATTCAATGGCAATTTCCGCGGGCACTGGAGGATGAAGCAATTTACATCCTGCGGGAAACCGCTGCGCAGTTTGAACGGCCTGCCATCCTCTTTTCAGGTGGAAAGGATTCTATCACACTTGTACGTTTAGCACAAAAAGCTTTTTACCCGGGCAAGATCCCCTTCCCTTTATTACATGTGGACACTGGTCACAACTTTCCCGAAACCATAGAGTTCCGCGACTGGCTGGTGGAATCACTCGGCCTTGAACTGATCGTACGTAATGTGCAGGACAGTATCAACCAGGGCAAAGTGAAGGAAGAAACCGGTAAATACGCCAGCAGGAATGCCTTGCAGACTGTTACCCTCCTGGATGCCATTGAAGAACTGAAGTTTGATGCCTGCATCGGCGGCGCCCGCAGAGATGAGGAAAAAGCACGCGCCAAGGAAAGGATCTTTTCTGTACGCGATGAATTTGGCCAATGGAACTCCAAGATCCAGCGCCCTGAATTGTTTGACCATCTCAACGGTAAGATCAACATAGGTGAGAACGTTCGGGTGTTCCCCATCTCTAACTGGACGGAACTGGACGTTTGGAATTATATCCGTGAAGAAGGCCTCGCCATCCCTTCCATCTACTTCTCTCACGAAAGAGAGATCATTGAAAGGGACGGCATGTACTGGCCTTATTCTGATTTCCTCAACACCACGGAAGATGAAAAGCCCTTCCCGGCTAAAGTACGCTTCCGCACAGTAGGGGATATGACCTGTACCGCAGCAGTGATGTCTGAAGCAGATAAGCTGGAAGACATCATCACAGAGATACTGGCCGCCAAGATCTCCGAAAGAGGCGCCCGTATTGATGATAAGCGCTCAGAAGCCGCCATGGAAAAACGCAAGAACGCAGGGTATTTTTAAACTACGAATTGACTAACAATGGATGTTTTACGTATAACCACTTCAGGTAGTGTGGATGATGGAAAGAGTACACTCATCGGCCGTTTGCTGTTTGACACTAAATCTATCACCCAGGATAAAATGGAAGCCCTCACTGCTGCAAGCAAACGCAAGGGCCTGGATTTTACAGACCTCTCCCTCCTTACAGACGGCCTTATCGCTGAACGGGAACAGGGTATTACCATTGATGTGGCTCATATTTACTTCTCTACGCCTAACCGCAAATACATTATTGCAGATACGCCCGGCCACTTTGAATACACCCGTAACATGGTCACCGGTGCTTCCACTTCACAGGTATCGCTCATCCTCATCGATGCAAGGAAAGGTATTGTTGAACAAACTTACCGCCACTTCTTCATCGCCTGCATGCTGCGCATTCCGCACCTGGTGGTTTGTATCAATAAAATGGACCTCGTGGAATATGATGAGGCCCGCTTTAACCAGATCACGGAAGATTTTCAGCAACTGCTGAAAGGTTCTTTCTACGAGGATAAAGAAGTGAAGTTCATCCCCATCTCCTCTCTCTATGGAGAAAATGTGGTAACGAGAACTGAAAAGATCAGCTGGTATAAAAGCCTGCCACTGCTGGAATACCTGGAAGGAATTGAACTGGATGCAACAGACCGTCAGCATCCTGCACGTTTCCCCGTACAATATGTGATCCGTCCTAAAACTGAACAGCATCACGACTTCCGCGGTTTCGCCGGAAAGGTGGCCAGCGGCAGTTTTCATGTGGGCGCGGAAATTGTTTCCCTGCCCAATGGTCAGCGCAGTAAGATCAAATCAATTGAAAAGTTTGAACAGCAACTGGATGCGGCACATGCTACAGAAAGTGTAGTGATCACGCTGGAAGATGAAATAGATATCAGTCGTGGTAACCTGCTGGTAACGCCGGATAACATTCCGGAAGGCCGCAAAGAGATTGTTGCACACATCTGCTGGATGGACCAGCAAAAGCTCAGCGCAGGTAAAACTTACCTGTTGCAGCATGGTGCTAACCGCATCAAAGCAAAAGTGCAGCAGCTGCATAACGTGGTAGAAGTGACCACTAACCGTATAGAAGAGAAAACGGAAATGGGATTGAATGATATCGGTAAGATCACTTTAAAAACAGCCCAGCCTGTATTTGCAGATGCCTACCAGGCCAACCCTGCAAACGGCACCTTCATCCTGGTGGATGAATTCAGCAATGCAACCGTTGCAGTGGGTTTCGTGGATTAAGCCATATGTCAACTAAAATAAAAAAAGCCGGAGGTATTACTTCCGGCTTTTACATTTGCAATCAATGCACATTCAACCAAACCAACTTCACATCTCTCCTGTTTTCCTGTGAGCGTTTAAGTGTTACGAGCGTATTTCTGTCTATATCGTAGTCCGCCATAGAGAACAATGCAATATTTTTTTGCTGCTGAAAAACCGCATTCCGGCGGGGTATCACCTCCTTTCCTTCCAGCGCATAATAGAAACCATTGCCTTCGCGGGCATCACGCATCACCGTCAATTTTCCTTTCTCCAGTTTCTCTTTATTCTCTTCCAGGTCATTCATCAGGATGTAATCATGTTTAACGCCGGGAACATAAGAGAAGAATTTATACTGGTCTGAAAGATCAATTTTATCCGTAGCGTTCTCGCGGTTCTTCTGGTAGAAGGCTTTCATGATCAGGCCGGGATTCAATTGCCTTTTAGGCACCATCCAGGTATTGATCTCCTTCCCTTCCGCATCCATATCTATCACCGCTACATTGGAAAGGATGGTGCTGATCACCACGGGCACACTGTTCACTAAACGCACAAAATTGTCCAGCTCTTCAAACACGATGGAATAACCACCGTCCTTTTTTATGAATACATTCTGCGGCACGCCTTCATAAGATGCTTTAGGGCCAAATACTTCCAGGCTTTTCTGGTTGGCTTTATCGGGAAAGATCTCTTTGGCTGCCACCGCTTCCATGGTACTCAGTTGTACAGTTGTGAGCCAGGTGGCCATTTTTTTGTCTTCCTTCAGATGGGCTTCTAAAAGGATCAGCTGGTCCGTGTATGGATTGTACTTTACAAAACCACCCTGTACGGATACACCTGTAGGAAAAGAAAGGGAAGAGAAACGGAAGAAGATATGCCCTTTTTCCAGCGTTGCCAGCTTCATTTCGCTGCTGGCCACTTCATTGGCAGCATTCTGTGCCATACCGAGGATACAGAGCTTTTTATCGCCTATTACCACCATGTCCCAATACTGGAACCTCGTTTCGTTATCCGGGCCGGTAAAACGTGCACGGCTGATTTCATGATGATCTGCTGCATAATGTACGATCTCATAACCTGCATCTGCCTCTTCCATGTTGGCATACATCCATACCGCATAGTTTTCGCTGTAGGGATCTTTGATCACTAGGAAGTCCGAACTGCTCAACTTCTTTTTGCGGCGGTTCACTTTATCCAGGTTGGCTACGGTATCCTCCCGTAATAATTGTCCCGTGCCGGCATCGATGGTAAGCCTCACCAACAGGGGGCGTTTGCTTTCCTTTACACTATACAGCACCGTGGCATTCCCCTGCGATTCAAAAATAGCGTCCAGGTTACCATTCCTGATATGGGCAAAAGTGGATGTTCCGGTAGTAGTGTCTATCCGCCGGTGGCTGGAATCATATAGCTGGATATTGACCCCTTTGGAGGGAAAATGTACATACAGGGTGTTACCGTTCTTCAGTTGCAGGATGCGGGCTAAGCCTCCGGAAGGCTCCTCAAAGGAAGGGCTCTCTGCAATTGTTTTGATCTGGGCATGCAGCGCAAACGGAAATACTGCCAAAAGGCAGAGGGATAAGGCTCTTCTCATTTTTTCATAGGATAATACGATGTAATATACTAATAATATATAATACATAGTGCATTAATGGCAGGTGGATGGAAGTATTGTATTTGTATATCCCTATATCACTGAAGGCTCATTCCTATAGCACTCTTATAGCATTCCTATATCGTTTCGATATACCTATGTGCCTGCAATGCTATAGGAATGCTATAGGAGCGATATAGGAACAGGCTCCTTTTATACAACAAAAAAGGCCGGAGGCAATGCCCCCGGCCCGGTTAAACCTATGGTAGTCAAGTGTTTATTTCATTCCTTTCTGCTGTTTGAGGTTCTTCAGCATATCCTCGGTCATTTTTTCGAGGTTGAACTCAGGTTTCCAGCCCCAATCCGCTCCGGCCAGGCCATCGTCGATGCTTTGGGGCCAGCCGTTGGCAATCTGCTGGCGGTAGTCGGGTTCGTAGCTGATGCTGAAGGAAGGTATATGTTGTTTGATGGCAGTGGCGATCTCTTTAGGGGAGAAACTCATGCCAGACAGGTTATAGGCAGAGCGCACCTTGATCTTTGCACTGTCTGCCTCCATCAGCTCAATAGTAGCACGGATGGCATCCGGCATATACATCATGGGCAGGTAGGTGTCTTCTGAAAGGAAACATTTGTAACTGCCTTCTTCCAGGGCTTCGTGGTAGATCTCTACCGCATAGTCTGTAGTACCGCCGCCCGGGGCAGATTTATAGCTGATCAGGCCGGGATAACGCAGGCTGCGTACATCTATGCCATAGCGGTGGTTGTAATATTCGCACCAGCGTTCGCCGGCAAATTTACTGATGCCGTAAATGGTAGTAGGTTCAATGATGGTATGTTGCGGTGTATCTTCTTTAGGTGAATTGGGGCCGAATACGGCAATGGAACTGGGCCAGTAGATCTTGTCCAGCCCCTCTTCCTTGGCAATGTCCAGCACATTCAGCAGGCTTTGCATATTGATATGCCAGGCCAGCAGCGGGTTCTTTTCCCCGGTAGCAGAAAGGATGGCAGCCAGCAGATAGACCTGGGTAATGTTGTGACGGATAACCAGTACATGCAGCATTTCTTTGTTCATCACGTCCAGCGATACATAAGGGCCGGTGCCTTTCAGCAGGTCGTGCTCTTCGCGGAGATCGGATGCCACTACGTTATTATCGCCATACATTTTGCGCAGGGCCAGCGTTAGTTCCACGCCGATCTGACCGCATGCGCCAATAACCAGTATCTTATCTTTCTTCATATTGGTGGTTGTAGATTTTGTGCCCAAATTTATGCTCCTGACGCAATATTAGATGAAAGGGGGATGCAAACAATGACAATACGATAACAATCCAACCTATTCTCTGTAATTAACCTTAATTTTGCGCCATGAAAACGTTAAAAGCACTATTTAAAGAACAATACAATCCTGAAAACTTCTTTCTTATTGCTGGTCCCTGTGTAATCGAAGACGAAGACTTGGTGATGGGCATCGCTGAAAAAGTATCTGCGATCTGCAAAAGGCTGAAT
Source organism: Chitinophaga niabensis (assembly GCF_900129465.1). Lineage (NCBI taxonomy): Bacteria > Pseudomonadati > Bacteroidota > Chitinophagia > Chitinophagales > Chitinophagaceae > Chitinophaga > Chitinophaga niabensis. The sequence continues at coordinate 2,866,630 of NZ_FSRA01000002.1, read as the reverse complement.
ATTCCATATGTGTTCAAAGCGTCTTACCGCAAAGCCAACAGAACAAGCATCAATTCCTTTACCGGTATTGGTGATGTGGAAGGACTGGACCTTTTACAGAAAGTAGGACAAACCTTTAATCTCCCCGTTACTTCAGATATTCACTCCGCTGCAGAAGCTGCTATGGCAGCTGCTTATGTGGATGTCCTTCAAATACCTGCCTTCCTTTGCCGCCAGACGGATATATTACTGGCTGCTGCAGATACCGGCAAGTTTGTAAATGTGAAGAAAGGGCAGTTTGCCAGTGGTGAAGCCATGAAATTTGCAGTGGAGAAGATAGAGCAGGCGGGCAATAAACATGTGATGCTTACAGAAAGGGGCACTACCTTCGGGTACCAGGACCTCGTGGTGGATTATCGTAATATTCCTATCATGAAAGAAATGGGCGTTCCCGTGATCATGGATTGTACCCACTCGCTGCAGCAACCCAATCAAACATCCGGCGTTACCGGCGGCAATCCCAAAATGATCGGCACTATTGCCAAGGCCGCTATTGCAACCGGTGCAAACGGGTTGTTCATAGAAACACATCCTGAACCCGCAAAAGCTAAATCAGATGGCGCCAACGTGCTTCGGCTTGACCTGCTGGAACCATTGCTGGAAGAGCTGGTACGGATCAGGGAAGCCGTATATGTGAAAGCGTAATTGTGAAATACGACACACAAGCGCAATAGTTAATGCTGCGCTAAACATACCAAAGGGCCGTTATCAAAACTGATACGGCCCTTTTTAGTTGCTCTAAGATTCATTACTTTCCTAATACCTCCTCCTAAAACAACTTCCCCACTTTTTCCGCAGCTCCAGAGAATTTAATATCGAATTTCAGTGTTGGTCCCTGCTCACCGGAGAACTCACTCTTCACGGTTATTTCATTTTCCCCGGCCTGCCATTGTGGTAAACTACCCACTTTTATCTCCTTCCTGTTATTCCAAAAACCATCACACTGGTAAATGGATTGCCCGTCGCAAATAAATTTATCACCTGCTTTTACCGGCCCGTCTATTTCAATGGGTGGTAAGCCGTTGATGATGATCCGTATACCTGTTACCGTTTCTGTTTTATTTCCTTCTACCGCTTCTGCTATGATGTAGAACTTTACGGGTTGTGCAGCATAAGGGTTATTCACTTTGAATTTTGAGGTTACCGGTTCACCTGTCTGCATCATTTTGTATTTATGCGCCAGCTCGGTGATCAGCTTTACAGGGTACAGGTTCCAGCTTCCTTCACCTTTCTTTTCAAGATGAAATTCGTTCGTTGGGTCTTTGAACTTTGTGATCTGCTCTGTTGTGAAGGCTTTTGTATTGCGCGCTTTCTGCCATTCACGCACAGCTTCGAACAAGGCTGCTTTGTAACCGTTCTTTTCAATGTTTTCATCTACCCTTAAAAGATACCCTGCATTGAAAGCAGCACTCCTTGCCTGGATCCATTCTATTTCTTCAGGACGGTAAGTGGGCTCCATTTTAAACCAGCCCAGCATGCCCGGCATAAGATTGCGTTCAAAGTAGCGTTGGTTCTCTATGCGGTAATTCACCTGGCTTTTCCGTAATGCGCTGTACCAGGGTTCTCCCCAGTTCATGAAGGAATAGATATGCCAGTAATAGTGAGATGTACTGGCACCGCAGGTCATACGGTAGCGATCCAGGTTACGGTACCAGAGGTCTACAAACCTGTTCTCTGCATAGGTGCCATGGCCGGTATATCCCAACGCTTCAAAACCATCAAAGTCCATCAGGTCTACGCCGGTTTCATTACATACTTGTGCCAGCCTGCGCGCGTATACATCCTGTAAATTAATATCCGGCAGAAAGCCACTGTAACCGCTGTTCACCAGTTTATCCACTACAGTACCAGCTTTGTGGCTGCTCTTTGTTGTTTTGAATTGCCCCCTTATGCAGCCTGTTAAAGCATTATCCGATACACCTTTATAACCTATCAGCTCATGGCCGATCTTAATCGTACGCGTAATGCCCATATTGCGGAACCAGGATGGATCTTTCACATATACCACCTCATCATTTTCACCCAAATCTTTGGCCAGTATGGAGCTGCCGGATTTCATCAGGCTATCTGAAGGAACAGGTGATACATAAGGATCATTGGTACCGGTAAAAGTAGTGAGGGTGTGTACGCCTACGGAAATACCAGCTTCCTTTGCTTTGGCTGTGTACTGCTTCACATCTTGTGCGCCATTTGGGAACCGGCCTGTTTCCAGCCTGAAATGCCCCCAGCTTTTGAAGATATCTCCGATATGTACTAACCTGAAATTACCCTCTTTGGCATATTGCAAGGCATTCTCTATACTTTTCCCTTCGTACATGAGATATGCTTCAGACATCCTGGGAGAGCGTTTGATCCAGACACCGTCCAGCATGGGATGCGGCAATCCTTCTCCTGTTTCTATCTGTTCTATTACATCCAGCGCGGCGTTGGCAGGGCATCCGAACAATGCAATAGCACTGCCGGCCAGGTCTGCATTCACGGGTTGAACCTGTTGCAATGTGGCACCGCTGCCAATGGTACGCGGTATCCGCCTGTCCCGCGAAAAGAGGCGCAGATCACTGCCATAAGGTTTTTTAACAGCTAGGCTTCCCCTGTACAGGCGTACATATTCCGGCATATCTCCATCCGTGTTCACATCCGCACCCACCGGCTGACCGATCTTATCTTTCAAAGCATCCGGTACTTTTTGCCCGGGCAGCGGATCAATAAAAGAACCACCGCCTGCCTGATCACCATCGTCCGGAATACCTTCCGTAGTATTGATCTTCAGGGCCTGCACACCTACGGCAAATGTTTCGTCCCTCACTACCCCTACTGTTTCTCCTATCAGCTTGCTGATAGTGGTAGGATAAGGCCCCCATACTACAGCCTGCACACCTTTACGCGGGGCTAAGGATAATAGTTCGAACCGGATATATTTTCCTTTGCTCTCTACAGCAACAATAGCAGCAGCACCGTTCTTATACTTCAGGGTGATCTGCTTTTTAGAAGTGTTGTAAGACAGGGAAACGGGATAGGTATATACGGAATCCTTGTAGAGGGAAAGCAAAGGAGCAGGCTGGCCCTGTGGGATCAATTCCCTGGCTGTGGCTTTATCCGTTAAGCTGATCATGTTCCCTGATCCGTCCAAACGAAGACGGATATAATCTGTTGTAAGTTCCACCCTTTCCGGCAAACGGAAAGCCATCAATAAGAGGAGCGCAAAGAATAGCCCTGTTCTCATGGTAAAAATAATTTAGACTAAAAGTTGGATATAAGGCACAAGGAACCTCAGCAGGTATATGCTGTATCAGTTCCGGTACCTCCTCGGTGGAGCGGGAGGATTTTGGTGTTATTCGGGAACAAGTTAATAAATTATTTTTCACAGTAGCAAAAAAATAGGGCAGCACCAACAATGGCACCGCCCCTTTTGTATCCATAACGTGTATTTATCTAAGAAGATTATCCCCGGTAGAACAAGGTATATATTTTCGATCAAAACAAAAAAAAGTAATATTTGTTACTGAAAATGAAGCAGTTTTTACTTTTTACTTTTCCTTTTTTACGTTAAATTCATAGCACACTAAAAATAGCACCATGATTAATTTTTCAGAATTAAAAGCAGGTGATATTGTGCTGGCGAAATATGCAGAGCAGATAATGGAAGGAAAGATCCTGCAGGTAGACCATGAACTGAAGCAGGTTTGTGTTTTAACGCATGAAGAACAGGAAAGCTGGTACAGTGCGGAAGACCTCTTCCCCATCCCACTCACGGAAGAGCAACTGGTAAAACTAAAGTTCTCGAAGGCAGAAGACAACGGCACGTATGTGCGCGGGCCTTTTACCGTGATGCTTCCTCATGGCTCAGAGCCGCATACCCGGTTGCATTACAGGGATGAAACACGCAATATACCCGGTAGTATTATGGTGCATCAGTTACAGAATCATTATGCAGGTATGACCTTATTTCATCTGGAATAAAAACAAAGGGCGGAAGATGTTTCCGCCCTTTGCTTTTGAATGAAGCGTTCTTTTTATTTTGAACCGGTAGTGTTTTATTTGAACCTGAATTTGTGTAACCTCCCGGACCCCGTCCATCCATAGATCTCTTTCACACCATTCACCGTCACTTCCGCTACATGTGTGATCACCGGCCCTGTTGTTGTGGCTATCACTGCCCTGTAAGTACCGCCCGCAGCATCCGGGGTGTATTCCCATACGTTACGCTGTGATATGAAATAAACTTTATTGTCCTTCACAAAAGAAATAACGGAAGGTGCCAGTTCATCCGGCAGATCGTTCACTCTCACCAGCTGATCAGGCGCCGTGAATTTGAAGAGCGCATTCCTTGCACCGCCAACTGTTATGATAGCGCCCCCGATATAAGCATTATTTCCTAATACAGCTGCAGTGGCGCCACTCATTTCCCGGAACGTACCAGTAACAACAGGTTGCCATGTGCCGTTCCCTGCCGGATCGAATTTATAGAGCTGTTTGCTGACGCCGCCAAAACCCGCATAGATGTTTCCGTTTAAAACAAAAGACAAGCCGTTTGCTGTTTTCTCCGGGTAATTGGTTAACCGGGTGGCCGTATTGCTTTCCGGTTTAAACTCCCACCAATCGTTAGTGGCATCCTGCAGGAAACCTGTTCCGAAAAACACCCTGTCCTGCTCTACCACCGCAGTAGCATGAATGAGTTTTGAAGGCGCCATATCTGCCGGTGGGTGGTTCTGTAATGCCCAACCTTTAGCGTGATCTGCAGGGTCGTATACAACATAGTCTGTCTGTGGTTCTGCAAAGGTCAGATTAGTGAAACCCCAGTAGATCTTGTTCTTATGCACAAAAGATACCCCGAAAGGGAATACGCCTGCCGGAATAAATTCCTTTTGAAGGTCTACCCATTCTGCGTAAGCGCCCGGAGCTGTAACGGTAAAATTAGTGGCAGTCTCTACCGTATTGCCATCAGAGATCACCTGGATCTTATGCGCGGTGAGGGAAGTGTTGGCAGGGACCAGGAAAACAATGGAAGTGGTGCTTCTTTGTTTTAGTTGCGCAGTCACACCATTGATCTTCACCGTGATATCATTCCCAAACTCTCTGCCGGCGATAGTGACGGTAGTGCCGAAAGGACCTTGTTTAGGAGTGAAGTCAATGATACTCAGTGTTTCCGGCTCTACCGTGAAATCTGTGGCAGAGGTAACGGTTTTATCACCCACCTTCACGGTGATCTTTCCTGTAGCCGCACCCATGGGTACTGTTACGGTGAGTTCTGTGGCGGTAGCTTCCACTACCTGCGTAAGCGTTCCCCCAAAACGCACTTCGTTCATGGCTTTAGCGGGGTTGAAATTTTTACCTTTGATCTTTACTTCTGTTTGGGACATTCCCTTGGCAGGCAGGAAAGAATGCAGTTCAGGTACTGCCGGCACATGGGTACCGGGTTTAGTGGTGGCAGGCTTTTTACAGGCTGCAAAAAATAGCGTGCATAATAACACGGCTTGCATTAAAGAGGGGTTGCGCATGGTTACTCGTTTTAAAAAGATCTTCTTAAAAGAGCAGCCTTTCGCTTTGGGGCATAAAAAAAGCTGCTCTTATAAGAACAGCTGATATCGTTTGATAAATCAGTTAATATGCTTCCAGTAAATTTTGCCTACCTGTTCAAAGGTAGCGTAAGGGATTCCGGCGTGCCTTGGCGATATAATTCTTGATATTCATCCAGAAAGCCAGGATCATATAAACGATCAGGGGCGACCCCATGGCTAAAAATGTGGCATAAATAAAGAATATCCGGATGCGTGATGTGGCAATGCCCAATTTCTCACCCAGCGCAGTACAAACACCAAAGGCCTTCCATTCTACAAAGTCTTTGATCTTATTCATATATCAAATTTATTACAATCTAGCATAAATAACAAATGTAATTAGGGGATTTATACATCAGAACAGGGGCCGTTTACTTTGAAAACGCTATGAAATTGTTTAACTTCGCGGTGCAATTTTTAATGTATTCGCTCATAAATTATTTATTTCCATGGTGTTTGATATTGACATGATTAAAAAATTGTATGCGGCACTACCGGGTAAAGTGGAAGCTACCCGTAAGATGTTAGGTCGCCCGCTTACATTGGCAGAGAAGATCCTTTATGCCCACCTGTACGCGCCAACCACTACCCCTTTTGAAAGAGGTAAATCTTATGTGGAATTTGCGCCAGACCGTGTTGCTATGCAGGATGCTACTGCCCAAATGGCTTTGTTGCAGTTCATGACCTGTGGCCGTGCATCAGTTGCGGTACCTTCTACCGTACACTGCGATCACCTGATCCAGGCTAAAACCGGTGCAGAGGCGGATCTGGCTACTGCTATAGACACCAATAAAGAAGTTTACGATTTCCTTGCCTCTATTTCTGATAAATACGGTATCGGTTTCTGGAAACCGGGTGCTGGTATCATTCACCAGGTTGTACTGGAGAATTATGCCTTCCCCGGCGGTCTGATGATCGGTACTGACTCTCATACGCCCAATGCGGGCGGTCTTGGTATGCTGGCCATCGGCGTTGGTGGTGCAGATGCGGTAGACGTAATGGCAGGCCTCGCCTGGGAACTGAAAATGCCTAAACTGATCGGTGTGAAACTGACAGGTAAGCTGAGCGGCTGGGCTTCTCCCAAAGATGTGATCCTGCGTGTGGCTGGTATCCTCACTGTAAAAGGTGGTACAGGCTGCATCGTGGAGTACTTCGGTGAAGGTGCGGACAGCATGAGCGCAACCGGTAAAGGCACTATCTGTAACATGGGTGCTGAGATCGGTGCTACCTGCTCCGTTTTTGCATACGACACTAAAATGTCCGACTACCTGAAAGGCACTTCCCGCAAAGAAGTAGCTGAACTGGCAGATGGCGTTAGGGAACACCTCCGCCCGGATGAAGCAGTATACAACGATCCTGCTAAGTTCTACGACCAGGTGATCGAGATCAACCTGGATGAACTGGAGCCTTATGTAAACGGACCATTCACGCCGGACCTGGCATGGCCTATCTCCAAATTTGCACAGGCAGTAAAGGAAAACAACTGGCCTGAGAAACTGGAAGTAGCCCTGATCGGTTCCTGCACCAACTCTTCCTACGAAGATATCAGCCGTTCTGCCTCCCTGGCAAAACAGGCTATCGATAAAGACCTTCCCGTACATTCCGAATTCACCATTACTCCGGGTTCTGAACTGGTTCGCTTCACCATCGAAAGAGATGGCCTGCTGAAAACCTTTGCTGACTTCGGTGGTGTGGTACTGGCAAATGCCTGCGGTCCCTGTATCGGTCAATGGGCCCGTCATATAGACGATCCTAACCGTAAGAACTCTATCATCACTTCCTTCAACCGTAACTTCGCGAAAAGGAACGATGGCCTGGCTTCTACCCATGCATTCGTAGCTTCTCCCGAGATCGTTACTGCACTGGCTATTGCCGGAGACCTCACTTTCAACCCGCTTACAGATACCCTGAAGAACAGGAAAGGTGAAGATGTGAAACTGGATGAACCTGCAGGTTTTGAACTGCCTCCAAGAGGTTTTGATGTGAAGGACGCTGGTTACCAGGCTCCTGCTGAAGATGGCAGCGGCGTACAGGTGATCGTTTCCCCAACTTCAGACCGTTTGCAGTTACTGGCTCCCTTCACTGCATGGGAAGGTACTGATCTGAAAGGATTGAAACTGCTCATTAAGGCAAAAGGTAAGTGTACAACAGACCACATCTCCATGGCCGGCCCATGGTTGAAGTTTCGTGGCCACCTGGATAACATTTCCAACAACATGCTCATTGGTGCCATCAATGGCTTCAACGATAAAACAGATACTGTTAAGAACCAGCTGACTGGTGAATATGGCCCCGTACCAGCTACTGCACGTGCTTATAAAGCTGCGGGCATTGGCTCTATTGTGGTGGGTGATGAAAACTATGGTGAAGGGTCCAGCCGCGAGCACGCTGCTATGGAACCACGCCACCTGGGTGTTCGCGCTATCCTCGTGAAATCTTTCGCTAGGATCCATGAAACCAACCTAAAAAAGCAAGGTATGCTCGGGCTGACCTTCAATGACAAAGACGATTACGAAAAGATCCAGGAAGACGACAGCATTGATATCCTTGGTCTGACTGAGTTCACTCCCGGTAAACCACTTACGGTTGTTTTAAATCATAAAGATGGTTCTAAGGATGAGATCGTAGTGAACCATACCTACAATGAACAACAGATCGAGTGGTTCAAAGCAGGTGGTGCATTGAATGTGATCAGGGCACAGTTTGCTGCTGCTAAGAAATAAAGAGAACATCATACACTGATACGAAGCCCCGTTCCTTTTGGAGCGGGGCTTTTTTTATCAGCAATATGAGCAGATTGGCAATAAGAGAACCGGGGTTATTTATTACTCAAAAAAACAAACCCCGTTCCTTATGGAGCGGGGCTTTTTTATTAGAATGTGAGCAGGGTTGTTCATTAATGGAACAGCGCCCATTTATAATCAATAATTCGGATTCTGGATCAGCACCTGTGCATCGTATTTTGTTTTGATCGCCGCCATAGTTATACTGTCCATAAGGGTCATCAACTGAAATTGCAACAAGCCAAAACAATTTTTATCAATTATTTCCAGATATTTCACTAATTATGGTGGTATATTATCGCGTATAAACAACCGGAACTGGCCCATTATTTGCAAATTCGCTTATATGCACACAGATAGTATCAAGAACTACTGGCTGCTGTTAACCAATAGAACATCCGTCCGTAACCCAAATTTTGCCTCGCAGGCTATCGACAGGATCATTAAAAGGTACAGCGCTCCCGGGAGGCATTATCATAACACGGCACATCTCAGCGACCTGATCTGCCTGCAACAGCAGTACGCCCCTTTCATTATGGATAACGACAGCCTGTTATATGCCATTTACTTTCATGATATTGTGTATAAGGTAACCCACAGCGACAATGAAGAAAGAAGCGCGCAGGAAGCCGTGGTTTTCTTAAACAGGATCGGTTACCCGGATGATAAGCAACAGAAGATCTTTACTTTTATTGCGGCCACCCAAAAGCATGTAAACCCGCTGGGAGATCCGGACCTTGATTACCTGCTGGATTTTGACCTGCATATCCTTGGTTCCACACCTTCCCAATATGAGGCATATACCCGGCAGATCAGGAAAGAGTACGGCCTTTACCCCTCCTTTATATACAAAAGAGGCAGGAAGAAAGTATTACAGCACTTTTTAAGTCAGCCCAGCATTTATAAAACAGCTGCTTTCAGGGAGAAGTATGAGAAGAAGGCCCGGGAGAATATGGAACGGGAATTGGAACTCCTTTAGAATAGTGGTTTCTTCAAAGCAAAACGCCTGGCCACACTCACCCTGAAGTTGCCCGTACCAAAGGTCTGATAAGTACGGTTAACAGGAGATTCACTCCGGGTTACCATATCCACATAATGGATGCCTGCAAAGTATTTACTGGAATTATACCCGGCAGAGAAACGCACCGTGTTATTCAGCTGCCATCCAAACTCACGGCGTTTATTGCGCCCGTCAAGGTAATTCAGTACAGTTTGATTCACACCTGCACTACCCGTTAGCGAAGCTGTAACGAAGAAGTATTTTTTAATAACAAAGGTATGCGCATATCCCACATTGGCAGCCATGCTCACACTACTTGTTCTATGGAAGGGCTCATTATCGAAAAAGCCCTCTATCCCCAGGTTGGAAGGGATCAAAGCGGAATCTCCCTTCATCTTCCAGGCAAAGACCTCACCTCCTACAATGAAAGAACCTGCACTCTTTTTCTGGTATTCATTCTGCAGATAAGCGGCACGGTAAGAGAATTTTTTATCGTTGAAGATATATTGTACGTTCAAACCAAGGTCTGTATTATACATATCCGGCCTGAGTGATAAAGCCTGCGAATTGAACCTGCGGTTGGCCAGGTAATAACCTTTATAATACTGACCGTAGAAATCTATCACCAGTTTGCGCAGGTATAAATGCGATTGCAGGTCCAGGTACTTGGTTTTACCATACTGATCGTCATCATTATTGATGAAAGGAAGTTTGAAGCCGATATTGATGCCGATGAATTTGTAGTTGAAGCCAAAACCTATGTTATTGCTGGTATTGGGACGGTATAATACTTCTTCTTTGAGGCGTTTGTCCACAATATCATAATAGGTGTACTTCCTGGAGCCGAATACACGTACCGTAAGATCTTCCGTATGATCTTCTATATAAGCAGAATCATTTTCCGTTTGCAGCAATCTTTTCAGGCGCTGTTGCGCGAATGCTGCCGAAGCAGATAGAAAAAGCACTAATACAAGTACAACACAGCGTATAATCATAACAGTCAGTAGGCTTTACAAGATAAGATCAATCCGGCAATTCTATCACTTCCACATTTTTAATCCCTCCATTCTCCACATCGAACCGTACCAGTGTTTTTACTTTATGCCAGCCCTGTTTACCACAGGCCCCCGGGTTTATATGTAACAATTGTAGTGCCGGATCCGGCATGATCTTAAGTATATGTGAATGCCCGCTGATAAAGAGTTGCGGGCGTTTCTTTACAATATATGGCTTTATGGCTGTGGTATATTTGGGAGGATATCCCCCAATATGTGTCATCCACACCTTCATGCCTTCGCACATAAACAGGTTATGTTCAGGATAACGAACGCGCAATTCCTGCCCGTCCACATTCCCGTATACTGCCCTGAGCGGTTTGAAAGCTTCCAGTTCATCTGCCAGGGCTACATTCCCGATATCACCGGCATGCCAGATCTGATCCACTTTCTCAAAATGATGGAACACTTTAGGATGCAGGTAACCATGCGTATCAGACATCAATCCAATCTTCATACTGCAAAGTAATTCATCACTATCTCATAGACAAGTGATGCTGCCAGTTTAGCGGTACGATTATCCTGGTCGAGCGAGGGGTTTACTTCTGCAATGTCCGTCCCGGCGAGCTTTCCGCTCCTTAACACCGTACGGTAACAATCCAGGAACAAAGCATCCGGCACCAGGCCGTTATAAGCAGTGGCGCTCACGCCGGGTGCATAAGGGGATGCAAATACATCCATGCAGGTGGTGAGGTAGATCTTATCTGTACGTTTGATAAATGCCTGGATGGCACCCAGCAGCTGATCGCGGTACTTCAATTGAAAGAGGGAGGCCTGGAGGTATTCAGCCCCGAGGGTGTCTGCTGTTTGAAAAAGTTTACGGGTATTGCTGTTTTGCTGAATGCCCAGGGCCAGGTAATGGAAGGGCATATTTTCTGCGGCCCTGTCCTGCGCCATCTGAAAGAAACCAGTGCCGGAGCTGGGGCCGTTTGCATCTGGTTCCCGCAGATCAAAATGTGCATCAAAATTGATGATGCCTAATTGTTGTGTTGTGCCGGTAAAACGCCTGATACCACGTTCATGTGCATAAGCTATCTCATGCCCGCCACCAGCCAGTACAGGCAGGTATCCTTCTTTCAATATATAATTCACAGTGGCGGAAAGCGCTTCCTGCGCCATTTCCAGCTGATTACCATCGCAAACAATATCTCCGGCGTCTACTAATATATGATCATCAAAATGTATGGGGAAGTTAGCGCACATCTTCCGGATCGCGGCAGGTCCTGCAGCGGCACCTGTTCTACCTTTATTACGCCGTACGCCTTCGTCAGAGGCAAAACCTAACAAGGCAATGCCTTTCCGGCCTTGTTGTAAAACGGGCAATCCCTCCCGGCTGATATCTGCTCTTCTGATATATTGATGCCAGCGTAAGGAAGCAGGATCATCTCCATCCATGCGGCCTTCCCATGGTGCAGCAGGGGGTTGATAACAAACTAAGGTCATGCGATAGTGGTTTGAATGAGTTCTCCGTTCTTCCACACCATAAAAGGTTTCATGCGGCCCTGGTAGTAAAGTATGTCCCGGTGATCTTTGCAGGGATAAGCCTGAAAATCTGCAGCGGGTACTGCTATATCCAAGGCCTTTGCTGCGCGGGAAGTTAAGCCGGCCAATACTTCAGCAGTAGATAATCTTTCTGCAGCACTCAGTATGGCAGCCTGTGTTAACAGATCTCCCATGGGTGCGGAGCCGGGATTCCAGTCACTGGCAATGGCTACGGTGGCTCCTGCATCGAGGAGTTTACGGGCAGGTGCATAATGCATGCCCAGACCCAATGAAGCACCGGGTAGTACTACCGCTACTGTTCCGGAGGATGCCAGTTGCCGTATATCCGTTTCCGTGGAAGCTTCCAGGTGGTCTGCCGATAATGCTTTTGCTTTCACGGCTATCTGCGATCCCCCGCTGCTGAACTGATCAGCATGTACGGTTAATTTGAATCCTGCTTTTGCCGCTGCCTCTAAAAATGATAATGCATCATTTGTGGAAAAGGCTGTTTCTTCAATAAAGATGTCTACCCTGTTAGTGAGTTGTTCTTCTTTTAATACAGGCAGCAGATCACTGAGTACCCAGCGGAGATAAGCTTTTTCGTCCCCGTCAAAATCACGCGGCCGCATATGTGCAGCCAGGCAGGTAGGAATGAGGGTTGCCTTGGTGTATAATCCTGCGGAACGGATGGCCCGGAGCATGGTGAGTTCTGCTTCGAGGTTCAGGCCGTAGCCGCTTTTTACTTCTATGGTGGTTACCCCATCTTTTAAATGACGGTCTGCACGGGCAACGGTATTTGCTATCAATGCTGCTTCACCTGCTTCCCGTGTTTTCATAACGGAATCCCAGATGCCACCGCCGGCACGCGCAATATCCAGGTACGACTTTCCGGCGATGCGCATGGCATAATCGCGGTTCCTGCTGCCGGCAAAACAGATGTGCGTATGCGCATCAATAAAGCCGGGTAACAATACTGCCGGTTCCTCTATGTAATGAGTAGATATACCGGGATACTGCTTTTGCAGTGCTGTGAATACACCTATCACAGGATCTTTTCCTTCCTGCATGATCACACCGCCCTGTTCAATGATCTCCAGTTGCTCATCTTTCAGCGGGCCTTTTAACGGCAGGTCCTTCAGTGGCAGTATCTGTGAAAATGGTCCGGTCAGTTTCATACAAGATGATTTTAATTTAGAATCCTAATCCATGTTTTTCCTGCCACTCCTGTGCTCTCTCATATCCTGCATCTGCATGCCGGTAAATACCTAATGCGGGATCATTGTATAATACCCTTTTCAGGCAGGTTGCTGCACGGTCTGTTCCATCTGCCAGCACAACCATGCCTGCATGTTGTGAATAGCCCATGCCTACACCTCCGCCATGATGAAAAGATACCCAGGTTGCGCCACCTGCGGTGTTAGACATCAGGTTCAGTAAGGTCCAGTCGGATACTGCATCGGAGCCATCTTTCATGGATTCCGTTTCCCGGTTGGGAGAAGCCACGGAACCACAGTCCAGGTGATCACGGCCAATAACAATAGGCGCTTTTACTTTACCTGTTCTCACCAGTTCATTAAAGATCAATCCTGCTTTTTCTCTCTCCCCCATGCCCAGCCAGCAGATGCGTGCCGGTAATCCCTGGAAGGCCACACGCTCCTGTGCTTTTTTCAGCCAGTTGATCAGCGCCGTGTTTTCAGGAAATGCTTCCATCAATGCACGGTCTGTAGTATAGATATCTTCCGGATCGCCGGAGAGTGCTACCCAGCGGAATGGTCCTTTACCTTCACAAAATAAGGGCCGGATATAGGCTGGTGTAAAACCGGGGAAGTTGAATGCGTTTTCCTCCCCTCCTTCTTTCGCAAACTCACGGATGTTATTGCCATAGTCGAATGTAATGGCGCCACGGCTTTGCAATTGCAGCATATATCCCACATGACGGGCCATACTGCGCAATGCCCTTTGTTTATAGATAGCAGGATGGCTGATACGCATGGCAGCAGCTTCCGTTAAAGTCAGATCGTTGGGTACATAACCATTCACGGGATCATGAGCAGAAGTCTGGTCTGTGAGGATATCCGGAGTGATATTGTCTTTGATCAAACGTTCCAGCAGATCGCCGGCATCACTTACCAGGCCTATAGATACAGCTTCGCCTTTGCTTTGTGCTTCGCGCACCCATTGGATCGCTTCTTCATAAGAATCCGTCATCCTGTCTATGTACTTTGTATCCAGGCGTTTTTGAATACGGGTGGCATCCACATCTGCACCAAGGAATACAGCACCTGCCATGGTTGCCGCCAGTGGCTGAGCACCACCCATTCCACCGAGGCCTGCAGTTACCAGGAGCTTTCCTTTCAGATCACCGTTAAAGTGCTGGCGGCCGCATTCCACAAAGGTTTCGTAAGTGCCCTGCAGGATGCCCTGTGTACCAATATAGATCCAGCTGCCTGCCGTCATCTGCCCGTACATCATCAGGCCTTTGGCACGCAGTTCATTAAAGTGTTCCCAGGTAGCCCATTTGGGTACCAGGTTACTATTCGCTAATAATACCCGTGGTGCCTGTGGATGTGTGCGTACAATACCTACCGGTTTACCGGATTGCACGAGTAAGGAATGCTCTTCATCCAGCGTTAGTAATATTTGTATGATCCTTTGTAAAGCTTCACGGTTGCGGGCTGCCTGGCCTATTCCACCATACACCACTAATTCATCCGGGTTCTCTGCTACTTCCGCGTCGAGGTTGTTCAGCAGCATACGTAATGGCGCTTCCGTTTGCCATGATAATGCATTCAGTTCAGTACCACGGGGAGCTTTATAATGCGGATGTGCCGCATAAGTATTAAGAAAGTTGGAATTGTTTTTCATACGAACCGTTTAGATTGATCTGGTTTAATATGGCCATATTATTGGCGATTTGAACAAATGACTGATCGGCGATGATCTCATGCAGGGCAGCAATATCCGTTGCGAAGATGCGGTCCTTAGCAGCAAAGCTAACCTTAGAGCGTGCGTAATCATGGCAGGCTTCCAGTACGGGAGCTGATTTGAAAGGCCGCCTGAAATCTATAGCCTGCGCAGCATAGAGCAATTCTATCGCCAGGATGTATTCCAGGTTACCGATCACCTGCAGGAGTTTGCGGCCACTGATAGAACCCATGGATACATGATCTTCCTGCCCAAGGGAAGTAGGTACGCTATCCGCACTCGCGGGGAAACACAATGTTTTATTCTCTGTTACCAAAGCTGCGGTGGTGTATTGCGGGATCATAAATCCGGAGTTCAATCCTGCATCCTGGATCAGTAGTTTAGGTAATCCATACCGCCCTTCTATCATCATATAACATCTGCGATCGGAAATATTCCCCAGCTCTGCGGCTGCTACAGTAGCGTAATCCAGCGGAATGGCCAAAGGTTGCCCGTGGAAATTGCCGCCACTGATGGTATCTTCCGCAGAGAAAATGATAGGGTTATCCGTTACTGCATTCAGTTCAATGGAAGTGAGTTCCTGCAGATGTTTCCAGGCTGTGCGGGAAGCACCATGCACCTGCGGCATACATCTTAAGGAATAAGGGTCCTGCACACGATCGCAATCCTTATGAGAAGCCATGATCTCAGAACCTGCCAGCAAAGCGCTCAGGCGGTTTGCCACTAACTGGTTACCGGGATAAGGGCGGATAGCATGTAAACGGGGATCGAAGGGTTTGGCAGTGCCCATCAAACCTTCGAGGGACATAGCACCGATAAGGTCTGCAGCCTCCAGTGCATTATGCAAACGTGCTACCGCTTTCACTGCAAATGAAAGAATGAACTGTGTGCCATTGATCAATGCCAGGCCTTCCTTTGGTCCTAATACAACGGGGTTCAGTCCCTCCTGCTGCAAAGCATGGCCTGCGGGTACCTTCGTTCCTTTGTACCATACTTCCCCCAAACCTATGAGCGGGAGAAAGAGATGCGATAAAGGAGCCAGGTCCCCGGATGCGCCAACAGAGCCTTTCTCCGGCACCAAAGGTGTAATGTTGTTATCAATGAACCATACGATCCTTTGCAGCGTAACAGGATTAACACCGGAATATCCCTGTGCCAGCGCCTGCACTTTTGTGATCAGCATTAACCTGGCAATCTCTTCAGGAATAGGTGCGCCTACACCCACACTATGACTTTGCAGGATGTTGTATTGCAAAGCCCTGGTATCTTCTTCAGAGATCTTGGTATCACATAAAGGCCCGAAGCCTGTATTGATACCATATACCGTGGTATGCTCCTTTACAATAGCCTGTACATGCTCATGGCTGGTATTCACCCTTTGCATCACCTCCGGCGTAAGGATGCCGCGGGTTTTACCGGATGCGATCTTCATCGCAATAGCAACGGTCAGGGAGTCCTGACCGTATTTAAAAACCTCGTTCATTGATGGATTGTTTTGGTGTTTTTATCCATAGCTACCTGTATACGTTGCGCCAGTGGTTTGTTTTCCACAGACTGCTCCAATGCACCGATAGCTTCCAGTATCTTACTGCTTTGTTTATGTTCCATGGCCAGTTCCGTCATGGCCGTTTCAATACCTTTCCAGATAGGTAATACCTGTGCCAGTAAGGCTGATCCTTCTTTCGTGAATTCCACCCACTGCCGCCGCCCGTCTTCTTCACAACGGCTGGTATCTACCAGGCCTTTCTTTTTAAGGTTTGTGATCAGCTGGCTCACAGCGGAATGGGATACTTCCAGTTCCTGGGAAATATCCATAAGCGTTAACCGCTCTTTGTCTGACAAGAGGTAGAAGAGAGGGAACCAGCTGGCATCAAAGGCAATGCCTGCCTGATCATACACCTTATTGACCTCCGCGAGGAAATATTCACTCAACCGCCTGAGGCGGCTGCCGAAGATCAGGTAACCGAGTTTTGGATAGAAGCTCATAAAATATATAAGTGCTTATATATTTTACAATATTAAGAAATCCGGATCATTTCATCCGAATTTCTTTTAGGGAAATTATTTACGTTTTACGTCGAACCAAACAGGTGATTTGTCTTCGATATCTCCATTGTAGTTGATGGAGAGTTCCTCGCCCTTTTTGATATCACGGCGGGTTCTGATGGCCATTGTTTCGGCATCAAAATCCATCTCGTATTCGCAATTAGGCTCGTAGGCGTGGTTGTAGATAGAACAGAAACCTAAAGCAATACATGAGCGTGTTTCTCTTGCTCCCCAAAGGAAGATGTAGTTGTGCAGTTTAGTTTTGTCCACTATCGATGTATCGTTACCGGACAGTACAAGTACAGGAGAAACCTCTATTTGTGTTCCGGCTGGAATGGCTTCTTTGGTGAAAACACCACGGCCTTTCTCTTTGGTCTTATTAACGTATAAATACGGCTTGATCATAACTCACTTATAATATAGAAGCCGTAAAGTAAAGACAAACCCATCAGTTATCAAAATAACAAGTGATCCATATAGATATTATTTTTGCAGCTATGATCAATTATAATCCCCGGGAGTGGTTCACATTCATCTTCCGCATCCATCAGGCAGACACGGTTAAGAAGCTGGTGCCGATGTTTATAGCCCTTGCCATTTACTCAGCCGGCATAGCATGGCTGGAACTGGAGGTCTTTAAATTATCTGAAAAAGATCACATCAGGAATATAACAGCCATGCATGGCTTGCTGGGTTTTGTGATATCATTGCTGTTGGTGTTCCGCACCAATACAGCCTATGACCGTTGGTGGGAAGGCCGCAGGCAATGGGGTGCATTGGTGAACTCCAGCCGTAACCTGGCTATTAAACTACAAAGCATGTTACCTACGGGCCACCTTGCCAGGAGGTACTTTTCCCATATGATCCCTAACTATGCCATGGCCCTTAAAGATCACCTGCGCGGGGAATTCCATCCACACAAACTGGAAGGTTTAACACAGGAAGAATTAAGCCATCTGCATTCAGGGGAACATATTCCTAACCAGATAGCCACCATGATCATGTCAAAGGCCAATGAACTGTACCGCCAGCAGGTGATCACCGGAGATCAGCTGATTGTATTGAACAACCAGCTGGAATCCTTTACGGATATCTGCGGTGCCTGCGAAAGGATCAAGAACACCCCTATCCCCTTTTCCTATAGTGTGTTCCTGAAAAAGTTCATCTTCTTTTATGTGATGACCCTTCCCATGGGATATGTATTCGGATTAGGTTACCTGGTGATCCCCATGGTGGTGTTCATTTTCTATGTACTGGCGAGTTTGGAGCTGATTGCAGAAGAAATTGAAGACCCCTTTGGCAAAGATGCCAACGACCTGCCAACAGAGACTATTGCGGGCAATATCCGCAAGCATGTGCAGGAGATACTGTAATTGCCTAATTTCGCCCAAGCGTCTGATCTTATGGAAAATGAAGTATTACTGGAAAGGTTTGAGCAACTGGCTCATGAGCAGAACTTCCGGGAGTTAAAGGACTTCCTGGACGATCAGCTCATTACCGATATTGCTGAACTTATTTACGAGGTGCCGGAACAGGCAGCCCTGATCATTAATCAACTTACGCTTGGGCGTGCTGCCGCCGCATTCAGGATCCTTGAATTTCCCACACAGGAAGATATCATCCGGGACCTGCCGGCACATAAGATAGCAGAACTGCTCAATGAACTGCCGCCGGACGACAGGACGGCCTTCCTGGAAGAACTCCCCAGCCAGGCAGTAACAGAGCTCATTAAACTACTGAACCCGGAAGAACGAAAGATCACCCTCGCCCTCCTGGGTTACCCGGAGAACAGTGTAGGCCGGATCATGACGCCGGACTATATAGCCGCCAAATCTCACTGGACGGTAGCCAAGGTGCTCAACCACATCCGGATGTATGGCCGGGATTCTGAAACCATTGATGTTATTTATATCATAGATAACCAGGGTAAACTGCTGGACGATTTCCGGATCCGCGAATTCCTGCTGGTATCTCCTGATACCCTGGTGGAATCCCTGATGGACCACCGCTTTGTTTCCCTCCATGTAAACGATGAACAGGAAGAAGCGGTACAGGTGTTCAGGTTAGAAAATCGTGTAGCCCTTCCGGTGTTGGACGATGCCGGTGTTATGCTGGGGATTGTTACCATCGACGATATGTTATGGATCTTAAATGAAGAACATACGGAAGACATCCAGAAGATCGGGGGTACCGAGGCTTTGGATGAACCTTACCTGGATATGCCCTTACTTCGGTTGGTTCAGAAACGGGTGGGCTGGCTGATCATCCTGTTCATTGGTGAAATGCTCACCGCTTCCGTAATGGCTTATTTTGAAGATGAGATCGCCAAGGCGGTTGTGCTGGCCATGTTCATTCCCCTCATTATTTCCAGTGGCGGTAACAGCGGTTCACAGGCTTCCACACTGATCATCCAGGCCATGGCCCTGGGTGAATTAACCATCAAAGACTGGTGGAGGGTGATGCGAAGGGAGATCATTTCCGGTGTACTACTGGGTTCGGCCCTGGGCATTATTGGTTTTATCAGGATCCTGATCTGGAACTCCTTCTTCCATACTTACGGCGATCATACGGTGCTTATTGGTCTTACACTGGGCGTATCATTGATAGGCGTAGTATTATGGGGCACCTTATCCGGTTCCATGCTGCCATTGATATTGAAAAAAGCAGGTGCTGACCCTGCCAGTTCCTCTGCGCCATTTGTGGCCACACTGGTGGATGTTACCGGATTACTGATCTATTTCTCTGTCGCGTATATTTTCCTGAAAGGTATCCTGCTTTAATATTTCGTTCTGATCAGCTTCGCCATTTTCCTTCCTTTATATACCATGAACAGGAAGTTATAATCTTCATCCCGGATGGTATCCCTCGGAAAAGTGTTCAGGCTTTTCAGGATGGGAATGAGGGTATTGCTATGACCGATCACGAGGATCTTTTTACCCCAGTCGTTATTACGGCTGATCTCATACAACAGCGATTCTCCTGTGCTATCCGGTTTATATAAGGCAGTATCTATCTTACCCAGGATGCGCAAAGAATCGCCTGTTTGCAAAGTGCGTTTGAATGGTGTGGAATAGATCCGTGTAATACCGGAATCTTTCAGCATCCTGTATAACTTCCCGGCCCGTTTCAAACCGGCTTCGGTTAATGTGGAGTCTGCTCCCGGGTTCTTTTCCGCATGACGTACCACAAAGAAAGTACCTGTAAGAAAAGTGCTATCTTCCGTAACAGGCACCTGTACCCGCTCCTGCTTCACAGGCGCAGGCCCGCAAGCTGTTAACAGCGTGATTACCAATACTGTGCCGTACATCATTTTGCGTGAGATCATGCTGGGTTGTTTATTATATTGCAACAAATTATAGAATTCTTCACTATTATACAATATGAAAAAAATACTGCTCTCCTTCGCTGGCCTGTTCTTATCAACCCTTACTTACGCACAAACCCTTACTGTAGAGAAGATCATGCGCGATCCCAAATGGATCGGTACCTCTCCGGATAATTTAAAATGGAGTGCGGATGGTAAAACCGTATACTTTAACTGGAACCCGGAAAAAGCAATGGCAGATTCGCTTTATTCCATCACCCTCAGCAAACATACACCGGTAAAGACCAACGCGGCAGACAGGGTACTGATCAATGCCAGGAGTTTTGGACAGTATAATAAAGCACACACCCAACTCGTCTATACTTATTACGGAGACATCTACCTTCGGGAGGTGGCCACCGGAAAAGAAACACGCATCACCAATACCGCAGAAACAGAAACACAGGCAGACTTTGCCATGCAGGATACCCGCATCCTCTTCCGCCGTAACCGCAACCTTTTCACCTGGGATATTAAAACAGGTTTGATTGAACAGTTCACGGATTTTGTGCAGGGCGCCAAACCATTGGAAAGAAAAGAAAAGCTGAGTGCGCAGGACCAGTTCCTGAAGAACCAGCAATTGGAATTAATGCAGGTGCTGAAGGATAAAAAAGCAAAAGCAGATGCTGCGGCAGCATATACCAAAAGCCTTCCTAAAGTGCCGCAAATGCGTACGCTCTACCTGGAAGACAAATCGCTGGGAGAAGTGGTATTAAGTCCTGACGGCCGTTTTGTAGTGTACCGTTTAAATGATGAACCGCCAGGAGAGAAAACCACCATCGTTCCCAACTATGTAACAGAAACAGGCTATACTACGGATATCAGGAGCCGCAGCAAAGTAGGCGCTCCCTGGGGAAGTTTTGAATCCTTTGTGTACGACAGGGAAAAGGACACGGTGATCGCCATTAAAACGGCCGGCATTCCGGGCATTACAGACAAGCCTGATTATGCAAAACAGGATACGGCCAAAGCCAAAAACCGCGGTGTGATCATCAGCGGCCCTTACTGGTCAGAGAAAGGAACTTATGCTGTAGTGGACATTAATTCACAGGATAACAAAGACCGCTGGATCATGTTACTGGATGCCGCTAACGGTACACTCCGTTTGCTGGACCGCCAGCGGGATGAAGCATGGATAGGTGGCCCCGGCGTAGGTTGGGGAAATATCGGCTGGGTAGATGAACAAACCATCTGGTTCCAGAGTGAAGCAACCGGTTATTCCCATCTCTACACCATGAATGTAGCCAGCAATAAAAAGCAGGCTTTAACCAGCGGGAACTATGAAGTACAGGATGTAACCTTATCTCATAACAAACAATACTTCTACCTGCTCACCAATGAAGTGCATCCCGGTGAAAAGCAATATTACCGTTTGCCGGTAACCGGCGGTAAAGCAGAACGCATTACCAGCATGCCCGGCGCACATACCGTTACACTTTCCCCGGATGAAAAATGGATCGCTTACCGTTATTCCACTTCCAACAAACCCTGGGAAATGTACCTCCAGGAAAATAAAGCAGGTGCCAAACCGGTACAGATCACACAGCTGGCCCAATCAGAAGAATTTAAAGCTTATCCCTGGAGGGAAGCCAACGTGATCACCTTCAAAGCACGTGACAATGAAATGGTGCATGCCCGGCTGTATACTCCTGAAACTGCCAAACGCAATGGCGCCGCCGTGATCTTTGTACATGGCGCAGGTTATCTGCAGAATGCGCATAAATGGTGGAGCCAATATTTCAGGGAATATATGTTCCATAATCTTTTAACAGACCTTGGTTATACCGTACTGGATATAGATTACCGTGGCAGTGCAGGTTATGGCCGGAACTGGCGTACCGGCATTTACCGCTATATGGGTGGAAAGGACCTTACAGACCAGGTGGATGGCGCTAAATTCCTGGCACAAAACTATGGCGTAGACCCTAAACGTGTGGGGATCTATGGCGGCAGTTACGGCGGATTTATTACTCTCATGGCCATGTTCACCACACCGGATGATTTTGCCGCCGGAGCAGCACTCCGTTCTGTTACAGACTGGGCGCATTATAATCACGGTTATACTTCAAACATCCTCAACGAACCTTTTACTGATAGTATCGCTTACCGGAAGTCTTCCCCCATTTATTATGCAGAAGGGTTAAAGGGGCATTTGCTGATGTGCCATGGCATGGTGGATACCAATGTGCATTTCCAGGATATTGTACGCCTCAGCCAGCGCCTCATAGAACTCGGCAAAAACAACTGGGAACTGGCCGTATACCCAATTGAAGATCACGGCTTTACAGAGCCTGCCAGCTGGACGGATGAGTACAAACGTATACTGGGCCTGTTCGAGAAAGTGTTGCAGCGGCGCTAATGCCTGCCACCGCAGTATTTTCAGTATATTTGAATACATCTAATTCCCTACCGTCCTCATATGAACCAATTGAAAAGAAGTGTACTGGTATGTGTGCTGTTAGTGACAGGCTCTGTTGCAGCTGCTCAGCATAAACAGGCGAATAATAAGAAATACCAGGGTTTATTATGGGAGATCACCGGCAAGAACATGCCGAAGCCTTCCTACCTCTTTGGTACCATGCACGTAAGCAATAAGCTGGCATTCCATCTCAGCGATTCTTTCTATCACTGTATCAAGAACGCTGATATCGTTTCTTTGGAAACAGATCCGCAGCAATTGCAGGAAGACTTTTCCAAAAGCAATATGTTACGCCTCAGTTCCCGCTATATGAATGAATTGGCCGGGAATGGCAGTATGAGCAAAGATGCCTTCACCATTGGCGCCTATGGGGATCTGATCAGGACCGGCCTTACTTACCGGCCTGAAATGATCAATCACCTGCTCTACCGCTCTTTTGCTGCACAGGAAGATTTTGAGGAAGATACTTTCCTGGATATGTACATCTACCAGGTAGGTAAAAAAATGGGCAAACGTGCAACCGGCGTGGAAAGCTTTGAAGAGTCCGAACGCCTGATGCTGGAAGCATACAGGGATGCGGCGAAAGACAAAAAGCAAAAAAAGGTGAACAGGGATGCAGAAAATCCCCTGGACTCAAGGAATAAACTGAATGATGCCTACCGCCGCGGAGACCTGGATATGCTGGATTCCATTTCCAGCAATCAATACACCTCTCCTGCTTTCATGGAAAAATTCCTTTACAAACGGAACGAAAACATGTTCCGGGTGATCGATTCCATTATCCGTATCAATAGCCTGTTTGCCGGTGTAGGCGCAGCACACCTTCCCGGAGACCGCGGCCTGATCTATATGTTACGTAAAGCCGGTTATACTGTACGCCCGGTTGTGTTCAACAATCGCGACAGTGAACAAAAGGACCAGCTGGAGAAAGTAAAGGCCCCGGTAGTATTTCAAACCTATACTTCAGAAGACGGATGGATCCAGGTAGATGTACCCGGCAAACTTTTCAACTTCAGCGGCCTGACCATGTTGAACCAGTTACAGTATGCAGACCTGGCCAATGGCGCCTATTACCTGGTGAGCCGCATCAAGACCAACGCATTGAGCCTCGGGCAAAGTGAAGCAGATGTATCCCTGAAAATAGACAGTCTTTTATACGAGAACATTCCCGGTAAGATCATCACTAAAAAAGCGATCAGCAATAACGGTTATAAAGGTTTTGATATCCGTAACCGCACACGGCGGGGTGATATGCAGCGGTACAACATCTTTGTTACACCTTTTGAAGTGTTCATCTTCAAGATCAGTGGTAACGGGGAATATGTGGAAGGAGAAGAAGGTGACCGTTTCTTTGCCTCCATCAAATTAAAAACATTACAAAGCGGCGCGTGGGTCAATTACCACTCCCCAGGTAATACCTTTTCTGTAAAAATGCCCCATACACCTGTATTCGCCAATAATATCACCCTTCGTTCCCTCAGCAAACGGCAGGAGTACGAAGCTTTAGATAAACAAACCGGCAACAGTTACCTGGTGATGCGTAAAACCATCCCCGATTATTCCGTACTGGAAGAAGATACCGTAGAGCTGGGTTTTGCAGAAGAAAGTTTTCAGCAGTCACAATTCATCAAACAGCAAAAGAGCAGGAAATTCATGACCTGGCAGGGTTACACCTGTCTTGAAATAGTGAACCAGCATACAGATAACAGCTTCTCCCAAACACGCATCCTGTTGCAGGGGCCACATTACTTCATCCTGTCTGCCCATTACAGGAATGATAAGAAAGCCTTATCCGATTTCTTTCAATCTTTTGTGCCTGCAAACCCTGTTTACAACACGGCACAAGCCTATACAGATACAAGCCTTTACTTCTCTGTAAAAACACCCGTGATCCCTAAAGACGACGATGCCCTGATGGAAGCATTTTCCGGAGCCGGCAGTACGGAAGAAAATACGGACCATGCCTATAAGGTGAAGAACAAAACTTTCCGCTCAGACAGTACAGGGGAAGAAGTAAAAGTAGTGTTCCAGAAATTCAACCGTTATTACAGCACTAAGGACAGTGCGCAATTCTGGGGAAGAGAGATCGACAACCTGACAGACCAGGGGGACCTGGTGATCCATAGTAAAAAGTATGAACGTTTACCCGGCTGGGAAAGCACCCTGCTGCAAATGCGGGATACCAACAGCACCAGGAACTTCTACTGCAAAGTATTTGTGCGCAATGGTGCCCAGTACACGCTCTCTGCTGTTACCGATAATATCAAGGGCCCCTCTTCTTTCATCACTTCTTTCTTTGATACTTTTACGCCCGGGGATACCGTATTCGGTAAATCCATTTACCTGAGCAAAGCCCCGGAGTTCTTCGCTGATTTTAACAGTAAAGACAGCACTACCCGCCAGCAGGCAAAGAGTTCCATCAGCACCGTTCATTATAAAGATGAACATGCGCCGGAACTGATCAGGCTTATAAAGAGCTGGGGAGCCGGTGAAAAGAATTACCTGGAAGTGAAGAACGACCTTATTGCAGAACTGGGTTACATCAGCCATCCGGAAATACTGCCCTTCCTCGAAAGCGCTTACCTCGCTGCTAACGATACCGCCAGCCTGCAACGCAACATCCTGGAAAGTTTATTGAAACAGCAAACCATGGAAGCAGATAAAGTGTTCAGCAACCTGGTATTGAAAGAGATCCCCATTTTCAGTAACGAGGATAATATCTACGCTATGCTGTCTCCCCTCCGGGATTCACTGCAACTCAGCAAATCCCTTTTCCCTGATCTGCTCCAGCTCACCGCGCTCACGGATTATAAAGAACCGGTATACAGCCTGCTCGCTACTATGCTGGACAGTAACGTGATCCAGCCATCGCTGTACGAGCATCATATCAGCCAGATTGCTTTTGATGCCCGGATAGCGCTGCAAAAAGAAATAGCAGATGAACAGGAGCAAATAGACGAGGACGACGATAATGATATAGAAAGCCGCTTTCACCCCAATAATGTACTGCACGAATACGCGGTACTGCTATTGCCTTACCGCAACACAAACAAGAATGCGGAAAGGTTCTTTAGTCGTTATGAAAGCACAAAGAATCCTTTACAGCAGATCCTGCTGGCGCAGTTATACCTCCGGCACAAGCTGCCGGTAGCAGACAGCCTGCTGCAACAGATCGCCGCGCAGGAGAAATACCGTGTTGCCTTATGGGAAGCCCTGGAGGAAATACAACAGCTTGATAAATTCCCAAAAGCTTATAAAAAGCAGGAATCCATTGCCAGGAGCGTTTTATATGGCATGGTGGATTACAACACCAGGATCGATTCCATAGTGTTGCTGGGTAAACAGCATACTACCCACCGTTTCAAAAAGGGCAACGTTTACCTGTATAAATACAAACAGAAGGAAGAAGATACCTGGTACCTTGGTATCAGCGGCCTCCAGCCGGAGGATGAAAAGCAGTCTTCCAGCAACGAATCCCTCACACAGCTCACGGATATCCGTTATGATGCAGACAGGTCTGTACCTGAACAATTCATCAAAGTGATCCGCCAGGTGAAATACAAGAACCGTTACCGGTGGGACAATGACATGAACCTGGGAGCTATGCTCAACGCGAACTGATCCTTTATTTTATGGCGGCGGCCGGGTAAAGATGTTTAAACACCTTTGCCCGGCCGCTTTTTTTGTGCATATTGCATAGATAACCTTATTAAAACATACTGAATTTTATGTGTGGAATTGTTGCATACATAGGTCACCGGGAAGCGTATCCGGTAGTTATCAAAGGCCTGAAACGTCTTGAATACCGTGGATACGATAGTACAGGCGTTGCTTTATTGAACGGTGGAAGTCTGAAAGTATATAAGAAGAAAGGAAAAGTAGCCGAACTGGAAGATTATATTACCGGTAAAGACCTCAAAAGCCATATCGCGATAGGCCACACCCGCTGGGCCACGCATGGAGAACCAAGTGACAGGAATGCACATCCTCAAATGTCCGGCGATGGTAAATTAGCCATGGTGCATAACGGGATCATAGAAAACTATGCCCAGCTGAAACAGGAACTGCTGAACAAAGGGCATCAGTTCACCAGCGATACAGATACGGAAGTATTGATCCACTTTATCCAGGAGATTAAAAAAAGCAATCAATGCAGCACGGAAGAAGCCCTCAGGATAGCCCTGAAAAGAGTAGTGGGCGCTTATGTGATCCTCATTGTGGATGAAGATAATCCGGATACCCTGATCGCAGCCCGGAAAGGCAGCCCGCTGGTGATAGGCGTTGGCAAAGGAGAACACTTCCTCGCATCAGACGCTTCCCCCATCATTGAATACACAAAAGAAGTTGTGTATGTGAACGACTATGAAATAGCGATCCTTAAAGCAGACGAACTCATCCTCAAAAATATTTCCAACGAAATACAAACACCCTATATACAGAAGCTGGACATGGAACTGGCCGCCATTGAGAAAGGCGGTTACGACCACTTCATGCTGAAAGAAGTGTTTGAACAACCACAAACCATCTTTGACAGTTTACGCGGACGCCTGGATGCAAAAGCGGGCCAGCTTACACTGGGTGGACTTCGTGAACACATGGACCTCCTGAAGGATGCCAACCGCATTATTATTGTAGCATGTGGTACCTCCTGGCATGCAGGGCTGGTAGCAGAATACATGATAGAAGAATTATGCCGCATTCCCGTGGAAGTGGAATACGCTTCTGAATTCCGTTACCGCAATCCTGTTGTAGGAAAAGGTGATGTGATCATTGCCGTTTCACAATCCGGGGAAACAGCAGACACCCTCGTTGCCATGGAAAGCGCTAAAGAAAAAGGTGCTATCATCCTGGGCGTATGTAACGTGGTTGGCTCTTCTATCGCCCGGTTGTCCAACGGCGGCGTATATACGCATGCAGGGCCGGAAATAGGCGTAGCCAGCACAAAAGCGTTCACTGCACAGCTTGCGGTATTATGCCTTATAGGCCTTAAGATAGCAGAAGCAAAAGGTACCATCACCGCACAACGTTTCCAGCACCTGCTGGATGAACTGGAAGGCGTACCGGATAAAGTAGCCATTGCGCTCAAACTGAATGATCAGACCAAAGCTATCGCCAATAAATACAAAGATGCACGCGACTTCCTTTACCTGGGCCGTGGATACAACTTCCCCATTGCACTGGAAGGCGCGCTCAAGCTGAAGGAAATATCTTATATCCACGCAGAAGGTTATCCTGCCGCCGAAATGAAACACGGGCCTATTGCCCTGGTGGACGAGAACCTGCCTGTAGTATTTGTAGCTACCAAAGACCGTTACTACGACAAAGTAGTATCCAATATACAAGAGATCAAAGCACGTAAAGGAAAAGTGATCGCCGTTATCACGGAAGGCGATCAGATCATTTCCGGTATGGCAGATGATGTGATCGTGGTTCCGGAAGCAGATGAACTGGTAGCACCTATTATTTCCGTGATCCCCCTCCAATTACTGGCTTATCACATTGGTGTATTAAAAGGCCTGGATGTAGACAAACCAAGGAACCTGGCCAAGTCTGTAACTGTAGAATAATATCCTTATGAACCATATAGAAAAGAAACCACTCCACCAGCTGGGGTATCAGTTCATTGACGGCCCTTATCTGCCGGAAGGAAAGAATGAATACTACCTCCGGGATAAACAACGCGGCAAGGAAACCGTACACCGCAAACTGAATGCAAGGGAAATTGAAACATTGGTTCGGAACGACAATACCTCGGACGACTGGAACAATATATTTGTAGATAACGACTTTGACCCCAACCTGGTGCAGCACTGCCACTTTTATGGCATGGTGCGCATCGGCAAACTGGAACCCTACTTCCTGGAATTCCATAACCTCCGCCTGCCGGTAGGGCTTTATAACAGCACCATTGCCTCCTGCGATTTCGGGGACAACGTGGTAGTGCAAAATGTGAACTTCCTTTCCCATTACATCATCGGCAACGAAGTGATCATTGCCAATGTAAACGAAATGGCCACTACAGACCATGCCAAATTCGGAAATGGTATTGTAAAAGAAGGGGAGCCGGAAAGCGTACGCATCTGGTTGGAGCTTTGTAATGAGAACGGCGGCAGAAGTGTAATGCCTTTCGACGGCATGCTGCCGGGAGATGCCTGGCTCTGGACACGCAACCGGCACGATGCCGTTCTGCAAGAGCAGTTCAAAGCCTTCACTGAAAAAGAGTTCGACAAGAAAAGAGGGTACTACGGCATGGTAGGAGACCGTACCGTGATCAAGAACTGTAAGATCATTAAAGATGTAACCATCGGTACGGACGCTTACCTGAAAGGTGCCAATAAATTAAAGAACCTCACCATCAACAGTGAAGCCGGTGCCCCTACCCAGATAGGAGAAGGCTGTGAGATGGTGAACGGGATCATAGGGCTGGGCTGCCGCGCTTTCTATGGTGTAAAAGCCGTTCGTTTTATCATGGCCTCGCATTCGCAGTTAAAATATGGTGCGCGGCTGATCAACTCTTACCTGGGCAACAACGCTACTATCTCCTGCTGTGAAGTATTGAATTCACTGATCTTCCCGGCACATGAGCAACACCATAACAACTCCTTCCTCTGCGCCGCATTGATCATGGGCCAGAGTAATATGGCAGCAGGTGCTACCATTGGTTCCAACCATAATTCCCGTGGAGCAGATGGTGAGATCATTGCAGGCAGGGGCTTCTGGCCAGGTCTCTCCGTAACCCTGAAACATAATTCCAAATTTGCCAGCTTCACCCTGATCTCCAAAGGCAATTACCTGCATGAATTACAGGTACCCTATCCTTTCAGCCTTGTTGTGAATGATGAACATGAGAACAGCCTGAAAGTAATGCCAGGATATTGGCTCATGCACAATATGTACGCATTGGCCCGCAACTCCTGGAAGTATATAGACAGAGATAAACGCACTGATAAAACACAGGTGCTGGAATTTGATTACCTGGCACCGGATTCCGTGGAAGAGTTATTCACTACGCTGGAACTGCTGGAACTGGCTGTAGGAAAGGCACACCATGGTAATAAAAAAGTAAGCGAGAAAACCCTGCGGCAGGATGGCCGGCAGTTGCTGCTGAAAGAAAATGAATCCGTTAAACGGATGACAATCTATGCAGACGGTATCGAAAACTCCGCCCGCAAAGTGCAGCTGCTGAAAGTACATCGCTCTTATCCTCTTTTCCGCGAACTGATTGTGTTGTACGCTATGCGTAACCTGCTGAAAAATATCGTAGTGGTTCCATCTTTTAATGCTTTATCGGCCCTTTGCAGGAACAGCAAACGCACAGCATGGCATAATGCCGGCGGGCAGCTGATCAAAGCAGAGGATATGGATGATATCAAAATGCGGATCAGGAAAGGAAAGATCAACAGCTGGCAGCAGTTGCATGATACTTACCGGCAGTTAGGCGAGCGATATGAACAGGATAAATTACAACATGCGCTGGCCAGCCTGTTAGAGCTGTTACAGCTCACACCCAAAGAATTCACTACCTCCCAGCTCAGAAAATGCCTGGAGCAATCCGTGCATACGCTTGGTGCTTTAACGGAAGGTATCTATCGCAGCCGGGAAAAAGATTATGTAAATCCTTTCCGCCAGATGACCTACGAGAACCAGGAAGAAATGGAAGCAGTAGTAGGCAAACTGGATGAGAACAGTTTTATTCAACAAACGATCACGGACCTGAAAGCCTATAAGAAACAAGTGAAGGACCTGATCAAAAAATGGGAACTCTGATGGAAAAGAACCGTTGCGGCTGGAGCCTGAAAGATCAGCTATATAAGGACTATCACGACAATGAATGGGGCGTACCCAATCACGATGATACACATTTATTCGAGATGCTCAATCTCGAAGGTGCGCAGGCAGGGCTAAGCTGGTATACGGTACTCACTAAAAGGGAGAACTACCGTGCTGCCTTTGATCAATGGGATGCTAATAAGATAGCCCGTTACACAGAGAAGAAGATTTCTTCTTTATTAGAGAACCCGGGGATCATTCGCAATAAGCTGAAGATCCATGCCACCATTGGCAATGCTAAAGCCTTCCTTGCTGTGCAGAAGGAATTCGGCAGCTTTGATAAATACATCTGGCAGTTTGTGGGACATAAACCTATTTTGAACAGGTTTGCGAGCCTGAGCAATGTACCTGCTAAGACTGCGGAGTCTGATGCTATGAGTAAGGATCTGTTGAAGCGGGGGTTTAAGTTTGTGGGCTCAACGATCTGTTATGCCTATATGCAGGCAACAGGGATGGTGAATGATCATGTGCAGGGGTGTTGGAAATATAAGAAGTAACTGCTCAAATGCTATTATTTTTTCAAAATAATATGCGTTGCATTTTCTCCATTTATCTTCTCGATCTTATTAAAACCAAGGGCAGGCAGATCAATCCCGGAAAACAGGTTTTCTCCTGAACCAAGAAAAATGGGTGAGAACGTCAATTGAATTTCATCAACATAGCCTGCCCGTAAGAATTGGTGAACTGTTGAAACACCTCCCCCGATGCGGATATCTTTTCCATCCGCTACCTTTTTAGCTTCCTCAAGTGCAGCTTCGATACCGCCGGTGACAAAGTGAAACGTTGTTCCCCCTTCCATTTTGAAAGATTCCCTTGCATGATGGGTTAAAACAAATACAGGAACATGAAAAGGTGGTTGTTCACCCCACCAGCCTTTCCATTCATCATCCGGCCAGGCTCCGCGGACCGGACCGAACATATTACGCCCTATAATCCAGGCGCCTACATTTTCCATGGACTTCCTGGCAATATCGTTGTCCACGCCGGTGCCATCACTGTTTGCTTTTTCAAACATCCATGCGTGAAGCTCTTCCCCTCTTATGCCGAGTGGATCTTTTAAGCTTTGAAGTGGTCCTGCTCCAAACCCATCCAGCGAAATGGAGAATGTCGTGATCTTGATCTTACTCATAACTTAATTAATTATGTGATTCAGAAAAAACGGTGAAATTCTTCCCATCGTAACGGCTCAGACCAAAACCCCTTGTCCCAAACCAAAGATTGCCGTTCCTGTCTTCTAAAATGCTAAACACTGAATTGTTGGTCAAGCCATCCTGTGTGGTGAAATTTTTAAAGGACTTGCCATCGAACCGCCACACCCCATCTTTCTCTGTGGTGAACCAAAGATTTCCTTTTTTATCTTCTAAAATAGCATACATCCCTTTATCAACAAGGCCCTTATTTTTCGTAAAGCTTATAAAGCTCTGCCCATCATAACGGCAGGCGCCGTGCCTCCTGGTGGCCAACCAAAGGTTACCGGTCTTATCTTCTGAGATAGAAAAGATCATATCATCGGTGATGCTATCCTGCGATTGGGAATTGGGATCTTTCTTCAGAAAGAATTTTACATTATTGGCAGGTTGTTCTTCCTGCAAATAATAACCGGCAGATGGCAGATAATTAGTGAAAACTTTCCCATCATATTTCCACACACCGCCGCGGTTCCAGGTACAAAACCATATGTTTCCCTTTTTATCCTGTAAAATATCTATAATGGCCTGGTGATGCGCATCAAGGTTAAATGCGTGATCATCTTTATTCAGAAAGTTAGCAAAGGTCTTACCATCGTATCGGTAAACGCCGCTTTGCATTGTTCCTAACCAAAGGTTTCCTTCCTTGTCTTCTAAAAGGCTTGAAACAGTTTTTTTGCTTACATCATCGTTCGCTGTAAGAGCAGTAATGGATTTGCCATTGTACTTAAAAACACCGCTGTTAGTGGCGAATAGAATATTCCCAGCTTTGTCCTGAATAATTTCATTTACATTATTACTGCCCAGTCCATCTTTGGTTGTAAAATTGGTAAAGGACCGGCCATCGTACCGATAGGCTCCCTGCCCTGTGCTGAACCAAATGTTGCCTGCTTTATCCTGCAGCTCACAAATAACATTGCCAGACATCCCGATAATTTTGGGCTGTCCCTTACATCCGGGAAAAGGGATGACCAATAGCAGAAGGAGCAGGATTTGCTTTTGCAGGTTCATCTTTAAATTTAACTAAATTTCTTTGCTGAATGGCCTGCGATCACTAAATACCAGGATCACTGCAATAAGCCCAATTATAAAATAACTGAGTACTAGTGGAAAAACCTCTTTCACCATTAAATAACTGATCACCGATCCCAGGGAAGCACCAATGAAAAAGAAAGCAGTTCCGTAGACAGATGAAGCCATACCAGCCATTTCTCCCAGTGGCTCTAAGCCTAAAGCACTGCTATTAGGTTCTATGGCTAAATTGAGGGCCATCAAAAGCGTAATGGCAATAAAGAAAACCGGCATTGTTGGCGGATCCCCCAAAGCAGAGGTCAAAAGCAGCAGTATACCTGCTATGATAGTATATAGTACAACCAGCCATTTTATCGTACGCCTTGCCCCATACCTGGATGAAAGGCGGGAATTGAGCAGGGTGAAAAGCGCCATTACCAATCCCATGCTTCCAAAGATCCAGGCAAATAATTCCGGCTTACCGTAGATCTCTCCCACAATGTGTTCAGAGCTGGAAACATAGGCGCTTAATGCCATGAAAAGTAATGTACTAACGCCGGCATACCTCAGAAAAACGGGATTACTGATAACTGTCCGGATAGATTTGCGGATGCTCTTCCAGTTGAGTGCGACGCGTTGCCCGGGAAGAAGGGATTCCTCCAGCCTGAGTGACCAGAGAAAGATAATAACTGCAAAAATGGGAGGTGTGAGGAATACCATTTTCCAGGATGAAATATTCAGAATGGCCATCCCTAAAAAAGGCGCCACTACAGGCGTAAAAAGGAAAATAGTAAAGATCAGCGACATGATGCGTGCCATCTCATCTCCAACGAAGCGATCACGAACACCTGCAATAGTGGTCATAAATACAGCGGATGCTCCCATGCCAGCAAAAAAGCGCGCTGCACACATGAGCTGCAGACTCGGTGCAAAAGCCGCAGCGAGCCCCCCGATGATGTATAAGGGGAAACCTATACGCAGGATCGGCAAACGCCCAAAGCGGTCTGAAAGCACACCAAATATGATCTGCGCCACCTGCCC
The DNA here is from genome assembly GCF_900129465.1 of Chitinophaga niabensis. Taxonomy (NCBI): domain Bacteria; kingdom Pseudomonadati; phylum Bacteroidota; class Chitinophagia; order Chitinophagales; family Chitinophagaceae; genus Chitinophaga; species Chitinophaga niabensis. The sequence goes on along the minus strand of NZ_FSRA01000002.1, from coordinate 2,832,890 downwards.
CATAAAAAAGAAGCCAATCACCTGGGCAGCAGCAGTAGATGCAGGTTCAAGACCAAAATGCTTTCGTAGTGCGCCTAATACAGGAAGCATGATGTCAATCCCTAAAGCTGTGAGCATCATTGTGCAGGCAGATAAGGCAATGAACTCTCCGGGTTTCATTTTCATTTGACAAAGTTATCGACTGCATACTATTTAAAGAGGGTATAAATGGACATTGTGGTGGGGGTATCCGGCCAAAATTGCGAAGCCTTACAGCAATTCCGGTACCGCTGAAATGAATATTCCCCTATATTAGCCAAATGTTTACAGAAGCGGAGATATTAAGCCAATTAGACTTAACATTCAAAGGGGAACCAAGTGCATATTATCCTGCAACACAACCAGAGGATATTAAGTACAATTTTTTCCTTGACCTGGAGCATGGTTACTGCGAAACGGCAGGTAGTCGCATTCATCTCTATGGAGATACCGCAAGATGGGCAATCGTGTTTGAAAAAAGCGGCTATCAAAACCGTGCAACTGCTGCTGAAATAGAACTGACTTATATTGGTAATTGTATCGACTATCCGGTTAATAAGTACCCTGAAAGGAATTACATATCCAATACAAGCAGAATAGTGCTTATTGATCCGGAAGAATTCGAAAGGATCGAAAATAAAGTCGGCGAAGAAATGGAGACATTTGAATTGATAGGGCAGGATATAAAAGAAATTAAAGTTCGCGATAGGCTTATTCCATTTGATAGCGATTACAAAAATTATGAAAAAACAGGAATTAATGTACGGGACTATGATAATCCCAAAAAGCTTATTGGCTTCGGGGACTTCGTGAGATATCTCCATGAAACTGACCCATCTGCTATTGCTGCCAGGGAAGAAGAGATCTATCAACATATCCCACAGGAACTGCCTAAACTAATGATCATAAATGATTTTCATTTTATTAGTGCATATGATGAGTCGGTTCCTCCATCTTCACAAGAAATGTATAAACTTATTGCCAATATTCTGGTGACAGGAGAAATAGTAAACTGGAAGCCTACTAAAGAACCAAATAACCATTGGACAAACTGGGAATCAGGAAATTTATAAGGATAAACAGTAATAAATAAAACTTAAACGATAACAAATGGGACTCGACTGGCGCCCTTTCGGGAAACCGAAGCCTGGCTTCGAAGAAAGGTTCAATGAAATCTTCCGTATCATTCAGGGTAAAGATAAAATTCAATTGAGTTTCCTGGATAAACTCAAAGGGAAGAAACGTCCAACACATGATGAATTATTAGACGAATGGTTCTCCATTCAGATTAAAAGTTATGAAACTATTAAGGCCCCGCTGGTAGGAAGAGATGCTCCTGCCGATAAGTGGTTGAAAGATCAATATGAAAGTTCTGACAAATCGGTTCCATACGATGAATTTGCAAGGGAATTCAATGGATACTATGTAATAGAACTAGCGGAAGAAACAGATGGAGTACCTGTATATATTGCCATGGGGCAAGACAGGAATGTCTTCAGGGGACAGTTTTTAGCTGATTGTAAGGATCTGATCGGCGAAGATCTGCTAAATGAAGCCTGGGAAACAAAATTAGCAGATGATACTTTAAAATATGGGATACAACTTTTAGCTATTGCAGATGAAATAGCATCGGCTAATAACTTGCAACATATAAAAGACCAACGTATTCCTCCTGATACGGATGAAAATAGCCTGGAAAGCAAACTTCATATTTTATACTCCGCAGGAAAATGGCTGACCTTTTATGGCAAAAACGGTCACGGATTTGAAGCAGATTTTTAGACTGATTCAAAAAAAGAGGATGTATCAGGTTCTGACACATCCTCTTTTCGCCTATATATAAATGAGATTAATTCACCGCCACATCCCACAACGGCACACTATTCACAAACTCCCTGGACACCACTTCCACTCTCACCCTCGTCAATCCCCAATGAATAAAGCCCAGTTTCTTTGCCGCCGCCTGCGTTAGATCAACTACCCTGCGGTTAGCTGCATGCAAACGGTCCGTTACTTTCACGATCACCCAGCGGTTATTCCTGATATTCGTAACCTTAATAAAGGTGCCTAATGGTAACGTATTATGTGCGGCGGTCATTGCGTTGTTATCAAAGATCTCCCCACTCGCGGTCTTTCTGCCATGGAACTTCTGTGCGTAATAACTCGCTATTCCGGTAGAGGGAGATTTAGTTTTTTGTTGTGCTATCACAGGTGCCCCACCCATAAATAGTATAAATAATATAAGATATTTCATGACACCCCCTTTTGGCAAATTTCCTGCCAGATAATGTTAAAACGTAATAAGAAACTAATTATCAGTTAGTTAGTAATCACTATCTCACTCAGGGCCTTACTGTTGATGAAGCCGGGATCTGTTAATGTATTAAGAAAAAAGTACAACTCACGCTTTTCACTCTCCGTGAGCGGCAGTCCATTCCGCAGGAGCGGATCGATGGTTGGGGTTTGAATTACGCCTTCAGAATAGTGGTCGAACACATTGAAAATATCATAAAAACGACCGTCATGCATGTACGGGGGGCTCTTGATGATATTACGCAAAGAAGGTACTTTAAATTTCAGATAGTCGTTGGTGTTATTGGTAATGCGCATGCGGCCGGCATCATGTAAAGAGGCGTTGATGGGCAGACCGTTATTCCTGTAAGATCCATCTGTAAACAGTGGTTCTTTATGGCAGGAAGCACATTTATCCTGGAAGATCTTGTAGCCATTTTCTTCTTCCGTTGTGAATTTCACACCGGGGGCATTCCGCATGATGCTATCGTATTTTGAATCGAAGGAATTCATGGTGGCCATGAATTGCGCTAAGGCTTTAAAGACCTTCTGGCTGTTAATTTCTCCTGCTCCAAAGGCATCATTGAACAATCCTCTGTATTTCGCATCTCCATTCAGCTTTGCGATCAGCCTGGCAAGGTCCTCTCCCATTTCGTTGGGATCTGTAATGGGTGTAAGCGGTTGTATTTCCAGGTGATTCACACCACCATCCCACATAAACTCCCTTTGCCAGATCAGGTTAAAAAGACCCGGCACAGAGCGAAAGCCGGTGTTATTATCAATACCATGACTTAAAGGATGATCAAAATGCGCAAAAGCAGCAAACTGCTGATGACAGAACCCACAGGAGATAGTGCTATCGCGGGATAAGCGGGGATCATAGAATAACCTTCTTCCCAACGCTACACCTTGTACGGTGAGCGGATTCTGGGACATATCATATACTGGCTGCGGAAAGTTGGAAGGTAAGTTGAGGGGATACGGCTGCGGGCCCGGTTTTACATCCGTTCCGCGTCTGCAGCTCCATACGAGCAGGAACAGACAGGCTGTATATATCAGGTATCTTGTCACAGGTCAGTTACATCTGTAATGCGGAACATGTTGCGATAATTTGTGGCTATTTTCGAGGCATCTTCTCCCGGTACGTGAATGGTAGAAGTTGTCTGGAAACGGACCAGGTTCGGTTGACTAAACCAGGCATATGCATCGGCGTTGATCGTGATCTGTGGTTTGCGTATCTCTGAAACAGATAAACTGATGGGGCTGACCAGCTGTATTGTTTGCAGCGCGTTGTATCGTCCGCTGAATCCTCCGATATGAAAGGTCAGTGCATTGTTGGCGGCAGTGGACACAGGGGAAGTACCTTCCAGTTTCGCCATAATATAACCACTGTTCCAGCTCCAGAACATCCCGTTTACAGGATCCAGTGCGTCTGTTTGTGCACCGCTTACATTCCGTATACTATCTACTCCCAGCATAAAGGAAATAGCCCTGTATTCTCCTCCGGGGGCAGGGATATTGATCACTTTGGAAGCTGAATCTGCTTCGTTAACGAGATAATAAGCAGCGGGCAACTTCAATTCACTGTTATCCAGTTTAATGAGTGTGATATTGCTGATGTAATATTTGAAGGTGGAAATGGTGAATGTTTCACCGGCGGCATTGGTGTAATTAGCAGTGTTCAATTTGAGTGCCGCGCCGTTCACTACATTTTTGAAAATGATCTGCAGGGTGCCTTTTTGATCCTGAACATCCTTTTTACAGGCCATGCATAAAACTAACAATGCGGTCAGGAGGCGGTGCAGCTTCATATAAGTGGTTTCTTATGTTGAAGTTACATAAAAAAACGCTGTAAAACCCAAGTGGCCTTACAGCGTTTATTATACATTAACGGTTGACTTACTGTGCTTTCTGTAATTTATACCCTTTTATGGCAAACCAAAGTACCACAGCAAAACAAACCAGAGGCACCAGGTAAGCCATCTGAATGTTGGAAGCATCTGAGATCATGCCCATCAACGGAGGGCAAATGGCGCCACCTACAATGGACATTACCAAAAGAGAGGATCCAAGTTTAGTATGGCTTCCACCTAAACCAGTGAGGCCTAATGAGAAGATCGTTGGAAACATAATGGACATAAAGAATGGTATTGCCAGCACCGCCCAAATAGCAATGTCTCCTTTAAAATTCATGGCTATCAACACTAACACAATGTTCAATAAGGCATACAATGCAAGCAATATCCGTGGCTTTATAAAGCCCATGAGGAATGTGCCAACAAAACGGCCTATCAGGAAGCCAAGGCCTGCTACTGCTCCCAATAGATTAGCGGCTTCTTTTTCCGGCATTCCTCCTGCGAATTTTGCAAAACGGATAAAGAATGCATTCACGCCCACCTGCGCTCCCACATAAAAGAACTGTGTAATAATGGCGGCGATCAGATGTTTGTGTTTAAATATACTTCCTTCATTAACAGCCTTGGCAGCCGGAGTATCTTCTTCTTTTACATCGGGTAATTTTGTGAAGATGAATAATACGGCTATCAATAACACTACTATGCCAATGATCATGTAAGGCATTTTTACAGTGGCCGCCTCGCCTGCCAGATATTGCTGTAATTCCGGAGCTGGCATAGCACTCAATTGCTCTTTCGTATGCTCAACACCGGAGAGAATAAATTGCGCTCCGATAATGGGCCCTATAAATGCGCCAAATCCATTAAAACATTGTGCCAGGTTCAATCTGAAGGTAGCTGTTTCCGGTTTGCCCAGGATAGTTACATAAGGATTGGCTGCAGTTTCAAGGAAGGTCAACCCGGAAGCGATAATGAATAATGCCACCAGGAAGAAAGAATAATCCCTGGCATTTGCTGCAGGAATAAACATGAAAGCGCCAACAGCATACAGCAATAGCCCCATAATAATACCAGCTTTATAACCAAACCTCTTCATCACATAACCTGCCGGTAATGCCAATAAAAAATAGGCAAGAAATATGGCGGAATCAATGAAAGAGGATTGTGTGTCTGTTAACTGACACGCTTTTTTAAGGTGTGGTATCAGAATTGGGCTTAGGTTGTGAATAAGCCCCCACAATAGAAATAAACTGGTCACCAGGATAAAAGGAAAGAGGAACTTCTGACCAGTTGTAGTGCCCGTGGATGTATAATTGGTTGTGCCAGCTGCGCCGCCTGCCATATACAATTGCGTTTAAGGTGAATGATTATAAGTGGAATTTGTGTGCAAGTGTTTGTTAACTGACAGAACGGTCCAGATGTGTGTATCCCCCATCCACATAAATGATCTGCCCGGTGGTGTGAGATGATAATCCTGATAAGAGGAATACCGTCATACCGGCAATCTCTTCGGAAGTGGTCATCCTTTTTTCAAATGGAATTTTAGAAACGATGGATTGCAATTTCTCTTCCGGGTTAGGTAATGATTTGATCCATGTTTCATACAACGGTGTCCATACTTCTGCAGGGATCACGGTGTTCACGCGCACTGAAAATGGCAGCAGTTCTACGGCCCATTCTCTGGTAAGTGCATTGATAGCCCCCTTGGATGCTGCATAACCTGAAGTATTCCCCTGCCCTGTTGTTGCCACTTTAGAACCAATGTTCACAATATTACCTTTTGTTGCTTTCAGGTATGGCAATGCATAATGCGCCAGGTTGTAGTAGTGGGATAAGTTGTTCTGCAGGGATTGCATGAACTTCTCCGGGTTGCCGCTTTCCAGTCCTACCCCATCATTGGCACCGGCGTTATTGATTAACCCGTCTATACGGCCAAATTCCTTGATGGTTTGATCTATTACCTTTTTGCAATCTTCTACTTTACCTAATTCAGCAGTAATACCAAAAGCTTTACCACCGCCTTTGCGCAGTTCCGCTACTGTTCTTTCATTATCCGCTTCCTTGCGGCCTGCAATCACGGCAATGCCGCCCTCTGCTACGATCAGCCGTGCTATTGCTTCTCCAATACCTTTAGCACCACCTGTAACAATCACTACTTTATCCTGTAATCCGAGATCCATTTGTGAAATTTAAGCTAGTTTATAAAATTCAATGGCATTACCACCCATGATCTGTGCCTGTTCAGCAGCAGATAAACGGCTGATGTAATCCGTTACGATATCCTTTACCTGTGCATAGTCTGCTGCCAGCAAACATACCGGCCAGTCTGATCCGAACATTAAACGTTGTGGGCCGAATGCTTCCAGTGCCACATCAAGGAAAGGTGTAAAGTCTTCTTTCTTCCAATGCTGTATATCCGCTTCCGTTACCATACCGCTTAGTTTGCAGTAAACGTTCTGCTGTTTTCCGAGGGCGCGGATATGTTGTTCCCATCCTTTCAATTCGCCTGTTTCGAAATCCGGTTTAGCGAGATGATCAAGTACCATCGGCTGGTTGGGGAACTTCTTCACGAATTCCACAGCGGCGGGTAGCTGATGCGGATAAATGAGGATATCATACGTTAAGCCAAATGCAGCCAGTGCTGCAATGCCACGGCCGAAGTCTTCACGCAGCAGAAAATTACGGTCAGGTTCTCCCTGCACAATGTGCCGGATACCTTTAAGTAGCGGGAACTGTGCATAATGTGCCAGGCGTTCCTGTACATTGACTGCTTTCAGATCCACCCAGCCTACTACTCCTTTAACGAAGGGATTCTCTGCTGCAAGCTGTAACAGGAAGTCTGTTTCTGCTTCGCTTTGATCAGCCTGTACGGCTACACAACCTGTTATACCATTTGCCTGTAATACGGGTGCGAGATCAGCGGGTAAAAAATCCTTGCGGATTACGCCCATGTCCTCCGTGATCCATGCGTCACGGATGGGGTCAAAATTCCAGAAATGCTGATGCGCATCTATCATAAACTAAATATCTTATCCATCAATACCCATTTTTCTCCGGGCTTTGCTACGGGGATGGCTTGCTGATATTTCCACATCAGTTCCTCCCACTCCTGAACTTTAGGATTGGCAGCGTCCATTGCACCTTTCCTTTCGAAAGAAAAAGTATCATCCACTTCCATGATCATGAACATACGGTTACCAGCCCGGTAGATCTCCAAAGTGGTAATACCGCTACTGGTGATACTTTCCAGGATCTCCGGCCATACGGCACGGTGGTATGTTTCATATTCCGCGATCAGTTGTGGTTCATCCCTCAGGTCAAGCGCCAGGCAATATCTTTTTATTGTTTCCATGCAACCGCTGTTTGTTTAGATGTACCCAATCCATCAATACCCAGCTCTACCACATCTCCTGCTTTCAGGTATACCGGTGGATTGAATCCAAGGCCCACACCTGCAGGTGTTCCGGTAGAGATCACATCACCGGGGAGCAGGGTCATGAACTGGCTCAGGTAAGAAATAACGAAAGGTATTTTGAAGATGAAGTTAGATGTGTTACCATCCTGCATCTTTTTGCCATTCACGGTTAACCAGAGGCGCAGGTTGTCGATATTTTCTATTTCATCCTGTGTAGCCATCCATGGGCCGAGGGGAGCAAAGGTATCGCAGCTCTTTCCTTTCACCCACTGGCCACCTCTTTCTATCTGGAATTCGCGTTCGCTGTAATCGTTATGCAGGCTGTAACCGGCAACATATTGCAAAGCATCTTTTTCTTCCACATAACTGGCTTTCTTTCCAATTACCACTGCCAGTTCCACTTCCCAGTCAGTTTTTACACTGTTGCGCGGGATCACGAGATTATCATTTGGCCCTACGAGAGAGGAGGTGGATTTGAAGAATACGATCGGCTCTTTCGGGATGGCAGCGTTGGTTTCTTTTGCATGGTCTGCATAGTTCAATCCAATACAGATGATCTTTGATGGACGTGCTACGCAGGAACCCAGCCTGGTACCTTCTGCTATTTTGGGACAGTTATTGCTATTGGCGGCCCACCATTCGGTTAAGCGCACCAAACCATTTGTTTCAAAAAAGCGCTCTCCGTAATCCTCTCCGAAAGCAGATACATCAAACATACCGGCATCTGTTATGATGCCTGGTTTTTCCTCTCCCAACGATCCGAACCTGATAAGTTTCATATGCTATATTATTTTACAACTGATTTTAATTGTCTTGCGCCAATGCGGCCTTCTACTACTTTTACTTCATAATATTCTTCCAGCTCGCCATCTATCTGCAAGCCAACAAACACATCATCTTTTTTGTAAGCCTGAATGTAGGGTTTGCCGTTACTGTATACCGGCATATTCAGTGTGCGTTCCGCCCCGCCGAATTTGATATAGATATCAATTGAGTTGGGTGAGCTGGAAGGCCTCAACTCTACAATGAAATCGGAGATGATCAGGCCGGACTGGAAGTTTTCTTTATACTTTTCCACGAGTGGCTGCTGGCGGATCACATCACCCAGGCCTAATTTTTTATCGATGTATTGATAAATACGTGCAGGCGGGGAAGGCACCCATAAGATCTTTAATGATGCGCCATCCTGTGTTCCGTGATAATAGCGGTTATCCCTGTTAGCTTTGATAATGCCTATCCATACGCTGTTGGGCTTATCCCAAAGGATGCGGTAGATGGCGGTATCGGCGAACCCTTTCATTAGCGGCAGATCGTCAAATGATTTTTCATACTTGAGCGTGTCTACCGTGAAATTGAAAGTAACGGTGGAAGTGTCTTTGTCTTTTTTGCTAAAAGCTACATTGATGGTCCCGGCGGGAGTGGCTTCCTTTACGGCATCATCCGTTACAGTGGAAGCAGCACTTGATTCTTTCTGGTCCGTGGAATTGTTACAGGCTATGATACCTGTTGCCAGCACACATGCGGCGAGGAATTGTTTCATTAGTTATTCAGTTTAATAAAGCCTCCGTCCAGCGGATAATCGCAACCGGTGATAAAACCTGCTTCATCAGAGCAGAGATATAAAGCGAGATAACCTACTTCATCCGGTTTGGCCATGCGGCCTATAGGTTGTGTTTTGGACAGTTTCTCAAACATTTCCGCTTCTTTACCGGGATAGTTCTTGGCAATGAAACCATCCACAAATGGTGTATGCACACGGGCAGGAGAAATACTGTTCACACGGATCTTATCAGCGAGGTAATCTTTTGCTACGGAGAGCGTCATGGTATATACGGCGCCTTTGCTCATAGAATAGGCAAACCTGTCCGGGATACCCACACTGGAAGCGATGGAAGCGATATTGAGGATCACACCGCCGCCTTGTTTTTTCATCTGTTCGATCACTGCGTACATGCAGTTATAAGTACCTTTTACGTTCACGGAGAATACGCGGTCGAAATCCTGCTCGGCAGTAGTTTCCAGTTTTCCTACATGGGCAATGCCGGCGCAGTTCACTAATATATCCAGTTTGCCGGATGTTTGTATGATCTTTTGCATAACGGCTACCACTGCAGCCTGCTCTGCCACATTCACAGCATGCACAAATCCTTTACCCCCTGTAGCAGCAATTTCATCTACTGTACCTTTCCCGGCCTCTTCATTTAATTCCAGCACATGAACAATAGCCCCACTGCCGGCAAAACACCTTGCAATTGCTTGTCCGATGCCACTTCCGGCACCCGTTACAACAGCAACTTTCCCATCTAAACGGAACAAACTCATCTTTTACTTATTTTAAGGGTTCTAAAATACCGTAATTATAAGCGTTATTGCAATCCTTTTTTACCCTGATTTTGTACTTTCTTGACTATTTTCATATGTAATTAAACCCAATGCTGTGAAAAATATATACATTTTATGCTTATTCCTACTACCATGGAAGCTTTCGGCACAGGAAATCCCGCTGAACAAACACGGCCTGCCTGTTGTGAATTCCCTTCAATTATACAAAGAACTGGTAAAACAGCACAAAGATCTTCGTTTAGTAAAGATCGACGATATTGCACAGGATGTACGTTATGCTACTGCTAATAATTTCACCAAGGTACAATTGTACCCTTACCCCGTAGTATGGTTAAGGCTTCCCGCCTACCAGGCATTGCAGGCTTTGCAAATGGTGCTGGAACCTATGGGTGTGGGCCTTAAAATATTTGACGGGTACCGGCCTTACCGGGTGACAGAGAAAATGTGGGAGGTGATGCCGGACGACCGTTATGCCGCAGATCCCAAAAAAGGGTCCGGCCATAACCGGGGCATAGCAGTAGACCTTACCCTGATCTACCTTAAAACCGGCAAGGAGTTCCCCATGGGAACAGATTACGATGATCTTTCGGAAAAAGCCCATCATGCCTATGCAAAGATAACTGACGAAGAAAAAGAGAACCGGGTGTTCCTCCGCACAATGATGGAAGCACATGGCTTTGTGGCATTGGAAACGGAATGGTGGCATTATTACCTGAAAGACGCCGAAAAATATCCGTTAATGGATATCTGGTTTGACGAGTTAAAGTAATTTCATAGCTTAACAGCCTAATACACGTCTATGCAAAAAATAAAATTACTGATGACGCTCACACTTGCGTTTGTATCAGGGATAAGCACCGCACAGAAATCTCAAAAGGGATGGCAGCAGCTCTTTAACGGAAAAGACCTTAAAAACTGGGACATCAAGATCACCGGACACCAGCTGAACGACAACAACGGTAATACTTTCAGCGTGAAAGATGGCAAACTCACTGTATCCTATGATGGGTACAAAGCATTTGATGAACAATATGGCCACATCTTCCACAAACAGAAATTCTCTGCTTATTTACTGGTGATGGAATACCGCTTTGTAGGTGAGCAGGTGAAAGGCGGCCCGGGATGGGCTTACCGCAACAGCGGGGCCATGATCCATTCCCAATCGGCTAAGAGCATGGGTGTGAACCAGGATTTTCCTATTTCCATTGAAGTGCAGTTGCTGGGTGGTGACGGAAAAGGAAAACGTACCACATCTAATCTCTGTACACCAGGCACTAACGTGGTGATGAAAAATCAGCTGATCACGGCGCATTGCGTGAACTCAAATTCCAAAACCTATGATAATGATGTATGGGTGAGAGCGGAAGTGCTTGTGCTGGGAGATTCCATCGTTAAACATATTGTGGAGAAAGACACAGTGCTGATGTATGAAAAACCACAGATAGGCGGCGGGAATGTTTCCAACTATGACCCTGCTTTGAAAAAGGACGGGCAGCTTTTATCTGAAGGATATATTGCTTTGCAGAGTGAAAGCCATCCGATAGAATACAGGAAGGTGGAGCTGTTTGACCTGAAGCCTTATATGAAGGACCCAAAGAAACTCGCTGCGAAGCTGAAAGAATTACAAAACAGGAAATAATTAGCTTACAAGCCCCCGGTACAGATCGGGGGCTTTTTTTTACCTATGAAAAACTAAAATCTTTTCCTATTTTGAGGTACGTACCCGTTTTTTACTAAAACTACCTTAAAATATGAAAAAGTCCCGCAGAGCTTTCCTCAAGAATACCGTAAAAGGCTCGGCAGCCTTGATGATCGGCAGCATGCTTCCAGGCATGAGTGCAAAAAGTTATGCCAGCATCCTGGGTGCCAACGACCGTATCCGTGTGGGCATGATGGGCGTAAATGCCAGGGGCCTTGCCCTGGCTACCAATTATGCGCGCCAGCCCAACTGCGAAGTGATCTCTGTTTCTGATGTGGATACCCGTGCAGCGGAGAAGTGTATAGAGAAAGTAAAGGAAGTACAGCAAAAAGCCCCTACTGCTATTCCGGATTTCAGGAAAGCGCTGGAGAATAAAGACCTGGATGCACTGGTAATCGCTGCACCGGATCACTGGCATGCCCCTGCTGCTATACTGGCTGCCAAAGCAGGTAAACATGTATACCTGGAAAAGCCCTGCAGCCACAATCCGTATGAGGGAGAGCTGTTGATCCAGGTGCAGAAGAAATACAACAAGGTGATCCAGATGGGCAATCAGCGCCGCTCCTGGCCTAATGTGATAGCAGCTATCAAAGAGATACACAGCGGCACTATCGGCCGTGCTTACTTTGCCAAAGGCTGGTATACCAACAACCGCGAGTCTATTGGTACCGGTAAAAAAACAGGCGTTCCTTCCTGGTTAAATTATGATCTGTGGCAAGGCCCTGCACCACGCCGCGCTTTCCAGGATAACCTCATTCACTATAACTGGCATTGGTTCTGGAATTGGGGAACCGGCGAAGCCTGCAATAATGGAACACATATGGTAGACCTGATGCGCTGGGGTTTGCAGGTTGATTATCCCACACGTGTTACCTCTTCCGGCGGGCGCTACCGTTATAAAGATGATTGGGAAACCCCGGATACACAGGTGATCTCCCTCGAATTCGCCAATAATACCAGTATGGTATGGGAAGGCCGCAGTTGCAATGGTCAGTATGTAGAAGGTAGTTCTGTAGGCGTTATTTTCTACGGGGAAACGGGATCACTGGTGATTGACGGCAATGCTTATACCGTGTACGATCTGAAGAGTAAAGTGGTGAAGGAAGTGAAGAACACCAAAGCCATCGACGCCCGGAATGTGACTAACCCTGCCGCCGACCTGGATGCGCTGCATTTCCAGAACTTCTTTGACGGTATTAAAAATGGCACCGCGCTCAATTCAGATATCCTGAGCGGGCACCAAAGCACCCTGCTCTGCCAGTTAGGTAATATTGCCCTGCTTACAGGTAATGCATTACATATTGATCCTTCCAACGGGCATATCAAAAATGATGCTGCGGCTATGAAACTCTGGAAACGGGATTATCAGCCGGGCTGGGAACCTAAATTATAAATACCAAAAAAGCTGCTCCGAAAGACCGGAGCAGCTTAGCTATTACATACATCGAAAACACTTCCTAGAAAATCTTATTCAAAGCATCTACATACGCATGTACACTGGCATTCACAATGTCTGTTGAATAACCGAAACCATAGTATGATTTGCCGTTGTGATTCACACGCATGTTCACTTTACTTACATCTTCACTACCACCGCGCATAGCCTGAATGCTGAATTCATCCAGCTCAATATCATCGGATATGATGGTATGGATCGCATTGATGGTTGCATTCACCGGACCGTTACCCGCTGCACTACCCTCCTTCTCTTCTCCGTTGATACGCAGTTTTACAGTAGCCATCGGACGTAAAGGATCTCCGCATACTACCTGTAACAGCGTTACTTTGATGGCTTTATCGTCATAGTTGCTATCCGCACCATCGCCCATGAGTGTGAGCAGGTCGTGATCTGTGATCTCTTTGCGGGTATCTGCCATTTCAAGGAAGCGGGCATATACATCGTCGATATTGATCTTTTCCAGTTTGTAGCCCAGCCTTTCCAGGTGATGCTTCAATGCGTGGCGCCCGCTGCGTGCAGTGAGGATAATAGAGTTGGATTGCAATCCGATATCCTCAGGGTCGAGGATCTCGTAGTTTTCCCGATGCTTCAGCACACCATCCTGGTGAATACCTGAGCTGTGCGCAAAAGCATTGCGGCCAACGATGGCTTTATTCGGCTGTACCGGCATGCGCATCATATTGGAAACTAAGTTGCTCAGCTCATAGATGCGTTTGCTGTTGATGCCTGTGGTATAACCCAGTGCATGGTGGGTTTTGAGGATCATCGCTACTTCTTCAAGTGAAGTGTTACCTGCGCGTTCTCCAATACCATTGATGGTACATTCTACCTGGCGTGCGCCATTGAATACACCTGCAATGGTGTTGGCAGTAGCCAGTCCGAGATCGTTGTGGCAGTGTACGGAAATAATGGCTTTATCGATATTGGACACGTGGTCCATCAGGTATTTGATCTTGGCACCGTATTGTTCCGGCAGGCAGTAACCATTGGTATCAGGGATGTTCACTACGGTGGCACCTGCAGCGATCACTGCTTCGATCATTTGTGCGAGGTAAGCATTATCTGCACGGCCGGCATCTTCTGCGTAGAACTCCACGTCATCTACAAATTTGCGGGAGTATTTCACTGCTTCTACTGCACGTTCCAGGATGTTCTCCCGGGTACTGTTGAACTTGTATTTGATGTGCATATCTGAAGCACCGATACCAGTATGTATGCGCTTGCGTTTGGCATATTTAAGCGCTGCTGCCGCTGCATCAATATCTGCGGTATTGGCACGTGTAAGCGCACAGATCACTGGTTCGCTTACTGCTTTGGAGATTTCGACAACGCTTTGAAAATCGCCCGGGCTGGAGATAGGAAAGCCTGCTTCTATCACGTCCACACCCAGGGCTTCCAGTTCTTTCGCTACAATGATCTTTTCCACGGTCGTTAGCTGGCAACCCGGCACTTGTTCTCCATCACGCAGGGTTGTATCAAAAACGTAAACACGATTTTTATCCATGGTTTTATACTATTTCAAATGAGCTAATAATAATTAATTCAGGTTTTCCAGCACTTTGGCGCCCATGGCGTCTGTGCCTAATAAAAATTCGTTAGGTGTATGTTTGTTGGCAATATCCATTGTACGGTACCCCTGGCGCAGCGTGGCATCTACTGCACGGATCACACGTTGTGATTCTTCTTTTAATCCGAAAGAGATATCCAGCAACAACGCAGCAGATAAGATAGAAGCCAGCGGATTGGCAATACCTTTTCCGGTGATGTCGTGCGCGGAACCGTGAATAGGTTCATAGAAACCGATAGCGTCTCCTACGGATGCAGAGGCCAGCATACCCATAGATCCGGCGATCTGAGAGGCTTCATCTGTGAGGATATCTCCAAACAGGTTGCCGGTAACTACCACATCAAAACGCTTAGGGTCCCTGATCAATTGCATGGCAGCATTATCAATGAACATATGTTCTGTTTCCACGTCAGGATATTCTTTTGCTATTTCCTGCACTACTTCTCTCCAGAGGCGGGATGCTTCCAGCACATTAGCTTTATCTACAGAGCAGAGTTTTTTACGGCGGGTACGGGCAGCATCGTATGCTTTGCGGGCAATGCGTTCTACTTCGTACTTGTGATAGATCATCAGGTCAGATGCTGAATTGCGGTCTTCACTTCTTTGTTTCTCTCCAAAATATACATCCCCTGTGAGTTCACGGAAGAAAAGGATGTCTGCACCCTGTAAGATCTCCGGTTTAATGCTGGAGGCATGCAGGAGATCATCGAATAATTTGATGGGGCGAAGGTTGGCATAAAGGCCCAGTTCTTTCCTGATCTTCAGCAATCCCTGTTCGGGGCGTACTTTCAGGGTAGGATCATTATCGTATTTAGCATGGCCGATGGCACCAAACAGAATGGCATCGCTGCGGCGTGCTTTTTCCAGTGTTTCATCCGGCAGCGGATCACCGGTGGCTTCAATGGCTACGTGGCCCATGATGCCTTCGTGGAATGTAAACGTATGTTTGTAGTTCTCCGCAATTGTTTCCAATACTTTTCTTCCCCAGGCTGTTACTTCCTGCCCGATCCCGTCTCCGGGTATTACCAGGATTTTCTTTGTGACTCCCATATGTTATTTAGAAATTAAATGGTCTTGTTCTTTCATAAGCTGCTACTTCATTGCTTAGGCTGAGCAGGTAATCGATGTCGTCATAACCGTTCAGGAGGCACGTTTTTTTGTATGCGTTGATATCGAAAGATGCCTTTTCTCCGGAAGCCAATATTTTAATGTACTGCTCTTCCAGGTTAATTTCAAGTTCAGCGGCAGGATCTTTTTCAACGGCGGCAAAGATCTTTTGCAGGAAATCATCACTTACCTGGATGGGCAGGATGAAGTTATTCAATGCATTGTTCTTAAAGATATCTGCAAAGAAACTGCTTACTACTACTTTGAACCCGTAATCTCCCAATGCCCAGGCAGCGTGTTCCCTGGAAGAGCCGCAACCGAAGTTTTTGCCGGCTACCAGTACGCGCCCTTTATACAGGGGGTTGTTGAGTACAAAATCCTTTTTCGGCACCTGTTGATCATCAAAACGCCAGTCGCGGAACAGGTTCTCACCAAAGCCCTCACGGGTGGTAGCTTTCAGGAACCGGGCCGGGATGATCTGGTCTGTGTCTATGTTTTCTATCGGTAAAGGTACCACAGTGGATACCAGGTTTGAAAATTTCTTGTCCATGGTGTTTTAATTAGATCAGGTCTCTCACGTCCGTTACATTTCCGGTAATAGCGGCAGCTGCTGCAGTTAGCGGACTTGCCAGGAAAGTACGGGCATTGGGGCCCTGGCGGCCTTCAAAGTTACGGTTGGAAGTGGCAATGCAATACTTCCCTGCCGGTATTTTGTCCTCATTCATGGCCAGGCAGGCAGAACAACCCGGTTGGCGCAGCTGGAATCCGGCTGCTTCAAACACTTTGTCTATTCCCTCTGCAATAGCCTGTGCTTCCACTTGTTTGGAGCCGGGAACGATCCAAACCGTTACATCGTTTGCTTTGCGTTTTCCTTTTACGAAGTCTGCCACCATGCGGAGGTCTTCGATCCGGGAATTCGTACAGCTGCCAATGAACACATAGTCCACTTTCTTTCCCAGCAGCTGGCTGCCTGGCTCCAGATCCATGTACTGCAGGGATTTGGAGAAAGAAGGTTTTTCCTTGTCGTCTATCTCTCCCAGGGAAGGAATGTGTTGGGTAACCCCTATGCCCATTCCCGGGTTAGTGCCATAAGTGATCTGGGGTTCAATATCCGCCGCATCAAAGGTGAGTACGGCATCAAATTCCGCGTCTTCATCCGTTTTCAGTGTTTCCCAGTAAGCAAGGGCTTTATCCCAGTCTGCCCCCTTCGGTGCAAACTCACGGCCTTTGATATATTCAAAAGTGGTGGCATCCGGTGCAATCAATCCGCCACGTGCGCCCATTTCGATACTCATATTACAGATGGTCATCCGGGCTTCCATGCTCAGGTTGCGGATGGCCTCTCCGGCATATTCCACAAAATAACCCGTAGCGCCGGAAGCAGAGATCTGCGCAATGATATAGAGGATAATGTCTTTGGAAACCACCCCTTTCTTCAATTGCCCGTTCACCTCAATCTTCATCTTTTTGGGCTTGTATTGCAGGATGCACTGGGTGGCCAGTACCTGCTCTACTTCGGAAGTACCGATCCCGAAGGCAATGGTACCAAAGGCCCCGTGTGTGGAAGTATGACTGTCCCCGCAAACTATCGTCATGCCGGGAAGGGTTATACCCAGTTCCGGGCCTATCACATGCACAATCCCCTGGTAAGGATGGCCCAATCCGTATAATTCCACCCCAAATTCTGCAGTGTTCTTTGTTAGCATTTCTACCTGTTTCCTGCTCAGTGCTTCCTTGATGGGAAGGTGCTGTTCCAGGGTAGGCACGTTATGATCTGCTGTAGCCCTGGTTTTGGCTGGTCTGAAAACGGGTATATTCCTTTTCCTTAATCCGTCAAACGCCTGGGGGCTGGTTACTTCATGTATAAAATGTGTATTGATGTACACGGCATCCGGGAAACCCGGCTTAGCAGCCACAATGTGACTATCCCAAATCTTGTCAAATAATGTTTTACCCATGTGTAGTTTACGTTTACACCCTATATTTGCTTTTCTTATCAGTTTTACTCATTCAAATCTAATTGACACATTTAAACCACAGTTCGTTAAATTTGTCATTATTACGATTCGCAACCGCTAGGTATCGCCATTAACCTATTAAGGATCAATTATTTATAATCCAGTATCAACGATGTCCAACTCGCAGAATGATGCGCTATTTATATTGATTAAAACGCTTACGAAGGCCGAAAAAAGGAATTTTCAACTGGCTTTTAACCGGGATAACACTAAAGAGGACGTACTGTTCATTCAGCTGTTCCAGACATTGGACAAGCTGAAGGAGTACGACGAAGCCGAGGTATTGAAGCGGATCCCGGACCTGAAGAAACAACAGTTGAGCAATGTAAAAGCCCATTTATACAAACACTTACTCACTACTTTACGGCTCCTGTATAAAACCAAGGACCCCCTGATCGAACTGCGGGAGCAGTTGGATTATGCCAGGGTACTTTACAATAAAGGCTTGTATAACCAAAGCCTCAAGATCCTGGCAAAAGCCAAAGTGAGTGCCCGGGAACAGGAAGAGGTAATGCTGTATTTCGAGATCGTGGAATTTGAGAAGCTGATCGAAACCCGGCATATCACCCGCAGCCTGGATAACCGCGCAGATGAGCTCAGTGACGAATCCCGTATTATCAACGAGCAGCTCAATAACGTCAGCAAGTTGTCCACACTTGCGCTCCGCATGTATGGAATGTACCTTAAACTGGGGCATGCCAGGGATGTGAAGGACGTGCACATGCTGAAAAGCTTTTTCGACTCCAACCTGCCCGTAGTGCCTTTACAAGGCATGAGCTTCTATGAAAGGGTATACCTGTACCAGGCCTATTGCTGGTATTATTACATCCTGCAGGATTTCCTGATGTATTACCGCTATACCCAGAAGTGGGTGGACCTCTTTACCGAATATCCTTCTTTGAAGGATACGGATGTAGACCTGTACATCAAGGCCTTACATAATCTGCTCACGGCACATTTCCATACCATGAACCACGACAGGTTCATTGAGGTGCTGGGAGTGATGGAAAAGTTCATCATTGAAAAGGAGGAAAGCCTCAACGAAAATACCCGTACTTCTGCATTCGTGTACCTCTATACCGGTAAGATCAACAGCCACTTCCTGGATGGCACCTTCACAGAGGGGCTTTCATTAGTGGCCGAAGTAGAAGAGAAAATATCAGAACACCAGTTAACGGTAGACCAGCATCGGGTATTGGTATTCTATTACAAGATCGCGTGTTTATATTTTGGCAGCGGGGATAACGATAATGCCATTGTGTACCTGAATAAGATCATTCAATTGCGTATTGGTAATCTGCGGGCAGATATTCAATGTTTTGCACGGATCCTGCACCTGATAGCGCACTATGAACTGGAGAACTACAGCCTGGTGGAATACCTGATCAAGTCCGTCTATCACTTCATTGCGAAACATAAAGACCTTAGCCTTGTATTGGAGGAAATATTGAAATTCCTTCGTAAGAATATGTATGCCAATCCCAAAGCGCTGCGCACGGCGTTTAAGGACTTGAAAGGAAAACTGGAACAGATCGCAAAGAATCCTTTTGAACGCAGGAGTTACCTGTACCTGGATATTGTTTCCTGGCTGGAAAGCAAGATAGAGGGGATTCCGGTGCAGACGGTGATCAGGAAGAAATTCATAGGGAAAGTACCTCGGATCTGAGTTATCCACAATGGGAAATGTGCACATCCCAAATGATAACATTAAATTAAAATACCATAGAAGAATCCTGTTAACGCTCGGCGTGGCCAAAACATCCCACTGTTGTTTACTTTACTGATCAAACATTCATCAAAACATTGCTGATCAGTAATTCAGGAATACATATTTTTTGTAATTTCTTTTTATATTTTTCGTGCCAGTTTTTTAACACATTTTACAAATATATTATACCATCGACCTGCTTTTATATGTGCAAAAGTCCGTATTGTACACCCCTGCTACCTCTTGAAAAAAGCGGTATTCTTTATCCACATCTGTTAGGAACTTTTGCCTTTCTCCCACCCCTTTGATCATTAGATTTGCAAACAGTCTTGGTTAAATTCTATGGGCTTCTATCGTTAGAAAAACAACCCTTAGAACTTAATTTTCAAAGTATTTCGCGAGTTAAGGTTATGGTGTGAGTGACCCTTCCAATTTTACGGATTGTTATCTACCGTCGGGCCCGCGTCTTTATTCGAAAAACATTGGACAGTCATAACCATATTATAAATTTTTTATGAGTAACGAGAATGAGATATTACTGAAGGAAAACAAAGACCGGTTTGTAATCCTCCCGATAAACTACCCCGCCATCTGGGAACACTATAAACGCCACGAAGCCAGTTTCTGGACTGCCGAAGAAATTGACCTTTCCAGTGATCTGAAAGATTGGAATAACATGAATGACGGAGAGCGTCACTTTATCTCACACGTACTGGCATTTTTTGCTGCGTCTGACGGGATTGTGAACGAGAACCTGGCCGTGAACTTCATGAGTGAAGTGCAGATCCCTGAAGCACGTTGTTTTTATGGTTTCCAGATCATGATGGAAAACATCCACTCTGAAACATATGCATTGCTGATCGATACATATATCAGCGATCCTGTTGAGAAGAACCGCCTTTTCCATGCGATTGATACCATCCCTGCTGTTACCAAAAAAGCTCAGTGGGCTTTGCGTTGGATCAACAACGGCACATTCGCACAGCGCCTGGTAGCTTTTGCTGCCGTAGAAGGTATTTTCTTCAGTGGAAGTTTCTGCTCCATCTTCTGGCTGAAAAAACGCGGCCTCATGCCCGGCCTGACCTTCTCCAATGAGCTGATCAGCCGTGATGAAGGATTACACTGCGAATTTGCCTGCCTGCTTTACAGCATGCTGAACGGCAAACTGGATGAAAAAGAAGTACACGAGATCATCCGCGATGCCGTAGAGATAGAAAAAGAATTTATTACAGACGCTTTGCCTGCTGCATTGATCGGCATGAACAGCGAGCTGATGAAACAATACATCGAATTTGTGGCAGACCGCTGGATCAGCGAGCTCGGCTGCAAGAAGATCTACAATGCAACCAATCCTTTCGACTTTATGGAAATGATATCCTTACAGGGAAAAACCAATTTCTTCGAAAAACGGGTAGGTGACTATCAAAAATCAGGCGTGATCGGTGGCAAAGAAGCAAATACGTTCAGCCTTGATGAAGACTTTTAAGAAAATACTACTAACCTCCATATATTCATCACCCATTAAATCCATTACACCATGTTCGTTATAAAAAGAGACGGCAGAAAAGAGTCTGTCAAATTTGACAAGATCACAGCAAGAGTAGAGAAATTGTGCTATGGACTCGCGCCGGAATATGTTGATTCTATCGATGTGGCAAAAAAGGTAATTCAGGGACTGTACGATGGTGTTACGACCACTGAATTAGATAACCTGGCTGCAGAAACCGCTGCTTCACTTACTACTAAACATCCTGACTACGCACAGCTTGCTTCCCGTATTGCGGTGAGCAACCTGCATAAGAATACTGAGAAGTCGTTTTCCAAAACGATGAAGAAACTATACGATTATATCGATCCTAAAACCGGCAAACCAGCTGGTATGCTGAGCGATGAGGTATGGGAGATCATCAGGGATAATGCAGACATCCTGGATTCAACGATCATCTACGACCGCGACTTTGCTTTTGACTACTTTGGTTTCAAAACACTGGAACGTTCTTACCTGCTGAAAATAGACGGCAAGATCGCTGAGCGCCCTCAGCATATGTTCATGCGTGTATCTGTTGGTATCCACAGAAATGATATCGACGCTGCTATCAAAACATATAACCTGATGAGCGAGCGCTGGTTCACACATGCCACGCCTACCCTCTTCAACGCAGGTACGCCTAAACCACAAATGAGCAGCTGCTTCCTGCTGACGATGCAGGGAGATAGCATTGAAGGTATCTATGATACACTGAAACAAACTGCCAAGATCTCTCAGAGTGCTGGTGGCATAGGTTTAAGCATTCACAATATCCGCGCAACAGGCTCTTACATCAGTGGTACCAATGGTACTTCTAATGGTATCATCCCCATGTTGCGTGTATTCAATGATACTGCACGTTATGTAGATCAGGGCGGTGGAAAACGCAAAGGCGCTTTCGCTATCTACCTGGAGCCATGGCATGCTGATGTATTTGAATTCCTTGACCTCCGTAAAAACCACGGTAAAGAAGAAATGCGCGCGCGCGATCTGTTCTATGCCCTCTGGATGCCAGACCTCTTCATGCAACGTGTTGAAGCTGGTGGAGACTGGAGCCTGTTCTGCCCTCACGAAGCACCAGGACTGGCAGATACATGGGGTGAAGAATTCGAAAAACTGTACGCACAATACGAAAAAGAAGGCCGCGCACGTAAAACCGTAAAAGCACAGGACCTCTGGTTCGCTATCCTCGATGCACAGATCGAAACCGGTACACCTTACCTGCTGTATAAAGATTCTGCCAACCGCAAATCCAACCAGCAGAACCTGGGTACTATCAAGAGTTCCAACCTTTGCACAGAGATCATCGAGTACACTTCTCCTGATGAAGTAGCCGTATGTAACCTCGCATCACTGGCATTACCACGCTTTGTGATCGATGGCAAGTTCGATCATCAGAAATTGTATGATGTAACTTACCAGGCTGCACTGAACCTGAACGTGATCATCGATACCAACTACTACCCTGTTGAAGAAGCACGCCGCAGTAACATGCGTCACCGTCCTATCGGCCTGGGTGTACAAGGTTTGGCCGATGCGTTCTTCCTGTTGCGCTATCCATTTGAAAGCGCACAGGCTCAACAACTGAATAAAGAGATCTTTGAAACCATCTACTTTGCTGCATTGACTGCTTCTAAAGACCTCGCTGCGAAAGATGGTGCATATGAAACATACGAAGGTTCTCCTGTTTCCAAAGGCATCCTGCAATATGATATGTGGGGCGTTACTCCATCTCCACGCTGGGATTGGGCTGGCCTGAAAGCAGAGATCAAGAAACATGGTGTACGCAACTCCCTGTTGCTGGCACCTATGCCAACTGCCTCTACTTCTCAGATCCTGGGTAACAACGAGTGCTTTGAGCCATACACTTCCAACATCTACACCCGCCGTGTATTGAGCGGTGAGTTTGTGGTAGTGAACAAACACCTGCTGAAAGACCTGGTAGAACTGGGCCTGTGGGATAATGACATGAAGAACAAGATCATCGCAGCTAATGGTTCCGTACAGAATATTGCTGAGATCCCATCCAATATCAAGGAACTGTACAAAACAGTATGGGAGATCAAACAACGTACGATCATTGATATGGCGGCAGACCGTGGCGCATTCATCTGCCAGTCACAAAGTCTCAACCTGTTCGTAGATACACCATCTGCATCCAAACTTACTTCTATGCACTTCTACGCCTGGAAGAAAGGTCTCAAAACCGGTATGTACTACCTGCGTACACAAGCTGCTACGCAAGCGGTTCAGTTCACGGTGGAAAAACAAGGTGGCCAGAACATGGTACCTGTAGTTAATTCCGGAGATGTGATGGAGCTGGAAGTTCCTGAAGGGGCTGTGTGCACGATGGAAGAAGGTTGTGTTACCTGCAGTGCATAATTGCTGACTTTAGATATTAGAAAAGTCTTGGGAGCCTTGTGCTTCCAAGACTTTTTTGTTTCTGTAATCAAGCAGAGATTCATCCAATGGCTTGAATATAGTAGTTACCTTTTTTTAAAAACTCTTTTTATAACTGCTTAAATATTTCCTCGGAAGTTTTGAATATTCTTCATAGCATAGGCGATATAACTCAAATTTAGCATCATTAGTTCACTAGCTAAATGTGGATTAAGTTCATACTGATATCTTTGTAGTGTCCCAAAAAGTTAGACACTTATAGAGGGCACTACATATATTTCGGGGCTTTTGCTTTCATAAGTTCTATTACAGTAAGCAACACACCTGCTGCAATTCCTGCTAACAAGAACTGTAGAAAATAAAGATTTTCTAATCGTAGATTTCCTGTTTCGTCTATAAATAAATCCCCTGTTGAATAAAAAAATAGAGGTAGGAAGAAGAGCAAGAACCCAAATATTGAAAAGACCTTTGCAGCAGTAGTTTTAGCAAAGTAAAAAAGTACAAGCATTAGCAAAAAAGCAATCCCATTTATCAATAAAATAATCTTGGTATCACTACTTGTAAATAGGCTCAAAAATGCGCCATTTGCCGTTAGTATCAAAACTTGAATAATCGGCACAAAAGAACTTACAACCAATATAGCAGAGGCTATGAGTGAAAATTTTATTTTTTTCATTGCCCTCTCGGGTTTTGTTTCTCAAATTGCTTGTTCCAATCAGCAATCGAAATGATTATTTGTTTTCCATTTTTATCAGTAGAATAAACACCGGTAAAGTTTCCTTTCTTATCTACTGCCTTTTTTTCAGGATTTTCATAAGCAAACATTACAGCTACAGTAACACCATTCTCAGAGGTATATGCATCTATCTCCTTATCAATTTCAACACCACTTGTTACTATGAGATACAAAGCACCGCCCTTGCCTAATTGCCTGATCGTTTGTGATGCCTCATTTTCTCTCTGATGATTTACTAGAGTTGACATCATAGTCTCTTTTATTGATTATGCAGATGGTCCCAATCTACAACAACTACCCAAATATTTTCTATTTCGGAAAATTGAACTACTCCCCTGGTTGACAATTCGGTATCATCCAATAACAAAACAAGCCCTTCTTCTAATTTGATATTTAGCTTTGCAAGGTCTCTCATAGTACCATTTGTGTTTAAACGAATACGCCCCAAAGTATCATTGTTATTAAAATCGGCGAATATTTTCGGCAATGATTCCAGCGGTACTGTTTCAGACTGTTGTTTTTCCGCTGTTGCATCATCCTTCTTTCCATTCTCATAATGAAAATGATCCAGGCTGGCAGAAGTAAATCTCCCAATAAATGCCGGATGCTTTTGTTCTTCTTTCTTGACTGAAAAAAGGCGATTTTGGATAGCCCACTCATAAACGCCTGTATCGAGCGGGTATTTAGTCAATATGCCACTAAGCCTGTTTATTGCAATCCATTCTTCTGCTTTCTCCATGCTCTGGAAAACACCACTGGAAAAACGGCTGTTATCTCCGTTAAAGACCCATACATATTCCGGCATGTTTGTTTT
Organism: Chitinophaga niabensis; assembly: GCF_900129465.1. Lineage (NCBI taxonomy): Bacteria > Pseudomonadati > Bacteroidota > Chitinophagia > Chitinophagales > Chitinophagaceae > Chitinophaga > Chitinophaga niabensis. Next base: position 2,807,930 of record NZ_FSRA01000002.1, on the reverse strand, counting down.
GCTCATGGTTGTTCCTTTATTGGCATTAAACAGCTGATAGGTAAGCTAAATTTAACCGGCACCTTCTTTCCTCCACATGTTCCAGCCTTCCAGGCAGGCATTTTCCTTAGAACCTTTAGCGCTTCTTTATCGATAGGTGTAAGCTCATTCTGCTTTTTATGAGGAATGCGTTCTCCCTTTATCCTGCCATCCTCCATTATTATAAAAACCAAACTAACACGGCCCTGAACGGACTCCTGATGGTCAGGATATCGAAGGTTTTTTGCAAAGAACGCTACCATTTCAGCTTCACCAGTAGGATATTCCGGCATTTGGTCAACAAAGGTATAGACCTTTCTTTTTAACAAAGAATCGTATTCAGAACTACAGTTTTTTGTTTGAGCCTGGGAAGAAAATGTCCCCAGTCCCAGACCAAAGATAATGAGCAACAAATATTTCATATCTGGCCTTCTTGATTTAGATCTACCATCATTGTTTTTCATCTTTGAACTGCCAGTAAGGAACTATCAGGGAGCCGGACTCATCATCAATCCTGGAAACGATGTTCTTATCAAATAAAGCATTGATAAGATAAACCTTCTTCCTATCAGAAACACCATCCTTCAGCCAGTAATTCTCTGGTGTCTTATTAAAATATCTTCTGAAAATGATTGCGGCATCTACGATTTCTTCCATCCTGTCTACTTTGTTAAACTGGAATTTGGCCAGGAACGTAGTGTCTACGGTCAAGATACTTGCATTGCTTAAAACAGACATCATATAGCTCTGATACCTCTTTTCATCAAAACCCTCTTTTTGCTTAAAGTATAGGTATAGCTCAGTGTTAGTGATCACATATTGGTTTCCGTCCTTCACCTTTACGCTTACAAAATAGCTATGCCGGCCAAAGCCTTTCAGTACTGTTGCTAATACCTCCGCTTTCCCGGCTGTATTATTACAGTTATTAAGGAATAGTAAGAAGAAAATGCCACTTAGAAGTCTTTTCATTGTTTATCAGGGATCAGTAACTTACCATGCAGCCGGTACTTAACATTATCAAATGACTTGTAACCTTCTATCTTAATGTCAACCTCCGCTCTTATCAATACATGCTTATCATTATTTGCTATCCCCATCCACCTGGAAGTAAATCCGTTCTCAAATTGCAGCCTTACACTGTCTATCCTATTATAAGTTCCAACACATCCCCCCGCCATAGGCAAACATTTGACACTATCATTGTTAATAATCACGAAAGCATCTGTCATAAGATCTCCTTTTCTATTCCGGACTATACCAAACTTAAATGCATTTACGATGTCTGATGTATCGTTGGTATAAGATACTGAAACGGGAACATCATTTTTCTTTACATCACTATTTAATATCATTTCATTACCCACAACTGCCCATCTCCCTTCGCTGAAAAAGCCCTGAAGACAGCCACCTGCTTCATATTTATATCTCCCGCTCTTAAATAGTAATAGTGATTCGCCAAAAAAACCTTCCTTGCTACGATATTCATAACGCCATCTGACGGTATGCTCCTTATCAGCTTTTGTCAGGCTTTTTCTTTTCAGGCTTTGGCCAGACAGGAAAAGGTAGTTTAGGATCAATATGGTAATGATTATACTTCTTCTCATATAGCTATATAGTGATTAATCAAGAGATATATTTCCCAGTAATCTAACGGTCCAGAAAATATAACACTAACACCAGAATTATACTTAACAGCACTACATACAAATCCTTTACAGCCCATTTTCCCCAATAAATGATCACTACCATAGCAATTTGAGCAACAACAAAAACCAGTGAGATATTTTCCGAATACTTTCCGATAAAAGTAAAATGTAAAACCTCGCTAATGAACTGCAATCCAAAAAAGACTATTGCATTCAATAGTATAGCCAGGATGCCTTTTATTAAAAAATCCATAAGTATATGTTGATAAAAGGAACAAACTTTATTCATCTATTTCCTAGTACGGCTATTAGAATCCGCAATCTTCAAAAAAGGTTTCAAATTCCTCTCCGGTAAAACAAAAATGGACCCGGATAAACAGGTGCCTTAACCCCTGGAAGATATTTCCCAACTGCCTGAGAGACTAGAAAATTTATCCCTCCCCCCAGATACGGCATTCAGAGATTTTAAAGTAAAAAAGCGCATAACCAGTAAACGATAAGGGCCCGCAAACTGTGGGGGCTTTATGAAATTATGATATTAATTAATATCGTCTTACTAATGCCCTGTTTGCAAACTGTCTCTATTCAATGCTTCACAATACTTTAACAGGCTGCTGAGTTCTTTATCCGTCAAGTGATCTAATCCAAATGTAAATAAGTAATCACCACCTTTTGATTTGAATACATAATTGTTAGTAAAATCCTGATCACCGCTAAGGTCTGGATTGTAAGTATTTTCTCCAAACAACAACTCCATGCATTTACCATCAAAAGTAGGGCGTATATATGGAAGATGTCTCAATAGTTCATTGTATGGCTGGTTTTCAAAATAACAAATTCGAATGCCTACGATTATACTCTCATCTGCCCTGAGCCAATCAAAAAAACCTATAAACCCCTCATTATCTTTTGAGTTTAATTCTTTTCTATAAACCACATCATTGATGTTAAGCCCATCAGAATCTACCATGTTGGCAACATAGTATAGCTTGAACATATCCCGGAGAAAGTGAACTATCAGCATACCAAAATTTTATTTAAGCAGTAGATCCAGTATCTTTTCCCTAATTGCTTGTGTTCTTGCTGGATCAGGAACCTTTTTAATTAATTCACGATAAGCTTTCATCGCCTCTGGCAGTTTCCTGAGGTTGCCCTGATTTGCTTGTACTATAAGTCCTTTCCTATCCGGCTGAGGAGTCCTTTTAGTTAGGACCATTCTCCCAACTTGCCTATCTCTTTCATTTCTCAAAAAATCCTGAAAATCCTTTTTACCTTCCTGATTCTGCGAATCTTCTATGCTCATGCCATCAGGGTCGATGAAGCGTATAGGATTATTAGCAGCGTAATTATATGGATTCCATCTTCTTGATATCTCACTAAGAGGATCAACCACATGCCATCTACCTATCTGAGGGTCTTGCATCCTTGCTCCATAGTCATACCACTCTAAACCACTGCTATTGCTGAACTCATTATGTTGTAGCTTTATTATTTCTGACCAATATCAATACTTCCTTCATGCTTTCATGAGAATTTCCCAAACTCAACATGATAACATAATAACCACTGATAATAATACATCTCTACTAGCGGCTTTCACCGCTCACTTTGTTTATTTTCTCCCATATAGATGACTGCCAAAAGCGAGTATCGTTCATATTATACTTGTACATATTGTTCCCAATGGTGTCGGAGGTTGCAAACTCCGTAAAATAGGCACTTCTTATAATATTTGATAATTCTGATTGGTTGACTGCATTACTAAAATTAGGCCCAACCCAAGCTAATCTAATATCTTCACCGCTTTTGGCTCCGATATAAGATGTCGCGTCAAAATACCAATTACTATTCGGCTGAACTTGCCTATTTGTTGGGTTCTTAACCATAACAAAAACTATAAACTTTTTGTGCGAATTATCATAAATAATAGTATCAATGATAATTTGCGTTGAGTCAAAATATTCTTTAGAATAAAATGAATATCGATGTTCTTTTAAATAACTTTTTAATGTGTCTTGTATTTGAATACTGTCTCTTATATACTGTGCCCTAGGAACATTTACATTGTTTACAAACTCCTTTGGTGTAAAACGTTTAAGCCTTACTTCCCCACAGGAGGAGTTTAAGAGACAATACGAAAAAAATAAAATATATGCTAATTTTCTGACGATTACCATAACTATTGTTTTATCCAATTTTTACCATCCCACTTGTAATGTACCTTCCGCTAATTTTGAAATATCGCTCATAAATGAATGAATAGAATGATTAACACTATTATTTGTATTCGTTGTGATTTTACTCTTATCTAACCCTTGTTCGTCTTCATTAGCTAACCAGCCTGCTTCACCAAACCGTCCTTTACCACTATGCTTAAGCTGAACTGTTTCAATAGTTGGATCAGCAATAATTTGTCCTGCCTGAAATGGGTCAAAAAAAGAAACAAACTAAGCAGGATCTTCATAGTGCTATTATTTATTTCAGCATCACTTAAAATACACAATCCTCAAAAGGTTTCAAAGCCCTCCCCCGCTGTTTCTCCGCACTTGCCAACTGCTCTTCATTCAATGATTTGAAACCCTTCGGGGCTTTATTAGCCGGGCCCTTATAGATGCCCAGAAACGGTTTGGAAGATGTTCTGCGGGTAACCGGATCTGTCATTTTGAAGAATTGGGGGTACCAGCCCTGCACGATATCTTTTACGACCACAGGCGTCCTGTTCTGCAGGATCTTTTCCAAAGGGATATCTTCTACCTGAGAAGGATGAAAGAAATAAACCCTTTTCCCCTTCAGCCGGTCTCCCACTTTGAATATACCTGCATGATGCCATTCCTGGGCAAAGGGGATCAACTCTTTCGCAGATATCTTTGTATTGAATTTTTTAGAAAGAAGTATTGCTACGGCACCAGCTTTCAGCAAACCCCTGGCTTCTGCGTCCTGGTAGTTTTCAGACTTCTTCTGCTGAAGGTAATCGCGCATTTTCATAGGGAGCGCAGTTCTTTGATCAATTCCTCTTCCTTTATCATCCCCTCCACAAATTTCCTGTATCCTCCTTTATTAATAAAAATAGTAGCAGGTATACTTCCTTCCCAACGCGGATCAATCTTTGCCGCATATTTATTGGCGTTAGATTCATCCAGCCATACAAGGGAAGAACGGATCTTATGCCTGCGTGCAAACTTGGTGATCTGTGCGGGATACGCATCCTTCATATCAAGGCTCAGGAAAACAAATTTCACCTGCGGGAATTTCGCCGCCTGTTTTACAAAATGAGGCATTTCCTTAATGCAGGGCCCGCACCAGGTGGCCCAGAGATTGATCACTACAGGGCTATCTTTATACTGCATCAATTGATCCAGGTCGGAGGCTTTAATACGCGTCACTTCCTGCGAAAACGAAAAGGCGGGAAGGCAAAAAAATAATAAAACAGGTAAAAGCTTTTTCATGTTGTAAGGTCTTCTTCTTTAAATCCCCATTCGTTTAACAACATTTCCCGCTGTGCTGCAGGCAAACTGGGCTGTTCATAATGGCCGGCCGCCATTTTCTGGCGCATGGCTTCATAGATGCTGATAGCACAAGCCACAGAGATATTCAGGGAACGGATGATCCCCTGCATGGGAATAATAAAATTCCCGTCTGCCAGGGCACGGGTTTCTTCGCTGATCCCATAATGCTCACTACCGAATACTAAAGCCACAGAACCGGTAAAATCCAGTTCATAGAGGCTTACGGCATCTGAAGAAAGATGGGTGGTATATATTTTATCGAATCGCTGGCGCAATACGGCAAAGAGTTCATTTACATCCGTGTACTGATGGATGGTCAGCCACTTGTCCGCACTGGAAGAACTTCTTCTTCCCCAATGGCGGCGGGGTGTTTTGTTAGTCAGTACATACATATCCTGGATACCAACGGCATCGCAGGTGCGCATGGCGGCTGAAATATTATGCGGGTCTTCCACGTTTTCCAATACCACTGTCAGATTGGCCTGCCGTTTGTTTAATACTGATAAGAGCCTTTCTTTCCTTTCCGGCGTCATGTTGTTAATTTAATGGCAAAATTAACAGAAATTAAGTTTAGGTGGGGTGATTTGCTATCTTTAGACATTGTTTAATAAAAAGCATCCTATGAAGTTAAAAAAGGTACTGAAAGGTATCGGGATCACATTGCTCGTAATAATCGGATTACTGATCGCTATTCCCTATTTCTTTAAGGGCCAGATCATGGCGAAGTTGAAGACTGAGCTGAACAAAAACCTGAATGCCAAAGTAGATTTTAAAGATGTGGATATCAGCCTCTTCCGCAGATTTCCCCGCTTAGCGGTAGCACTGGAAGAATTATCCATCACCGGCGTAAATCATTTTGAAGGAGATACGCTGCTGGCCGTACGCCGCCTGGACCTGGCCATGAACCTCATGAGCGCCATTAAAGGGGATAATATCGATATCTACAACGTAGTATTACAACAGCCCCGCATTTACGCCACCGTGGATGAACAAGGCCGTGCCAACTGGGATATCACTAAACCTGATACCACTACCTCCGCTACAGCACCCGCAGATACTGCACAAAGTGAATTTGCCCTCAGCCTGCAGCAATACAGTATTGAGGATGCCACTATCAAATACACTGACCGCCAGGGACATATGGCATTGACCATCGAGCAGCTGAACCATAAAGGAAAAGGAGATTTCTCCCAGGATGAATTCACCCTGCAAACCACTACTACTGCGGAATCAGTTAGTTATGCACAAGGGTTCATTCCTTACCTGCTTAATGCAAAGGCAGAAATCCTCGCAGATATCAATATCGCCAATAAAACAAGCACCTACGCTTTCAAAACGGATAAGATCTCAGTTAACAACCTGAAGATTGCATCAGAAGGGTTTATCCAGCTGCTGACCGACAGCACCTATAAAATGGATATCAAATTCGATGCGCCTTCTACGGACTTCAAAGACATCCTCTCCCTGATCCCGGCCATTTACTCCCAGGACTTTGCCAGTATCAAAACCAGTGGCAGCACTACCTTTTCAGGTTTTGTGAAAGGTACCTATACACCGGAGCAATTACCGGCATATGGATTACACCTGACCATCAAGAATGGTTTCTTCCAATATCCTGACCTGCCTAAGCCGGTGAAGAACATTCAGTTAGCCGTGAACGTTAGTAACCCGGATGGTGTACCTGACCATACCATCGTGGATGTACCACAGGCTCATCTTGAAATGGATGAAAGCCCTGTAGACCTCCGCCTGATGGTAAAAACACCGGTATCTGACCTTTACCTGGATGCTGCTGCCAAAGGTAAACTGGACCTCAGCAAAGTGATGCAGTTCGTGAAACTGGAAGCAGGCACCAAACTCAGCGGATTACTGGATGCGGACCTGAAAGCGCGGGGATATATGAGTGCCATAGAAAAGCAGCAATATGAAAACTTCGACGCCTCCGGAAAACTGGCGGTGAATAACATGGCTTACAGCAGCAAGGATTATCCTGATGGCGTGAAAGTATCCAGCCTGCTGATGCAGTTCAATCCAAAGAATGTAACGGTACAGGAATTCATGGGGCAATACCTCGGAACTAATTTCTCCGCAACCGGTGAAGTAAATAACCTGCTGGCTTACGCACTCCGCAACGATGCGCTGAATGGGCGGCTGGCTTTGAAAGCGGACAACATCAATCTTGATAAATGGATGGCTACCGGCAATACGGAAGGTAGTACGGATGCCAAACCTGCCGATACTGCAGCGGCAGTTCCTTTTGCTGTTCCCAATAACCTCGATTTCACAATACAGGCCCAGGCTGATAAAGTGCATTATGATAAAGTAGACCTCACCGGGTTATCCGGTACTTTGCTGATCAGCGATCAGACGGTAACCATGAAGGATATCAAAGGGAATACGCTGCAGGGAAGCATGAAAGTAGATGGTACTTACTCTACAAAAACAGACAAACTGCATCCTGATATCAGTCTTACCTACGATGTAAAGGAACTGGATATCCAGCAAACCTTTAAAGCTTTCAATACAGTACAGAAGCTCATGCCCATCGCACAATTCCTGAGTGGTAAACTGAGTTCGCAATTGACGATGAAAGGTAAGCTGGGCAAGGACATGTCCCCAGACCTCAGCACACTTACAGGAGATGGTAACCTGCTGCTGATACAGGGCTTCCTGAAGAAATTCGCTCCGCTGGACCAACTGGCTACGCAATTGAATGTGAATTCCCTGAAAGATATTTCTGTAAGGGATATCAAGAACTATTTCGCATTTGAGAACGGGCGCATGAAGGTGAACCCTTTCCGTGTGAAGCTTTCTAACATGAACATGTTAATTGGTGGTTCACATGGTTTTGATCAGTCTATGGACTACACCATGCAACTGGCATTGCCCCGTGCATTGCTGGGCCAGCAGGGAAACAGCCTGGTGAACAACCTGGTTACACAGGCGAATAATAAAGGCATCCCTGTTACCATTAGTGATACGGTTTATCTCAATGTACTGATGGGTGGAAGTTTGCTGAAACCATCCCTGAAAACTGATCTGAAAGAAGTAGCGGGTAACGCCGCCAATAACCTGAAAGATCAGGCTACGGCATTGGTAAAGAATAAAGTGGATACTATTAAGAACACTGTAAAAGATTCTTTGCAATCGGTGAAGAAAGAAGTGGCTTCTGCCGTGAAAGATGAATTGAAAAAACAGCTGCTGGGCAATAAGGACAGTACCCAATCAGGCAAACCATTACAGGATGCAGGGAAAGCTGCGGAGAAAACACTGAATAATACATTAAAAGGACTGCTGAACCGCAAAAAAGCACCGGCAGACTCCACAAAACAATAGAAGGACTGGTGAATTGTAAAAAAGCATCAGCCAACTCAACAAAACAATCGTGAAAAGTGTTTTAAAGACGTGGTATAGCGGTGTAAATACGTTATGCCACGTTTTTTTATGCAAAGCATTATCTACAGCCCCTTCTGTAATGCCAGTTTGTTAGCAGGACTGCTCTTCCTCTTCATGGGTTTCATGATCCGGAAATACCCCCCTCGCAGTATGAAAGCCTGGTATGGCTACCGCACCTTCTCCTCTACTATTAATGAGAAAACCTGGCATGAAGCCAATCAGTATGCCGCTTATCTTTCCCGTTGCATGGCTTACGTGCTGATCCCTTTCGGACTGTTAATGGCATTGTTGTTCAAAACACAAACGGATGCCTTCCTGTACCTCACCATCTGCCCGGTTATTTTCTGCGCGTTGCTGATGACGGGCATGACGGAGTGGCATCTGTTACAAGTCTTTGATGAAGACGGGGAACGAAAAGGAGATAAGAAAGATGGTGTGGATGTTGGCTAAGGTGCTTTTCGTTTGATCATTAACACAGCGGGTACCGGTCTTTGTGATCCATCAGATGTTTTGATGGTGTTCTTTCCGTTTACGAACAAAGCAGAAGAACCGCCGCCATCCATATTCATGGCTTCCACACAATGCAGGTCTGTAAAGATCTTTGCCATTTGCGGGAAGATAGCACCTTCTGCTACTCCTTTATTCCTTCCTTCAATCACCATCATGATCAGTTTGTGATCTGCCGTATACCCGATCGCCGTTCTGGGATGGAAAAGAAGTAATGATCCTCCCATACCTTCTTCAGCCGGGGTTATATAAGGCTGCCCATTCTGCACGAGGATAGGGCCCCCGCCTACGGCTTCTTTCATCTTCCATTTATGCGCGCCCCTTTTTCCGGGTTGTTGCCAGATGGTATCCGTTCCGTTTATCTTACCAGTATTGGGTACATCATATGCATAGGGCACTTCTTTCTTTCCAACATTATATACCCAGGCAATGTCCGGGCGGCCTTTACGGTCGAGGCCAAAAGCAGAACGGGTGAAATATTTGTTCTTTACGGATTTGGGGTTCACATCCACTACTTTCCCTTCATGTACTACCAGGTTGAGGCTTCTGTTGGTAGTGAAGGAGAAAAAGGTAGTATTCATGACAGCGATCACATTGGGCCCTTCGATGCTATCATACTGCGCAGGTGTATAACGTTTCCCTTTCCCTTCTCTTACACTGAATTCCAGCTGCGGATCTTTCAGGTCTGCCTCCAGGTAAAAAGCCCTGAACGGTTTGCCGTCTAATGAATCTGTTGTTTCATATACCTTCACGCCATCCGGCAGGCCCTGGTTATGTGTTTCGGAGAGGTGCCAGCGCAGCTGTGCAGATGCGAAGGACGGAATTGTCAGGAGCAATAGTAGTATCCGTTTCATGCCGCAAAATAGAAAAATAAAAGGCTAAAGAGTATGCCTCTTTAGCCTTTTAATATCATGGTAATAGTATTGTTATTTTCTGCCGCTGAAAATGTGTTTTTCAGCATGGTAGGAAGAACGAACCAGTGGTCCGGCTTCTACATAGTCCAGTCCCATGTTGTAACCGATCTCTCTCAGCTCTGCAAATTCATCAGGATGTACAAAGCGGATCACGGGAAGGTGTTTGGGAGTAGGTTGAAGGTACTGACCCAGGGTTATTACATCACAACCATTGTCTGCGAGGTCCTGCATAGCCTGTACCACTTCTTCTTTGGTTTCGCCAAGGCCTAACATGATGCCACTTTTGGTACGCATGCCACCTTCTTTTAAGCGGCGGATCACTTCAAGGCTACGGTGATATTTGGCCTGGATACGCACCTGTTTGGTCATACGTTCCACTGTTTCCAGGTTGTGGGATACCACTTCCGGCGCAGCTTCGATCACACGTTCCAGGTTTTCCCAGATGCCTCTGAAGTCAGGGATCAGGGTTTCCATGGTGGTATCAGGATTGAGGGCGCGAACAGCTTTGATAGTATTGGCCCAGATGATGGAACCACCATCTTTTAATTCATCGCGGTCAACAGAAGTGATAACGGCGTGTTTTACCTTCATCAGGTAGATGGCTTCTGCCACCCTTTGGGGTTCATCCCAATCAACCGGTTCAGGGCGACCGGTGGCTACGGCGCAGAATCCGCAGCTTCGGGTACAGACATTGCCCAGGATCATGAAAGTGGCAGTACCGGCTCCCCAGCACTCGCCCATATTTGGACAATTTCCGCTTTCGCAGATGGTGTGTAATTTATGTGTGTCTACCAGGTTCCTTACCTGCCTGTAATTCTCTCCGATTGGTAGTTTCACACGCAGCCAGTCGGGCTTTTTCACTCTCGGCGCAGCTGGTTCAGCTGCGATTACGGGTAATTCTTGCATCGCAAATCCTTTCTTTAATAAGATACAAAGTTACTTATTCCAGCGTTTCCCCAGTTGTATTCCTACATAAGCATTGAAAAAGAAGGACTTACCAGCGTCATCCACCATGATTTCCACCTTTTTGGTGTAATATTCGGCGTTTATACCTACTTCCAGGGCGGAGACTACTTCATTGAACTTGGCCCAATCGAAGCGGAACCCTAACTTGGCATGCAGCCCGGGGTTCATTTTCAATTCGCTCCAGCCTTTGGTAAAGCCGCCGGCGCCGTATATCAGGTCACGGTTCAGGAAATCCTCCCGTATATCTTCGGAATACTTTACTGTCCGGCGGTTATTGGGATCGCCGGAATCATTCATAAGGTCCAGGTAATAAGGCTTCACGAGGCCGAGGGACAGACCACCATAATAGATGGCATTCACTTCCACACCGTTCTTATTGCCTTTTCCTCCAATGAGGTATTTCTGCCCCACGCCCAGTTTGGCCTGGTAGAAATTATTCTTTTTCCCATATACAAAGGGGGTGGTGCTGATGGTGTAGCCCATCTGGGAATTCAATACCCTGGAAGCACGATCCTGTTTGGGATCTCTTTTTTCTGAAAATTCGAACTGGAAGTAGTTCACGAAAGAGGCGTTCTTGCGGAAGCCCATTTCCAGGAAACCCGTCCATCCGTCTGTATTAAGGCGGGCGCCACCGGAAAACTCCCTGTTAAAGAGGTTATCCCCTTCTTCGATCTCCCTGAAAAGTGAGATCTTCCTGAGCCTTTTCTCTTCCTTTTCCTCCTTTTTGGATTGCCGGCTACTTTGGGCATAGAGCATGGTGGAAGTCAGCAATAATAGTAAGAGTACATTTATTTTTTTCACCGTGAGCGCGATTATATTTTAATTAAACGCCTGAATACGTTTTATGTTTTATTCCTATACAAACATAGACAAATTTGTTGAGAGTTGGCAGTAGTTCAGGCGTACCTTCGTATAGGCGGATTTACTAAAAATACACTTATTTTACAGACAAATTCATATATCATGCAAACAGCAGCGATCCTTTACAATGGCGAACTCAGAACTACAGCAAAGCATCTCCGGTCAGGTACGGTAATAGAAACGGATGCACCGGTGGATAATAACGGAAAAGGAGAGCGGTTTTCGCCGAGTGACCTGGTGGCGACGGCCCTTGGTTCCTGTATGCTTACGATCATGGGAATTAAAGCAAGGGATAAGGGATGGAATATTGATGGTACGGCGGTAAGTGTGGAAAAGATCATGGGGACTGAGCCGCGGAGGATTATTGGGGTGAAGATCCAGTTTGATTTTCCGGCAGGGCATGGATTGGAGGAAAAAGATCAGAAGATCCTGGAGAATGTGGCTTTTACCTGCCCTGTGGCTGAGAGTGTGCACCCGGACATTAAGCAGGATGTGACCTTTAACTGGTAATATTTTTTAGGCGGATTAAACAGAACTGCGTTCTGTTTAATCCGGTTTACGCCTGCGGCGGGCTCTCCGATGGAAGGAATTCATTTAATCTATCTTTGCCTGCGGCGGGACTTTTTGACGGCAGGAACCCGTTTAACCTGTTCTGTTTAATCTCTGATTTGCACCTACAGCGGTGGTCTTGTAATGCTCTACACCTCTCCTGCTGCGGCAGGGCTTTTTATAGTTCAAAGCCCAACTCATCCTCCCGGCATTCATTCACATCGGCACCTCTGATCAAACGCCGGCCTACCATACATTCCAGGCACTTCTTTTCCTCACAGTAATACTGTTTTAATTGCAGCAAAGACTGGGAATCCCAGGCGGAAGCCGCTATGGTATTTTCTGCTGCCCAGCCGCGAATGATACGGTTATTTTCAGCAGGCAATTGTTGGAGGAACCTGGCCGCCCTTTGCGGGTATTGAGGCAGGCCCATGTGTTTGCCGTATAAATGTAATAAGGGGATAACCGTGTTAATGAGGATGTGATGCACCGTGCCTTTTCCGATCCCGGCAGTACGTATGGCGGGGATATCAAAACGGTAATGATCTTCCCAATACGGGGAAGGTGCTACGAAAAAAAGTTTCTCCAGCGATGGCAGGTCTTCTGTTTCAAGGATGCGGGAAAAGAGATGCGGGGTATGATGCAGCAGCATGGAAAAACAGGCGATCCGCATAGTAGGAAAAGCGGAAGGCCTCATCCTTAGCCAACGCCAGCCATGGGATGGCAAAGGTTCCAGTTGATGTTTATGCTGCAGGAAACGATATTCTTCCTGCAACTGCTGCGGATAGGCATCTTTAAAACTTCCTGCCAGCATACCAGCCTGCCCGAACAGCAGAGATTCCAGTCTTTGTAAATGCGGCCGCTGACGGGCCAGTAATACAAAGGGCATGGATTGGGCCAGTTGCAGAAAGGCATCCGTATTCACCGGCATGCCAAAACCCTGTGCCATAGCACGGAAACAAACCTCCTCCCAATTAAAATGATTCTGCTGCAGCCAGTTCAAAAAGAGGCTGGTTTTACGTTCAAACCTCTCCCGCATGAGTTTACCCTTCCAGGTTTGCCAATCTTCTTCCGTGATCCGGTGTAATAAAGGGGTACAGGGAACAAAGGCAGCCTCCTCTTTTAATTGCTGGTAGCGCTTCAGCAGCATTTTAGGGATCCGCTGCTGCAATTCCAGGCAGGGAATGTTCAGGGCATCGGTATCGTGTTCAAAAACCACATGCAGGATCACATTATCATAGCGCTGATTGCGATGGTGGCCGTGTTTGCGCCAATCCGAGCTGCGATAATGCAATTCTACATTCCCTGCCCATTCCACTCCGCCGATGCGGACCCTGGCTGCTGTAAAGTCCGGCCCGGCATCCCGGTTAAGGATCCCGGCTTTGATAATGGTGATGGGCTCTCCCCTGATGGTGGAAAGGTGGCGCTGGTCGAACAAACCGAATTGCCAGATATGCTGCAGCAATTCCTCTGAGAATAATGGGTCAACAAACATAAAATACTATTACAAACCGTCAATAAATTACTACAAAAATTATTAAAAATCGAAATTCTGAGACCGTATTTGGAAATCTGGCCCTTCTACCATTACCTTTGCGCACAGTTCTTAAACATCACTTATCCAGAAAGGCAGAGGGTACTGGCCCTGCGAAGCCTTAGCAACCAATTCCGGTTACACGGAAAAAAGGTGCTAATTCCGGCCCCTATATAAGGGGAAAGATAAGTTGGCAGAGATATTACGATAGCATCATTATATTGCTTACGCTCTTCCAACCCCGGAAGGGCTTTTTTTATGCCCGCTCCTTTCTGCACATTAAGCTGAAAATTCAGAACTTACACGTTTACAGTGAATCGCAATCGCAACGGCTTGTTCGTTTCGTAAAAACATTGATCGACCATGAAACCATCTACGCAACTGATCCACAGCATCCCGATAGATGAACTGACGGGAGCCATTTCGGTGCCGATCTACCAAACTTCAACGTTTGTGCAGGAAAGCCCGGGCATTAATAAAGGATTCGAATTTTCGCGGGCCAATAATCCCACGCGAAAAGTGCTGGAAGACCTGATCTGCAGCCTGGAAGAGGGTTATGCAGGATTCGCCTTTGCCAGTGGAATGTCTGCCATAGATGCCGTATTGAAATTATTAAAGAGTGGTGATGAGATCATGGCTGTGGAAGATACCTACGGTGGGATCTTCCAGATCTTTAACGCCATGTTCGAGCGCTTTGGCATCAAAGTGAATTTTGTTGATACCAGCGATATTGATAAAGTGCTGGAGAAGATCACGCCGAAAACGAAGATCATCTGGCTGGAATCTCCCACCAATCCCACTTTGAAGATCTCTGATATCAAGTCTATCAGCAAGATCGCCAAACAGCATAACATCCTGCTGGTGGTGGACAATACTTTCTCCACTCCCCTGCTGCTGAAACCTATTCCACTGGGGGCTGATATTGTGATCCACAGTGCCTCCAAATATCTCTCCGGCCATTCTGATGTAATAGCAGGACTGGTTGTGGTGAATAATAAAACACTGGCAGATCAGATCAGGTTTAACCAGAATATCTCCGGTAGTATCCTCAGTCCTTTTGAAGCATGGCTTACGATCAGGGGGATAGAAACCATGTCGCTGCGATTGGAGAAACAATGTGCCAACGCTACTGCCGTGGCTACTTTCCTGGCAGACCATCCTGCGGTGGATAAGGTATTCTATCCGGGGCTGCCTACCCATAAGAACCATCATATTGCACGTAAGCAGCAAAAAGGATATGGTGGTATGGTGAGCTTTTCACTGAAGGAAGACCAGATCAAAAATGCGATCCGTATTGTAAACGCTACCAAGCTGTTTAAACTGGCTGAAAGTTTTGGCGGCGTAAAAAGCATGCTCAATCACCCGGTGACAATGACGCATCGCAACATACCTGAAGAATTCCGTCGCAAGGCCGGGCTGCAGGATTCCTGCATCCGTTTGTCTGTAGGCATCGAAGATGCGGAAGATCTCATCAATGACCTTAAACAAGCTTTGGATAAACTTAATCAGCCTATCGGCAAACAAATTACTGTACTGCAATAAACTATGGAAAAGAAGAACATTAATCTTGGCATTTTCGGATTTGGCTGTGTAGGCCAGGGCCTCTATGAAGTACTGAACCGAACAAAAGGTATCAACGCAAGGATCAAAAAGATCTGTATTAAAGACCCCAGTAAACCCCGTCCGATAGACATGAGCTATTTCACGACGGACCCTAACGATATCCTTAACGATCCTACTATCGATGTGGTAGTGGAATTGATCAACGAAACGGACGCTGCTTTCAATATCGTAAGCACTGCCCTGAAGAATGGTAAAGCGGTGGTAAGCGCCAGCAAACGTATGATCGCAGAGAACCTGCCTGCACTGTATCAGCTGCAGGTGGAGAACAAAGTTCCGTTCCTCTACGAAGCATCCAGCTGCGCGAGTATTCCCATCATCCGTAACCTGGAAGAATATTATGACAACGATCTGCTGAATGCAGTGGAAGGTATCTGCAATGGTTCTACCAACTTCATTCTCACCAAGATATTTGAAGAGAACCTCAGCTTTGAAACTGCACTGCAACAGGCGCAGGACCTCGGCTTCGCAGAAACAGACCCTACGCTGGACATTGAAGGATATGATCCTAAATTTAAGATCGTGATCCTGTTGCTGCATGCGTTCGGTACGTTTGTGAAACCTGAGAATGTATACAACTTCGGTATCAGCCACCTGAATGATTTCGATATTCAGTTTGCCCGCCAGCGTAACTGTACCATCAAACTGATCGGTACCTGCCGCAGGCAGAACGGGCATGTGAATGCTTATGTATTACCACATCTTATCAGGGAGCACAACCTGCTTTATGATGTGTATAATGAATACAACGGTATTCTGTTGGAAAGCGCGTTCACGGATAAGCAGTTCTTTGTGGGTAAAGGTGCAGGTGGTACTGCTACCGGCAGTGCCGTACTAAGCGATATTTCTGCATTATTATACAATTACCGCTACGAGTATAAGAAGATCAAACAATCCAACCAGCCTACTTTCACTAACGACCTTCAATTGCAGGTATATGTGAGGTACAGCAGGCCTGACCAGGTTGATCTTACGGAGTTCTACAATATTTCGGAGAAGTATGAATCGCCTACTTACCGTTACGTGGTGGGGACTATCAACCTTGATAAATTAAAAGATGCGGCGTGGTTGAAGAATAAAGAGGTGAATTTGCTGGTGTTGGAACATTAGTTTTTGCCGGGACCTTGCCGCGCAGCAGAGGGCGGAGTTTTTTTATTTTACCAGGCAGGAGGTATTTTTCGGATAAGAGGTGTTTTTGGATAAGAGATGCTTTTTATTTTACCGGGTAAGAAGTGTCTTCGGGTAAGAAGCACTTTTTTGGATAAGAGATACTTTTTCAAAGCAGATAACTAAAGAGGCTGTATCAGTTATGATACAGCCTCTTTTTTTTCTCAGCAAGCCTACTACTTCTTCGTGTAAGTATAGGTAATGATCTTATTTTGTGTTGATGTTGGCTCCTGAAGTGATTCGATCTTCATTTTTTGCTCTTTCACCTGGTTCCTTTCGTTATAAGTCCGTTCATAAGTGATACGGGTATACAGCGTTTCATTGTAATAGATCTCTTTCTTCAACAGGTTATTAGCACTCAGGTTCTCCACTGAGGTGGGAGCGCCATTCCAGATAAAACCGCTGCCAAAAAGTGCACGGTGAATACCTGGTTTGTCGTCATAGGAATACTTTTCGGTATTTGCCTGGCTGGTATCGGTACCTACTACATTAAACACCGTGAGGCTCTTCACATTTTCGCCTTCCCAGGTGATCTTGTATAATGTAGCATACTCATTTGCCGGTACCCCTTTTGTTCTGATCTCTGTTACTTTACCCTGTGCATTGTATACCATTTCATGGTAACCGGTAATGCCCCAGTCCTGGCCCTGGTTAGAGCCGTAATAGTTGATCTTCGCAATTTTATCGCCAGTATATTCCAGTGAATTGATCACCCTTGGTGTGGGATCTACATCACTGGATTCTTTGACTTGCGTTAATTTGTTGCCTTCAAATACCGTTTGTGTGGTAAAGTACCAGGGTGTTCCTGCATCCATACCTCCTTCCGTTAATTCAGAGATGGTATTATTGGTTAACTTCACCGTAGTGGTAATAGTATCCGTACGGCCTGCTTCCACACTCGTGAATTTACTGAGGTACCATTCCTCAGCAGGCGTTGCATCATCCTTCTTACAGGCAGACAGCAGCAGCATAAAAGCAGCAGCGCTTAAAAGTATTTTTCTCATTTTTTGATGTATTCAAGTTTAACTTTATAGGTTTCATTGTAAGCAGGATCCGGATATGTATTCTCAGAATCTACCATTTTCAGCAGGTTACCTTCGTAAGTATATACATTAGAATAAGTGGCACGCAGCACATCATCCCTGTAGGACTCTTCTTTTGTGATATTATTGGCACTCAGGTTTTCAACACTGCTCAGATCGTTTAACCACTGATAGCTGCCAAAGAGCTTTTGGAAACCGGGCTTGTTATCATAGGTATATTTTGAAACACCATCTGATGTGTATTCAGTGCCGGAAAACTTATAGAAAGTACTGCGAGTTTTCACATTATTACCCTCCCAGGTAAGAAGGTATTTATAGACATAACCGGCATTAGATCCGTCCATTGAATAAATTTCACTGAGTTTTCCTGAAGCGTATACCAGGGAATCATAACGATTATCTTCCAACCCATCTCCGTTAATGTCTCCATGATATATTACCCGGGTAACTACACCCGCTGTATAAACAAAGGACCTTGTAGTTGTAGTAGTGCCGTTCCTTTTTTCGTAAAGGGATACTATTTTTCCTCCTTCATATACCGCGCCTTCCGAATAGGATACAGGCTCCCCGTTGCTGGTATAGGCATACGATAATTCTTTGAAAGTATTGTCCCCGTTATAGGAGATGAATGTAGTATCATTACTATCTTCTCCTATTTCGATCATTTTGCTGAGATAGTAGGTTTCAGGGGAAGCATCGTCCTTTTTACAGGCTCCAAAAAAGAGGGAAATGGCCGTTAAGCCTAACAGTGTTTTTCTCATAGGATGGTGTTATCTGGTGGTATATTCAAGTTTAGTTTTGTAGGTTTCTGTGCTGGCCGGTTCAGTGTATTTATCTTCCGTATCCACCATTTTCAGCAGGTTGCCTTCATAGGTGTATACATTAGTGGAAGTAAAACGCAGTACATCTTCCCTGTACTCTTCTTCTTTCAGCAGGTTATTGGCACTCAGGTATTCAAAGGAAGTAGGATTGCTTAGCCAATGGTAACTTCCGAGGATATGCTGGAATCCCGGCTTGTTATCATAGGTATATTTCGTTACGCTGTGCAGCAGGAAATCAGTGCCGGGCATTTTAAAGTAAAGACTGCATGTTTTCACATTGTTCCCTTCCCAGGTAAGGAGGTATTTAGTCTGGTTATCCGGCATATTCGGGTCAAGATGCCATAATTCAGATAGTTTGCCGGCAGTATATACCAGAGAATCAAAAACAGGCGCTATAACATATTGTCCATCCTGATCATTGTCCCAATAGTAATTCACTTTGGTTACCTGGGTACCTGTATAAACAAATGATCTGGAATAATGAGACGTAGGCGTAAAACTGCTTCTTTGCTGGATAGCCACTATTTTCCCACCTTCATATACAGGACCTTCTGCAAAGAATTCCAGCTGGCCATTATTCATGGCTGCACTGTAGGTTTCTTTGAAAGTGTTGTCTGCATTATAAGAGATCAGCGTGGTATCATTACCATCTTCTCCCACATCGATCAGTTTGCTCAGGTAGTAGGTTTCCGGTGAAGCATCATCTTTTTTACAGGCTGCAAAAAAGAGGGTTATGGCTGTTAAGCCCAACAGTGTTTTTTTCATAGGGTATCTGGTTTGTATATTTTATCTTTTGAAGGAGTGTTATAGTAGTAAAAGCCAGCAATATTTTTTCATAGAGCTTAACGTTTAGCGTATATAAATAATGTCTGGCTGTTCTCTACGTGTGAGGGATCTACCTGCAGGTATTCCCATTTGGTATCTATTCCTTCCGGCAGGCCCGCATCGTTGTAGGTTAAGGTAATGGTAGTGCGGTCATTAAGTATGCCTGATGGCTGATAGTGTACTTCCTGTTTAACGAGGTTGTTGGCACTCAGGTTTTCGAAGTTCATTACATTCACCAGCCAGATGTAATTGTTGTTCAGCAGGAGGTGTAAGGCTGCTTTGTTATCATAGGTATTGGTAGCTATACTATGCAAAGTATAAGCAGCATCTTCGGGCGCTTTGGAAGAACGTTCCACTGTTTTAACATTGCTGCCTTCCCAGGTGAGTTTGAAGAATAATGTATACCCGGTCTTTTCAAATTCGTAGAATTCGGAAAGTTTGCCGTTTTTGTACACCAAAGAATCGTAACTCTCATCATACCATTCATTGCGGTCAGCATCGTACCCAAAATTATTGATCCTGGTCAGTTGATCACCGGTGTAAACGAATGATGCCCGGGTACCCGGTATACCCTGCTCGGACCTTTTTTCCTGGATACGGATGATCTTTCCTCCTTCATATACAGGGCCTGAAGCCTGGTAATCAATGCCGGATCCGCTGGAGAATTCTTTTACCGTATTATCCGCGTTGTACGTTACTACTGTTGTATCATCTGCGTTTCCGCTTCCTCTTTTCTCGATGGATTTGCTGATGTACCATTTTTCAGCTTTGGGAGTTGTATCATCCTTGTCGTTGCAGCCTGCAAAAAGCAGTATCACAACGGTGATACTTAATAGTGTCTTTTTCATAGGATAGGATCTGTAAGGTTTTACTGGTTAAACTTCGTGTATTTGAACACGGTATTATATGTTGATGTTTGGTTGTTATCGATGTCTTCTATTGTTTCCATTGTTTTTATGACATTTTTATCTTCCAGTACAAACTCTTTTACCGTACGGGAGAAGAGTATATCACCCGGAACCCTTGCACGTTCTGCTTTGGCCAGCATCTTATCACTCATCAGGGTAAAGTCCCGGAAGAGGTACAGGAAAAGGAACTGACCGTTAATGCGGTTTTGCACACCTGCTTCTTCAGCATACGTATAGGTGTTCACATAAGCCGGTATATCCACTTCCTGGTTTACATCAAAACCTTCCTCTTTGATAATGTTCTTCCCTTCCCAGGTAAATTTATTTACCCTGCTGCGTACGCCTCCGTTGATCTGATGATATTCAGCCAGGCGGCCATTCCTGTATACCAGGGAATCGTAATCCAGGATCACCCATTCATTCTGCAGGTTCCAGCCGTACTGGTTGATACGCACGATATTGTTCCCGTTGTAGCTGAATGATTTAAAAGGCAGATTTTTCACATATTCCATCAGGTACACGAACTGTTTGATGCGGCCATTTTCATACACGATCCGGCATGAATCATTGGCTTCATTTACCTGTTTCACTGTTCTGTTGGAAGAATAGGTAAGGCGGATGGTATCTGTTCCCCTTATTATGCTGGAAACCAACCAGTAGTCCACTGGAGGAGCGGGCGGAGTGTCTTTTTTCCTACAGGCTGCCAGGGTTATTGCCAGCACTGTTAAGCATCCAATGGTTTTCAGCATAGGGCTTCCTTACATTATAAATTTCTGCATTTCGGGGACAAATATAAATATTATTTTTATAATGTATAGATAATTATAATCTGGTTAACCGTTCCGCTACCTGGCTGATGGGGAGCCCCATTACATTATAGAAGCAGCCATTAATGCGGTCGATGCCCACCGCCCCTATCCATTCCTGGATGGCATAGGCCCCGGCTTTATCAAAAGGCTGATAATGATCCACATAGTATTCGATCTGTTCCCGGCTGAGGGGCTTGAAATGCACTTCTGTTGTTTGGGAGAAGGCGTCTTCCGAACCATTGAAACGGATCACTACGCCGGTGATCACTTCGTGTATACGTCCGCTTAAGCTGGAAAGGATATTGATGGCATCTGTCCGGTCCACCGGCTTGCCGATGATCTTTTTATCGAGCAGTACAATGGTATCTGCGGCAATGACCACATCTTCTTTTCCAAAAGATGCGCTGACGGCATTAGCCTTTAGCCGGGCAATATGGACCGGTACTTCGGCGGCAGGCATTTCCGGCGGGAAGGTTTCTTCCGCATCACTTACCATCACTTCAAAAGGAATACCGGCCTGTTCCAATAACTGCCTGCGGCGCGGAGATTGCGATGCAAGGATTACACGTTTACCAGCGTACATTATAACATGATTTTAAAGAAGATCATGGAGAGTATACCTGTGAGCATAACGATCTTGATCCAGGTACTGATCTTATGATATTGTTCCGGCGAATAGGCCGTAAGAAATGGTTTCTGTACAAAGAACGTAAAGGGTACCAGTACAAAAACGAAGATGTAAGCAACGGCCGCATACCATTCCTTCAAACCCGTTACGATCATAATAGTGATCAGCAAAGCCTGCAGGATCACCATCAGGAGGATGGTAAAACGTTTTGTTTTTTTCAATCCCCATACGATGGGTAAGGTGCGGCAACCATCTTTGCTGTCGCCGATCATGTCTTCCATATCTTTCACGATCTCGCGGACCATGGATAATACGAAAGCAAAGGTGGCATATACGCCAATGATCTTAATGAGCTTTCTGCCCTCGAAGGACATAATGGCTTCAAAGCTGGAATAGATCTGTTTTTCATAAAAACCCACCACTACAACACTCAGTGCGGTGAGGATGGAGATCACCACGTTACCGATCAGCACCTGGCGTTTGAAAGAAGTGGAATAGAACCAGAGCAGCAGGGTGCAGATCACCTGAACAAAACCCAGGTAGAACTGCCCGATCTGGAAAGCGACAAGGAAACCAAGCGATACGCCGGCCATATTTAATATGGTATGCCATGCCATGGCCCAGCGGCGGTTGATGATCCTGTCCACCACCATTTTTTCCGGTTTATTGACGAGGTCTATATTGATGTCGAAATAATCATTGATGATATATCCGCCGGCTGCTACCAGGATGGTAGACAGGGTTAACATCAGGAAGTGCGGGAGGGTGAGTGAAGGCTCCGCGCCACTATTTAATAATACGGGCCTAACCACGCAATATTGCAGCAGCAGTTGCGTCAGTGCAATATAGATCAGGTTCGGGTAACGTATCATTCTGAAAAAAGCCGCGAGGAGAGTCATATTTAGTTCTATGTAGAATTATTCAATTTGAATCACGAAAGTAATGGAACTAATCGTCATCCCTCATTATCTTGATGGCACCCCTTCGTCCATTGTCCAGTGATCGTTGAGTTTCAGTACTTTTTCGATCACATCACGTACGCAGCCCTGGCCACCGGCAACGGGGGAAATATATTTACTGATACTTTTGATCTCTGGCGTGGCGTCTCCGGGGCAAACCGGTAAACCGCATAACTGCATGGCCCTGTAATCCGGGATATCGTCTCCCATGAACAATACTTCTTCCCAAAGCAGATCGTGCTCAAGGGCATAATCTTCCAGTTTCTCCTGTTTATTGTTCACGCCGGTGAAAATGTCTGTGATACCTAATCCGTTGAGGCGTGTAATTACGCTTTCCGAACGTCCGCCGGAAATAACGGCTATGCGATAGCCCTTTTTTACCGCAAGCTGCAGGGCATAGCCGTCCCGGATATTCATTTTGCGGCTTTGTTCCCCATTCGGGAGCAATTGTACCGTTCCGTCTGTCAGCACACCATCCACATCAAATACGAAGGTGCGGATGTGCCTGAATTGTTCCAATACATTCATCTGTTTTTCCATGAATGGGCAAAAATAGGCTATTTTTCTGCGTGGTGGAACTGGTAAATACTTTCGGACAACATGGGATAGATCTGCTGCATGGCAGGATACTGTGCCAGGATGGATTCATGAAGGGCCATGGTCTGTTCATCGTGCCTTAAAGCCGGCCCGGTCTGTACAGATTCGGGTGGATATTTATCCAGCCGCTGGAAAGTTTCCCGGATAATGGGGGCCAGCAGCGAAAAATCCCTTCCTTCCTGCTCACAATAGAATTTAGCGAGGGCAATGAGGTGATTGGTGAAGTTATTGCAGAACACAGCTGCCAGGTGCATCTGGAGGCGTTGGGCAGAGTCCATGGTGGCTGTAATGGGAGATATACTTTGGGCCAGGGCATGCAACCTTTTTAATACTTCCTCGTTCCGTCCTTCCAGGATGAGGGGGATGGCGGGATAGCTCTTGATCTCCTTCCGGATACTTTGCAGGGGATACATCACCCCCACATTGGTGGAAATGCGGGCGATGGCTTCCATGGGAACTGCTCCGGCGGTATGGACCACAATCCTTCTTCCCAGCCGCAGGAGGTCGTTCAATTCAGGGATTACGCTATCATTTACGGCCAGCAGGTAAACATCCGCCTCCATATTAATATCTATCAGATCGGTGGTGAACTCCCCTCCCAGTAATTCAGCCAGTTCCCGCGCATGCTCTTTCCGCCTGCTGATCACCTGGGTTACATGGTGACCGTGTAACTTCATCAGGTGACCAAAACAGTGTGCCACATTGCCAGCTCCTATAATAACTATGTCCATGATACTTATTTAAAATTCGGTTAACGGTAACCTGGCCCCCAATTCTATGCCAAGCCCCAAATACATGGTTATATTTTAACATGTAATATTACTGCCTTTAGAGCTAATAGGAGACTAAATATATTATATGTAGGATTGCGTTCTGCCGTTGCCGGCTCGAAATCAACTATTTACCGGATAATATTTTTTATATCAACCTACTTTTATATACTTGCAGAATGCGGATTCGCACCTTTTGTGCAAATTTTGGCGTAATTATAGTAAATAAAGCAGGCGTTCATGGCTAAAAATCTTGTAATTGTTGAGTCCCCGGCAAAGGCAAAAACGATAGAAAAAATTTTAGGTAAAGACTTTGAGGTTAAATCTTGTTTTGGTCATATCCGGGATCTTGAAAAGGATGACATGGGTATTGATATTCAGAACAGCTTCAAACCCAAGTATATAATACCAGAAGATAAGGAAAAGGTTGTAAAGGACTTAAAAAAAATAGCTAAGGACTCCGATGAGGTTTGGTTGGCAACGGATGAGGACCGTGAAGGGGAAGCCATATCCTGGCACCTTTGCGAAGTACTCAAGCTAGACCCTGCCACCACCAAACGCATTGTATTTCACGAGATTACGAAGCCTGCCATTGAAAAAGCCGTTCTGAATCCCCGCCTGCTGAACATGGACCTCGTGAATGCACAGCAAGCCCGCCGGATACTTGACCGTATTGTTGGTTTTGAACTATCGCCTGTATTATGGAGAAAGATGAGCATGCGCAATTCTCTTTCCGCCGGCCGTGTTCAATCTGTTGCCGTACGCCTGATCGTGGAAAGGGAAAGGGAGATCAATAGCTTTACTACTACCAGTACCTTTAAAGTGGAAGCTTTCTTCCTGGCAAAGGACATTACCGGGAAAACAATCACTTTTAAAGCGGAAGGACCTACCAAGTTCAAAACTGCGGACGACGCGGAAAAGTTCCTGCAACAATGTGTAGGTGCTGCGTATACCGTGAAGGACATACAGGTAAAACCGGGCAAGAAGAGCCCTTCAGCCCCTTTCACCACTTCTACCCTTCAGCAGGAAGCCAGCCGGAAACTGGGTTACAGTGTTTCCAAAACGATGCTGCTGGCTCAGAAGCTTTACGAAAGCGGTCAGATCACCTATATGAGAACGGATTCCGTGAACCTCTCGGAAACCGCTATGACGGATATCAGCAACGCCATCCATAAAAACTACGGAGAACGTTATTACCAGTCCCGCAAATACAAGAACAAAAACGAGAATGCCCAGGAAGCCCACGAAGCCATTCGCCCTACTTACATGGAGAATGCCACCGTGGACGATTCTGACCTCAAAAGATTATATGAACTGATCTGGAAACGTACCATCGCCAGCCAGATGAGTGATGCCGAACTGGAAAAGACCATCGCTAAAATTGAGATCTCTACTAATAAAGAAGAACTCACTGCCAGCGGTGAAGTATTGAAGTTCGACGGGTTCCTGAAGATATACATGGAAGGCCAGGATGATGAGGATGAAGCAGATGAAGACCAGGAAGGCGTATTACCACCGCTCACGGTTAAGCAGGCGCTGGAATTGAAGGAAATGAAAGCCACAGAACGTTTTACCCGCCCTGCTCCCCGTTATACGGAGGCCAGCCTGGTAAAGAAACTGGAAGAGCTGGGGATCGGCCGCCCCTCTACTTACGCTCCCACTATTACCACTGTTCAGAAACGTGGTTACGTGGAAAAACGTGATAAAGAAGGCGTGAAAAGGGATGTGCGCATCCTGTTCCTGAAAAAGGACCAGATCACCAAACAAACAGACCAGGAAAATACCGGCGCAGAGAAATCCAAGCTGTTCCCTACAGACCTGGGTATGCTGGTAACCGACTTCCTGAAACAATACTTCGAAAAAGTAATGGACTATAGCTTCACTGCTAATATTGAGCAGCAGTTTGATGAGATAGCCCATGGCAAGAAGGTATGGAACATCATGCTGGATGAGTTCTATAATCCTTTCCACCACACGGTGGAAGAAACACTGGAGAAAGCGGAAAGGGTGAAAGGAGAAAGGCTGCTGGGAGAAGATCCTGCCACCGGCAAACCGGTTGTAGCCCGTATGGGACGGTTTGGCCCGATGGTGCAGATCGGTAAAGTGGAAGATGAAGAGAAACCGCGCTTCGCCAAACTGAAACAAACACAAAGTATTGAAACCATCAGCATGGAGGAAGCGATGGACCTGTTCCGCCTTCCGCGTAACCTGGGCCTCTTTGAAGGAACAGAAGTGCTGGTGAATATTGGTCGTTTTGGCCCATATGCCCAACATGATAAAAAGTTCTATTCCCTGAAAAAGGAAATGGACCCTTACTCTGTAGAGCTGGAAGAAGTAGCGCCACTGATCGCGGAAAAACGTACGGCCAAGGATGAACGGACCATCAAGGTGTTTGAGAAAGAAAAGATCCAGGTGCTGAAGGGGCCTTATGGGCCTTATCTCAAAGTAGGACTAAGGAATTTCAAGATCCCTAAAGAGAAGATAGATACAGCGGCAGACCTTACCGTGGAAGAGGCGAAAGCGATCATTGAAGAGATCAAGGCCAATCCTCCGAAAAAGAAAGCGCCTGCACGCAAGAAGAAAGCAGAATGATCGTTTGATAGAAGATACTGATTTAATTGTAGAAATACAATGCTTCCAATTCAGATGACAATTCGTAAATTGTTTACCAGAATCTAACTTAGCTGCATTGAACGAGACCAGGGAAATAAACGCATTGTTCCATCTTTTGGATGATCCGGATCAGGAAGTATTTGATACGGTGGCCAACAAGATCCTTCTGTTCGGAAAAGAGATCATTCCGAACCTGGAGCATCTCTGGGAAACCACCTACGATGAGTCTATCCAGGAAAGAATAGAACTGCTGATTCACCGTGTTCATTACCAGGACCTGCAGGAGGCTGTACGGATCTGGGGGAATACCGGTACACAGGACCTGGTGCAGGGTGCTATCCTTGCAGCGCGTTATCAGTATCCGGACCTTGCTGCCCAGCAGGTGAATACTGAAATAGAGCGGATCAAACGTAATATCTGGCTTGAATTAAATAACTACCTCACCCCGCTGGAGCAGATCAACGTGCTCAACAGCATGATCTATAATTATTTCGGATTAAAGGGCGAAGAAGTATCCTATCAGCGTAAGAACCAGTTCTTCCTTAACCAGGTAATGGAAGCGAAGAAGGGGAATCCTATTACGAATGGGATCATCTATCAGAGCCTTTGTTCTATGCTGGACCTTCCGGTATATGCCGTGAACATTCCGCGGCAATTCATCCTCGCTTATTTCGATACTTTCTACGATTTTACGGAGCCTACCGATCCGGGGGATTACAGGATCCTCTTCTTTATAGATCCTATCCAGGGGCAGATCTATACGCAACAGGATGTGGAGACTTACTTTAAACGGGTGAATGTGCCGCAGTTGCCGGAGTATTATAAACCGATGAGCAATCAGCGGATCATTCAGTTCCTTATATCAGAGCTGGCTAAGTGTTTCAGGAATGATAAGGAGCAGTACAAGTTTGATGAGTTGAATAATCTCTCGCAGATATTGGAGTAAAATCCTTTTTATATAAAATGTAAAGGCTGTCCGCTGGGACAGCCTTTTTTTATTCCGCCGCTCCCAATAAGCATAAAAAAAATTCGACTGAAAAAACTAGCCCGGTGGTTATAAGAGGCAAGAGGGAACAGTTTTCGGACGAATTTTTTTTATGCTTATTTCCGCTGGTGTTTTTTTGGTTGGGAGTTGAGTGGTGTTTGTTCTTGTTCAGGTATATACTGTCGCTGAAGGGAGTGACACAACGGGGGCTGATCGTTGATCAAAAGCTGGTCCCAAAACTATCTTTGGCACTACTTTGAGTATAGGATGGGAGAAGGATTACCCTATCTTGAGCCTATGTGAAGCCTATCTAAGGTATTGGAATGCTCTCTGAAAGAAGAAGGGTGCCCCTTGTGGAGGCACCCTTTGGATAAGTTATGATTGGGCCTTTTAGCGCTGGGTACTGTAGTACTTCATGGCTTCGGGCATCAGCTTCTGTAATTGGGCGATGCGGCGTTCGTCGCTGGGGTGAGTGCTGAGCAGTTCAGGTGGTTTTTGGCCGCCTGTATTGGCCATGCGGGTCCAGAAGGGAACGGCTTCCTGCGGGTTGTAGCCGGCCATGGCCATAAAGATCAGGCCGAGGTGGTCTGCTTCCAGCTCATTCTGGCGGCCATAGGCCATGAGGCCGAGGGGGCCGCCTACGTTGAAGGCCTGCATGAAGATATTCTGGGCCTGGGGGTTCTTGTTGAGGGCAACAGCACCTGCTACCTGGATCCCCTGGGCTACGAGTCCCTGGCTCATACGTTCGTTACCATGGCGGGCGATGGCATGGGCGATCTCGTGGCCCATTACGCAAGCCAGCGCGGTTTCGTTCTGTGTTACGGGTAAAAGGCCGGTATATACTACCACCTTTCCTCCTGGCATACACCAGGCATTCACCTGTTTATCGTTCACAAGATTGAATTCCCATTTGTAGTTGGCCACTTCGTTACCCAGGTTGTTCTGTGCCATATAAGTGGTTACGGCCTGGGCAATCCGGCCTCCTACCCTCCTTACCATCTCAGCATCCTTGCTGCCGGTGGGAGAAACAGTTTTATTCTGAGAAAGAAAGGTCTGATACTCCTGCAAGGCCATGGATTGGATGGTGCTTTCAGGGATGAGGTTTAACTGGCTACGGCCTGTAATCGGTACACGGGTACATGCATACAGCAAACCCGTACCGGCTACAAATAACAATGCAATTTTTTTCATCGGTTAATATTTTGAAGATGGATATCCGAAAATACCGCTTTCTTCACATAGAGCAATCGTTGTGCCGGATTTGGGCACTACGCTCTGTCGTGCTTGTTTTTGCGATTCTTGAACAGGGGTACTTTGCTTTCGCTGCCGGTAAGTAACCTGGCAATGTTCTTCTGGTGGGTTAATACCACCATTAAAGCCACAGCTATGGCAAAGATGCGATAGAATACCTCTTTTTCACGGAATATGAAAAGTATCAGCACTGGGAATGCGATACTGGCAATAATAGAACTTAAAGAAACGTACCTGGTAAGGAAAAGGATCATAAGGAATACGCCTACGCAACACAGGGCCACTAAGGGCTGAATGGCAAGCACCATCCCGAAGAGGGTGGCAATACCTTTACCGCCACGGAAACCTGCCCAAATGGGGAAGATATGACCCACTACGGCCGCAAGGCCCAAGCCTACCTGGAGGTTCACCAGTTGCGTGATCTGATCCGGTTCGTTGTAAATAGGGAGCAAATAGGATAATCTTACGGCTAATACGCCCTTGAGCATATCCACGACCATCACAAAGGTACCGGCTTTAGGGCCCAATACACGGAAAGTGTTGGTGGCACCGGCATTACCGGAACCATGTTCGCGAATATCCATCCCGAAAACCCCTTTACTCACCCATACGGCGGTGGCAAAAGAGCCAATAAGATAGGCACCTATTAGTAGCAATAATTCAGTCATCACAATAAGTTAGAGTGCTAAGATAGTAAATCTCGTGTTAAAAAAATTACAAAGTTCACTGCAATAATAAGACAAATACTCGTCAATCAGCAATTAAAATATATAAATTTTTCCATATTGACGGTCTTAATCCGCCTTAAAGGATATGGCCAGCCAGTTGTCTCTCGATGCTTTTCTCTCCAGGCTTAGGTTTTGGCTGTTGGCAGCCTTAACGATTACAGTTTCATCCTCTTGCAATATACCACTCAAAATCAATAATCCATCGGGTTTCATAATTCTTTTCATGTGGGCCATGTTGGCCAGCAGGATGTTACGGTTGATATTGGCCAGGAGGATGTCGTACATGCCATCTGCAATGGCATCCAGGTTATCTGCCCGCCAGACGCGTACATTCCTGGCGCCGTTGGCCACTACATTCTCAATGGCATTGTCTACCGCCCAGGAATCATTATCGATGGCATCTGCCTGTGCTGCATCCATTTTGTCTGCGAGAATAGCCAGGATGCCGGTGCCGGTACCAAAATCAAATACTTGTTTTCCTTTGATGCTGATGTTTTCCATCAACTTGATCACAGAATACGTAGTGGCATGGTGGCCGGTGCCGAAGGACATTTTTGGTGTGATGATGATCTCATGTAACACCTGCCCCTGCAGGGAGTCATGGAAGCCTGCGCGGATACCGCAAAAATCATCTACCAATACTGGCTGGAAGTTGCTTTCCCATACGGCATTCCAGTTGGCCTGTGCAATGGTTTCTTTCGTGTAGTCTACCCCGTGGCTTCCTAAAATACCGAGTAAAATATTCTCTTCAAATTGTGTAGTAGGGATATAAGCAACGAGTGTGTCCGCCGTTTCTTCAAACCCTTCATAACCCGCGTCTGACAGTTGAGCCACTAAAATGTCTTTCAAAGCTGATGGAGCAGATACCGTGATCGCAATATGTGACATATCCGCAAGATAGTTACAAATTCCTCAGTGCCAATACGGAAAACGCATTTTTCAAAATCCTTTGCCAGATTCAGCCCCAAGGCTTATATTTGAATTATAATAATATAACCTTATCCTATGAAAAATCTATTCACCCTCCTGGCCGCTATGGCCTTTTACTTGTGTGGTTCCGCCCAAACCATTATCAAACCATATGAGATTGAACTGAAGGATTCTATTTTCTACCAGGTACAAACCGCTGTTTTCATTATTGATAAACAGGATGTGGAAGACTATTTTAAAGGACTGGATACGATCCTTCCGCAGCGGAAATATTCCAAAGATGTTTTCCGGAACATCCAGTTCCTTCACCTGAATCCTGAAGAAGTGCAAAGGCATTATAAAATGGTGTCCAAATTCTGGGCGGCGAACAAGAACAATCCAATGAATTATAGCACAGACCGGATCACGCTTTTCTGGAATGACAACGAAACGGTATTAATGCCTTACCTGGATGAAATATTGCCTGATCTGCTGGAAGGTGGTAAGATCCAGGTGGTGGACCGTTCTACGAATAAACGGGTGCAGAAGTATGAAATGAATTTTGAGGAAGTGGGCGTAAAGTCTTACAAGATCTTTAAGTTCATCAAGGGTAGGATCATGTGGCGGGAAAGTGAGGTGTTTGTAGAGCAGATGTCTACTGTAGGTAACTAAAATAAAAAAGGACCGCTCAAATGAACGGTCCTTTTTTTATGCTGATAATTTCTATTGTTCGTCGAACACCGGGCCTTCGATAGGACCTTCAGTTTGTTGCGGAGGGCGGTTGTAACCACCACGGTCTCCACGATCACCTCTGTCTCCACGATCGCCACCACGGTCAAAACGAGGACGGTCACCACCACGGTCTCCACCACGATCACGGTCTCCGCGAGGACGGTCTCCACCACCTCTGCGATCACCACGATCACCACCACGGTCTCCGCGATCACCACGGTCTCCCCTATCTCCACGATCTTCACGTTCTGGTCTTTCTACATATCCTTCCGGTTTATCCATCAGCACTTTGCGGCTGAGTTTGAATTTACCGGTTTTAGGATCTGTACCTACCAGTTTCACTTTCACTTTATCTCCTTCGGCGAGTACACCATCCATTGTTTCGAGGCGTTTCCAGGAAACTTCGGAGATGTGCAGCAAACCTTGTTTACCAGGCATGAATTCTACGAAAGCACCATAAGGCATTACGCTCTTCACGGTGGATTCATATACTTCACCTACTTCAGGAACAGAAACGATACCTTTCACCCAGGCCATAGCCTTGTCCAGGTTTTCTTTCTGTGCAGAGAAGATGCTTACTTCACCGGTCTGGCCAACTTCTTCGATATTGATAGTAGTACCTGTTTCGCGTTGGATCTCCTGGATCACTTTACCACCTGGTCCGATCACAGCGCCGATGAATTCACGGTCGATGATCAGTTTTTCCATGCGTGGCGCATGTGGTTTAGGTTCAGGACGGAAAGCCGGCATTGCGGTGTACATAGCTTCCAGGATGTGTAAACGACCCTGGCGGGCTTGTGCAAGCGCAGCGCGCATTACATCCATGCTCAGGCCATCAACTTTAATATCCATTTGAACGCCACAGATACCATCGCGGGTACCGGTTACTTTAAAGTCCATATCACCCAGGTGATCTTCATCCCCAAGGATGTCGCTCAATACCGCCCATTTTCCATCGCTTGCACGGGAGATCAATCCCATTGCGATACCGGAAACGTGTTTAGGTAAAGGAACGCCTGCATCCATGAGGGCCAGTGAACCCGCGCAAACGGTGGCCATGGAAGAGGAACCGTTAGATTCCAGGATGTCTGACACAACGCGCACCGTGTAAGCGTAATCGCTACCGGGCATCATTTGTTTCAGGGAACGGAGGGCAAGGTTACCATGCCCAACTTCACGACGGCCGGGGCCGCGCATCATTTTCACCTCACCGGTTGAGAAGGGAGGGAAATTATAGTGCAGGATAAATTTAGAATAAGCAGAGTTTGCAGCGCTTTCGATCAGCAACTCATCATCTGGTGTACCCAGCGTAACGGTTGTGAGGGATTGCGTTTCACCGCGGGTGAACAATGCAGAGCCGTGCGGAGATGGCAGCAGGTCTACTTCCATCGCCAAAGGACGAACCTGGTCCAGTACGCGGCCATCCAAACGGACCTTTTCGTCCAGGATCATGTTACGTACGGTTTCTTTTTCCAGGTCGTGGAAGTATTCACCAACTAATGGCGCATCTTCTTCAGGCAGTTCTCCCAGGGATTCCACGAGTTCTTCCTCGATCTTTTTGAAAGCATCTGTACGGGCGTGTTTACCGAGGGCACCTTTAGAAACTTCGAGGATCTTAGCTTGCGCAAACGCCGCTACTTTCGCTTTCAGTTCTTCGTTCTGGTGAGGCTTTTCGTATTCACGTTTAGCAGGGTTACCTACCAGGGCGCGGAGATCTTCCTGTGCTTTCACCTGAACTTTAATGGCTTCGTGGCCGAGTTCGATCACTTTCACCAGGTCTTCTTCACTGCACTCCTTGCTTTCGCCTTCCACCATCATGATGTTCTTGGCAGTAGCAGCAACGATGAAGTCCATATCCGCCGCAGCTAATTGAGTGCGGGTAGGGTTAATAACAAATTCACCTTCAACACGGGCAACGCGTACTTCTGAAATGATCTCCTGGATGGGAACATCAGAAACGGCCAGTGCAGCAGAGGCAGCGAGCGCAGCCAATGCATCGGGCATAACTTCTTTATCTGAAGAGATGAGGCTCACGAGAACCTGTACATCGCATAAATAATCGTCAGGGAATAAAGGGCGCAAAGCGCGGTCGATCAAACGGGAGATCAACACTTCGTAGTCGCTCAGTTTACCTTCTCTTTTGAAGAAAGAACCGGGGATACGGCCGGCAGAAGCAAATTTTTCCTGGTAATCAACAGTAAGGGGAAAGAAAGATTGGCCGGGTTTGGGTTTTTGGCTGGCAACAACGGTAGCCAGAAGGATACAATTTCCCAAGCGCACAGTAACCGAACCATCGGCCTGACGGGCCATTTTGCCGGTTTCTATCGTTACCTCGCGACCACCGCCTATATCAAATTTAACCGAAGCAGGTGTAAGATTCATACTTGTGTGAGGATTAATAAGGTACACATACAAAAAAACTATTCCCAACTATATTAGTTGGGAATAGCGCTATAATAAGTTTCAGATTACTTTCTGATTCCTAACTTCTCAATGAGGGCGCGGTAGCCAGAGAGGTTGGTTTTGGAGAGATAAGACAGCAAACGCTTTCTTTGTCCTACCATTTTCATCAGACCACGGTGCGTAGAGAAATCTTTTTTGTTTTGTTTCAGGTGAGCAGAGATACTGTTGATCCGCTCGGTTACTAAAGCGATTTGCGCTTCCACGGAACCGGTGTTCTTTTCGCTACCACCAAATTCTTTGAAAATGTTAGCTTTCTTTTCTACTGTTAAGTAAGGCATCTTGAATAAAAATAATTTTTTTAACTCGCTATTTTTCCGGTGCAAAGGTATGAAGTTACGTTTGTATTAGCAAATACAAATGAAAATGTACCTACTTTCTCTACTTTGCGTTGAGGATCAGCTTTATACCAATATAAAATTTTATACAAAACTTACGGCTGCATTGTCTGTTACCTGTCCGTTTTCGGTGCGTAAAACGCGGGAAGGGAACTTCTGAAGTACAATGTAGTCGTGGGTAGCCATGATGAGGGCCGTACCATCTTCCCGGCAGATCCTGAACAGCAGCTGCATAATGCCGTCTGAGGTTTCAGGGTCCAGGTTACCGGTAGGTTCATCCGCCAGGATCAGTTTGGGGGAATTGAGCAGGGCGCGGGCAATATCTACCCTTTGCTGCTCTCCGCCAGACAGTTCATAAGGCATTTTGAAACCTTTAGTGCCCAAGCCTACCTTTTCCAGTACGTCATGGATCTTATCCTCGATCTGCTTGGGTTCCTGCCAGCCCGTGGCTTTAAGGGCAAACTTGAGGTTATCGTGTACATTACGGTCTGTAAGCAGTTGAAAATCCTGGAACACTACGCCCAGGTTCCTGCGCAGGTAGGGTACTTTCTTCCAGTCCATCTTCTTCAGATCAAACCCCACTACCTGGCCGTTCCCCTCTTTCAGGGTGAGATCTCCGTACAAAGTTTTCAGCAGGCTTGATTTACCTGTACCCGTTTTGCCGATCAGGTAAACAAATTCACCCCTGTTGACCGTAATATTCACATCGGATAAGATCAATGAATGGCCCTGGTATATATTAACATTCGTCAGTTGAACTATGGGTTGATCCACCATTTATTTCCTTTTAGAAATTCAAAAATAACTAATTCCCTGTTATTGATCTGCGAAGGTTATTAACTAAAAAAATAGTTTGAAAACTAAATAAATAGTTTTACATTTGAATTGAGCGCGAAAATATGCTCCCGATCATGAAAACACTGACAAAAGCTGAAGAGCAGATCATGCAGGTATTATGGAAGCTGGGTCCTTCATTTGTAAAAGATATGATAGATGAGATGCCGGAACCGCGGCCGCATTACAACACCATTTCCACATTGGTGAAGATACTGGTGGATAAAGGTTTTGTCAGCTTTAAGGCATACGGGAAAAGTCATCAGTACTATGCGTTGATCACTAAGGACGAATACAGTCATAAAACAGTGAAACACCTGGTATCCGGTTATTTTGAGGGCTCATTCAGTAACATGGTTTCTTTCTTTGTGAAGGAGAAAGATATGAGTGTAGCCGATCTCGAAAAATTACTGCAACAGATCAAGAACGCCAAAAACACTGAAAAATGACACCGCTCCTGGCCTATCTCGCTAAAGTGATCATCTGCTCAGGGATCCTGTATGCTTATTATCACATGGCTTTACGTAATAACCGTTTTCACCAGTGGAACAGGTTTTACCTGCTGCTTTGCACTTTGCTCAGCCTGGTGGTGCCCTTGCTTCGCATTCCTATTTCTTTTACTCCTGAAGATACTGATACCCTCTTCGTATATACCAGCCAGGTAGTTACCCTTCGTGAACAGGTGTTTACCCCTGCAGGGCCTTTGCCGGTTACGCATTTCAACTGGGTGCTGTTTTTATATTCAGCGGTGATAGTAGTTTTAGCAGGAAGGTTATTATTTGGTTACTGGAAGATTGTACGGCTAATACATATGAGCCGCGTGGAGTTTGTAAAGCCTTACTGGATGGTACTTTCAGAGCAGATCACAGCACCGTTCTCTTTCTTTAGATACATTTTCTGGAACAAACGGGTGAATGCCACCACACAGGAAGGACGGCAGATGTTGCAGCACGAAATGGTGCATGTTCAGGAAAAACACAGTACTGATAAGCTTTTCATGGAGATCATCACAGCTGTTTGCTGGATCAATCCATTCTTTCATCTTATTAAACGGGAACTTTCGCTTATCCACGAATTTATTGCTGATAAAAAATCCGTTGTGAACGGTAATGTGGCAGACTATGCTCAAACCATACTGCAGATGGCTTTGCAAACGAACCGCAGCTTCAGCATGACTAACAATTTCTCTCATCAACCTATTAAACGACGCATCCTTATGCTGACGCAATCACGTAAACTGAGATTCAGCTATCTGCGCAGGTTAATGATCCTGCCCATAGCCATCATGATATTTTCCTCACTTGCTTTTGTTATCACGGAGGAGAACATTGATAAACTTGTTTCTGCTCCGCCAGACATTCAGATACTGCAAAAGAAGGATAGTACAATAAAACCGCCGCCACCACCAGCTCCTGCAAAAAATCCCAAAGTACAGTTTAAACCTCAGCAGAAAAACGGGAAAGAGGTTTTCACTTTCGTGGAACAGCCCCCTACTTTTGCAGGCGGGGATGCAGCATTGAATAAGTTCCTGGCCACTAATATCAGGTATCCGCATACTGCTACGGAGAAAAATATCCAGGGTACTGTTTTCGTATCTTTTATCGTATCAGATGATGGTAACGTAATGGATGTAAAAACAGTGGGCGCACCAAAAGGTGGCGGACTGGAAGAAGAAGCCATAAGGGTGGTTGAGAAAATGCCGAGGTGGGTACCCGGCAAGCAAAATGGCCAACTTGTAAATGTACAATTCAACCTGCCTATCCGTTTTACCTTGCAGGAAAGTGGCGAACCTAAAAAGAAAATAGCAGATGACGGCGCTTACTTAATGGTAGAAGAAATGCCCACTTATCCGGGTGGCCAGAATGCTATGATGCAATACCTTTCGTCCAATGTTCGTTACCCCAAATCCGCTGTTGACAAGAATATGGCGGGTACCGTATACGTGAAGTTTGACATTGATAAAGATGGTTCTATCAGCAATGTACAGTCAGTGAATAAAGCGATTGGCAGCGGATTGGAAGAAGAAGCGATCAGGGTAGTGAAGAAAATGCCGAACTGGAATCCCGGCAGGGAAAAAGGGGAGCCAGTGCGGGTACGGTTTGTGTTACCGGTTGCATTCAGGTTAACTAAGTAGATAAAAGGAAAACGCCTCAGTATTGCTGAGGCGTTCTTATATGCATATTGTGCATGCAGTAAGGCAGTTTGTATGAAGCATCAAAGGCCTTTCTAGGCATATTCAAAAGTTCCGAATTCACTCTTCACCGTTACTTTCTTAGCAGGACTATCTGTAACCCTTCCCACTATCTGTGCATCGATGTTGTAAGTCTGGCTGATGCGAATGATATCTTCCGCAATCTGCTCCGGTACATACAACTCCATACGGTGGCCCATATTAAACACCTGGTACATTTCTTTCCAGCTGGTACCGGATTGCTCCTGGATCAGGGAGAATAAAGGTGGTATGGGGAATAAGTTATCCTTGATCACATGCAGGTTATTGATGAAGTGCAGCACTTTGGTTTGTGCACCGCCACTGCAATGTACCATGCCATTCACCTGGGAACGGTATTGCTCCAGGATCTGTTTGATCACAGGCGCATAGGTACGGGTAGGTGACAATACCAGCTTTCCGGCAGTAATATTACCTACTCCCGGCACATTCACCAGATCCGTCAGTGCTTTTTTACCACTGAACACTAATTCCTGCGGGATGGAGGGATCATAGCTTTCAGGGAATTTCTGCGCTACTGTTTTATTGAAAACATCGTGCCTTGCGGAAGTTAGGCCATTACTGCCCATACCTCCATTGTATTCCCGTTCATAGGTAGCCTGGCCTGAAGAGGATAAACCTACTACCACGTCGCCTGCTTTGATACGGTCGTTGGAAATAACGTCGGCCCTTTTCATGCGGCAGGTAACGGTAGAATCCACAATAATGGTACGTACCAGGTCTCCCACGTCAGCAGTTTCCCCGCCAGTGGAGTAGATACCCATGCCATAACTCCGCAGTTCTTCCAGTATCTCTTCCGTACCGTTGATGATGGCGGCGATCACTTCTCCCGGAACGAGGTTCTTGTTACGGCCAATGGTGGAAGACAGCAGGATGTTATCTGTAGCGCCTACACAAAGCAGATCGTCTGTATTCATGATAATGGCATCCTGGGCAATACCACGCCAAACGCTGATATCGCCTGTTTCTTTCCAATAGGCGTAAGCGAGGGAAGATTTGGTGCCGGCCCCGTCTGCATGCATAATATTGCACCAGTCTGCATCTCCGCCCAGGATATCCGGGATGATCTTGCAAAAAGCCTGGGGGAATAATCCCTTATCTATATGCCGGATGGCGTTATGCACATCCTCTTTGCCGGCAGAAACGCCTCTTTGGGCGTAAAGGTTTTGATCCACGATGTTCCTATGTATTAATTGTATGAATTGCAAAAGTATTGGAATCCGTTCAAAACATTTAGATTTGCACCGGCGTTTTTGAAAATATGATCATCTAACGATGCAGGTTCACAGAGATTTACAACAATTGCCCGATTTCAGGAATGCCGTGATCACCATCGGTACTTTCGACGGCGTGCATACAGGCCATCAGTACATTTTGCAGCAATTGCAAGAGGCTGCGGAGGCCTGCCATGGAGAAACGGTGATCATTACCTTTGATCCTCACCCGCGGGAAGTACTGGCTCCCCAGAATAAAACAGTACACCTGCTGACCACGCTGGATGAAAAGATCCAGTTACTGGAAAAATGGGGGATCCATCACCTGGTGGTGGTGCCATTCACCAAAGCTTTCTCAGAACTCTCTGCCACCGCATATTTAGAAGACTTCCTTATCAGCACTTTCCGCCCACATACTATTATTATAGGATACGATCACCGTTTCGGGCATAACCGGGAAGGGGGATTGGAATTACTGGAGGCGGA
Organism: Chitinophaga niabensis; assembly: GCF_900129465.1. NCBI lineage: Bacteria > Pseudomonadati > Bacteroidota > Chitinophagia > Chitinophagales > Chitinophagaceae > Chitinophaga > Chitinophaga niabensis. The sequence goes on along the minus strand of NZ_FSRA01000002.1, from coordinate 2,769,106 downwards.
GCAGCAGAAATTTGGTTTCCAGTTGCTGGAGATCCCGCAACAGGTAGTACATGACCTTACGGTAAGTTCCACCAAGATCAGGAACAGCCTGCAGGAAGGAGCTATCCTGCTGGCCAATGAATTGCTGGGATACCCTTATTTCATTAACGGGAAAGTGGTACATGGAGATAAAATGGGCCGGCAGCTGGGTTTCCCCACGGCCAATATCGCTTTGCACGACAGCCGTAAATTAATTCCCGCCCAGGGAGTATATGCAGTGAACGTTACTGTAGCCGGCAAAGAATGGAAAGGTGCGCTGAATATAGGTACCCGGCCTACTTTTAATGGCACCGAGCTAAGGATCGAAGTATATATCCTTGATTTTAATGAAGATATCTATGGAGCAGAGATCCATGTTTCCTTCATAGAGTTTATCCGTGCAGATAAAAAATTTGATGCTGTAGATGCGCTGGTGGTGCAGATCACAGATGATGTGGCTAAGGCGCGGTTGATCTTAAGGTCTTAACATCCTGTACGCCATTTCCTTCATCAACTCCCCATCTTCCGTTCCGCTGTCGTTGATACCAATACTGCGCAGGTTGTACTGATGTAATAACAGGAGCGCTCTTTCTGTACCATCAGGGCCAAATTTCCTTGCCGCTGCCATATAATCTTTCACGAAAAAAGGATGTACGCCTATTGCGGATGCCATTTCCTTCTCTCCTCCTTTTACGCCAAACAGCAAACTGATCTTGGCGAAATAATTATACAGGGCAGGGATCACCATTTGAATAGGCGCTGCTTTGGGGTTGGCGGAGAAGTATTTGATAATGCGCATCACTTTACCCATATCCTGCATGCCCAGTGCATTCTGTAATTCAAATACATTGTATTCCTTGCTGATGCCTACATATTTCTCAATGTCGGCCTCATCTATTTTCTTGCCGGCGGGCAGGTTCACTTTTAATTTATCTATTTCATTGGCAATGCGGGACAGATCGTTACCGATATGGTCTGCCAGCAGCACACAGGCTTTTTCCGAAATGCCCAGCCCCTGGCTGCGTACATACGCTTCTGCCCAGGCAGGGATCTGGTTATCGTACATTTTTTTGGTAGAAAGCACTACCCCTTTATCCTTGATCAGCTTGGCCGTTTTACTGCGGCCATCTATTTTACCCTGTTTATGGGCCACTACAAAAATGGTGGAACCCAAGGGTTGTTCAATGTAGGCTTCCAGTTTCAGCAGGTCTTTCATAGCCTGCGCTTCTTTGAGGATCACCACCTGGCGTTCAGCGAACATGGGATAACGGCGACAGGCATTCACTACCGTGGCCCAGTCTGTATCCTTTCCATATAATACGGTGAGGTTAAACCCCTGTTCTGCTTCGCTGAGCAAATGATGTTCTGCATAGTCCACCACCTGGTCAATGAAGAAATCCTCTTCCCCTTCCAGCCAGTAAAGCGGCCGGAACTTATTACTCTTCCAATCTTTTATAATATCCTGGTAGTCCATTTTATATTAAGCTACGATAGAAATTCCATCTTTTTCGATCAAAGGCAAACCTTTGAATTTCAATAACAATTGTGCTACGGTCAACACATCTTTCTGGCAGTAATCTGCGATCCTTTTCACGTCTCCGGTTTCCCAATATACTTTGCCTACCATGCTGCCGTCGATATCATCTTTTGGCGTGGGAATGCCCATTACAGCCGCCAGGAGTTTGAGGGAAGTGTAATTCCGGAACTCTCCGAAACGCCATAACTGCATGGTATCCAGCAATGGTTGTTCCCAGGGTTTGAAGTTATTCAATTGCAGGGAAACGGGTAAAGAAAGACCATTGATGAGTGCGCGGCGGCAAATATAGGGAATATCAAATTCGCGGATGTTATGCCCGGCAAATTGAAAACGGGGGTGACGGGTAAAAAACTTATGTGTTAGTTCCAAAAATCCGGAAAGCAGTTCTTTTTCGTCATTTCCATAAAAAGATTTGATACGAAGCTGATAATGACCATTTTCCGTAAAGAAGAAACCGGCCGAGATACAAACGATCCTTCCGAATTCTGCTAATAAACCAGCTCTTTCATTGAAATTTTCAAAAGCGTTTTCAGATTCTGGCGCAGTTTTTGCGTTTTTCTCCAACCAGAGGGCCTGAAGCTCGTCTGGCAGATGATCAAAGGATGCAGTGAGCGGAGTAGTTTCTATATCGAGGAGTAATAATTGATCGAGGGCAACGTTATTGAGCACGGCAAAAGTTTTAAAACGTGTAATTTAAACAAATTTTAACGTTTCGGATTTTTAGAAAATTTTACCCATATAAACAATCAAAAATAAAACATCACTATTATGGCGGAAAACACATTTACGACTGGTACGCCCAGTAATTCCGGACCTGAAAAACCAAAAAGCAACAAAAACGGAGTGATTTACGGCGTTCTCATTGCCGCCCTGGTGGGAACCTGGGGGTATATGTTTTACGACAAAAGTCAAACCAGCAAAGAACTGGTAACTAAAGAAAATCAATTAGATACACTCACTACATCCCGTAATGAACTGCAATCTGAATACGATGCGGCACAAGCCCGCCTGGATGATCTGATCTCTCAGAACAGCCGGATGGACAGCCTCGTGAAGAGTAAAGACAAGGAAATTGCAGACATGAAGGGCCGGATCAAAGGTATCCTGAGCAATAAGAACGCAACTGCAGCTGAGCTGGCAGAAGCAAAACGCCTGATCGAACAATTGAAATCCACTACCGAAGGGTATGTGCAAACAATTGAAAGACTGGAAGGAGAAAAACTGGTGATCACCGGCGAACGTGATTATGCCCGTAAAGAGCGTGATTCCGTTGTAGTGGTGAAAGACAGCCTGGGTAAGAAAGTAGACCTCGGTTCTGTACTGCATGCGTCCAACATTCAGCTCTCCCCTATCAATGTTAAGCGTAATGGTAAGGAAGAAGTGACTTCCAAAGCTAAACGCGCTGATATGATGCGGGTGTCTTTTGACCTGGATAACCGTATTGCACAGGCAGGCGATAAAGAAATTTATGTAGCTATTACCGCTCCTGACGGTTCTCCGTTGGCTGTAGAAGCTTTAGGCAGTGGCCGCTTCACTTTGGAAGATGGTACTGAAAAGCTTTACACCGTGAAGAAAACTGTTGCTTACAGCACCGGTACCAATCAACCGGTTAGCATGGACTGGAAACAAAACTCCGATTTCAAAGCCGGAGATTATACCGTGGAAATCTACCACGATGGTTTCAAGATCGGAGCTGGAAAAGTTCACCTGAAAAAAGGTGGTTTATTTAACTAGGAAACTTTAGATAGATATATCCAACATTCATCTGAGAAAGGTGCGGCTGTAGCCGCACCTTTTCTTTTATTTCCAAGAGGCCATTTGAAGCCTATGTGGTTGTTAAAGATTGGTTATTGAATAAAAAATATATATAATAATATAATAAATTTAACTTTCTTTGCGGAGCATTTATACAGCGTTTTCCCGGGGTGTATGTTCAGAATATGCTGAGACCAAGTTGCTTGTGAACCTGAATTGCAGGTTAGCCTTTTGAAACCAGACCAAATTATGGAGCTATTCGATAATATTTATGACATGGCAAATACGAATAAGGTAGTTTATGTGATCGACGACGATGAGATTTTCCACTTTATTGTAAAGAAGATGTTCGGTTTACAGGGTTGGAATGTGGCTGTGAATTCTTTTTTGTCTGCCGAGGATGCTATTGAGAACCTGAATTCATTTGCAGCCAAGAACCTGCCTTGCCTGATCATCCTGGATATGAATATGCAAAGAATGAACGGGTGGGATTTCATTGAGGCTTTCCGGGAGTTAAAAACACGCCTGCGGCAGCATGTGCCTATTATTATGTGTTCTTCTTCCATGAACATCCAGGATATGGAAAAAGTGAAGAAAACACCTGAGCTGATGGCTTATATCACTAAGCCATTGGACAAATCAAAGATGAAAGTAATTGAAGAATATCTCTGAACAGAGAGCTAATACCCAAAAAAGTAACCCATAAAAAAAGAGCGGAAGTAAACCTCCGCTCTTTTGCATTTTATATTATTTCTCATTTCTATTTACGCCGTTACTGCTTCTCCGTACATCTCAGCACGCAGGGCTTTGATGCGCTCATCCGCCAGGTATTCATCAAAGGTGGTCAGGCGGTCGATAATACCAGCCGGTGTGATCTCAATGATACGGGTGGCCACGGATTGCATGAAGGTATGGTCATGGGTGGTGAAGAGCACAATACCCTTGAAGTCTTTCATGCTTTCGTTGAAGGACTGGATAGATTCCAGGTCAAGGTGGTTGGTAGGTTCGTCCAGGATCACCACGTTAGGGTCCTGCAGCATCATACGGGACACCATGCAACGCACTTTCTCCCCTCCGCTCAATACGGAAGTTTTCTTCATCACTTCGTCTCCGCTGAAGAGCATTTTACCCAGGAAACCGCGCAGGAATGGTTCATCCACATCTGTTGTAATGTGTGGCGGAACAAACTGACGCAGCCAGTCCATCAGGTTATAGTCTCCTGTGAAGAACTTGGCGTTATCATCAGGCAGGTATGCTTTGGTAACGGTAGTACCCCATTCCAGCTTACCACTGTCTGCCTGCTGCTCTCCGTTGATGATATCAAAGAAAGTAGTGAGGGCCAGGTGGTCTTTAGACAGGAAGGCGATCTTATCCCCTTTATTTACAGAGAAGCTCACATCGCTGAAGATCTTACGGCCATCGATGGTTTTCTCCAGTTTCTCTACATTCAGGATCTGGTTACCCACTTCCCGCTGTTGCTTAAAGATGATACCCGGGTATTTACGGCTGGATGGTTCGATGTCTTCTATCACCAGTTTTTCCAAAGCTTTCTTACGGGAAGTAGCCTGTTTGGATTTAGAGGCGTTAGCACTGAACCGGGCGATAAAGTCCAGGAGGTCTTTCCGCTTCTCTTCCATCTTCTTGTTCTTATCATTCACCTGGCGGGCAATCAACTGGCTGGATTCGTACCAGAAAGTATAGTTACCGGTGAAGATCTTGATCTTAGCACGGTCAACGTCTGCCACGTGTGTACAAACTGCATCGAGGAAGTGCCTGTCGTGACTCACCACGATCACAATGTTCTCATAATCAGCGAGGAAGTTCTCCAACCAGCCGATGGTTTCAACGTCCAGGTGGTTGGTAGGCTCATCCAGCAGCAGTATGTCCGGATTACCGAACAGGGCCTGTGCCAGCAATACCCTTACTTTCAGGGCACCACTCAGTTCCTTCATGAGAATGCCGTGCATGTCTTCTTTCACTCCCAGGTCGCCCAGCAGTACTCCCGCATCACTTTCTGCGGTGTAACCGCCCATTTCGCCATATTCTGCTTCCAGTTCACCTGCACGCATGCCGTCTTCTTCGGTAAAGTCTTCCTTAGCGTATATAGTATCCCGTTCGTGGGCAATTTCCCAAAGCTTTTTATTTCCCATAAGCACCGCATTCAATACGGTAACTTCATCAAACTCATAGTGGTTCTGCTTGAGCACGGACATACGTTCACCCGGCGTAATCTCTACCGTACCCTTATTAGGCTCTATCTCGCCGGACAGTATCTTGAGGAAAGTAGATTTCCCCGCTCCGTTGGCGCCGATAACACCATAGCAGTTTCCCTTCGTAAAGTTGAGGTTCACCTCATCGAACAATACCCTTTTACCGAAAGAGAGCGTGACGTTTTTTACACTGATCATTGTGCTGACTAATTGAAATTTTGAAGCCGCAAAGTTACGAAATATCGGGGATATCTTTTTAGAATCCTGAATGGCTGTTCGCATGTGATTTTTTGTTAATAACTACCCATTGACAGCAGGAAACCACATCGAACAATTTTTGGTGGCACCTGTTTACTATGAATAATCAAAAAGCTTTTATGATCCGTGAACTTGCTAAATACTGGTGGTTAATGGTCCTGCGGGGCGTACTGGCGATACTTTTTGCTGTAATGGCTTTTGTCTGGCCATCCATTACCCTTTCTATCCTTGTAGTATTCCTTGGTGCTTATTTTTTGGTGGATGGGATCTTCTCCCTCGCTCATGGTTTCAGGATCCGGAAAACGGATACGCATTGGTGGGTTTTAGTACTGGAAGGCCTGCTGGGTATTGTGGCTGGCATTGTTTGTTTATCCATGCCCGGTATTACCCTGGTTTTTATGGTTGGGCTCATAGCGCTCTGGTCTGTAGTGACCGGTATCCTTGAAATTATACTGGCTGTACGCCTGCGGAAAGAAATTCAGCATGAATGGATGCTTGTGGTGGCGGGTGTTTTCTCTATCATCTTTGGGGTGTTACTGTTTATGCAGCCACTGGCAGGTGTGGTTGTTATTTCCTGGTGGCTGGGCATCTACGCTCTGTTCTTTGGGATCTTTCTGATCACGGTAGGTGCAAGGCTAAAGAAATTTGCGTAGGAATGATGTACATCCCTACGCAAACTCAAGGTTATTTGTCGATCCCTTCCAGGTGAAGCAGGAAGGCATATTGCAATGCAACATCCTTAATGGCTTTAAACCTTCCGGAAGCACCGCCGTGGCCGGCTTCCATATTGGTTTCCATCAGTAACAGGTTATTATCTGTTTTTAGTTCACGCAACTTGGCCACCCATTTGGCAGGTTCAAAATATTGCACCTGGGAATCATGCAGGCCGGTTGTTACCAGCATATTAGGATATGCTTTCTTTTCTACATTATCATAAGGAGAATAAGACTTCATGTAATCGTAAGAATCTTTGTTCTTTGGATTACCCCATTCGTCAAACTCACCGGTTGTTAAAGGAATGCTTTCATCCAGCATAGTGGTTACCACATCTACGAAAGGTACAGCAGCTACCACGCCATGCCAGAGATCAGGCCGCATATTTACCACAGCACCCATCAGTAATCCGCCTGCGCTTCCGCCCATGGCATAGAGATGTTCTTTGCTGGTAAATTTCTGTGCGATCAGGTATTCTGCGCAATCAATGAAGTCCGTAAAAGTGTTCTTCTTTTTAAACATCTTTCCATCTTCATACCATTGCCTTCCCATTTCCTGTCCGCCTCTGATGTGTGCAATAGCATAACAAAATCCACGGTCCAGCAGGCTGATACGGTTGGAAGAAAAGGTTGGTTCAATGGAGTTACCGTAAGAACCGTAACCATAGAGCAGCAAGGGTTTCTGTCCGTTCTTCTCAAATCCTTTTTTATAGACCAGGGAGATGGGTACCATTGTGCCGTCTGTAGCTTTCGCCATCAGTCTTTCTGTTACATAATTCTTCGGATCATATCCGCCGATCACTTCCTGTTGTTTCTTCAGCTCTTTTTCTTTTGTATCCATGTTGTAATCAAAAGTGGAGCTGGGCGTAGTGAGGGAAGTGTATCCGTAACGCAGTATTTTAGAATCCATTTCCGGATTGGCACCACTGTAGGCTACGTATGCCGGTTCGCCAAAATCAAGATAGTGTTCCTGTTTGGTGGTAGTGTTGATGATCCGCAGCTGGGACAATCCATTCTTACGTTCGCTGAGTACCATATGATCTGTAAAGAGGTCCAGGCCCTGCAGTAATACATCGCTGCGGTGAGGGATCACTTCTTTCCAGTTCTCTTTGGAAGTTTTATCCAGCGGGGATTCCATCAAACGGAAATTCTTTGCTTCCCAGTTGGTAACGATAAAGAATTTATCCCCTCTGTGATCAATGTCGTACAACATATCCTTTTCACGGGGATGAAATACTTTGAATGTTCCCTCTGGTTTATCCGCATCCAGGATACGGTATTCGGAAGAAAGCGTACTGCCGCTGCCGATCACGAGGTATTTCTTTGATTTGGTCTTATACACGTAGGTGTTGTACGTTTCATCCTTTTCAAAGTATACTTCTTTATCAGCAGCTGCTTCTGTTCCCAGCAGGTGTTTTAAAATCCTTTCAGAACGAAGCGTGGTGGGGTTCTTACGGGTATAGAACAATGTTTTGTTATCGTTCGCCCAGGTGGAACCACCGGTTGTTTCGGCAATCACATCTTTCAGTAGTTCACCTGTTTCCAGGTTCTTTACATACAGGGTGTATTTCCTACGGCTGACTGTATCCACGCCATAAGCGAGCAGCTTGTTATCAGTACTAACATTCAGGCCTGACACGTTGAAGAATTCATGGCCTTTTGCCATATCATTCACATTCAGCATTATTTCTTCAGGAGCGCTGCTGCTGCCTTTTTTGCGGCAGTGAATAGGATACTCCTTTCCTTCTTCAAAGCGGGTGTAATACAGGTAACCGTTTTCGAAATAAGGCACACTTTCATCTTTTTCCTTGATGCGGCCTTTCATTTCTTCATACAGCTTTCCCCTGAATTCCTTCACGGGAGACAGCATCGTGTCCAGGTATTTATTCTCTGCAGTGAGGTATGCGATCACTTTTGGGTTCTCGCGTTCATTGAGCCAGTAATAATTATCGATACGGGTATCTCCGTTAGTCGTTAATTCCTTTTTGATCTTTTCAACTGTCGGCGGCGTCACATTCATTTGCTCTTTCTTTTTTTCGGTGGTGTTACAAGCCATTATGGTTGTAACGGCAAGTAGCGGGAAAACATAATGCTTCATATTGATACAGGTTTAGGATCACTGAATTTAACGATAAATCAGATAATTCGCATATTCTCCGGGTCCCAATTGATCACCTTCTTCTTAAAATAGCTCTCATTAACCGCCAAAGCCGGGCCGGCAGCGCGTAAACCAAAGGTTGCATCTTCTACAACGGGTTTACCGTTGCGGATGGACTCAAAGAAGTTCACAAAGTGGTCGTAACGATCATCATAACCCGCAGGGGCCTTATAAACAGACTCTTCCGGCTTGTGTTCAGCCTGATCTGCTGCGCTGTATTTGGCATTGTATTGTTTCACATATTCCTCCTGCTGGGCCTTGGTGAAAGTATTATAGGTATCCCAGCCACCATAACCCGGTGCTTTGGGTACTTTATGCTGTTTGAGCTTAAAATCGTTCCATCCCATTTCCAGCACTCCTTCCGTTCCGATCAGGCGGGTATATTCCCCTCCCCCGCTGCCATCGGCAAAATTAACCCGCAGCGTCATCTGGAAGGCAGGGTGTTCTTTGGTGGCGGGGTAATCAAATACGGCTACCATTACATCCGGTACATCCCGGCCATCTTTCCATTGTACAAGATTGCCGCTGGCAAAAATGCGCTCAGGGCCTTTGGAGCCTGTCATGAAGTGTAAACCTGTGATGAGATGTACAAAGAGGTCTCCCGGAACACCGGTGCCATAGGCCTTGTAATTCCGCCAGCGGAAAAAGCGTACGGGATCAAAGGGCAGCTTGGCCGTATCTTTCAGAAATGTGTCAAAATCAATTGTTTTTGGGGAGGCATCCGGAGGAATGGAATATTGCCATGCGCCCAATGCGCTGTGCCTGTCCATTTTAGCCTCCACCATGTTCAGTTGCCCGATATCCCCTGCCAGGTAACGTTTCCTGGCTTCTGCCAGGGCAATGCTGCTTACACGCTGACTGCCTACCTGGAGTACCATTTTGGTACGTTTTTGTGCTGCAATCACTTTATGGCCTTCTTCGATCTGCTGCACCATGGGTTTTTCGCAGTATACCGCTTTGCCTTTTTCCATGGCTGCAATAGCCTGGGTATCATGCCAATGGTCCGGTGTGGCAATGATCACGGCATCCACATCTTTCCGCTCCAGTACCTCACGATAGTCGCGGGTGGTGAAAATATGATTACCATACACGGTTTTAGCTTTTTCCAGGTGGCCATCATACAGGTCGGCCACGGCTACCAGTTCCACACCCGGTACTTTCAGGGCTGTGCTCACATCTCCAAAGCCCATGATGCCCATACCGATACCTGCGATACGGATCTTATCATTCGGGCTGACATTGTGTTTGGTGGGCTGAATGATATATTGCTTTGCAGGATCAGCCGCCAGGCCACTGAGGGAACCTGCTCCTATTAATGCTGCTGTGCTGCCTAGTTGCTTGATAAATTTACGACGGGAATTATCTGACATATTCTGTTCAAGTTATTGGGTTCAGTACCAAGATAATAAAAAAGGCGCTCCTGAGAGGGCGCCTTTTTTTGCTTAACCATATTGAATTTGTGATACAAATTACTTTTCTGAGCTCAAACCGGCTCCGATGAACTCACGGTTCAAACGGGCGATGTTGGTGAGCGAAATACCTTTGGGGCATTCTGCTTCACAGGCGCCGGTGTTGGTGCAACTACCGAAACCTTCTTTATCCATCTGGGCTACCATGTCCATAGCACGTTGCTTACGTTCAGGATGCCCTTGTGGCAATAAAGCCAGTTGAGATACTTTGGCGGAAGTGAACAGCATCGCAGAAGAGTTCTTACAAGCTGCCACGCAGGCGCCACAACCAATGCAGGCTGCTGCTGCAAATGCATTATCCGCATCATATTTATCAATAGGAATAGCGTTGGCGTCTACGGCATTACCTGTGTTTACAGAGATGTAACCACCAGCCTGGATGATGCGGTCAAATGCTGAACGGTCTACCGTCAGGTCTTTGATCACAGGGAAAGCAGCTGCACGCCAGGGTTCTACAACAATGGTATCGCCATCGTTGTATGCACGCATGTGTAACTGGCAGGTAGTTGTTTCATTCCAGGGACCGTGTGCACGGCCATTAATATACATAGAGCATGCGCCACAGATACCTTCACGGCAATCGTGATCAAATGCAACCGGGTCTTTGCCTTCGTTGATCAAACGCTCATTCAGCACATCAAACAATTCCAGGAAAGACATGTCTTTGGAAACATCCGAAACCTCGTAGGATTCGAACTTCCCTTTAGCCTGGGTGTTTTGCTGACGCCAAATCTTTAATGTGAGCTTCATAATGAAATGATTTATGTTTTCCTTATCAAACCTTATTTGTAATTACGCTGGGTTGGTTTCACGATCTCAAACTCCAGGGCTTCTTTATGCAATTCAAAGTTGCTTGGGCCTTTATACTCCCATGCTGCTACGAATTGGAAGTTCTTATCGTCCCTTAAAGCTTCTCCGCCATCTTCCTGTGATTCTTCACGGAAGTGACCACCGCAGGATTCCCTTCTTTGCAGGGCATCCATGCACATCAGTTCACCCAGTTCAATGAAATCTGCCACACGGCCAGCTTTTTCCAACTCAGGGTTGAATTCATGCTGACTACCCGGAATCCTTACGTTCTTCCAGAATTCTGCTTTCAGCGCCTGTATTTCTTTGATAGCTTCTTTCAGTCCTTCTTCATTCCTGGCCATACCGCATTTGTCCCACATGATCTTGCCGAGGGCTTTGTGGAAGTGGTCTACGGAATGTTCGCCTTTGATGTTCATCAGGGTGTTCAGCTGATCCTGTACAGCTTTCTCTGTTTCCACGAAAGCAGGGTGATCCAGCGGAATAGGTTTGGTATGAATTTCATCAGCGAGGTAGTTACCAATAGTGTAAGGAATTACGAAGTAACCATCTGCGAGCCCCTGCATCAATGCGGAAGCACCAAGGCGGTTAGCACCGTGATCTGAGAAGTTAGCTTCTCCCAGTGCATACAAACCAGGCACAGTGGTCATCAGTTCATAATCCACCCAGAGGCCACCCATGGTATAGTGTACCGCAGGGTAGATACGCATGGGCATTTCATATGGGTTTTCGCCGGTGATCTTGGCGTACATGTCGAACAGGTTACCGTATTTCTCGGCTACTACTGCTTTACCCCATGTGATGATATCTTCTTTGCTGGCGTGATCCTGGCCTTTCTTACTGGCTTCGATCTGACCATAACGTACGATAGCATCTGCATAATCCAGGTATACGGCCATTTTAGAAGTACCTACACCATAGCCGGCATCACATCTTTCTTTTGCTGCACGTGAAGCCACGTCGCGGGGAACGAGGTTACCAAACGCAGGGTATCTTCTTTCCAGGTAGTAATCCCTTTCTTCTTCGGGAATATCAACAGCTTTCCGGTTGTCGTCTTTTTTCTTTGGAACCCAGATGCGTCCGTCGTTCCGCAGGGATTCAGACATCAGGGTGAGTTTACTCTGATGATCTCCTGAAACGGGTATGCAGGTTGGGTGAATTTGTGTGAAGCAGGGGTTGCCAAAGTACGCGCCACGTTTGTGCGCTTTCCAGGCTGCTGTTACGTTTGAACCCATGGCATTGGTAGACAGGTAGAACACGTTACCATAACCACCTGTGCAAAGCAATACGGCATGGCCGAAATGCCTTTCCAGTTTACCACTGATCAGATCACGGGCAATGATACCACGGGCTTTTCCGTCGATCGTTACCACATCCAGCATTTCGTGGCGGCTGTATAATTTCACGTTACCTAATGCTACCTGGCGCTGCAGTGCAGAATAGGCACCCAGCAATAATTGCTGACCTGTTTGGCCGGCGGCGTAGAAAGTACGTTGTACCTGTGTACCACCAAAAGAACGGTTGCTGAGCAATCCGCCATATTCACGGGCAAAGGGAACACCCTGCGCCACGCATTGGTCAATGATGGCAGCACTCACTTCCGCCAGGCGATAAACGTTTCCTTCACGGGCACGATAGTCACCACCTTTCACTGTATCATAAAACAAACGGAAAACAGAGTCCCCGTCGTTCTGGTAATTCTTTGCAGCATTGATACCTCCCTGTGCAGCAATACTGTGTGCACGGCGGGCGCTATCCTGAAAACAAAACGCTTTTACTTTATACCCCAGTTCAGCCAAAGCAGCAGCAGCAGAGGCTCCGGCAAGACCGGTTCCTACTATAATTACCTCCAGCTTACGTTTGTTAGCCGGATTCACCAGTTTAACGTGGCTTTTATAGTCTGCCCACTTAGCTTCCATTGGGCCTGCAGGAATCTTTGCGTTTAACATATATCCTAGCTTTATCAGATTTGTTTAATGTAAATAACTACAGGGATAACAGCAAAACCAAGCGGGATCAATACACCAAATAACCAAACCCCGATGAAGTTGATGATACCATTGTACTTTTTGTGATTCAGGCCAAAGGTCTGGCAGGAACTTTTAAAGCCGTGGATAAGGTGGAAAGCCAATGCGAACATACCGATCACATAAAGCGCCACGATCCAGGATTCTTTAAAAGCAAACCACACCACCTCGTAGAGGTTGCCGTACTCTTTGCCCTCATAGAGCGCAACGTTCATTTCCCCATAATGCATCCTCCACCAGAACTGAGCAAGGTGGATCACAATGAAGATAAAGAGGATGCTGCCCATGACAGCCATCTGGCGGCTATACCAGGAAGAAGTTTTGTTACCGGGCTTCACCGCGTATTTAACTGGGCGTGCTGCTCTGTTACGAATAGTAAGCTGAATAGCCAGGAATGCGTGCACGATGATGATGATCTTTAACCCCCATGCGATGAACTGAATTAAGGGATTATGACCCATGAAGGCCGCATACGTGTTGAAGGCTTCACCTCCGTCTTCTTTGAGCAATGCGATGTTTCCGGCCAGGTGCACGATCACAAACGAGCACAGGAACAAACCGGTAGCACCTACCAGCAATTTTTTACCAATAGAGGTATTGAAGAATTGCGACCATTTCATAAGATACGTTCTAAGCTTCCTTTAGTATGAATAAATAAGTGAAATGTCGGGCAAATTTAATAGATGAAAAATTAAAACAAAATGATATTTATCACTAAAAAGGCTTATTCTAGTAGCTTCATCATGCTGTTATCTACCAGATTAAACAAGTGCTGTGGTAAAAAAGTTCGCCACTTGGGCTCATCCAGCAGATGTACGTAATTGTAAAGCCGGGCGCTCTCGAACTCATCCCGGGTTTGCCGAGGGGTATTGAGGAGTACTATCCAGCCACCTTCATCACGGATATCTTCCCACCATTCCTCATAATAACAATCATCGGAGGAATAGAAATTGAGTACGTTCTCCCCTATGAATATGAACTTATAGATCCCCTGGGCAGTCATCAGGTCAATAATATCCCTTTTCAGGGTCATGATATTATTTTCCACCGCATCGTTCCATTCCCCCATCAATTCTATGATGGCATAGTTGAACTGATAATCTACAAACAGGATCTTCATGTATAGGTTAGGGGCGCCAAAATCATCCCACTGGGGATGGATGTAATAATTATATATGGTATTGGAATATTCAAATTCGCTGTACTCCCGTCCATAAAATGGAGAGAGTTCATCCTCTTCGGCCGTATATAAATGCCGCCAGTTATAGAATGGTTCTATGTCCTGCATGATCGTTCAAAAGCTGTTTACCGGAGGGCAATTTAGGAATTTTTTTATTGTCTGCTATCCACTGCCCTTTTTACGCTGCCGAACTCCAGCAGTAAGGTTTTAGCAGCATCGTAGTCAGCCAGTTCCAGCTCTTCCATTACCATTTTTACCCCTCTGTCCACCAGCTTTTCATTGCTGAGCTGCATGTTCACCATTTTATTGTCTTCCACCCTGCCCAGCTGGATCATTACGGTTGTTGAGATCATGTTCAATACCAGCTTTTGCGCCGTACCGCTTTTCATACGGGTGCTGCCGGTTACGAATTCAGGGCCTACCACCACTTCTATGGGAAAATTTGCAAATTGGGATACGGGCGATCCGGGGTTACAACTGATGCTGCCTGTAATAATACCATGTTTCTGACAGGCCTCCAGCGCACCCAGTACATAAGGAGTACTCCCGCTGGCAGCAATGCCTACCACTACATCTTTATCGCTGATGGCCCATTGCTGCAGATCTCTCCAGCCCTGTTCCCTGTCGTCTTCCGCATTCTCTACTGCTCTGCGGATAGCGGAATCCCCACCTGCTATCAATCCTACTACCAATCCCTGCGGCACACCATATGTGGGCGGGCATTCGGAAGCATCCAGGATGCCAAGGCGGCCACTGGTACCGGCACCCATGTAGAACAAACGGCCTCCTGCCAGCATTTTGTCTGCAATGGCGGAAGTAAGTTCGGTGATCTGTGGAATGGCTTTTTCAACAGCCAGGGGAACGGTTTTGTCTTCGCTATTAATGTTGGTCAATACTTCCCGGATGCTCATAGTTTCCAGGTGATGATAATTGCTTGCCTGCTCGGTTACTTTAGTAAATGCCATATCTGATTTTATTCCTCGTGATAAACGGCCAGCCCATCCATAGGATTTTTAAGGATCCTGCCCAGCTGCAATTCGTACAACTGGCACAGTTCTTCCAGGATATCGCGGAAGTGCCATGCGATGCTTCCGGTGAAATGTAAAGGGCTCGTCCAGCTTTCACTGTATTTATAAAGATGTGTGAAGAAGAATTCATTCAATCCGTCTTCCAGTATATTTTCAATCATATAATGCCCGCGGTTCTCTGCGAGAAAAGGGGTAAATGAAGCCAGGTAACGGTTCGGGAGTGGCTGGCGGTAAACACTCTCCAGTATATCTGCCTGCGTGACATTGAATTTCTGCTCAAAGCGGAAACGCATTTCATCATCAAAGGTTTGATAAAGGTAGTACTGTACTACTTTTTTGCCAAGGAATGCGCCACTGCCTTCATCTCCCAGGATAAAACCCAGGCCGGGATTGTTCTTCACGATCTCCTTTCCATCGTAATAACAGGAATTGGAACCGGTTCCCAGGATGCTGGCTATTCCACTGTTATGGCCGCAAAGCGCCCGGGCTGCTGCCATCAGGTCGTGATTCACTTCTATTTTAGCATGAGGCCATATACCGTGAAGGCTTTTGTGTACCAGCTTACGGTTCTGTTCCGTACCACAGCCTGTTCCATAATAGAAAACAAGATCAGGCATGGTATCACCCAGCTGTGGTAACAGTTCCGCCCGTACGAGTTCCTCAATCTGCAAACTCGTCAGGAAATAAGGGCTCATACCCTGTGTAAAGAACGTGCGGCGTTCCTTACCGTCCATCAGGCACCATTCCGTTTTTGTTGAACCGCTATCCGCTACCAGCTTAACTTTAGAAGCCATATCCGATCGTTTATGAAATTAAAGAATAGATGTAGATGTTTTGCTTATGAATGTGCTATTTTTGTCACAAGTTAAGCAAAAGGGGTTTCCCTGTCAACGATTTAAAAAATCATATGTCGGACAATAGAAAGTTAAAAGTGTTCCTGCCGTTGTTATTTGCCCTGGTGTTAGCACTGGGTATGTACCTGGGGCATAAGATGCCGGCCGCGCGCAATAGCGATTCCGCCATCTTTTTCGCCAATAAACGGGGATCATTACAGGAGGTTATGGACCTTTTGAAGTATAAGTATGTGGATACGCTGGACCTTGGTGATGCACAGGAAGAAGCCATTGAAGGATTGCTCAGCCACCTGGACCCCCACTCTATTTATATCCCGCCCGCCAAAGTGCAGGCTGTGAATGAAGACCTGGACGGTAATTTTGAAGGGATAGGCGTTGAATTCAATATTATCCGCGACACGGTAAATATCATGAATGTGATCAGCGGCGGCCCTTCAGACCTGGCAGGTGTGCTCACCGGAGATAAGATACTTTTGGTGGACGATACTATCCAGGTTGCAGGTAAAAATATAACCAACGATAAGATCCGGAAACTCTTACGCGGCCCACGTAATTCCATCGTGAAAGCTACCATGCTGCGTGGAAGCAAAAAGGTGGACGTGAATATCAAGAGAGGGGTTATTCCTTTATACAGCGTGGATGCAGCTTATATGACTGCTCCCGGCACCGGTTACATCAAGATCAATAAATTCTCCGCTACCACTTACACAGAGTTTGTACAGGCTGTGCGCAAGTTGCAGAAAGAAGGCATGGACAAACTGATCATAGACCTTCGCCAGAATGGCGGTGGTTTGCTGGATGCGGCTACCCGCATAGCAGATGAACTACTGGATGGTAATAAACTGATCGTTTACACCCAGGGCAAAAGCTCACCCAGGCAGGATTATAAATGCAGCAAACCCGGTTTATTTGAGAAAGGCGGCCTCACCATCCTCGTGGATGAAGGTTCAGCCTCTGCAAGTGAAGTACTCTCCGGCGCTATCCAGGATTGGGACCGCGGAGAGATCATCGGACGCCGTACTTTTGGCAAAGGCCTGGTGCAGGAACCTTTCGACCTCAGCAATGGCGGCACTTTGCGCCTGACCATTGCCCGTTATTATCTCCCCTCCGGCAGGAGTATTCAAAAGAGCTACCAGAACGGCCGCGAAGCTTATGACGAAGATATCACCAACCGCTTTAATCATGGTGAATTCCTGAACCGCGACAGCATCCGCCCGGTAGATACCATCAAATATGAAACAGCGGGTGGTAAAACAGTGTATGCAGGCGGAGGGATCATGCCGGATGTATTCCTGCCTTTTGATACTACACGTTACTCTCCTTTCCTAACGGAACTGTACACACGTAATATCTTTGGTGATTTTATCTATGAATATTATACTGCCAATGCAGCATCATTCAAACAATACAAGGATGCTCCGGCTTTCAATCAGCAATTCCAGGTAGATAATAGTTTACTTAATGCCTTCAAGGCACATGCCGAAGCTGCAAAGGTGAGCACTGCTAAAATGAATGCAAAGGATGAGACAGAAATAAGAACAAGGATCAAAGCCCTGCTGGCAAGGCAATTATGGCGAAGTGAAGGATTCTATATGGTGAGTAATACAGATGATCCGGTGATCTTAAAAGCAGTAGAAGAAGTAAAGAAACTGAAATAAAAAAAGCGGGTGTATCAAACGATGCACCCGCTTTTTTTATCGCTCTTTGCGTAGTCTTATCCTGTCTTCCTCAAATTCATGTTTCCTGTCCCGCAGCTCCTGGTCCAATTCTCTCTTTGCTACCTTTTTCTCCTTTTTCGTTTCATATTTTCCGTCCTCATATTCCTTCATTCTTTGTTTTACATCCTCCTCATACTCTTTCTTCAGTTCAACCAGTTCCATTTCATACGCCATATCCTCCTGTAAGCCCTCCATTTTCCGGCTTAGGGCATTCATCTTCTTTTCCATATCTGATACGGTAGCCGGCTCTTTGATCACGTTCTTCACCACTTCCATCATTTCCAATAACACGGACCTGAACTGCTTTTGCAGGGATTCCGAAATACCGGTACCGGAAAAGGAGATCTGAGCTGGATCGAATTTAGTAAAGGCCAGGAGCATGCTATCCCTGCGCGGCTGGGGAAGTTGTGCCAGGCCATGCAGGTTTGTGCCCGGGAACTGAAACTTGAAATCTTTGTCGGGGTGGCCGGGGGCTGTTTCCTGTGCTGTTGTAAAAGACTGGAAACCAGCCAGCAGTAAAAAGGTAATCAGGAGCTTTTTCATTCAAACGGTAAAATTTGCTCCCATAAAACAAGAGGTATGCCAAAAAAAAATCCTCCCGGTTTGCACCGGGAGGACCATATACTTTCTGTAAGCTTAGCTTAGTGCTTGTGAGTGCTATCAGCGTGAGCAGCAGCAGAATCAACCGGAGCCAGAGCAGCAGAATCAACAGTTGCAGCAGAATCAACAGCAGGAGCTGCGTTCAGCGCTGAAGAATCAGTTGTTGTTGTAGTTGAATCAGTAGTTGAAGTTGAAGCATTGTTACAAGCAACAAACATACCGGTAGCGATAGCTAATACGAATAATTTTTTCATGTTGATTTTGTGTTTTAAATCGCCGCAAAGTTATGCAAAATTCTTATTATACAAAATATAATTTTATATAATATGCACTGAACTACTTCTTTCTAAAGAAAATCTTCAGTGGAACCCCCTGAAAATTAAAGTTTTCGCGCAATTTGTTCTCCAGGTAGTTCCTGTAGGGCGTTTTTATATCGTCCGGCAAATTGGCAAAGAAAGCAAAAGCAGGGGTATGCGTAGGTAATTGCGTTACATATTTGATCTTGATAGGGGTGCCTCTTACCACTGGTGGTTTGAACGCATCTATGGCTTTGAGCATTATCTCGTTCAGCTTGGAGGTCTGGATCTTACGCTTCCTGTTCTCATACACGTCCAGCGCCACTTCTATCGCCTTGAAAATCCGTTGTTTCTCAGGTACGGAGGTGAAAACGATGGGAACATCCGTAAAGGGAGCAATACGTTCTTTAAGTTCCTTTTCGTAATCGCGGGCGGAATTGGTATGTTTTTCCACCAGGTCCCATTTATTTACCAGGATCACAATGCCCTTTCCTTTACGGGCGGCCAGGCTGAAGATACTGATATCCTGTGCGGTGATGCCCTTTTCGGCATCCAGCAGCAGCATACAGATATCTGCTTCATCCAAAGCCCTTACGGCACGGATCACGGAATAGAACTCCAGGTCCTCATGCACTTTATTCTTACGACGGATACCGGCGGTATCTATCAGGATAAATTCTTTCTGGTAGAGATTATACCTGGTGTGAATAGTATCGCGGGTGGTACCGGCAATGTCTGAAACAATGTTCCGCTCCTCTCCTATGAGTGCATTCAGCAGGGAGGATTTACCTACATTCGGCTGACCGATGATAGCAATCTTTGGAATATCGCTGTCCGGGCCTTCCGCCTGTTCATCATCCTCTTTGATCAGCGCGGTTATTTCATCCAGTAACTCACCCGTGCCGCTTCCGCTCATGGAAGAAAGGAAATGCACGTGTTCAAAGCCCAGTCCATAGAACTCTGATGCCTCCAGCTGGCGCTCATGGTTATCTACTTTATTCACTGCCAGGAAAACAGGTTTATTGGAGCGGCGCAGCAGATCTGCTACATCAGCATCCAGGTCTGTGATACCGGTTGTAACATCACACATGAAAAGCACCAGGTTGGCTTCTTCCATGGCGATCTTCACTTGTTTACGTATCTCACGTTCAAATATATCTTCGCTTTTGGCAACAAAACCACCAGTGTCTATCACGTTGAAGGACTTACCGTTCCATTCAGCGATCCCGTACTGCCGGTCGCGGGTTACCCCACTGGAGTCATCAACGATAGCTTTCCGCTGCTCCAGCAAACGGTTAAACAAAGTTGATTTCCCTACGTTCGGGCGGCCTACAATTGCTACTGTAAAACCAGGCATATTATACTATTTAAATTGTACTTAAATCAATCCGTATTCTTTCAGATACAGATCGTTGTCGCGCCATTTGGGGCGCACCTTCACATGTAATTCCAGGAACACTTTACGGTCCAGGAACTTTTCTATATCCACCCTTGCCCTGGAACCTATTTCTTTAATAGACTTCCCTTTTTCGCCAAGGATGATTCCCTTTTGTGTTTCGCGGGTAACGATGATCTCTGCGGAGATCTTGGTCAGCGTGGTCTTTTCTTCAAACTGTGTTACCAGCACTGCCGTATGATATGGTATCTCTTCTTCGAAGAGTAAAAAGATCTTTTCACGGATGATCTCTCCCACGAAGAAACGTGTAGAACGATCTGTGAGCGTGTCTTCCGGGTAAAAAGCC
This sequence comes from Chitinophaga niabensis, assembly GCF_900129465.1. NCBI lineage: Bacteria > Pseudomonadati > Bacteroidota > Chitinophagia > Chitinophagales > Chitinophagaceae > Chitinophaga > Chitinophaga niabensis. Next base: position 2,748,736 of record NZ_FSRA01000002.1, on the reverse strand, counting down.
TCGCTTTCCGGCAGGAATTCGAGGATCTGTTTTAACAGCACATCCAGTCCCTTTTTCTGCAGGGCAGAAATGGTGATCACAGCTTTGGCTTTGCCCCATGCTTTGCAGCGTTCGATCAATGCATCCAGTTCAGCCTGTTCCAGCACATCCATTTTATTGATCACCAGCAGGCAGGTGGCTTTCAGCTTAAGGGAATCAAACATCGCCAGGCATTCTTCCACATTATCTTTTGCCTCCATCATCAGCAGGGCTACATCCGCATCTTCCAATGCAGAACGTACGGCACCCATCATTTTCTCATGCATCTTGTACTTGGGATCAATGATACCGGGGGTATCAGAGAATACGATCTGGTAGCCGGGTTCTGTTACCACAGCCATGATCCTGTGCCGGGTAGTTTGCACCTTCGGGGTTACAATAGCCAGCTTTTCGCCCAACAATGCGTTGAGCAAGGTACTTTTTCCGGCATTCGGTTTACCGAAGATGTTTACAAATCCAGCACGATGCATACTATCTGATTTTTACGTGTGACCTAAGCTGTGGGTGCAATTTAGTACAAATAAAAAAAGCCGAATTGCTTCGGCTTTTTAACTTTTTAGAAGTTTGGAGACTGTGATCTCTTTTACTTTTGTAAGGATTGAACTTTTTGCGCCGTTGGCGTTTCAGCCTTCCTCTTTACTTTTTTGTAGCGAGGAGAGGATTCGAACCTCTGACCTTCGGGTTATGAGCCCGACGAGCTACCTCTGCTCTACCTCGCAATGTGGGTGCAAAGGTAAACGAATTTTAATACTCACCAAATATTTTTCATCCTTTGGCGAAAAATAATTCAGCCGTATCCGTGAAGAGGCTTGCCAGCCGGGCCTTACAAAGGAAGTCTTTTACAACATGTAATAATGAGTAAGTATAATATGTAAAGAGATCACAGTCGGGCCACTGTTTAAAACGGCAGGTCATCTGCCGGATTTTCCACCTCCGGTTCCACCGTTCTGCTTCCATTTGTTCTCGAACCACCCGGCAGTAATTTCAGGTCTGTAACCCTTAATTTCAGTACCGCGGTTACCCCTCCTGCATTGTTGTTATACGTGTCCACCACAGGAACGCCTTCCACGAATACATAAGTACCCTGCAGCATATAAGGTCCCACCGCATTGGGATACCACATGGCACAATCTACCCAGACCGTCCGGTCTGTTTGAACGCCCTGCGCGTTCCTGTACCTTTCGTTGTGTGCGACATTAAAATTCAGGACCTGTTTTCCGTTCACTGTGTTCTGCACAGCATTCTTGCCAAGGTGGCCGATGATTTGAAGTTTGATCATTTGATAAATGATTGTTTCGGTTAACAATAATTGTTTCTCAAAATGATCTCTGCTGGAAATATATGGGGAGTACTGTTCCTGGATTAACGGGATGAAGATAATGGAAAAAAACATTTCAAAAAAAAATTGCGCAGAATTCCTGCTGTGTGTCTACCTTTGCAGCAGAAACCGGATAAGCGCTGCTTATCCTTTTCACCTCGGGGTGCCTTACTATCAGGCTGAGATTACACCCGTTGAACCTGACCAGGTAATGCTGTTTAGGAAAGGTAAGTGACGTTTTCCTTACCTGTTTACGATAGTTTGACCATTGCAGCACACACTGTGCTACTATGGCTATGCATCATTTTGAATTATTTGAACAAACAGGATCTACCATGAAAAAATTCATGCTTTTAGTACTGCTGTGCGTGTCTGTATTTACACAGGCGCAGGTTGTTATCACCGGCGTAGTAACAGACAAAACATCAGGCAAACCGCTGGAAGGCGCCAGCATCTCCATTTACAACGGCTCCAGTACACATACAGATCCCAAAGGGCAATACCGCATCACTGTTCCCGGGCATGGTTCTTATACACTGCAGGCAAGCTTCCTGGGCTTCACTACTATACAGGAAAGCATTAAAGTACAACAGAAAACAACGGAGTTAAATATTGCTTTGCAGGAAACAGGCCTCTTTGTAAAACCGGTAGAGATCTCCAGTTTGCGTGCAGGCAGGAATGCTCCCTTTACCAAATCAGAACTGAGTAAAGAAGATATTACCAGGCAGAACCTCGGGCAGGACCTGCCACTGCTACTGAATCAACTCCCTTCCGTAGTAACTAATTCGGATGCAGGTGCCGGCGTAGGTTACACAGGATTGCGGGTACGTGGCAGCGACATCACCCGTATCAATGTTACCGTTAATGGTATTCCGGTGAACGATGCGGAATCCCAGGGTACTTTTTTTGTGAATATGCCCGACTTTGCTTCTTCTGTAAACAGCATACAACTGCAACGCGGTGTAGGTACTTCTACCAATGGCGCCGGGGCTTTCGGAGCTTCGCTGAACCTCAGCACCAATCAGTTCAATGATAAAGCGTATGCAGAAATTGATAACAGTTACGGCTCTTTCGACACCTGGAAACATACTGTGAAAGCCGGTAGCGGTCTGATCAACGGGCATTTCACCGTAGATGCGCGTTTATCCAAGATCTCCTCTAACGGGTATGTTGACAGAGCTGCATCGGACTTACGTTCTTTCTATACCTCTGCTGCATACATCTCCGAAAAAACAGCTATCCGCCTGAACGTATTCTCCGGAAAGGAAAAAACCTACCAGGCATGGAATGGTATTTCAAAAGAAGACCTGGAAACTAACAGAACATATAACTCAAGCGGTACCGAAAAACCAGGTACTCCATATGATAATGAAACGGATAACTACCAGCAGGACCATTATCAACTGTTCTTTAATCATGCCATTCATAATAACCTGAACTTCAACGTAGCCCTGCATTACACACGCGGCCGCGGATATTATGAGAATTATCTTGCGGACCAGAGCTATCTGACCTATGGATTGCCGGAACCCATCATCAACGGTGCCCCTGTTACCGAAACAGACCTGATCCGTCAGCTATGGCTGGATAATCATTTCTATGGCGGCATATTCTCTGTCAATCACAATACCGGCAAGTTCAACTGGAGTGCAGGCGGTGGCTGGAACCGTTATGACGGCAAACATTACGGCAAGATCATCTGGGCAGAACAAGCCATTGAAAAAGATTACCGCTGGTATAACCTGAATTCATTCAAAACAGATCTCAACTTCTACTGGAAGGGGGAATACGCCATCACAGAAAAACTGAAAGCCTTTGCAGACATGCAGTACAGGCATGTAGTCTACGAACTGAACGGCTTCCGCAAGAATCCGGAGATCCGCCAGAAGGAACGCTATGACTTCTTCAATCCTAAAGGAGGCCTTACCTTCCAGCTGAATGACAAACAACATCTTTATGCTTCCTATGCCATTGGCAATAAAGAGCCAAACAGGGATGATTTTGAAGTAGGCTTATTACAGGCACCTAAACACGAAACCCTGCGTAACCTGGAAGCGGGCTACGTGCTTCGCAGCCAGAAAGGTGGCATACAGGCAAACGTATATTACATGAACTACCGCAATCAACTGGTCCTCACCGGCCAGATCAACGATGTAGGCGCATACGCCAGAACCAATATCCCGAAAAGCTACCGCCTTGGGCTTGAGCTGGATGGGCATTACAATCTATGCCCCCAGCTCACTCTGGCAGGGAACATTGCTTTGAGCCGCAACCGCGTATTCGATTACACAGAGTTCCTGGACGATTGGGACAATGGCGGACAAAAACCTGTTACGCATAAAGAATCTGATATTTCCTTCTCCCCTAACCTGGTGGCAGGCTATACAGCCAGCTTCAAACCTTTGGCAGGCTTAGCAGTTGACTGGGTTGGCAAATACGTGAGCCGCCAGTTCCTGGATAACTCTTCTGATAAAGCACGTACCCTGGATGCCTTCCTCGTAAACGACATACGTATCAATTATATCGTTCCGCAAAAGCTCTTTAGGGAATTAGGTTTGCAACTGATGCTGAACAATGTGTTCAATGAAATGTACGAACCGAACGGCTATACTTATGGTTACCTGGAAGGGGGAACCGTAAAATCTTCGAACACTTATTTCCCCATGGCAGGCTTCAATTTTATGGCCGGAATAAGGATCGGTTTATAATATTAAAACCCGCTACTACAGCGGGTTTTTTATTTGCTTTGGTTACATGATCTTTAACCTTTCTTCTTCCAGGTCAATCTGATACAATTGCTGGCGGATGATCTCTTCATCAACCGACGGATCTTTATTGAGTTCTGAAAGGTATTGCCGTTGGATTTCGAGTACTTCAAAGAAAATGGCCTTCGTTCTTTCATTCATCCAGCTATCGTCTGCGGCCTTGGCCTTTTCTTCCCAGTGCTTCATAAATTTTTCAAGGCCTGCTGCGTTATCGATCTGTTCCTGATCATATTTACCTTTAATAAACTGATAGACATGTTGCTTCAGACCTTGTTTCATTTTCTGCCTGACTGCTTCTTCTGCTTCATCATCAAATATCCCATTCAATGATCTGGAACGGGTTAAAAAATAGGGAAGTGTAAGCCCTTGCACTACGAGTGTAAGCAATATCGCAACAAAAGTGATGAACAATATAAGGTTCCTCTGCGGAAAGGCTGTACCGTTATCCATAGCCACCGGTATAGCTAATGCCGCAGCCAATGATACTACGCCACGCATACCCGTCCAGCCAAGCAATAACGGCATCAGCAATTGCCTTCTCCTGGAAGAGGCCCGGGGCAATGCACCCGGACGGAAAACAAGTGTGGCCACCAAAGCAGCATAAGAACTCAGGATCCGGGCTGCAACCAGCACGCCTGTGACCAACAAGCCATAACCAATGGCGGTACTTAGGGGAATGCCTTTCGAGCGCAGCCCTTCTACAATTTCCGGAAGCTCCAGCCCTATTATCAGGAAAACAATACCGTTCAAAATAAATACAAAACTTTCCCACACGCTATAGCCCTTGATGCGGCTGGCGCTGTTCAGAAAGATCAACCTTCTTCCAGACATAAACAAACCGCCGCTTACCACCGCCAATACACCAGAACTGTGAACCTGCTCGGCTATCCAATACAATAAGTAAGGCTCAATGAGTGTAAGTGCTATGTCTGAGGGTGGATCTGTAGGCAGGCGCTTATGTGCCTGCACAAATACCCAGCCTAACAGCAAACCAATACCTACACCACCAATCACCATCCATAAAAAGCTAAGCGTTGCTTCATACCAGATAAACTGCCCGGTATTAACTGCCACCAATGCAAAACCGAAAATGATCAGTGAAGATGCATCATTTAGCAGGCTTTCCCCTTCCAGTACGGCCGAAGTGGATCTAGGGATCTTTACAAACCTGGTAATGGCTCCCGTACTTACTGCATCGGGTGGGGATACTATTCCACCCAATAAAAACCCCAGGGCCATTGTAAACCCGGGAATGAAGTAACTGGTAACCAATGCTACAGAGAATGCCGTAAAAAATACTACAAGGAAAGCAAAACTGCTGATAATGCGCCACCATTTCTTCATCTCCTTAAAAGAGACAGACCAGGCTGCTGCAAATAACAAGGGTGGAAGAAATATGAGGAAGATAAGATCGGGGTTAATTTTAACTGCTGGCAGGCCGGGAATGAAACTAACTAACAATCCTGCAACCACTAATAATATGGGATAAGCAATCTTGAGTTTGGCAGCCCACATATTCAACAGCACTATGGCGGCTATCATGGCCAGCAGAAAAGGCAAAAGTGTATGCATGAAGACCTGGATTTATATTGCTTATATGAAAGACAAACACCGGATACAGGTAATTTGTTCTTTAATATAACATATAATAATTCCGTAAACAATCTGTTGTTCCAACGCTACCATTTAAAAGGTCCGGGAAGGCCCCAGAAATTGCTAAAGCAATGTTCCTATCCCTCCGGCAGGCATAACTAATTGATCTTTTTACTACTTTTAGTCTAAAATCAACCAATCCAACTGCCGGAGGGAGAATGAGCGAAAAGATAAACAATGAAAGGGAGCTGCTGGCCAGTGTGGCACGGGCAGATGAGAGAGCTTTCGAAAAGATCGTTCATCATTATTACCCCCGGCTGCTCCCATTTGTTATTAACATAACAAAAACAAAATACGCAGCCGAAGAAATAGTTCAGGAAGTATTCCTGCGCCTCTGGCAACATCGCCATGAGCATGAGCGTATTTATAATCTCAGCTCCTGGTTATTCACCATCGCTTCCAATCTTTCCCTTACCTATATTAAAAGAGCGGCCCTGGAAGGCAAACTCCTGAAACTAATACAACTCAGCCAGGCAGAGAGCACATTGGATGCAGAAGAAAGGCTCAACTGGAAAGAAAGCGGCCTGCTGATCCACGAGGCGGTTCAACGCCTCCCACCCCAGCAACAACTCATTTACCAACTCAGCCGCCAGGAAGGGTTGAGCAATCCGGAAATAGCTGAAAGACTGAAACTCTCTCCCAATACCGTTAAAAACCACCTGGTAAAGGCTATTCAGTCCATCCGCGTCTTTATCCGGCGCACTACCACAATTTTTTTTTAACCGGACTAGTACGATAGACCGGTTCGATAGTTATATATGTACAGCGCAATTATTCCACTACTATGAGCATACAGCAACAGGAAAGGCTTTCCGACCTGCTTACCCGTTATTATAAGGGTAACCTGGCGGAAGCCGATGCAGAAGAGTTATCCTTTTATCTGAAGGATGACCGGAACAACGATACCATCCGGCAGGTCCTGACAGGTCTGTCTGCGGAAGTTGCTCCGGCGGAAGTTGACATGGCTGATATGCAGCGTTTGATCCGTAATGTGAAAGAGGTTTCCAGTGATAGCGATAATATCAGGCGGCTGTCATTTACCCGGATCGCGGCTGCAGCCGCAGTACTGTTAATGCTGGGCATAGGAGGATATTTTCTTTTAATTCCACCTGCTGAAAAACGGATAACCGTTAAACGGTATAAGGATGATGTGCAACCAGGAGGAAATAAAGCCATGCTGACTTTGAGTGATGGCAGCACCATCAGCCTGGAAGATGCTCAGCAAGGCTCCCTTGCACAACAGGGAGGTTCGCAGGTGATCAAATCAGCAGATGGAGAACTGGCTTATAATAAAAACGGGCTGCCGGGTGAAGAGATCCAATATAATACACTGACCACACCGCTTGGCGGACAATACCGGATCACTTTACCGGATGGCACCAGCGTTTGGCTTAATGCCGGTAGCTCCCTCCGCTATCCCACTGCTTTCACAGGAAAGGACAGGAAAGTGGAACTGAAAGGGGAAGGTTATTTTGATGTAGCGAAAAACGCCACCATGCCGTTTTATGTGATGCTGAACAATGGTGTGGAAGTAAGGGTATTAGGCACACAATTCAATGTCAATGCCTACAGCGATGAAAAGAACATTGCCACTACCCTTGTGGAAGGCGCTGTGCTGGTAAAGAATAAGGAAATAGCCAATGTATTGCAACCAGGTCAGCAGAGCCTGGCCGGCCAAAATGATAATACCCTGAAACTGGTAAAGAACGCAGATATAGCTGCTGTAACGGCCTGGAAAGAAGGTGTGTTCAAATTTAATGATGCGGAAATTGAAACCGTGATGAAACAGCTTTCCCGCTGGTATGACATAGAGATCGTATACGAAGGTAATCCTGTAAAAGAATATTTCAACGGCACTATTCCAAGGAATGTTCCGGTATCAAAAGTATTGGAATTGCTGGAACTGACCGGTCTTGTACATTTTAAAATCGAGGGGAAAAGAATAATAGTCACATCCTGATAAATAAACTATCAGGCAAAGATCAACCATTTATAAACATTAGACATTAGACTTCCTTTAACGGGAGCAGATCAGTTATTTAGAAAAACCGGATCGGGATATCAATTTTTAATCACCCAAAATCAATTGTATGATTTTAACTGCTTGGTGCCAAACGAAGCAAGGTACCTTATGCCTGCCAACCAAAGTCAAAAAATTAGGCCTGTTACTACTGCTTGTTTTTTCCGGGTTAGCCGGCCATGCGCAAGTGGTTACATTGAAGCTTCACAATGAACCGCTTGCTAAAGTTTTTAAAGAGATAGAAAAACAGACCAGCCTCACCTTTATCTATGGAAAAACACAACTGGACAATGCAAAAACAGTAGACATTACGGTTGAAAAAGTACCACTGAGAGTGGCACTTGATTATTGCTTCATGAACCAGGAACTCCGGTACTATATAAGAGATGAGAAATATATAGTTGTGATCAACAGGGAACGTTATATCAGCGATAGAGGAAATGTAACTACAACCACACCTACCCGGGTAACTGAAGTTACAGGCCGCGTTACAGATGAAAAAGATCAGCCGCTGGAAGGTGTTACTGTAAGAACTGCATACAAAGCCACCAGCGTAACAAAGATCGTTAACACCGATCAGAATGGTGATTACAAGATTAACGTAGCTGATAACACCAACCTGGAATTCAGCTTTATTGGTTACCAGTCAAAAAACATCACCGTGAAAGCCGGTGGCCGTTACAACGTAGTACTGGAAATAGTTCCCGCGAAGCTGGACGAACTGGTGATCACGGGTTATACCGCCAAAAGTGCCAAAGAACTCACCGGCTCCGTTCAGAAAGTTACAGGTGATCAGTTAAGAAGCAGCGTTAGCACGCCGAATGCATTATCTATGCTGAAAGGTAAAACTACCGGCTTATACATTACGGAAACAACCGGCGAAGCCGGTGCTAAAGGACAGGTAATAGAACGCGGCCAATCCTCCATGGCCACTGCCACCAATAGTTATTATGGCCCACTGTATGTTGTAGATGGTGTGATCACCAACTATCAATCATTACAGGATGCCGTGAATCCCGCCGACGTGGAAGATATCTCCATACTTAAAGACGCATCCTCTACGGCTATTTATGGTTCCCGTGCCGCTCAGGGTGTAATTGTTGTAACCACCAAACGAGGCAAAAGAGGGAAACTCGGTGTGAACCTGGCCATGCAATATGGTAGTGTGCAACCGGTACGTGATATCCGCTTCATGAACACCACCGAGCTAATCTCCTTTATGGATAAGCAAATGCAACGTTACTGGGAGCAAACACCATCTATCCAGGCAACCTTCCCTAACGTAGCAGACTTCATCAACCAGCGCAGAACTTATTCAGATGCAGACCGTAATAATAACTTCAATTGGGAAGACGCCATCTACAGTAACGGTAATTTCCGCAACACAGAGCTGAGCATCAGCAGCGGTTCAGATAAAACGAAGTTCTATGGCAGTGTAGCCTGGTATAAAGAAAACGGCGCATTGTATGATAATACCTTCGACAGAAAAAGCATTCGCCTGAACATCGACCAGACGCTTTCGGACAAGTTTACTGCCAGCATTGGCATCAGTTCCATCCTGGACAAAACAGTGAAGCGCAATGGTGTTCCGGAATTATATATGATCCAGCCTTTCCAGAACCCCTACGGCGCAAATGGTAAACTGGCGGATAGCCTTCCCGTTAAACAATCCAACAACTACGGCCCTGCCTACACCACCTGGACGCAGAACTTCCTGGCGGAAACGCAATATGACAATACGGCCATTACCAATGTGCAAAATCACCTGGGCTCACTTCGGTTGAGGTATGATATCTTCCCCTGGCTGTATATCCAGAGTTCAAACTCGCTGAACTATATGGGCACTTCCTTCAACTCCTATTTCGACCCTCGTTCCTATTCCGGCAAATATGGCGGATATCCTTACCTGTTCACAGCGGCGAGCCTGGTGATCCCTAACGGTACTTTATCCATCAGAGACACGAAGTACACCGACTATCTTACTTCCAATACGCTGAACTTCCGCAAATCCTTCGGCAAACATTCCGTATTCGCACTCGTAGGTCAGGAATGGGGGAAACGTACAACCGAAGTAATGACTACGGATATGTACAACCTGTTACCGGGCGAAAGGAATATGGGTGCTGCCAAAGGATATGGCACAGCAGTATATCTTGCTTACATTACCCCTACTACGGCTCCCTACGCACCTGCCGGTAGTTACCAGGAACGTGCTACATTTTCCACTTTCGGACAGGCTGACTATAATTATGATCAGCGTTATTACGCTTCCGTTGCCATCCGTACAGATGCCACAACGAATTTCGGAAGGGATAAACGATATGGTACGTTCTATTCTGTCAGCGGTGGATGGTTGTTATCCAACGAAGCATTCCTGGCAGGGAACAGCGTGATCAATAACCTGAAATTACGCGCAGTATATGGAACTTCCGGTCGTGATCTGGGAGATGGTTATCTGAATACCACTTTCTATACAGATGGATTAAGATATGGTACACAAACCAATGTTGGCTCTACCATCTCACAATTGGCTAATCCAGGTATTTCCTGGGAAACCATGTATAACAGCAATGTAGGCCTGGATCTGGGTGTATGGAACAGGATCGAGCTCACGGTTGATGCATACCATAAAAGAAGCGCCGGTCTGTTGCAGAATGTAACACTAACATCCGCCCAGGGTTCCCTCAGTCAATATCAGAACATTGGAGAGATCATCAATGAAGGGCTGGAGATCATGCTCAATACCCATACGGTGAAAAGCAGGAAATTTAACTGGTACACCAACTTCAACATCAGCTTCAACAAGAACCACATCTCCGCACTTTACCAGGATTCATTAAGGGATAGCTATTCCGGTTCCTATTACCGCAAGATCGGTGAAGATATCAATGTGATCAAAGCCATCAAATTTGTAGGCATCAATCCGGCTAATGGGAATATGATACATCAGAATGTAGACGCTTCCGGCAAAGTAACCAATGTGGAAGGCATCGGCAATACCACTAACCTGGCCAACTGGCAGGTGGTAGGTTCTGCTACTCCGAAATTCTTTGGCGGTATCACCAATACTTTCAAGTATATGAATTTCACCCTGAGCATGGAATGGTGGTTCCAGTACGGGAACTATGTGATGATGTCCCTTGTAAGTAACTTCCAGTCTCCCAGCGCACCAAGGCTGGGCAGGAACAATGTATTATTCGGCGATAACCAGCATGTATGGCAGGGCCCAGGTGATACAGAAGCTAACTATCCGGATGTGTTCAGTACCAACGCCAATGCATGGTCTGCACTTACTTACCGTTCTTCCCGTCTATGGGGAAATGCCAGTCATGCCAGGTTGCGTAACATAAGATTATCCTACGATCTGCCACGTGCCCTTACACAACGATGGAAACTGCAGAATGTCACTGCTTACGTAAGTGGTGATAACCTGGCGGTGATCAAACATAAAGATTTTGTGGGAGCAGATCCTGAAGGCGCCGTACTCAATACCAGTACTTCCTACGGTGGTGTAGGAACAGGTTTTGCCAACCCCAGGCGTTTCCTGGCAGGTGTTAATGTAGCATTCTAATCATTAAAAAAGCGAAGATGAAACTTATAAATATACTAGGACTGACGCTGTTGACAGGAATGTTTGCCTGCAACAAAGAGCTGGATAAATTACGCCCGCATAACGTAACGTATGAGGACCAGCAGTTCTCCTCACCCACCGGTTTCACAAAAGCAGTATGGGGGGTGTATGCATCCGTAGCCGGCAGCGCCGTTGCCAGTTCTTTCAACTACAACGACCTGCAGCTTTATCTTTCCGAGGCACACGGCAATACCATCAAAGCCCTTGATGCAGGAATCAACAAAAATACAGACGCCTTCAACTACCTCAATTCAGCCGAGAAAGATCTCTCCTATTCTTACGACTACTGGCGGGGAAGTTACAATATCATCCTCCTGATCAACAAGATCCTGGCAAATGTAAAAGATGGAGAAACCAATCCTGAGATCTTACAGGCAAAAGGAGAAGCCCTTTTCCTGCGGGCATATGTGTACTTCAACCTGGTCCGCCTGTATGGGAAACCCTATTACCAGGATGCTGCAACAAGCCCTGGTGTAATGCTGATCATCACAGACAATAACGGGCTTGGATTTGCACCGCCGAGGGCTACGGTAAAAGAAGTGTATGAGCAGGTTACAAAAGACCTGCTGGCCGCGATTCCGCTCCTGACGCAGCCCCGGACCAACAGCTTCGCAGGAAAGTACCCGGCCTATGCTTTACTCTCAAGGGTATATCTGTATATGGGCGGCACCTTTACCCAACCGGATAATGCAGCCAATGCCAAGGCAAAGGAATATGCAGATTCTGTTATCCTCAATGGCGGATATGCTTTATTACAGGGAACTGCGTATACCAGTTATTACAACACAGATAACCCGGGTAATAAGGAAGATATTTTTGCTGTGAACACGCAGTATAAAAATGGATTGATCAGTAATCTGTACGCCATGCCTTCGCAGATCAATTATTCCGGAGGGCTTTACCGTCCTTCTCCTGATCTGCTGGGTCAGCTAAGAACACAGGACCTGCGCAGCAAATTCTATGTTAAGAATGTAACACCGGGTAATCCCAATGACTCATTGGCCAGTATAAAATATATGATGGGCTATGTATCATTGTACAGCCCTTCTCCTGCAAGATATCTTCGCCTGGCAGAAATGTACCTGAATAAAGCAGAAGCGGCGGTAAAAGCAGGTGATAATAATACAGCCATCATTAGTCTGAATGCCATCCGTTCCCGTGCGGGCATTGGTGATACTACAGGTATCACCGGCGAAGCACTCTTTAGTGAAATAGTAAAACAACGGCGGCTTGAATTGGCTTTTGAAGGCCATGTGGGCTATGACTACTTCCGTAATGGTCTACCCATGGTACGTAACTATACCTCCAACAGCTCAGGCCCAATGACCATCCAGGCAACAAACCCTAAAATATTATTACGTCTGCCATCAGATGAAATTATCGGTAATCCTAATCTTAAACAGAACGAACAATGAGAAAAGCTCTTGCTATCATTGGGTTAACAGGATGTATGTATAGTACATGTATGGCCCAGGATTTCACCCTGTCCGGAAAATTCTCCGGCGCTGCAACACCTTATATTTATCTCCGTTATAATAATGTGTTGGATAGTACTGTTATTAAAAATGGCGGGTTCACCTTTAAGGGAATAATCAATGGTCCAACAAATGCCTATCTCTACCGTAATCCTGTTACCTGGCGCAGTGAAGATCCCAATCTTTATTCTTTCTTCCTGGAACCAGGTACACTTACTGCAGAGGTGAAAGAGAATGAAGTTAACAATAGCCGGATCAAAGGCTCCGCCACCCAGGCAGATATGGATGAATTAAAGAAGCTGAAAGCCCCTATCCAGAAAGAATGGGAACCTTTTTTCAAAATGCTGGATTCTGTGAACAAGATAGACAACTTTAAGTTCCAGGAAGCAAAGAGCGGGCTGAAGCCATATTACGCAGCAATGGAGAAGATCGATTTTGCTTATATCGACAAACACCCAACTTCTTTCCTGAGCGCTCATTTACTCAGAGGGTATCTCCATTCCATCAGCACGGAAAAACTAACGGCTTATTATAAGCAGTTTCCCGAAAACGTAAAAGCAACCGCCGGTAAAACCATCAATGAAGAACTGGAAAGAAGGAAACTGGGTGTGGAAGGCACTGTAGCGGCCGATTTTTCAGCACCTGATATCAATGACCAGCCGCTAAAGCTCTCCGACTACAGAGGAAAATATGTGCTGATAGATTTCTGGGCAAGCTGGTGTTTACCCTGCCGGAAAGGGAACCCTCACTTAAAGAAACTCTATGCTGCATATAAGGATAAAGGTCTTGAGATCATCGGCGTTTCTGACGACGACAGGAAACCAGATGCCTGGAAAAAAGCAGTAGAACAAGATGGGATCAGTATGTGGAAACATGTTCTGCGCGGCCTGGATATGGATAAGTTAAGAGCCGGCATCTATAATGAAAGAGATATTTCTAAGAAATATGGCATCTATTCACTTCCTACAAAAATACTGATCGATCCACAAGGCAAAGTGATTGCGCGTTATGAGGGGGATGAAAAAGATGAAGCGGAAATGGACAAAAAACTAAAAGCAGTATTCGGTCAATAAATTATGTAATATGAAAAACACATGGCTATCAATAGCGTTGCTATTATCAGGCACAACCTTGTTTGCACAATCCAACACTACATTGGAAGGTAATCTTCCTGATCTGAAAGAAGGCACGTTCGTTTATCTTTCAAAGATGAGCTCTTCCGGAAAACCAGATTCCGTAATTGCAGGTGCCGGCAATTTCCGTTTCAGCCTTAACCTGGAAGAAGGGGATATGTACCTGCTCAGGATCGGAAAAGACAGGAATGCAACGGGATATCTTACTTTCTTCTACCTGGAACCAGGCAGCTTAAAAGTTACCGCTAAAGGCCCATTATTAACGGATGCCGTATACAGCGGCAGCAGTTACGCCAGCGATCTGAACAGCCTTAATAAAGCCACTAAGACCGAACCGGCTTTTATTGAAGCCAGTGCACTGGGTAAAGAAATGAACGAGGCTTACAGAGTAAAGGATACTATTAAACTAAAAGCATTAGAAGCAAAATACGGCCGCGTAGATTCCATCAAAAATATCTGGTACAAAGACTGGGTGAAAAACCATCCGGCCTCTCCTGTAAGTGCCATGGTCCTCTCCTTCTATCTGCGGGAAAAAGATATGAGCGCATTACAACAGCAGCTCAACACTTTAAAACCTGCAGCCAGAAAGAATGCACTGGGTAAAAAAATGCAGCATAGCATTGATGCAGCCAAGGCAACCGCTATCGGCAAACCGGCCCCTGATTTCACGCAGAATGATACCCTTGGCAGACCCGTTTCCTTAAAAGATTTCAAAGGGAAATACCTGCTGATAGACTTTTGGGCAAGCTGGTGCGTACCCTGCCGCCAGGAAAACCCTGCCGTTGTAAAAGCTTTCAATGCCTATAAGGATAAGAACTTCACCATTCTTAGCGTATCTCTTGATCAACCCGGTGCAAAGGAGAAATGGCTGAAAGCCATTCATGATGACGGGCTTGCCTGGACCCATGTATCCGATCTGAACTGGTGGGATAATGCTGTTTCACGACAGTATGATATCCGGTCTATCCCGGCGAATTACCTGCTGGGACCTGATGGCGTGATACTCGCAAAGAACCTGAGAGGAGAAGAACTGGAAAAGAAACTGGAAGAAGTATTGAAATGATTAAAGCCTAGTAAAAACAATTGCCTCCTGTCTTTCCTGAAGGCAATTGTTTTTACTGCCATATGCCATCCGGCAATTATAATAGATTAAAGCTGTAACTGCAGGCTGTACAATTGATGTAATCTTTTCAAAATGGTCAAGACTACACATAAGGTTCAGTTTTTAAGAAACAATGCAATATCTCTGCTAAAAGAGATCTTTCTTTTCGAGAAACACTTCTTTCGCCCGTTTTAAAGCCTCATCTTCTTTATAATCACATCTATCTGAAACTTTGATCTCAAATGCTCTCACCCTTTTCCCCAAATGCATATCGGCAGAAAAGCCGGATATTTGCGTGGGTGCGGTATCTTCATCATCACGTATAAATCCAAAAGAGGCTATTCCATCATTATTAGTTTGTGCATTTATTGGCAGACACTCATACATGTACATTATCCGCCCCTTTTCAACATCTATATTTACAGAAGTGGAAAACCAGGCAGCATGGTACTTAGACAATTCATCAAATGATTTACCCCTGATCACCAAACCATCTATTCCTTGTTCAAAGCGTTCAATAATAAATCGTTCCTTCCCTAAAAAACCTATATAAAAACCTACCCAGGTGCCCCCCATGTAATATTTACCAAGGAATTTCTTTTTGAACCAAGTTGAGTTTTTTGTAGCAGTAATGATCAGGGATACCATAGCTCTATAAACACCTAGTGAAATAAGACCACCCAAAATTATTTTTAAATAATTGTTGATTGTGCCTAATTCATTTATCTGTACCCAAATTGTGAAAACAATAACTGTTGAAATGGCTATAGCAAAGGAGTGTAACTTAACAGAAGGTTTCATTTTTATATAATATAAAACAATGTAGTATTTACTTCCCAATTAGTAAAATATCTACCGGGGCAACAACAGTTAAACTACTATCTCAACCAACTACATATAAATATTATTTCATCAACACGAACAGTACCTAAATCAAAACCGGCTGCCTGGTGAAAGCAGCCGGTCTGTCAATAATTCAATCTAGTATCCGGGATTCTGCACTATATTACTATTACCCTGTATTTCCTGGATAGGAATTGGCCACACATAATCACGGTCTTTGTTAAACTTGCGGGTTTCCACTACCACGGCTTGCCCCGTAGCAGGATTAGTAGCGCCCATTACCGTTACACCCATCACTTTATCTGCTATTTTCCATCTTCTGATATCAAACCAGCGGCTTCCTTCAAAGGCCAGTTCTATTCTTCTTTCACGCCTGTACAGTTCACGCATTTTTGCCTCACTGTTGTAAACAGCCGCATCCACATTAGGCATATTGGAACGATTACGGATCTGGTTAAGATAATCGATTACATCAGGATGATTCCATTGACCACTTTCTACCAATGCTTCCACCCTCATCAGCATGAGGTCTGCAAGACGGAAGATCATAAAATCCAGTGTTCCGGTGGATGGCCTAGTTCTGTCCATAGACACATCGCAGTACTTCCTCACAAAATATCCGGTACGTGATGAGTTTACAGCGCCGATCGCACATGGATTAGGAGCAGGGGCAAAGGGATTCACAACTGTATAAAAAGTGGCGCCGGGATAAACAATTGTAGCAGCCATGCGGGGATCCCGGTTATTTTTAAAATTGGGGTCCTTTCTGTAGGCTGCTACACTGTCTGCCCCCAGTTCGAAGATTGTTTTACCCTGCCTCGTTTCATATTCGTCCACAAAACTTTGTGTGGGATTCACGTTGGCAGTACCGGCTGCATTGGGAGGTGCAAGCCGCAGATAAACACCCTGCTGCAACTGGTTGGAAAGTATCCTTTCTCTATTAAATTCCCCTTTATACAGGAAAAGGTTCAGGTAATTGTCCGTAGCCGCGGGTTTGTACAATTCGTACATTTTTCCACCTGCGGGATCAGTAAGATCTACCACTTCCTTCGCTGTTGCTGCTGCTTCCTGGTATTTAAATGCGTTCAGGAGGGCAAATGTTTTAATAGACAGGGCTGCTCCTTTTGTAACCCGGTAAGGGAGGTCGCCACTATAACTGTATGGAAGGCCTGCAGCACATTCTGTAAGTTCAGCGGTAATAAAGTTAATGATCTCCTCTCTGGTATTTCTCTTCAGGTAAGAATTGGCAGGCGCTACATCGTCTTTTACGATAGGAATTTCTCCATAATACATGAACAGTTCCAGGTGAAATAATGCCCTGTACGCCCTTACTTCCAACATATACTGTGCAAGTTTATCCGGATCTACATAAGCCTTACCCGCATATTTGAGGAACCTGTTGCAGGTGCGTATCTTCAGGAAGCCGTCCCGCCAAAATGGGAATATCAGCATGTAAGCAGAAGATGGTGGATTGGAGTTGCCATTGCCCAGTGCAAACTGGTTGATCTCAGGCAAAAAGTTGGCCGTCCATACGGCATCATCCGTTAACGCACTGATCGAGATCCGGCTGTTAGGCCCATATTGAAAGCCACCGGTAGGGAGCTGCCCCGCAAGGAATTGCATTACCGCGATGAGTTGTTGATCCGTTTGCCAGAATTTTTCGTCTACTGTATCGCTTGGGTTGTCCCTGGTAAGAAAATCTTTATCGCAGGAAGTAACACTGATCAGCAGTAACAGGCACAGTAACCATGTTTTTTTCATAAAAAATTACTTTATAATTTAATATTCACCCCTAGTGTATAGAATCGCATGAGCGGATAAGTATTATCTGTTCCTTTCGTTTCCGGATCAAGATATTTCATACTTGTAATCGTGAAAGGATTCTGGGTGTTGAAATAGATACGGGCATTAGAAATGCCTGCCCTTGTGAAAAGTGGTGATTTAATGGTATAGCCGATCTGTATAAAACGCACCCGTATAAAAGCACCATTTGTACGCCAGTAATCTGAAAAGCGTGCATTATCTGTAGGGCTGGGTGTTATGCGTGGATAGGCTGCATCTGTATTAGCAGGTGTCCAGGTATCCTGTTGCCACACCATGGGCGTTCCGCCACCACCACTGAGGTTTAGTGGGGTAATGTATCTGCCGGTATAAAACACATCCGATGCCGTAAACCCGTTCAGCAATGTTTCTACATCAAAATTTTTGAATCCAACACGTACGTTCAGGAAGTAATTACCCTGCGGATTAGTATTACCTATTACGGTTTGATCTGCTTCTGTTATAGTGCCATCATTATTCAGGTCCATATACCGGATATCTCCCGCCGTTTGTGTTGGTCCTGAAGGTGTTTTTGATCCTATCATAGGCACACCTGCATCCACGTCTTTCTGTTGCAAAAGGCCCATAGTACGGTATCCATAAGCACTTCCGATCGGCAAGCCTTCTTTCTGGATAGTATTCTTATCGTAATAGGGCCCGTCTTTAAGGGCCAGGATGGAATTCTTATAATAAGAATAACCTGCATTAAAGCCGAGGGAAACTGCTTTGATATTAGTAGCATAGTTCAGTGCAAGCTCCCATCCCTTGTTCCGGACGCTACCTGCATTGATAGGCTGAGGGCCGATACCCGAGGAATAAGAAAGCGGAGCGTTCAGCAGGATATTTTCTGTGAGTTTGTTGTACCAGTCGAAAGTAAAGTTCAATTTGTCCTTCAGCAACCCGATGTCTACCCCTGCATCCAGCATTTTTACGCTTTCCCATGTGAGGTCCGGGTT
The DNA here is from genome assembly GCF_900129465.1 of Chitinophaga niabensis. Lineage (NCBI taxonomy): Bacteria > Pseudomonadati > Bacteroidota > Chitinophagia > Chitinophagales > Chitinophagaceae > Chitinophaga > Chitinophaga niabensis. The sequence goes on along the minus strand of NZ_FSRA01000002.1, from coordinate 2,729,980 downwards.
ACCGATAGTGGCTTCGGTACCGTTGGTATTAGTAGTACTCTGATATTTGTACAATCCGATGCCCTGGTTATTACCCAAAAGACCATAAGATGCACGCAGCTTGAGGTTACTGATGAATTTCACTCCCTGCATAAATGGTTCCTTATGCACATTCCAGCCAGCTGCTACAGATGGGAAATATCCCCACTTTTTGCCTGGCCCGAACTTAGATGAACCATCCGTCCGCAAGGTGCTTTCAAACAGGTATTTATCATTGAAGATATAATTGACCTTTACGAAATAGGAAGCCAGCGTAGCTTCAGCGAATTGGTTGGACTGATCAGGATTATCCGTTTCGCGTGTAATACCACCCACTGCATAGATCGTGTGTTTATTGTAGGTCCTGGTATAATCAAGCGTAGCCGCCATGTATTGATAGTTCCGTTTGTAAATAGCGGAAGTATGCGTGGAACCATATTGAAAAAGCAAAGCGTTGGTATAGTAATCCAGGAAGTTATAGGCATCACGGGAAGTGATGTTGCCTGTACTCAATAAACGGAACAGGTATTGTCCTTTTAGTTTCAATCCGGGAAGCACCTCCCACTGCGGTTGGAAATTGATAGAGATATTATCTTCACGGGATTTGGTAAAGCCGCCCTGTTCCAGTTCAGCTACAGGATTCAGCATCTCTGCGTAGTTGCCATAAGCCTGGTAGCCATCTGCCCGCAAAGGGTATTTAGATACAATATTCGGTGGGACCCTGAATGTTTCGTACAGGATATATCCTGCCCCGTCACCGTCCTGGAAATTGGTATAGCGGTTAATAGGACGATTAGTTTCTTTTCTTGAAAGGGACAGATCGAGGTACATGGATAAGTTCTTCCGCAGGGTAACACTTGTATTTGCTCTCAGGGAATATCTTTCGGCGGAGGTTTGATTAATGATGCCATCCTGCTGCAGGTAAGTACCATTCACCGCAAAGCGGGCCTGGCTGTTACCTCCCGTTACACCAATGGAGTGTTGCTGGGAAAATGCCTGGTTCTTAAGCACCAGTTTTTTCCAGTCCGTATTGGGATAAAGCAATGGATCTACACCATCGCGTGTTTTCTGGATAACGTCGTTTGTATAAATGGGATTACCACCGATGTTGGCCTGCGCGGCATTCACCATTTCCATATAGGTAGGAGCATCTACAAATTCAGGCAGGTATGCTGCTTTCTGAAAACCGGCAAATGCATCGTACACAATATGTACCTGCCCTGCCTGACCACGTTTGGTAGTAATGATGATCACACCATTGGCAGCCCTTGATCCGTAGATAGCTGCTGCTGCTGCATCTTTTAATACCGTTACGCTTTCCACAGTTACCGGGTCCACATCGTTGATATTGGTGGGAACACCATCTACCAACACCAGTGGAGCTGTTGTACCGAGTGTGGATATACCACGTATTTTTATGGCAGCAGCATCCCCACCTGGAAGGCCGGAGCTTTGTGTTACGGTAAGTCCTGTAATACCTCCCTGCAAAGCCTGGGACAATTGCGTGATTGGTTTCCCCTCTATATTAGACTTTACATTCAGGGCGCTGATGGAGTTGGCCAGGTGTTTCATCTTCTGTTCGGAATAACCTGTTACCACTACCTGGTCCAGTGTGGAAACATTTTCCGGTAATGCAATGGTAAGGTTATCCCTGTTATTGATAACGGGATATTCAAAAGGTTTGTAACCGGTATGGGAAAAGATGAGTACTTCACCAATACGTACCCTTAGTTCAAAATTTCCCTTATCATCCGTAGTGGTCGCCCGGTTCTCTCCTTTTACAATTACGGTGGCACCAGGTATGGGTATGGGTGGTTCCCCAGTATCGAATACCCGTCCGTTTATCTTAAAAAGGCTGTCCGCAGGTGATGATGCCGCTCTGCTTTCATCTTCACGGATGATGATCTTGTTCTCAAGTGCAGTATATTTTAATGGAAACGGACGAAGTAATTCATCCAGTACACTTTTGAGCGGTTTGTTACTGGCAGACAGGTTTACTTTGTTCCTGTTCTGCAGCACATTCCCTCCATATGTAAATGAAACTTTTCCCTGCAGGGCAATCTTGTCCAACGCATTTTTCAGTGTTTCCTGTTTCAGGTTAATCGTAACAGGATTATTCAATACATCTTGTGCAAAAGCGGTACGAAAGGAAAAAAGCGATATAATAATTAGTGCAGGAAGTAACCTGCTTTTCATTCCCGAAAGCAAAAAACCTGCGTTAGGTATATTTTTTTTCATACCTTTATTTCGTTACGTAATTAGTAATTACTGCTTGTATATACAGTACAGCAGTTATTCTTTTAATGTCAATGCATAATGATCCCGGTCACGCCGGGATTTTTATCTGGCGCTATCTTATCATGGTGGAATAGTTTTAGTGAAAGATCTATTTATGTATTTCCCATCCCGTGGAGGTTTGTTTTAAACGCGCATTATATGTTAGGCTTATTTGCTGCAGTACCGTTTCCAGTTTATCTTTTTTCTGATCAAAGTCCCCATAGTAGGTGATTCCCTGAAGTTGCTTATTAAGCCTGATAGTTGTGTTATAGCTCCTTTCGATATCGCCTATCACATTCTTTAAGACTTCCCCTTCATATTTGAATTTCCCCTCTTTACGCGCCAGTGCTGCAAATGCATCGGGATAATCTTCTTTCTTCAGCATACCGCTTACCGAATTAAAAACAGCTCGTTGATAAGGAGATAATAATACGTTGTTATGATTCGCATCTACCTTCACTTTACCTGTCAGCAACACTATTTCAATATCTGCACGATCGTTATAAGCCTGTATGTTAAAAGTGGTACCGAGTACGGTAGTATTGGTTTTACCTGTATGTACAATAAAAGGATGCGCATCATCTTTGGCTACATCAAAAAAAGCTTCCCCCTGGAGCGTTATTTCCCTTGAATTCTCCCGATAGTTCAATTTACTGGCGGGTGCAAGCCATATGCTTGTACCATCTGCAAGCTGGAATTGTTTCCTTTCTCCTTTTAATGTTGATACTTGTATCTCAGGATTAAATATCCCTGTCATATAGCCGCGGCCCAGGTAAAGCGTAGTCACTAATAGCGCCAGTGAAGCACATATGGATAAGGTGATAATAGTACGCCTGGGCATACGAACTACCTTGCCGCCTGAAGGTTTTTCTTTGAGGAAGGTTTTATCTGCCACCTGTTGATATACCTGTTTCAGTGTATCCTTCATAGCTTCCTGCCCAGTGTCAGACGTGGTGGATGCCAGCAATTCATTACGCACCAATCTCCTGAGATCGCTTTCGCCCTTTCTGGAATCAAAGTGCTGTAATAAAAATGCGATCTCCTCCGGAGAGCATTCATTATTCAGATACCGTTTAAACAGTTCTTCCAGGTAGTTCTTATCCTCCAATTTTTTGCTTTAATAGCTAATACGGGGTTATTGACCTTATTCCCTGCTGCTGTAAAAAAAATATTTCAGGGAAAGAGAAGACGAATGATACAAAAGGAAAGCAGGGTGGCAATATGATCGGAAAGGAGTATATGTTGGCGGATAGCACGGGTAGCTTTCAGGAGATGGTCGCTGATGGTGGATACGGAGATCCCCATCATCAGGCTCACTTCCTTGTAACTCTTCCCTTCCACCTTGCAAAGTTCAAATACACGCTTGCGCTGAGGCGGTAAAAGGTTAATGGCCTGGTTCAGGATAGCGCTCTTCTCCCGTTCATAGATATTCTCCTCCACATGCAGGTAACGCTCAGAAGCGAGGTCCATCAACTGTTTACCCAGCTTTTTATCCTGTGCGGCTTTTCTGAAGAAATCCACCACACAGTTCTCTGCAATACGGAAAAGGTAAGAGCGGAAAGATTTATCGGGGTCGAGCGTATTGCGCTTTTCCCATAACCGGATAAATACCTCCTGTAATATTTCCCGGGCAGCTTCTTCCCTCTTTGTGAGTTTCAGAAGGAACCCCAACATCCGGGGGCTATACAGACCGTACAATTGTGCAAAAGAACCTGTGTCTCCAGCCCGGAGCTGCAGCAGCAATTCTCTTTCATTCATTATAGGCCTGCTTTTCATGTAAGAACAAAGAAAGCTAAATAATCTTAAATCCCGTATTAAGTATAAATTAAAAATCCCTCACCTGTTGCCTGGTGAGGGATTTTTTTTGTTCTGGTTAAAATACTATCATTTCACCAGCGCTTCAATAGCTTTATGTACCTTATCAAAGGGGAACTGCTTTAAAACCGCCTCCATCTGTGCTTTGATCTCTGCAGTGCACAAATTCCCAATACTCCCTTCATGTGTATGCTGAATGTTCGTGTCCGGTTTAAATACCCCATTCTCGATATCATGGCCTACCTGTTTATAAGCCTCCCGGAAAGGCGTGCCTTCCAGCACTAACCTGTTCACTACTTCCACACTGAAAAGGTATTGGTACTTTTCATCTTTCAGGATATCTTCTTTGATACGGATATTCTCCAGCATCAGGCGGCTCATTTGTAAACAATTCCGCAGCGTGGTAAATGCAGGGAAGAGGTTTTCCTTCAGCAATTGCAGATCACGATGATAACCGGAAGGTAAATTCACCGTCATCATAGCAATCTCATTAGGCAAAGCTTGTAGTTTATTAGTATGCGAACGGATCAGTTCCCATACGTCCGGGTTCTTTTTATGCGGCATAATGGAAGAACCTGTAGTCAGTTCATCCGGGAAGCTAATGAACCCGAAGTTTTGGTTCATGAACAAACAGGCATCCATGGCCATTTTGGAAAGTGTAGCGGCAATACCCGCGAGTGCAAAGGCTACCAGTTTTTCCGTTTTACCACGGCCCATTTGTGCATATACCACATTATAGCTGAGTGTTTCAAAACCTAATAGCTCAGTGGTCATGGTACGGTTCAGGGGAAAGGAAGAACCATAACCGGCAGCAGAGCCCAGGGGGTTTTTATTCACTACGGTATAAGCGCCATGCAACATGGTGAGGTCATCTACCAGGCTTTCCGCATAAGCGCCGAACCACAATCCGAAAGAGGAAGGCATGGCAATTTGCAGATGGGTATAACCAGGTAAAAGATGGGTTTTATATTTCTCGCTTTGCTGCTGAAGCAGATCAAACAAAAGTTTAGTTTCAGCAACAATGGATTCCAGCTCACTCCGTAAGAACAACTTTAGATCAACAAGCACCTGATCATTGCGGGAGCGGCCACTGTGGATCTTTTTACCGGACTCACCCAATCTGCGGGTAAGCAATAATTCCACCTGGGAATGAATATCTTCTACGCCGTCTTCCAGCACAAAATTCCCGTCTAGTATTTCACCGTAGATATTCTTCAGTTCTTTTTGCAATACGCTGAGATCTTCTTTTTCCAGCAGGCCGATAGATTCCAGCATGGCAATATGTGCCAGTGAGCCCTGCACATCAAACGGCGCCAGGTAGGCATCCATTTCACGGTCCCGGCCAACGGTGAACTGCTCAACTGCAGCCAGTGCTGCTTTATCTTTTTGCCATAATTTCATACTGCATCAGTTTAAAGATCATACTTACCAAATACACGTTCTTTGATCTCCGGCCATTCTTCTTTCAACATGCTGAAATAAACAGAATTACGCAACCAGCCGGTCCAGGTAATGCAATGATGGCGGAAGATACCTTCTTCCTTGCAGCCAATAGCCAGCATGGCATTGCGCGATTTCAAATTACGTTCGTCCGTTTTCAGTTCTACCCGGTTAAGGCCCATCACTTCAAATGCGTAACGAAGCATTTCAAACTTCATGGCCCTGTTAAGGCCGGAACGCTGATAAGAAGGATGGATCCAGGTATACCCTATTTCGGAACGTTTATGTTGTGGCACCAGCGCACAGAAACGTGTGCTGCCGGCTACTTTGCCTGTTGTTTTATCGATCACCACAAAAGGGATACTTGTTCCCAGCTCCCGCTCTTTGAGTGCGATAGCTATATACTGTTCCAGTTCCTCACGATTGCTCACGCGCGTAAGGCCCACTTCCCAGAGAGAAGGTTCCAGTGCTACTTCCAGCAATGCATCCACGTCGGATGTTTGCAAAGGCCGTAATAGCACACGTTTATTTTCCAGTATGGGTGAAGTATCCATGATCCGCTAATTTACGCCATTCACAATGGATAGCAATTTAATGTACGTATCTATCCCCTGCCTGATCTCTTCCAGGTAAATGAATTCATCTGCTGTATGCGAACGGGCAGAATCACCAGGGCCTACCTTTACGGAAGTAGCTGGTATCAATGCCTGGTCCGATGTAGTGGGAGAACCGTACAGTTGTTTGCCCAAAGATAATCCCGCTTTCACCAATGCATGATCACGTGGAATAAAGGATGGCCGCATCCGCATGGAGCGGGGTGTTACATCACATTTCACGTGCTGTTTGATCACCTCCAGCATTTCTTCCAGCGTATATTGATCTGTTGCACGAATGTCCACAACAAAGGAACATTCAGCAGGTACTACGTTATGTGCTTTATTGGAAGTTTGCACCACCGTTACACTCATTTTCACAGGGCCCAGGGATTCCGATACTTTAGGGAAACGGTAAGTGCGGAACCAGTTGATATCGTCCATGGCATTGTACAAAGCATTCTCCCCTTCGTCCCTTGCTGCGTGCCCCGCTTTACCATGTGCCACACAATCCAGCACCATCAATCCTTTCTCTGCAACCGCAAGATCTGTTTTTGTGGGTTCCCCTACAATGGCCAGGTCTATTTCAGGCAATACGTTCAGGATGCTTTCAATACCATTCACACCGCTGATCTCTTCTTCTGCCGTGATGGCAACAACAATGTTATAAGGCAGATCGTTCTTTTCATAAAAATGAAGGAACGCAGCCAGCAGGCTTACTAAACAGCCACCTGCATCATTACTGCCAAGACCGAAAAGTTTACCATCTTCCACGGTGGGAGCAAATGGATCGCGGGTATATTGTGGATTGGGTTTAACAGTGTCGTGATGAGAATTTAGCAGAATAGTGGGTTTGGCCGGATCAAAATGTTTATTCAGTGCCCAGATGTTGTTGAGGTGCTGGTTGTAAGCCACCCCTTTGTCTGTCATAAACTGGCCCAGGATCTTCGCAGTGCCCTGCTCCTCCTTACTAAAGGAAGGCGTGGCGATCAGTTGTTTTAAAAGCTGTACTGCATCTTCATAGTGTTTTTCGATACACATATAGTTAGCATATTAAAGTACCCGCTACAGCATCGGTGGTATTCTTCCGCACATCATCAGCATGGCCGATCAGTACTTCTTTCACACCACTTTCAATGGCGTTAAAAGCATTCTGCAGTTTCGGCAAAATACCGTCTGTTAATACGCCCTCTGCCAGTAGCGTTTGATAGATATCACGGTTGATAAGGTTGATCACGGAATCATCGTCTGCTGCATTTCGCAACACGCCCTTCTTCTCAAAACAATAGATCAGGCGTACTGCGTAACTGCCGGATAGAGCGATAGCCAGTGAAGAGGCAATGGTATCTGCATTTGTATTCAGGATCTGCCCTTTCCCATCATGCGTCAGTGGAGAGAATACAGGGGTGAGGCCTGCATCCAGCAATAACTTCACAGAGGAAATATTCAGTTCTTCAGCAACCACATCCCCCACAAATCCATAATCGATCTCTTTCACAGGGCGTTTAGAAGCAGGTATGCTATTCGCATCTGCCCCCGTTAATCCAATGGCATTACAGCCAACAGCCTGTAGCTTTGCAACGATCTGTTTATTCACCAGGCCACCGTACACCATCGTTACCACGTCAATTGTGGCGGCATCTGTAATGCGCCGGCCATCTACATAATTGGCTGTAATGCCTAATTTATCTCCGATGCGTGTAGCAATCTTTCCGCCGCCATGGATCAATATCTTCTTTCCCTGGACCTTGGCAAAGTCCGCGAGGAACTGCTCCAGTAAAACAGGATTATCGATCACATTGCCGCCTACTTTGATCACATATACCATCATTATCGCTTTGCTTTTAGTTTCTCAATGCCCGCAAGCGGGCATTGTCTCCTTTATCTTGCTTTTAATATTTCGCTTAACACCGCCTGCGCAGCCCAGGTACGGTTACCCGCTTCCTGGATCACAATCGACTGTGGTCCGTCCAGCACTTCATCCGCAATCACCACATTCCTTCTTACAGGCAGGCAGTGCATCACAGATGCGTTGTTTGTATCCTTCAATGTTTCATTCGTCACCATCCAGCTTTGATCTGTGCAGGTGATCTTGCCATAATCTTTATAAGACGACCAGTTCTTTACATACACAAAATCCGCTCCTTCCAATGCTTCCTTCTGGTTATGGATGATAGGTGCTTTACCACTGAACTTAGGGTCCAGCTCATATCCTTCCGGATGTGTGATCACAAAATCTACTTCACCCCATGCATTCATCCACTGTGCAAAAGAGTTAGGCACAGCCTGTGGCAGTGCTCTTACGTGAGGAGCCCAGGTCATCACCACTTTTGGTTTACGCGGCTGGTTCCAGCGTTCCCTGATGGTGATCACATCTGTTAAACTCTGTAAAGGATGCAGTGTAGCACTTTCCAGGCTCACAATCGGCTTGCCTGCATACTTAATGAACTGATTAATATATTTCTCCGTATAGTCTTCTTCCTTATCCTTCAAACCGGGGAATGTACGGATAGCCATGATATCGAAATACTGACCCATCACTGCTGCTGCTTCTTTCACATGTTCCGTAGTACTTCCGTTCATCACCACACCATCGTTCATTTCCAGCGCCCAGCCTTCTTTGTCGATGTTAAACACCACTACTTCCATGCCCAGGTTCCTGGCTGCCACCTGCGTACTTAAACGTGTTCGCAAACTTGGGTTCAGGAAGATCATTCCCAGGGTTTTGTTTTCACCCAGTCCTTTATCTTTAAAAGGATTTTTCTTGTAGTCCAGTGCTATGTCCGCGATTTGCGGGACACCCGGAACATCCTCCACGGAAATAAATTGTTTCATCGGCGGCGTTAGTTTGCTAGTTCTTTTTTAAATGCATTTAAAAAATGGTCTGCCTGTTCCTTATTCAAAGCCAGTGAAGGCAATAACCTGATCACATTAGGTTTCGCTTCGCCGGTGAATATTTTATGTTTAAATAACAATTCCTTTTTTACATGCGCCAACTCATCAGGCAGGTCTATACCTATCATCAGCCCCACTCCTCTTACTTCTTTCACCTGTGGTATCTTCTTCAGTTCAGTGATCAGGTATTCACCGATAGCCGCTGCATTCGCCATCAGGCCTTCCTGCTCTATCACTTCCAGTACAGCCAGTGCTGCCGCACAAGCCAGGTGGTTGCCACCAAAGGTGGTACCCAGCATGCCATACACGGGTTTAAACTTTGGTGCGATGATGATGCCTCCGATCGGGAAACCATTGCCCATCCCTTTTGCCATGGTATAAATATCTGCATTCACACCGGCATGGTCATGAGAGAAGAACTTACCGCTTCTGCCGTAACCACACTGCACGCTATCCGCGATGTATACAGCATTGTATTGATCACACAGGCTCCTGATCTTTTGCAGGAAAGCTGCAGAGGCAACATTGATGCCGCCCACACCCTGGATACCTTCAATGATCACGGAAGAAATTTCGTTTTCCTGGAATGTTTTTTCCAATGCCGCCTGATCTTCCCAGGGTAGAAAGATCACGTTATCCGTTTCATTCACCGGTGCTACGATCTTGGGATTATCCGTAGCTGCAACTGCCAGGGAAGTTCTGCCGTGGAATGCTTTCTTAAATGCAATGATCTTTTTCCTGCCATTATAGAACGATGCCAGCTTCAGGGCATTTTCATTAGCTTCCGCACCGGAGTTCACCAGGAACAACTGGTAATCTTCCTTACCGGAAACCTTGCCCAGCTTTTCCGCCAGTTCTTTCTGCAAAGGAATATGAATGGAATTGGAATAGAATCCAACTTTACTTAACTGATCTGTTAACCGTTTAACGTAATGAGGATGGGTATGACCAATAGAAATTACAGCGTGACCACCATAGAGGTCCAGGTACTCCTGGCCTTTATCGTCCCATACGTTAGAACCCTGTGCTTTTGTAATAGTGATATCGTTAACCGGATATACGTCGAATAATTTCATACAAAGAGAAATGATAGAATGATAAAAAGAAGATTAGAACACGATGGATTTGAGCTTCAACCCGGCTGTTTCTTCCAGCCCCAGTATCAGGTTCATATTCTGTACTGCTTGTCCTGATGCACCTTTTATCAGATTGTCCTCAATAGTGTGGATCACCAGTTTGCCATCCACTTTTTCCAGTTGGATGATGCATTTATTGGTATTCACCACCTGCTTCAGATCAATTTGTTTCAGGCTCACATGTGTGAAAGGATGGCCTTCGTAATACTTAGTGTATAGATCGTAAGCCTCTTCCAGTGACAATGCGCAATCCAGATATGAAGTGACCCAGATACCCCTTGGAAAATCTCCCCGTACGGGTACAAAGTTGAGCGCTCCTGAATAGGCAGGCTGGAGCGCCTGCAAGGTTCGTCGGATCTCCTTCAGATGCTGGTGCGTGAGCACTTTGTAAGTAGAAATATTATTCGCCCTCCAGGTAAAGTGGGAGGTAGATTGTAAGCTTTGTCCTGCTCCTGTGGAACCGGTAATGCCGGTAGTATGTACTTCATTCAGCAAACCTGCTTTCGCCAGTGGCAAAAGGCCTAATTGAATGCCTGTGGCAAAACAACCCGGGTTAGCAATGTTTGATGCTTTTTTGATGTCGTCCCTGTGCCACTCCGGCAAACCATATACAAAGGTCCTGCCTTTCACGCTTTCACCCAACCGAAAATCCTGGCTGAGATCGATGATCCTCACAGCAGCAGGAATATCATTGTTTTCGAGGAACTTCACAGATTCACCATGACCCAGGCAGAGGAAGATCACATCCACATCTTCCAGGACCTCTCCTGTGAATTGCAGATCTGTTTCACCCAGCAGGTCACTATGAACAGCGTATAAAGGATTGCCAACATTACTGCGGCTGTGCACAAATGCCAGTTCCACATCAGGGTGGTTCAACAGTAACCGGATGGTTTCTCCGCCTGTATAACCTGCCCCGCCAATAATGCCTGCCCTTTTCTTATTTGAAGTTCCCATTAGTTTATTTATTTTCTTCGTTCACCTGGTTCCAGATCATTGTTTGATTACCAAAGATCTTGCTGAAACCACGTACATCTTCTCCGCTCCAGCCCTGGTTCATCTCTCCGTATTTACCAAACTTGCTGCTCATCAGATCAAAGGCAGAAGAGATACCGGTTACCTGGAAACGGTATGGCAACAGGGTTACAAATACTTTACCGGTTACATGCTGCTGGCTGTTTTCCAGGAATGCTTCGATGTCGCGCATCACAGGGTCCAGGATCTGGCCTTCATGCATCCAGTTACCATAGAATTGTGCCAGCTGATCTTTCCAGCTCAGCTGCCATTTTGTGAGTACATGTTTTTCAAGCGCATGGTGTGCTTTCAGGATCACCATAGGTGCTGCGGCTTCAAAACCAACACGGCCTTTAATACCAATGATAGTATCGCCCACATGTATATCCCTGCCGATAGCAAATGCACCTGCCAGTGTTTGCAGGTACTGGATCGCTTCTGCGGGATGAGAGAATTTTTTATCGTTCACACCCAGCAGCTCTCCTTTCTCAAAAGAAAGTTCTACCTGCTCAGGTTCATTTTTCGTTAATTGTGTAGGCCATGCATGTTCCGGCAACATACCGTTCGAGGTGAGTGTTTCCTTACCACCTACGGAAGTACCCCAGATACCTTTGTTGATAGAGTACATCGCCTTTTCAAAGTTCACCTGCACACCTTTGGATTGGAGATAAGATATCTCTTCTTCCCTGCTCAGTTTCAGATCACGGATCGGGGTGATGATCTCTACCCCGGGGATCATGATATGAAAGATCATATCGAAACGAACCTGGTCGTTACCGGCACCGGTACTGCCATGTGCTACGGCATCCGCTCCTACTTCCTTTACATATTCTGCAATGGCGAGGGCCTGGCTCATCCGTTCAGCACTTACGCTCAGCGGATAAGTATTGTTCTTTAACACGTTTCCGAAAATGAGGTACCGGATCACTTTATCATAATAAGAGCGAACCGCATCTACTGTCTTGTGACTTTTCACACCCAGACTGTAGGCGCGTTTCTCGATCTCCTGCAATTCTTCAGCAGAAAAACCACCCGTATTCACGATCACGGAATGCACTTCATACCCCTTCTCTTCAGAAAGATATTTTACACAATAAGAGGTATCAAGCCCGCCGCTAAAACCCAGTACAACTTTTTTCATATTCGTTATTCGTAATTAATTCAGTTATTGATCACAACCATCCAAAGAAAAACCGCTTTTTAGAAGTACCGGCAGCACCGCTTCCTCCATTTTTCCTGACAGCTTTTAACAGTACATATTTTTTAAACCGCAGCCATCTTTCAAACAGCGAAAAATTCTCCTTAAATCTACGCTTCTTCCGTTGTTCGTGTATGTTACCATTTAGTGTAACCACCAGTTTGTTCTTTTCTGCTTCTGCTTTCTGCTGTGCTTCTTTTTCCTTTTCCACGGGATCATACAGCATAGCGGTACAAAGGCAGTTCGTACGTTTTTTACTGGTGAGTACATCAAAGTTCACACAGCTCTGGCAGCCTTTCCAGAACTCTTCATCATCTGTGAGTTCGGAATAGGTCACCGGCTCGTAACCCAGATCGGAGTTGATCTTCATTACAGCAAGTCCTGTAGTAAGACCAAAGATCTTGGCATCCGGATACTTCTTACGGGAGAGTTCGAAGATCTTTTCCTTGATAGCTTTGGCAACGCCATGGCCACGGAAAGCAGGGTTCACAATAAGACCGGAGTTGGCCACGAACTTTTCATGACCCCAGGCCTCAATATAGCAGAATCCAACCCAGTCGCCAGATGCGGTGAGTGCAATCACTGCTTTACCTTCATCCATCTTCAGCTGCACATATTCAGGAGAACGTTTTGCAATGCCGGTTCCCCGGGCTTTTGCAGAAGCTTCCATTTCGTCAGTGATGGTTTTAGCATAATGCTTATCGCCGGCAGTAGCTGCCCTAACGATTATATCCTTATTTTCCAACTTGTTAAAATTGAAAATTGTGATTCAATAAGTTAATTTGAAATCCGTTGCCGGAACTACCAATGATGGGGAATCATGGTTGCGATAGCGGGTCTGTGACGGCGCTATCAAATACGAGGTCGTCGGGAGAGATATCTAAGGACAGGAAACCCAATAGCGTACACACCCTCTTCAAAAGAAGGATGATAAGCGGAGATGTTGGTATGGGTTGTGAGATATTCCAACTTCAGTTCGTAGTTAAATTGTTATAAAAATTCAGTCTTTTTCCATTAAAGTATCTGCAAAGTTATAACATATTTAAATATGGTAATCATTTTTTTTGGAGGAGATAAAAAAGGGAGGAACCCGAACCGGCCGGTGTTTCCTCCCTTTTACCAGAAGTGATTGCTATTCAGTTAAAATGTGGCTGAAAGCAGCTTCTGCATAGCTTTTGTTAAATTTTAGAATACGCCCACCTCTGCTACAGCTGCACGGGTTTCTTTCTCATCAGCCGGAGCGATGGCCACCAGCTTGAAGTATCTGGCCTGCGCTGCCTGGGAAAGCTTCACAGTCTGTTTCACCGGGCTGTTCAGGATATTGGCAAAACTGCCTTTGGCCACAGGGCTGCCCCAGCTTTTGCCATCCTGGCTCAGATAGAACTCGTAAGTATAGATAATGCCACCTCTTTCCCTTGGTGTATAGGTAAATCCGCTCACTTTAGTAGCTGTGCCCATATCCACCAGCACTTCCTGCGGATAAGCACTTCCCTCTTTGCTGACCCAGAAGCTCCTGGGATCTCCATCTATGGCTTTCGCAGCCTCACTGGTCCAGGAAGCGGGTGCCAGATCAAATGTGGTGGTTACAGTAGCGCCGGACTTCTTTCCTCCCTCAATAAAGGCTTTGGCCTTAATAGTGCCGCTTTGCGGGAAAGAAAATGCCTGCGTGAATCTGGCAGATGCCGTGGTAGGCTCTGTTCCATTCAGTGTATAGTAAAATACAGGATCAGTGGAAGCGCTGGTGATTGTTACCATGCCTGCTTTATCCCTTTTAATAACGGGATCAGCCAGTAACTCTGGTGCCCTGAAGAGTTTCACTTCACTGATAACCGGACTGGCCTTAGCATCCAGGATGCTGATGCGTACACTTTTAGTAGTTGTATTCGGTAATCTTAAGATACGTTTGTAACCAATAGTTGTTTCATTTGCGATCTCACGATATTCCTTTCCATCCAGTACGCTCACGCTGAAAGCCTTTACCCGCTGGCCCAGCGCAATAAACTCCTGCAGCTCCACCCGGTTGAAAGTAACTGCCTTTTCAAAGCTCAGCGTGATCACTCCCTGCAATTGACCTTCAGCAGTTGCCCAATAAGTATTGGGATTATTGTCTGTAAGGTAAGCCGCACTGGTTAAAGGACTCAGTGGACGGGTGTTGGTAGCGGAAGTACGCGCCCGCACTGCCAGGTTGGTTTTGAAGGATTCATCCAGCACTTTCCGCAGCTCCATCAAACGCAAAGAATCGTTCTTATGAATCAGCCCGCGGCGATCTACCGGAACATTCAGCAGCAGGTTGGCATTACGGCCAACGGAACCATAATAGATATCCAGCAGCCAGGGCAATGTTTTCACTTTATCATCTGTAGAAGGACTGTAGAACCATCCCGGCCGGATAGAAACATCTGCTTCTCCCGGAACCCAGTCTGTTCCATCTTCCTGTCCTTTATTCAATTTTGCCTGGATACCACTCATCCCCGGCGCAAATTCTTTCCTGTTGAGCGTACTCCACATGGTAGTTCCTGCAAATCCGTCCTCATTACCGATCCAGCGGCAACCGGGACCAGCGTCGCTAAAGAAGATCACGTTTGGATGTATCTTCGTAACCGTGCCTTCAAACAGCGGCCAGTCGTACACTTGCTTTTTGCCGTTAGGGCCTTCTCCATTTGCACCATCAAACCATTGTTCAAAAACATCCCCGTATTTAGTATGTGCTTCTTTCAACTGGTTAGCGAAGATCTGGTTGTATTCCGGCGTACCATATGCAGGGTGGTTCCGGTCCCAGGGAGACAGGTAAACCCCGAAGAGCAGTCCATACTCCTTACATGCAGCAGACAATTCAGCCAGCACATCTCCTTTCCCGTTCTTCCAGGCACTTTCCCTTACGGTATGTTTACTGTATTCGCTGGGCCAGAGGCAAAAGCCATCATGGTGTTTAGCCGTGATGATAATACCTTTCATACCGGCATTTTTTGCTGTGCGGGCCCATTGGCGGGCATCCAGTTGGGTAGGATTGAAAACTTTCGGATCTTCATCACCATGCCCCCATTCCTTATCTGTAAAGGTGTTAGGGCCAAAGTGAATGAACATGTAATACTCCAGCTTTTGCCATTTCAGCTGTGCAGCGGAAGGTAATGCGCCATAGGGCTTGATCTCTGGTTGTGCCCATGCTTTTGTAAAGCTGCATAACAGGAGGAATAAAGCTACTTTTCTCATAGTTACTGTATTGCGACGTGTACTCATAAAAATAAGTTACAGTCGTTTATTTATCCGCACTTTGGTAATATCAGGATAGAGAATGGTAAAATAATACCCATCTATCACAAAAATGTCAAAATTCATAAAAAGTGGTTGCGGATAACATAGTTAAAGCCCTACATTTAAAGCAGTTTACTCTTAACTCAATCTCAATATTGTTATCGTATGAATAAGCACTTGCATCGTAGAAAGTTCATCAGGAACAGCGTAGCAGCAGGTGTAGGCCTTTCTCTTTTGAATTCGCCTGCCATGCTTTTTGCCGCTGAGAAAAAAGAAAAAGTGAGGGTTGGCCTGATAGGCGTCGGCGCTCGCGGCATTGATCACCTCGATCTCTGTCTCCGCCGCAGTGATGTGGACGTAGTGGCCATTGCAGACCCGGATACTGATTATGCCATCCCAAAATGCCGGGACCTGATCCAGAAACATTATGGGGCTAAAAGAAAAGTGGCAGAATACACCAACGGTCCGGAAGATTTCCGCAACCTGTTAAAACGTTCAGACATCGATGCCGTGATCATTGCCTCTCCATGGGAATGGCACAGTATTCAGGCCATTGCCGCCATGAGAGCCGGCAAAACGCCTGCTGTGGAAGTTTGCGGCGCTGCAGACATCCAGGAATGCTGGGAGCTGGTGAATACTTCCGAAGCCACTGGTATTCCCTTATTCGGCATGGAAAATGTAAACTATCGCAGGGATGTACTGGCCGTACTAAACATGGTACGCCAGGGACTGTTTGGAGAATTGCTGCACCTGCAGGGTGGTTATCAGCACGACCTCCGTGCCGTTAAATTCAACGATGGCAAACAGCTCTATGGCGGTGGTGTGGAGTTTGGCGAAAAAGGCCTCTCTGAAGCCAAATGGCGCACCAACCATTCCGTACATCGTAATGGCGATCTGTATCCCACCCATGGCCTCGGCCCGGTGAACAATATGATCAACGTAAACCGTGGCAACCGTTTACTGTCCCTCACGTCAGTAGCTACCAAATCCCGCGGCCTGCATAAATATATTGTGGAACATCCGCAGGGTGGGCCTAACCACCCTAACGCCAAAGTAGAATTCAAGCTCGGCGATGTGGTGAGCACCCTCATCAAAACCAACAACGGCGAAACCATCCTGCTGTCTCACGACACCAATCTCCCCCGCCCTTATTCCCTGAACTTCCGCGTACAGGGCACCAACGGTCTCTGGATGGATGATTTTGATTCCATTCACATCGAAGGAAAAAGCAAGGCCCATACATGGGAAAAAGCCGGTGAGCCCAACGATGCCAGCAGCTACATGGCTAAATACGACCACCCGCTCTGGAAGAAATATGCCAACGACGCTTCCGGCGCAGGCCATGGAGGTATGGACTGGTTTGTGATCAACTCCTTCATAGAATCCATCAAACGCGGCACTCCTTATCAAATGGATGTGTACGACCTGGCTACCTGGTATGCCATCACTCCCCTGAGTGAACAATCCATCCAGGAAGGTGGTACCGTTCAATATATCCCTGATTTCACAAGAGGCCGGTGGATCAACCGTAAGCCAAACTTTGCGCTGGACGGGGAATACTAGCAGAAAACATCATATTCAAAGGGGCACCCTCTTTCTATGATAGTACTGTCATCTAATACCAAACATAGGCTTCACATAGGCTCAACATAGGGTATTCCTATAAGTAAAGAAGGGCCGTTCTTCACAGAACGGCCCTTTATATTAGTATGTTAGCATTCCTTATGCTTCAACTTTCGTTCCATCTTCAATGGAAGTCACATACACCTCAGGGATCTTGCCATAATGCTCCTGGTAGCGGGTTTGCACAAAAGAGATAAACTCATCCACCTTATCCATCCTCACCAGGTTAATGGTACAGCCCCCAAAACCGCCTCCCATCATACGGGCACCAGCTACCTCTTCCCGTTCTTTTGCCAGGTTGGCTAAGAAATCCAGTTCAGGGCAGCTTACTTCATACAGTTTGCTCAACCCCTCATGAGAAGCATACATTAAAGCCCCGGCTTCCTTCAGCTCATTCTTTTGAAGATGTGCACAGGCTTTCGTTACCCGCTCGTTCTCCTGGGTTACATACAGGCAGCGGTCGTATACCTTGGGAGATAATTTGTGCTTATACTGCTCCACCTGCTCCGGCGTTACATTACGCAGGCTATTGATATCCGGGAAAAACTCCTGGAGGACCTTCACCCCTTCCTCACATTGTGCCCGGCGTACATTATATTCTGAAGAAGCCAGGGAATGGTGCACCATGGAATTCACCAGCACGATCTTATAATCCCTGGAAAACTCAAAGGGGAAATACTGGAATTCCAGGCTGCGGCAATCCAGGAGCATCACCCTGTCCTTTTGACCATGCAGGTTGGCAAACTGGTCCATGATCCCACATTTTACACCAGGGAAGGTATGCTCAGCCAGCTGGCCTACCCTGGCCATTGCCATCCGGTCAATGCCTAAACCCAGTAAATGATCTAAACCCACTACCAGGCCTCCTTCCACAGCAGCAGAACTGCTCATGCCTGCGCCGATGGGAATATTGCCTGTGATCACACAGTCAAAACCTTTTATCTGATGCCCCAGCTGCTGAAGCTGGTAAACAACACCCAGCAGGTAGTTGATCCAACCCTTCGTAGGTTTGATGTTCTCCAGGGAAAAAGACACCTTTTCATCATTGAAAAGGGCATATGCGTTACAGGTATTGGTGCCGTTGAGGGCAATGGCATACACTATTTTTTTATCAATAGCGGCGGGTAATACAAAGCCTTCATTATAGTCGGTATGTTCTCCTATCAGGTTGATCCTGCCGGGAGAGCTTACGATCAGTGGGTCCTTGCCAAATAAACGGTGGAATTGTTCCTTAACTTGCGCGATCATCTTTAAGCGTATGTTTTACACCTAAAAATATAAAAAAGCGGGAGTATTCCCAATTTAATAAAAAAAGGCGCTCCTTCCGGAGCGCCTTTTCACATTATAGAAAACAATTATTTTGCGCGTGCTTTACCTATTTTATGGCCTGCCAGGGCAAAGAATAAAATGTACACATAACAGGGCACCATGCAATACAGGAAGGCATGTCTGAAATCAATGCTGCTGCTGTACAGGAAGTTGAACATCCCGTGAGAGTCAAACAACCCTGTATAGATCTGTGGCAGGATAGCTCCTCCCGCAATACCCATGATCAGGAATGCGGAACCGATCTTTGTATACTTGCCTAAGCCGTCAATTGCCAGCGGGAAGATTGCAGGCCACATCAATGCGTTAGCTAAACCCAGCAATGCAATGAAAGTTACCGCCAGGTTGCCATCAGTGAAATAAGCACCAAAGGTGAATATCACACCCAGGATAGCAGAGATACGAAGTCCCATATCCTGGCTGATGATCTTAGGAATCGTGGCAATACCTATTATATATCCTACCAGCATCGCTACCAGGGTGAATGAAGTAAAGTATTTGGTTTTATCCAGGCTCATACCCAGTGCCTTACCATAAGTACCGATCACATCACCCGCCATTACTTCCACACCCACATATACAAAGATGCAAAGCACACCCAGGAACAGGTAAGGATAAGCAAACACGCTGCTTCTTGCAGGAGCTGCACCAACAGCGCCATCATCACCATCTGTATTGATCTCAGGTAAAGAAGAACGTTTCAGGAAGAAAGCCAGTACCAATAACACAACAGCCATTACGATGTAAGGAGGAATAACCCTTCCGGCCAGATCGTCCAGTAACTGTGCTTTTAAAGTAGCATCTGTTGCAGCCTTGATCTGTTCTTCCAACGCACTCGCATTTTTCAATACGATGGTACTGAGGATTAACGGGCTGAGGGCACCTGCTACTTTGTTGCAGATCCCCATGATACTAATACGTTTAGCAGCGCTTTCAATTGGCCCTACTACGCTGATATATGGATTGGAAGCCGTTTGCAGTAAGGAAAGTCCTGCTCCCTGAACAAATAATCCGGTCAGGAACATAGTAAAGTTACGGCTATTGGCTGCTGGAATAAAAATAAGTGAGCCTACGGCCATCACCACCAAACCAAGGGCCATCCCGTTCTTGAATCCTGTTTTGTTAAGGATGAAGGAAGAAGGAATAGATAAAAAGAAATAAGCCATGTAAAAGGCCAAAGTAACCATTAAGGCCTGGGATACAGTTAGTTCACAGGCAATCTGTAGAAATGGAATAAGTGCGCCATTAAGCCAGGTCACAAAACCAAACACGAAGAATAAACCTCCGATAATGATCATAGCCTGCTTATACCCTCCTTCTTGCGGAGCGGCCAGAGTAGCGGTTTTACTTGTCATGAGCTGCAAGGGTTGATTTGTTCAAGAATGCCACGAACTTAATCAACAATTCTCATATTTTTTAAATATTTTAGCTAAAACGTTTGAGCAGTGAAAAAAATCAGGACATTTATTCGGTTTTTTATCCTTTTGTCAAAAAATAAATTATACATTTAGAACCAAAATTTAACAGGAATATGTCTCAGCAAACTAAGCAAGGCACCCATCCCACGTTTTTTGTACTCATTCTCGTATTCTTCTTTTGGGGATTTGTTGCAGCATCTAACAGTATCTTAATTCCCTTCTGTAAAAAACATTTCGACCTCACCCAGATCCAATCTCAGTTGGTTGACTTTGCATTCTATGGTGCTTACTTTGTTGGTTCCCTCATCCTCTACCTGCTGTCTGCTTTAAAAGGAGTAGACATCCTGAACAGGATAGGTTTCAAGAAAGGTATTATATATGGTCTCCTCCTTTCAGGTATCGGCGCTGGTATCACCATTGCTGCCGTGAACGTTGGTTTAGGAATGGAAGACAAAACCAGTGCTTTCTATCTTTTCCTAGGAGCTTATTTTATTATTGCCTTAGGGTTTTCTCTGCAACAAACAGCAGCAAACCCCTTTGCTATTTTGCTGGGAGACCCCGCCAAAGGATCGCACAGGCTGAACTTTGCAGGCGGTGTAAATTCTTTTGGTACTACTATCGGCCCATTGGTGATCAGTATCCTCCTCTTCGGCAGAGCTGCTGACGCAGCCGCCAGCACTGGGGATACAGATATCAGTAAGATCAACGTTCTCTATATAGTATTGGTATGTTTATTCCTGGCCGCCGCCGGTATCTTTGCCATCACTAAAATGCCCAAAGGCACAGAAGATGATCATTTCGAAAACTCTTCCAAAGCTACCCGCTCCCTGATCGGTATCGCAGCCATGTTCATCCTGATCACAGTAGGTATCTCCCGGGAAAAACCTTTGCCTTTCTTCATTGCAGGCATTGTTGGTATCCTGGGCATCCTCTTCTACTCTCAGATCTCTGCCCGTAAATCTTCCGGAGAAGGCTGGGGCGCTATGAAATATCCACAGCTGATCATGGGCATGATTGCCATATTTGTATATGTAGGTGTGGAAGTGAGTGTGGGCAGTAACATGGGAGAACTGTTAAAGAAACCGGGCTTCCTTACCATTGATGGTTTGAAGGAATCTGAAATAGATCCTTACATCGCGTTGTTCTGGGGAGGATTGATGGTAGGCAGGTGGACTGGTGCCATCAGTGTTTTCAACATCTCTAAAAGTACCCGCCAGATCTTATCTGTAATAGTACCTTTTGTGGCTTACGGCGTCATCCTAAGCGTGAATCATTTTAAAGGCAATGATATTTCCAAACTGTATCCCTTTGCTATCTGCATCGTGATCCAGATCCTGGGATTCTTCTATGGCCAGGACAAACCTGCAAAAACCCTGATGACCTTTGGTATCATGGGTACGGCAGCTATGGTGATTGGCTTATTCACCGAAGGCCAGGTAGCCACTTTCGCTTTCATCAGCGGGGGGCTTTTCTGTTCTGTAATGTGGCCTTGTATCTTCTCCCTGTCTATTGCAGGCCTTGGGAAATACACCGGTCAGGCTTCTTCCTTCCTCATCATGATGATCCTCGGCGGTGCATTAATTCCTCCGGTTCAGGGTGGTTTGGTAGATATTGAAGAAATAGGCATTCATATGTCTTATATTGTGCCGGTTATCTGTTTTGCTTATTTAGCGTTTTTCGCAATTCGTGTAAAATCAATCTTAAAATCCCAAGGAATAGACTATGAGTCAGCAATTAGCGGTGGGCATTGATATTGGAGGTACTAATACAAAATTTGGAGTTGTAGACCGTCGTGGTAATATATTGTGCCAGGACAGGATGTCGACCAAAGCTCACGAAGAAGTAACGATGTTCCTGGAAGAACTTCATCAGCGTTTATCAAAGCTGATAGACCAGGTTGGGGGAATATCGAACATTAAAGGAATAGGTGTAGGTGCGCCCAATGGGAACTTTTATACCGGTAATATTGAATACGCACCAAATCTGCGCTGGAAAGGTATTGTACCCTTAGCACAGATGCTGCAGGACCTTTTTGGTATCCCGGCCGTATTAACCAACGACGCCAATGCAGCTGCTATTGGTGAAATGACTTACGGCTCCGCCCGTGGCATGAAGGATTTCATTACCATCACACTGGGAACAGGTGTGGGAAGCGGAATTGTTGCCAACGGACAGTTGATCTATGGTCATGATGGATTTGCAGGTGAACTCGGCCATGTGATCGTTATCCCTGGTGGCCGTTATCACCCTGGAACAGGTGCCCGTGGCTCTTTGGAAGCTTATGCTTCTGCTACCGGTGTAACCAACACAGCCCTTGAGTTACTGGAAGCCCGCCCGGATGAACCCAGCCTGCTGCGTAACCATACAAGGGAAGAAATTGACTCTAAAATGATCTATGAAGCCGCTATCAAAGGGGATAAGCTGGCGATGGAGATCTATGAATACACCGGCAAAGTATTGGGAGAAGCATTGGCTAACTTCGTGATGTTCTCCAGTCCTGAAGCCATTGTGCTGTTTGGTGGCCTTACACAGGCCGGTGATCTGATCATGCGCCCCGTACGTCATCACATGGAACTTAATCTTTTACCGATCTTCCAGAACAAGGTAAAACTCGTTTTCTCAGAGCTGAAAGAAAGCGATGCTGCCATTTTAGGCGCCAGCGCATTAGCCTGGGAAATGAAAGAAGCATAACAGATCTCTTATCTTAGTATAGTGAAAGTCAATTACGAAGTACGAATGTAAAAATTGGTATCTTGTAATTGACTTTCTTCTTTAAAACAGTGAACAATGAGTAGCAGACGCAATTTTCTCAGGACCGCAGCATTAGGCGCCGCCGTATTATCCCTGGATGGGCCATCCGCCATCGCACAATCCAAAAAAGCAACCGGTAAAGTAAAGAAACCCATCGTAGTATCCACCTGGGATTTTGGCATTGCAGCCAACAAAGCTGCCTGGGAAGTATTGAAAAAAGGCGGTCGCGCTTTGGATGCAGTAGAAGCTGGTGTACATGTTCCGGAATCTGATCCCAATAATCATACTGTAGGTTTCAGTGGTTTTCCTGACCGGGACGGGCGTGTAACATTAGATGCCTGCATCATGGATGAATTCGGGAATTGCGGATCTGTAGCTGCACTGGAACATATCGTACACCCTATCTCGGTAGCCCGTAAAGTGATGGAGAAAACACCGCACGTGATGTTAGTAGGTGATGGCGCATTGCAATTTGCATTGGAAAATGGTTTTAAGAAAGAAAACCTGCTCACGCCGGAATCAGAAAAAGCATGGAAAGAATGGCTGAAGAAAGCGGAATACAAACCCGTGATCAACATCGAAAATAAATCTTACGACAGCAAAGGCACCACTGCCTTCAATCCTTTACAGCTACCGGGCAACGTTTATAATCATGACACCATTGGCATGGTAGCTTTGGATGCACAGGGTAATTTATCCGGTGCCTGTACCACCAGTGGTATGGCTTTTAAACTGCATGGCCGTGTGGGAGACTCTCCTATCATTGGCGCCGGTTTGTATGTAGATAATGAAGTAGGTGCGGCAACAGCTACCGGTGTAGGAGAAGAAGTGATCCGCGTGGTAGGAAGTTTCCTGGTAGTGGAACTAATGCGCCAGGGTTATTCTCCTGAAGCAGCCTGCAAAGAAGCAGTGATGCGCATTGTGAAAAAGAAACCGGAAAAAGCAAAAGAGATCCAGATCGGTTTCCTTGCCTTAAACAAGAAAGGTGAACACGGTGCTTTCTGCTTACAACAGGGTTTCAGTTATGCAGTTACAACAGGCGAAACACCTGAGCAGGAACAACTCATCAAAGGGAAACATTACTTCAAATAATGGAAAAGATCACACTGGAAATATGTGCAGCCTCGGTAGCTTCCTGCATGGCTGCTCAGGAAGGCGGGGCAAACAGGATAGAGTTATGTGATAACCTGCTGGAAGGTGGCACCACACCGAGTTATGCTACTATTGCACTCGCAAGGGAAAAAGTGAACATTGCTTTATATCCGATCATTCGCCCGCGGGGTGGAGATTTTTTATATGATGAACTGGAGTTTGAGATCATGAAAAAAGATATCCAACTCTGTAAACAACTGGGCTGCGAAGGAGTAGTAATAGGCCTCCTCACTGCAGCAGGTAAAATAGACCTCCCCCGCACAAAAGAACTCGTAGAACTGGCATGGCCCATGGGTGTTACTTTTCACCGCGCTTTTGATATGACGGACGATCCGTTCCAGGCACTGGAAGATGTGATCGCCACCGGTTGTGAACGCATCCTCACTTCCGGTCAAAGGAATACTGCCGCTGAAGGTGCTTCCCTCATTGCCGAACTCGTACAGAAAGCAGAAGGCCGCATTGCCATCATGGCCGGATCAGGCGTAAGGGCCAATAACGTAGCAGCGCTTGTAAACACCACCCACGCTAAAGAATATCATACCACCGCAAAAGCATATATAGACAGTCAGATGCAATACCGCAATCCCAATGTAAGCATGGGCGGCATTCCGGGTGTTCCGGAATATGGTATTGCCGTTAGCCAGGCAGAGCAGGTAAAGCTCATCCGCAGCAATGCCGAAGAAGCATTAAATGCCGGTTAATTATTTATAAATATTAAACATTGTATAGTATTTATTTACTACTTTTATCCACACTGGATAAAAGGAAGGCTTCTTCCTGCTCTTTATATTAAATAATTTTTAAATTGGTCAAGACATGAGAAAAGCAGGCTTCATTGCCTTAGTATTGTTATGCGGTTTAACAGTGCAGGCACAACTTAAAGGCGTTAAACATGTCATCCTCATTGGGATGGACGGATTGGGTGCATATGCGATCCAAAAAGCAGACAATCCGAATATGAAGCAATTAATGGCAGAGGGTAGCTGGACGTTGAAGGCGCGCAGCGTATTACCATCTTCCAGCGCAGTGAACTGGGCTTCCATGTTAATGGGTGCCGGATCAGAACTGCACGGATTCACCGAATGGGGAAGTAAAACCCCTGAAGTGGAATCCCGGGAGCTTGACCTGTATGGTCTTTTCCCTTCGATCTTTACTTTATTACGTCAGCAAAAACCAAAGGCTGAAGTGGGCGTTATATATAGCTGGGGAGGTATTGGCTACCTCTTTCCGAAAAAGGCAGTGAACAAAGATCAGGGATGCCCTAACGACACCGCTACTACAGAAGCGTCTATTAACTATATTAAAGAGAAGAAACCTGATTTCCTGTTCATACATTTCGATCAGCCGGATGGCGTGGGTCATAATATCGGGCACAATATTCCCGAGTATTATGAACAAGTGCATAAGAACGATGTTTTATTAGGCCAGATACTGCAGGCCATAAAAGATGCCGGCATGTGGGAAAACAGCGTGATCATGCTGAGTGCAGATCATGGGGGGATTAATAAAGGCCACGGTGGCAAAACCATGGTGGAAATGCAAATTCCCTGGCTCATCCGCGGAAAAGGTATTAAAAAGGGGCATGAAGTACAGGAAAGTGTGGTCACATACGATACCGCTGCAACAATAGCATGGATCTTTGGTCTGAAAATGCCACAGGTATGGACGGGACGGCCGGTAAAAGATGCGTTTGAAAAGTAATTTGATTTCCGGGCGTGTTGGATGGCACTAAACTTGTAAACTTTATACAGATCATATTATATACGTCCGGGAAATTTCAATTTTAACATATATGCATCGACTTATCTTTATTTTAATGCTAACCCTCTCCGCCACTGCACCTGTATCAGCACAGGTACAAGGGCAGGTGATCAAAGTGCTCAGTTACAATATTCATCACGCTGAAAATATGAAGGGCGAAGTGGATATCCAGGGCATTGCCAACATCATCCTTGCTACCAATCCAGACCTGGTTGCTTTACAGGAAGTAGATAGTTCTACCAACCGTGTCAAAAAAGCGAACCAGTTGAAACAGCTGGCAGAAGCTACCGGTATGTACATTTATTTCGGTAAAGCTATGGAACATGATGGTGGCGGATTTGGCAACGGCGTACTCTCCCGCTACCCTATCGAAAAAAGCTACAGCATTGCATTACCCGCTAAAGGTACCGGCAGTGAACCACGCAATGCGGCTGTGATAACAGTTAAATTACCGGGAGACAGCCTGCTGCAATTTGCCAGCACACACCTGGATCACCTGGAAGATCCTACAGACCGCCTGGCACAATCTGCTCTGCTAAATCAGCATTTTTCTGCAAACCAGCTGCCGGTTATCATTGCCGGGGATTTTAATGCTTTGCCGCCATCAAAAGAGATCGCATCTGTTAAGAATATTTTCCTGGACGCCACAGAAAAGCTGGGCCCCACCTGGCCTTCAGACAAACCAACGCAGAAACTGGATTACGTTTTCCTGGCAAACAAACTACAGTGGCATGTGATCAATGCCTTTGTGGTGGAAGAAACCATTGCCTCAGATCACCGGCCGGTCATTTGCGAATTATTACTAAAATAAAATTATTTAAAAAGGCTCCCGGATCGGGAGCCTTTTTATTTGAGTTGTTAAAAATCCTTACACTAAAACGTTTTAGCCCCATTTTGTTTATTTTAGCAACGTAAAAAAACAGTGAATGAAAAAATGGTTGGTTGTACTAGCCCTTGGGCTAGTGTCTGCAGCGCAGGCTCAGCAGGTGAATTATGCAGAAAAGGTAAATCCCTTTATTGGCACAGGCGGTCACGGGCATACTTATCCCGGTCCCAGTCTGCCTTTTGGAATGCTGCAATTAAGTCCTGATACAAGGCTGAAAGGATGGGATGGATGCTCCGGTTATCATTATACGGACTCCATCATGTATGGTTTCTCTCACACACATTTAAGCGGCACCGGTATTGAAGATTATTGTGATATACTCCTGATGCCCGTTACAGGGAAACCTGCCTGGAACAACGAACAATATGCTTCTCCCTTCTCCCATAAAAATGAAAAGGCCTACGCAGGATTTTATAGCGTAAAGCTGGATAAATACGATATCCAGGCTTCTCTCACCGCTACAAAAAGAGTGGGCCTTCATAAATATGAATTCCCCGCATCCGCAAAAGAAGGTCATGTTCTGCTGGACCTCTATCACCGCGATATCGTGATCAATTCCAGCCTGAAAGTAGTGAACGATAGTACCGTGACCGGTATGCGCCGTTCTACCTCCTGGGCAAAGGACCAGGTGCTGTTCTTTGCCATGAAATTCTCCAAACCATTTAAATCACACAACGTGGCATTGATGGATACAGAGAATGGTGCCCTGAAACAGGCGGAAGGAGGTAATATCAAAGCATATTTCACTTTCGATGTAAAAGATCCCGTATATGTGAAAGTGGCGATCTCCGGTGTAAGTGAAGAAGGTGCCATGAAAAACCTCGATGCAGAAATGCCCGGGTTCGACTTTAATGGTACATTGGCAGAAGCAAAGAGTGCATGGAACAAGGAACTAAGCAAGATCGAAATAAAAGGCGGCACCGCTGACCAGCAAACCATCTTCTACAGTGCATTGTACCATGCCTGCCTGAATCCTAACCTCTATATGGACGTGGATGGCCAGTATCGCGGTACGGATCAGAAGATCCATAAAGCAGAAGGTTTTGAGAACTACAGTGTGTTCTCTTTATGGGATACGCACCGTGCTTTGCATCCTTTAATGACCATCATCAATCAACAGAAAACAAACGACTGGATCAATACCTTCCTCGTACAATATAAATATGGCGGCATGCTGCCGGTATGGGAACTCAGCGCAAATGAAACCTTCTGCATGATCGGTTATCATTCCGTTCCCGTGATCGTGGATGCTTATCAGAAAGGTATTCGCGGATACGATGCAAAGTATGCCCTGGAAGCCATGCGCAGCTATGCAGAAGGAACGCAGTTCGGTATGCAGCATTACATCCGGCAGGGTTACCTGAGTATGGATACACAACCGGAATCTGTTTCCCGCACACTGGAATATTCTTATGACGACTGGTGTATTGCGCAAATGGGTAAAATGCTGGGGCAGGATGAGGTGTACAACCGCTACATGCGCAGAGCACAATCCTACAAGAATATATTTGATGCTTCCACCGGCTTTATGCGGGGCAAAATAGGTGGCCGCTGGATGAGTCCCTTCGACCCTACAGAAGTAAACAACTTCTTTACAGAAGCCAACTCCTGGCAATACAGCTTTGCCGTACCACATGATGTAAGTGGTCTTGTAAAACTGCAGGGCGGCACTGCAAAGTTCACAGATAAATTAAATCACTTATTCACTACAGAAGATAAATTATCCGGCCGTCATCAATCTGATATCACAGGGTTGATCGGCCAATATGCACATGGCAATGAGCCAAGTCATCATATTGCTTACCTGTTCAATTATGTAGGCCAACCCTGGCGTACACAGGAACTGGTACACCAGGTACTGACAACCCTCTATCACAATGCACCGGATGGTTTGAGCGGAAACGAAGACTGTGGTCAGATGAGTGCCTGGTATGTAATGAGTGCTATGGGTATTTACCCGGTAACACCCGGCGACGGAAAATATGCACTCGGCAGTCCGCTGTTTGACGAGGTGAAGATCCACCTGGAAAATGGAAAGACCTTTACCATCAAAGCAAAAGACCGCAGTGCTAAGAATTTCTATGTACAATCCGTAAAACTGGACGGGGCTGCATTACCCGTTTCCAGCATTCCTCACACAGCCATCATGAATGGTGGCGTACTGGAATTCAACATGGGCGCTACAGCCAATAAAGCCTGGGCCAGTGGGAACAATGTTCCGGTAAGCAGTATAAAGGATGATATGATCGTACCGGTGCCATTTGCATTAGCGGAATCAGACAGGTTCAACCATTCGATGAAAGTTTCGCTGAAGGCCGTGGAACCGAATACCCTGATCTATTACACGCTGGATGGCTCCACTCCTACCAGCAAATCAACAAAATATACACAGCCCTTTAACATCAGCAAGTCTGTTACCCTGAAGGCCATTGCTTTCAGAAATGGCCAGTACAGCCAGTTGATGCAAACCCCTTTCTTCCTGATACCAACAGATAAAACCATCAAAGTACTCTCCAGGATCAACCCGCAATTCACAGCTGGCGGGCCTGATGCATTGATAGATGGCATCCGCGGACAGGAAGATTTCCGCCTGGGTGCATGGCAAAGCCATTATCCCGGCAACCTGGAGGCCATCGTAGATCTCAAAGCACCCCGCAACCTGAAAAAGCTGGGCTTAAGCGTATTGCAGGACCTGGGCGTATGGATCTGGTATCCCACGCAGGTAGAATTCTTCGCTTCTGATGATGGAAAAGCGTTCACTTCCCTGGGCGTAGTAAAAAACACTTTCTCAGACAAGGAATATGGTAGTTTCACCCAGGTGCTGAGCCTGCCGGTGCAAACCAAAGCCCGTTACGTGAAAGTTGTGGCCCTTACCCATGGTGTAATTCCTGATTGGCATCCCGGCAAAGGAGAACCCTGTCATATTTTTGCAGATGAAATCATAATAGAATAGTATTTTCCGGAAGCTAATCATAAGGACATGACCATAAAAAGATTATTACACATGGCTGCATGCTGTGCTGCATTAGGATTTGCCTCCTGCTCTCAAACAGGGGATGCCTCCACAGCACCGAAAGCCAAAGTGAGCATCATCCCTTTACCCGTAAGGCTCACAGAAGTTGCGGATTCTTTCCTGCTGGACAAGCAGACAGTATTGGTAGCAGCTTCTCCTGAAGACAGGCAAACAGCTGCCCTTTTCAATACCTTCCTGAAAGAATTGAGTGGTTATGAATTGAAAGTACAGGACAGTGGTACCCAAAACGCCATTGTTTTCAAAAGCGGGCCGGAAGAACTACCAGGTAATATGTTAACACCTGGTTTGAAGGAAACATATGCGCTGAAAGTGGGGAAAGATAATATCATCGTCAGGGGTGATGATGCAGCTGGTACATTCTACGGTATGCAAACCCTTATCCAGTTGGTACCACTGCAGAAAGCAAAAGCATTCTGGATAGCCGGCGTTGACATTTACGATCAGCCCCGTTTCCCCTATCGTGGTTTGCACCTGGATGTGGGCAGGCATTTCTTTCCTGTGGAATTCGTCAAGAAATACATTGACCTGATGGCGATGCACAAGATGAACACTTTCCACTGGCACCTTACAGACGATCAGGGCTGGCGGATAGAGATCAAAAAATATCCCAGGCTGCAAGAAATAGCTTCCCGCCGCAAAGAAACCATGATGGGCCATTACAACGATCAGAAGTATGATGGCAAACCTTATGGCGGTTTCTATACACAGGAACAGATCAGGGACGTGGTGAAATATGCTGCAGAAAGATATGTGACCGTGATCCCGGAAATTGAAATGCCCGGCCATGCACTCGCAGCGTTAACCGCATATCCTCACCTGGGTTGTACAGGCGGGCCATATGAAGTAGGTACCCGTTGGGGCGTATATGATGATGTGTATTGCGCGGGCAACGATTCAGTATTTACTTTCAACCAGGATGTATTGGATGAAGTAATGCTGCTTTTCCCCAGCAAATACATTCATATCGGCGGAGATGAAAGTCCAAAGGTACGTTGGGAGAAATGCCCTAAGTGCCAGAAGCGCATGAAGGATGAAGGACTGAAAGACGAACATGCGTTACAGAGCTATTTCATTCAGCGCATTGAAAAATACCTCAACAGCAAAGGCCGCCAGATCATTGGCTGGGACGAGATCCTGGAAGGTGGTCTTGCCCCTAACGCTACCGTAATGAGCTGGCGCGGAATTGAAGGAGGTATTGCCGCAGCAAAACAACATCACGATGTGATCATGACGCCCGGCAATTATTGTTACCTGGACCACTACCAATCCCAGGGTAAAAACGAACCTTTGGCCATTGGTGGTTTCACACCCGTAAGTGAAGTATATTCTTACGAACCTGTTCCGGATGAACTCAGCAGAGAAGAAGCCAGGCTCATCCGTGGTGCACAAGGCAATGTATGGACGGAATATATGAAGAACTCCGAACATGTAGAATACATGGTATACCCACGTGCTATTGCATTAGCCGAGGTACTCTGGACGCCGAAAGAAAAGAAGAACTACGATAACTTCCTGGAACGCTTAAAAACACATCTGCCATTGCTGGCCATGAAAGGTGTGAATTATGCCAAACATGTATTTGAAGTACGTGGTGTAGTGGAAAGCGATGGCAAAGGTGGTGTGCAGGTTAAACTGGATAGCAAGCTGGATGGTGGTAAGATCACTTTCACTTTAGATAGCAGTGGCCCTACTGCTGCGTCTGCCGCTTACACAGCTCCTATCCCTGTTCAGCAAACAGGTGTGGTGCGCGCCGCAGTTTTCCAGGATGGCAAACAATATGGCAATGAATTCTACCAGGCATTTGTATTACATAAAGCTGTAGGTAAAAATGTTACCCTGGCTAAGCCCCCTCACCAGAGCTATAACCCCGGCAGTGCTTTTGCATTGGTGAATGGCATTGAAGGTGTAAAAGCTTACAACGATAATCAATGGACCGGTTACAGTGGAGACAACCTGGAAGCTGTAGTGGACCTCGGAGATTCCACAGAGATCAAACAAGTAGGACTGAATACACTGAGCTTTAAAGATCAATGGATCTATCCTCCTAAACAGGTCACCTTCCTCGTATCTGCTGATGGGAAGAATTATAAAGAAGTCTATAAAGAAACTACTTTTGATGGCAACGGCATCATCAAACTGCGGCATGCTGTAACAGATGTGAAAGCACGTTACGTAAAGGTGATTGCCCTCAATGCAGGTAAGATCCCAACAGGTGCCCAGGGAGCAGGAAATCCTGCATGGTTATTTGTGGATGAGATCATCATCAACTAACATTACTACCACCAGGTAATTGTATAAAGGGAGGGCTGCTCCCCGATACGGCAGCCAGTAAACAAAAAAATAACCGGTACTGAAAAGTACCGGTTGTTTTATCTTACTGTTTTGCTATTCGTGACCCTTGTTACACCCCGAGTCATTATTTTGAGTTTACCCACAAAGTCCATTTAGCATCAAACTTGTACCATTCACCTTTAGGTCCTTCCCATTTCCATTCCGGTACTTCGCTGAAGTTTTTACCGCCATCTGCGGTCCACCACAATTTGCCTTCACCTATCTTGAGCCATTTGCCATCTTTATCAGCCCACATACCACCTTCTACAGCGGCCCATTTTTTACCGTCTGTGCTCCACCATAACTGGGCATTCTTATCTAACTTGTACCAATAGGTTTTTCCATCCTTCAACCCTGCCCATGTGCCTGTTTTGGATTTCATCCAATCAGCGTCATTTACGGTAATGTGACCGGCAGGTGTAACCGCATGGGTTACGGCAATACTTGTTGTGAGCATCAGGAATGCACCTGATACCACTAATAACATCTTTTTCATCAGTAATTCGTTTTGATTATTTGCCGTAGAAGAATGCATCCGGACGTTTGCTTCTTCCCGGCCGATCGGTTAGAATTTTTCATTCTTACCATCCAGGTCCGGCGCTGAATGTTTATTACTTTCCTGCAGGGTTTGTAATTAAGTTGCTGAATATAAGTACGCAGGTTAAAAGATTTTGGATTTAAACGGGCCAATTAACATTTCTACCGCAATCCATTGCAGGAAGTTGCTAATATGTTAATTTCTCCCGTTAGCAGGGGGTTTTCAATAGTAAATCATAAATTTTCAACAACATTCCCTAGATTTTGACTAATTTTCGGGCTCGTTTTTAAAAACGCATTTAAAATACTTGAACAATGACCATTAATCACCAGGAAATTGAACTGATAGACAGTTTTGAGCAGATTTCCGTGGACATCCACCCTACAGCAAAGGACGGATCGAAAGCAGTGGCAAAGGAAATTGCCGCCCTCATCCGTGAGAAACAAGCAGCAAAAGAGCCAGCAGTGCTGGGTTTAGCTACCGGATCAACACCCAAATACCTGTATGCTGAATTGGTACGCCTCCACAAAGAAGAAGGCCTCAGTTTTAAGAACGTGGTAACCTTTAACCTGGATGAGTACTACCCCATTGAACCGGATGCTTTACAGAGCTACAACCGCTTCATGAAAGAACAATTATTCAATCATATTGATATCCCGGAAGGGAACTACCATGTTCCGGATGGCACCATCCCCAAGGAGCAGATCAAAGCCTACGCAGAAGCCTACGAACGTAAGATAGAAGAAGCTGGTGGCATCGATATCCAGATCCTGGGCATCGGCAACAACGGCCACATCGGTTTTAACGAACCGGGTGCTAACATTAACTCCCACACCCGCCTGGTTACATTGGATAATTCCACCCGCCTGGCCAACGCATATGAATTTTCTAATATGAGCGCCGTTCCCCGTCTGGCAGTGACCATGGGGATCAACACTATCATGAAAGCCAAAAAGGTGATCCTGCTGGCATGGGGTTCTCATAAAGCCAAGATCGTTTGCCGCTCTGTAGAAGGCCACAGCACTGACCAGGTGCCGGCTTCCCTCCTCCAGCAGCATCGCAATTGCACATTTGTAATAGACGAGCAGGCAGGAGCAGAACTGACCCGGAATAAAGAGCCCTGGCTCACCGGCGACTGCGAATGGACGCCTAAGCTGATCCGCAAAGCCGTAACCAGCCTGGCCCTGAAACTGAATAAGCCTATCCTGATGCTTACAGATAAGGACTATAACAATAATGGTCTGAACGATCTTATTGTACAATATGGTTCTGCCTATGAGCTGAACATCAAAGAATTCAACGCAATCCGGGATACCATTACCGGCTGGCCTGGTGGAAAACCCGGTACCCAGCTGCCTAATCATCCTGAACGTTCCCAACCGGAACATAAACGCGCCCTGATCTTCTCTCCCCACCCGGATGATGATATCATTTCCATGGGCGGTACTTTCATCCGCCTGCACGAACAGGGGCATGATGTACACGTTGCTTACCAGACTTCCGGTAACATCGCTGTAACGGATGAATTCCTGCTGCGTTTCATCGACTTCGCCGTAGGTTTTGAAGGAATGTTCGATATAGACAGAAGCAAAAGCTCCCAGATCCTGGAAGATGCGAAAGCCTTCATTCAGATCAAGAAGCCCAGCCAGAAAGATACTGCCGAGATCCGCGCCATTAAAGGTCTGATCCGTCGTTGTGAAGCAAAGGCCACTTGCCGCTATGTAGGTATCAAAGAAGAGAATGCTCATTTCCAGAACCTGCCTTTCTACGAAACCGGCCTTGTTGAAAAGAAACCAATGGGAGAAGAGGATGTTCAACTCACAGTAGACCTCCTTCGCCAGTTGAAACCACAACAGATCTTCTGTGCCGGCGACCTTGCAGATCCGCATGGTACCCACAAAGTTTGCCTGGATGTGATCTTTGAAGCCCTCAACAGGCTGAAACATGAAGAATGGATGAAGGATTGCTGGGTATGGCTGTACAAAGGCGCATGGCAGGAATGGGATATTCATGAAATTGAAATGGCAGTGCCCATGAGCCCTGACCAGATCATGCAAAAACGCCTGGGTATCTTCATTCACCAAAGTCAGAAAGACGTTGTGCCGTTCCAGGGAACAGATGCACGTGAGTTCTGGCAACGTGCGGAAGAACGTAACGCCAATACTGCAGACCTGTACGACCGCCTCGGTTTACAGAAGTATGCAGCCATGGAAGCATTCGTTCGCTACCACTTCTGATAAATAACGGATTTTATATATAAAAAGGGCTCAACGGTGTTGGGCCCTTTTTTATTAACTTTGCGAACTATGAATGTTACCCTTTTAGCTGGTTTGATCATCGGGCTGTTTTCCGGCGGCCTGCTGACCTGGCTCTTCTTCCGGAAACATTACATTCCGCTCCATCAGGCCCTTACACGCCAACAGGTAAATGAGGAGTATGTGGTCCGGGATATGTATGATAATCTTCAATACACCCTGCTGGAAAGAGAAAAAGAGATAGAACGCAAGGCAAAGGAGATCATCAGCCTCAGCAGTCAGCTTTCCGGCCTCCAGGTAGAAAAGGATAAGCTCAACGAAAAGCTCAACGATTTCGGGCAGGAACTGCTCAAAATGCAGGAGAACAACCGGGAGCAGTTCCGGAACATGGCTACGGATATCCTTCGCGAAAAGAGCAAAGACTTCGAAGAAACCAACAAAACATCACTGGATCATATCCTCGCCCCGCTGAAAACAGATATCGGCCAGTTTAAGAAAACCATAGAAGATACCCGCAAAGAGGATATCCAGGAATTCACCTCACTCAAAAAAGAGATAGCATCCCTTTCCAAGCTCAACGTACAACTCAGTGAAGATGCACAACGCCTCGCCGGAGCCTTACGTTCCGATGTAAAAGTGCAGGGTAATTGGGGAGAAGACAGGCTACGCTTAATATTGGAATCCGAAGGCCTCCAGAAATACATCGACTTCACCAGTGAAGAAGTTTTACGCGATACAGAAGAAGACCGCAACCGCCGGCCGGATATTATCCTCAGGCTGCCGGATGGCAAACACCTGGTGATAGACAGTAAAGTATCCCTCAACGCTTATGTAGCTTATTTCAATGCCAGCGATCCTGAAGAAAAGAAAGCCTACATGAAGCAGCTGGTACGGAACATCAACGAACATATAGATGAACTGTCCGCCAAAAACTATCATGCGCTCAATGGCCTGAACACACCGGATTTCGTTTTTATGTTCATGCATTTTGAATCCGCACTCACACTGGCATTAAACGAAAACCCGGAGATCTTCAATCGTGCCCTCAGGAAAAAGATCGTGCTGATCACACCTTCCACATTAGTGGCTACGTTTAAGATCGTGCGGCTCCTGTGGCAGAATGAGAACCGTGTACGCAATGTGGAAGAGATCTTCCGGCAATGCGGCCTGCTCTATGACAAGTTCATTTCATTCCTGGATGAAATGAATAAGATCGGCCACAATCTCCGCCAGGCCGGCAATGCTTATGATGATGCCATGAAACGGCTGAAAGATGGCAAACGAAAAGGAGATACCATCATCGGGAAATTTGAAATGATCAAAGACCTCGATGCAAAAACAACAAAACATTTGCCCGATAATCTCTTAACAGAAATAGACCTGCTCTTTCCGGAAGAGCATATTAAAGCAGAATAAAGCCTATGCCTAAAAAATTCCTGACGGCCCAATGGCGGAACCTGCTCATGGCCAATTTTGAAACAGACCCGGCGGTACTGCGCAGTTATGTTCCCTATGGCACAGAGTTAGACGAATGGAATGGTAAACATTATGTGAGCCTTGTGGGATTCCTGTTTAAGGATACCCGCGTAAGGGGGCTTTCCTTCCCTTTTCATAAAAACTTTGAAGAAGTGAACCTCCGTTTTTATGTGCGGTATAAACATGCAGAAGGCTGGCGGAGAGGTGTGGTGTTTGTAAAAGAACTTGTGCCTAAGAGGATGATCACCATGGTAGCTAATACCCTGTATGGCGAAAAATATGCCACCCTGCCCATGCGCCATACCTGGGAGGATTTTGACCAGCAACGTATGAAAGTGCGTTATGAATGGCAATCCGGCAGGCAATGGAACCATATTGAAGCAATAGCCGATAAAGCAGCAGCCTTTGTTTCTCCCGGCAGCAAAGAACATTTTATAACAGAGCATTACTGGGGATATACACAACTGAATGCACAGCAAACATCTGAATACCAGGTAACGCATCCCAGCTGGCGGATACATCCTGTACATGAATTTTCCTTCCACTGTGATACGGAAGTCATTTATGGCAGGCACTTTACAGATAGTTTATCCCAGGCACCGGCATCTGTTTTCCTGGCAGAAGGATCAGGTATTGAAGTCATGAAAGGCAACGCATTGATATGATAACGATCAAACCATTTGAGCCCATATTTACAGAAGCATTGATCTCATTCATACTGGACATTCAGCAGAATGAGTTTAACCTGCCCATCAAAAGAGAAGATCAACGCGATCTGGCCAATATCCCCGTTGAATTCCAGCAAGGCAATAGTAATTTCTGGATAGCTGTGGACGGGGACCAACTGATCGGCACCATTGCCCTTACAGACCTCGGTTCCGGCAAAGGTGCCCTGCGCAAAATGTTTGTGCATAGGGATTACAGGGGTGCT
Source organism: Chitinophaga niabensis (assembly GCF_900129465.1). Lineage (NCBI taxonomy): Bacteria > Pseudomonadati > Bacteroidota > Chitinophagia > Chitinophagales > Chitinophagaceae > Chitinophaga > Chitinophaga niabensis. The sequence continues at coordinate 2,692,860 of NZ_FSRA01000002.1, read as the reverse complement.
GCACATGGCCTTGCAAAGAAGTTATTAGACACATTGATCAACTGGGCAAAAGAAAAACACTTTTCCGATCTCTATCTCGGAACAGCGGAGAAACTGCATGCCGCACATCGTTTCTATGAAAAGAACGGATTTGAGCTGGTAGCAAGAAATGAAGTACCGGATGGAAAATACATCATGCCTGTTGATACAAAATTTTATCATTTATGCGTATCCACTATTTCCAACACGTAACATTTGAAGGCCTTGGTTATATCGCAGATTGGGCAAAAGCAAAAGGCCATACCGTTACAGTAACCAAATGGTACGAAGCTCCCATACCACCTGCGCTGGAAGATCTTGATATGCTGATCGTAATGGGTGGCCCTATGGGTGTTTATGAAGAAGATCTTCATCCCTGGTTAAGTACTGAAAAAGAATTTATCCGCCGGGCCATTGCAGCAGGCAAACCTGTACTGGGCATCTGCCTTGGCTCGCAACTGATAGCTGCAGCACTGGGGGCACGCGTATATCCCAACAAGCAAAAGGAAATTGGCTGGTTCCCGGTTCAGTTCCATGATGGGATAGCACCCTCTCCTACCACCGTATTCCATTGGCACGGCGATACATTTGATCTGCCGGAGAATGCCATACATCTGGCAGAAACTTCTGCCTGTAAAAACCAGGCTTACCGTATTGGAGATCGTGTGGTAGGATTACAGTTCCATTTTGAAATAACGCCTGAAGCACTGGAAGGAATGATCACTCACTGCGGACATGAACTGGTGCCAGATACTTACGTGCAAACAGCCGCAGAGATACGCGGCAATGCACATTATGCACAAAACACAAATGTCCTGATCAGCCAACTGCTGAACGGGTTGGAAAAATTGGCTTAAATTAGAGGAATGCATAAGTTATTGATCATCGGAGGAGGCCCTATAGGACTGGCTTGCGCGTTAGCTGCGAAAAAAGAAGGAATTGATTACCTGATCATTGAAAAAGGATGCCTGGTGAACTCGCTGTACCGGTACCCCATCAATATGACCTTCTTCTCTACCAGCGAAAGACTGGAAATTGGCGGTATTCCGTTTGTATCCAATAATGCAAAACCTACCCGGCCGGAATCCCTGGAGTATTACAGAAGAGTAGCTTCTTCACAGGACCTGAACATCCGCCTATTTGAAAAAGTGGAAACCATTCAGCCTGCCAATGGCGGTTACGAAGTGATCACTTCCAAACAAACCTATCATGCAGCCAATATCATTATAGCTACCGGCTTCTACGATATCCCCAACCTGCTGAACATTCCCGGAGAAGATCTGCCCAAAGTAACACATTACTATAAAGACCCGCATTACTATGCTACACAAAAAGTAGTGGTAGTGGGCGCAAACAATTCTTCTGTAGATGCAGCCCTTGAGACTTACCGTAAAGGAGCAGAAGTTACAATGGTGATCCGCGAAGATGGTATTGGCAAACGGGTAAAATATTGGGTAAAACCTGATATGGAGAACAGGATCAGTGAAGGCAGCATTAAAGCATATTACCATTCTAAGTTAACAGCCATCCGGGAAACGGAAGTAGATATCCAGACCCCGGAAGGATTGATCACTATCCCCAATGATTTTGTGATCGCAGCCACAGGTTATCAGCCAGACTTTAGTTTCCTTGAAAAAGCAAAGATCCGTTTATCCGATGATGCCATCAGGGAACCCTACTATAATCCTGATACCATGGAAACAAACCTGCCCGGCGTATACCTGGCGGGAGTGGTTTGTGGCGGCATGAACACGCATGTATGGTTTATTGAGAATTCAAGGGAGCATGCGGATAAGATCATCCGGCATATTGTTACTAAATAATATTCACTTCCCTTTCCAGTACCACACCGAATTTCTCTTTCACACTTTCAATCACCTTCCAGGACAGCTCTACCAGCTCCTCTCCTGAAGCATGGCCGTAATTCACCAATACCAGTGCCTGTTTGGCATGCACCCCTGCATCGCCATCCCGGTAACCCTTCCAGCCGGATTGCTCTATCAGCCAGCCTGCTGCCAGTTTATACTGGTCATGGGGTAAAGGATATGCTACAATAGCAGGAAAGGCTTCTTTCAGTGCTTCATATTTCTCTTTACTTATTTCCGGGTTCTTAAAGAAACTACCGGCATTACCAATTTCAGCGGGGTTGGGTAGTTTGGAAGAACGGATTTGGATCACCGCATCACTGATGGCGCGAATGGATAGTTCCTTCACGCCCATCCTTTCCATTTCCTGTTCTATAGCACCGTAGCTGGTATTAAAATGCGGGATTTTATTTAAACGATAGGTTACCTGCAGGATAACGAACTGATCTTTGTATTTACGTTTGAACACGCTCTCCCGGTAACCGAATTCGCAGGCTTCTTTACTGAACTTTACCAATTGCTGGTCCTTCACATGCCAGGCATCCAGCTCATAAAAAACGTCTTTTATCTCTACGCCATATGCCCCGATGTTCTGCATAGGACTGGCACCTACATTACCGGGTATTAAAGAAAGGTTTTCCAGCCCGGCCAGGTTCTTATCTATGCAATACATCACGAACTGATGCCAGTTCTCTCCTGCCCCTGCCTGCACATATACATGCTCCTCATCTTCCTTGAGGATATGGATCCCTTTGATCTCATTCTTCAGTACCAACCCTTCATAATCCTTTGTGAGCAATATATTACTACCACCACCCAGGATCATCTTTGGTACGCCCTCCCATTTCGGATCTTCCAGGATAGCCTGCAATACTGCAGGAGAATCAAAAGAGGCGAAATAACGGGCCGTTGCATCAATGCCGAAAGTATTATATGGCCGGAGTGAAACATTTTCTAAAACGCTCATAGAAATCCTATCTTTAATAACGGAACAAATATAGTTAACTATAAAATGCCAAAAACAGCTATTGTGATCGGGGGATCCGGTCTTATCGGGAATTTACTGATCCGGGCTTTATTGCAGGATGAAGCCTATTCTTCTGTGAGAGCCCTGGTACGCAAACCCTTAGCCATCCAACACCCTAAGCTCACCAACCTGGTATTAAGGTTTGATGATGAAAACGCGCTTCAAATAGCCCTCACCGGGGATGTTGTGTTCTGCTGTGTAGGCACTACCATCAAAAAAGCCGGTAGCCAGGCTGCATTCCGGGCTGTGGACAGGGACCTGCCCCTTAAATGTGCGGCCGTGGCCCATAAAAATGGCGTTAGGCATTTTCAGCTGGTATCTGCCGTTGGCGCCAAAGCATCTTCTTCCAATTTCTACCTGCGTACAAAAGGAGAAACAGAAAATGGTCTGCGGGAAATTGGTTTTGAAAGCCTGTATTTCCTTCGTCCTTCTTTCTTATTGGGCGACCGTGCCGAAGTGCGCATTGGAGAACAGATAGCCGGATTGTTTGCCCCACTGATGAGGATCTTCCCAAAGAAATATCGCCCGGTGAAAGCAGCAACGGTAGCCGGCAAGATGATCGGGCTGGATAAGGATCCTCAGCCGGGCGTACATGTGATTGAAGGATTTGACGATTGAGGTTACACACAGCTTGCATGCCGGAATTGATTACACGCAATCCACATCAGGAATAATCACCACAGAGCGGAACTGTTTTTCTATCAGCAGCTGAGAGAAGAATTCTTTCACCTTGTTCTTGATCTGCGCGATCTTCTTACTATCACGCGGTAATTTGATCAGCATCTCCTGCAAATAAAATCCACGCACACGGCTCACCAAAGGGGCCGCCGGCCCAACCAGCTGATATCCCAGGAAACTCCTTAACCAATTCCCTAAGATCAAAGCCGCCTGTTCCGTGGTCTGTTGTTTTTTATGTTTGATGGTTACTTTCAGCAAACGGGAAAATGGCGGATAACCGAATTGCTCCCGCTCTGCTATTTCCGTATCAAACATCGCTTTATAATCATGTGCCGTTACATACTGTAACACAGGATGTTTGGTGTTATTGGCCTGGATGATCACCTTTCCCAAACCATCTTTTCTACCGGAACGGCCGCTCACCTGCTCCATCAACTGGAAGGCCCGCTCGTTCACCCTGAAATCAGGGAAGCTCAATAAACTATCTGCACTGATGATACCCACCAGGTTCACATTCTCAAAATCCAATCCCTTCACCACCATCTGCGTACCCACAAGTATATCGATCTCTCTTTGTTCCAGTGATTGGATCATCTTATTATGGCTATCCTTATTACGGATAGCATCCATATCCATCCTGGCAATACGTGCTTCAGGGAACAATTGCTGAAGGTCCTCTTCAATCTTTTCCGTACCGAAGTTCTTGGGTACTAAAGTCTGGCTGCCACATGCAGCACAGGTATATACATAAGGATATCTTGTACCGCAATAATGGCAATGGAGGTTATCCTGGTGTTTGTGGTACGTGAGCGATACATCACATTGTTTACAGTTCGGTATCCAGCCACAGGTAGTACATAGGAGGAAAGGCGCATAACCCCTTCTGTTCTGGAAGAGGATCACCTGTTTGCCATCCTGTAAAGCCTGTGTGATACTATGTCGTAATACAGAAGTGAAATTGCCGATCACTTCTTTCAAAGCAGTTTCCTGTTTGAGGTCTACGATCTCTATTACCGGCATGGCAATACCGCCAAAACGTTCATTCAATTCTACCAACCCATACTTGCCCTGTTTTGCATTGAAGTAAGATTCAATAGCCGGGGTTGCAGAACCTAATAATACTTTTGCTTTAAAAAGACTGGCATAATAAATAGCTGCATCCCTTGCATGGTAGCGTGGAGCAGGCTCCTGCTGTTTGAAAGAAGGATCGTGCTCTTCATCCAGGATGATAAGCCCCAGGTCGCGGAAAGGCAGTAACAGGCTGGACCTCGCACCTAATACGATGCGGATCTCACCACTCTTCACTTTATTCCAGATCTCTACTCTTTCGTTATTTGAAAACCGGGAATGGTAAATACCTATCTGTCCGCCGAAATGTTTTTTCAATCGCCGGATGATCTGTGCCGTGAGCGCAATTTCCGGCAGCAGGTACAATACCTGTTTGCCGGTAGCCAGGCTTTCCTCCATCAGTTTCACATAGATCTGGGTTTTACCGCTGGAAGTAACACCATGCAACAGCGTTACCTGTTTCTCTGCAAAACATTCCTTCACTTTGCCTAATGCCACTTCCTGTGCGGGGCTTAGATCAAAGTCCAGCTGGGCTTCTATCTTCCCCATAGGCACACGGTCCACCGTACGTTTCTCTACCTGCAGGATCTGTTTTTCTACCAGACCTTTCAGCTGTGCAGCGGAAGCACCCGATTTTTTCAACAGCTCACCCTGGATCACTTCGCCCTGTGTTTTTAACAGGTGGAGGTAAGCCAGTAATAATTCCATCTGTTTAGGTGCCCGCGCCAGTTCATCGAACAGTGGGGCCATCTGCTCATCACTTTCGTAAAGCGGGTTGAGCAGTATATAATTTTCCTTCTTTTCTTTATAGACTTCTTTTAACTCTTCATACACCAGGCATACTTTCTTCTCGATCAGTTTTTTGATCACGGAGTATACATCTGATTTATCCAGGATCAGTTGCACCTCCCCGATGCGCAGTTCTTTGCGGATATTCAATGCTTCCGCTACCAGGTATTCATGATCATCCAGCATGGTAAAATCATCCCCGAATGCATCATTGATCAGCAATACTGTTTCACTGGAAAGTTTCAGGTGAGCAGGTAATGCAGCATTGAGTACATCCCCTTCGTTACACATGTAATACTGCGCGATCCACTCCCAGAAGGCCAGCTGCGTAGGATAGACCACCGGATCTTTATCCAGCAGGTCCATCAGCGGTTTGGTCTTATAAGCTGAAGGCGCCTGTTCATGAATGGATTTAACGATGCCTGTATATTTCTTTGCTTTACCCAGTTGCACGGCAACACGGCTCCCTACCTGGATGGAACTTTCCATCTCCGGGGGCACGGCATACGTGTAATTCCTCGGCAAAGCCAGGGGTAATATGACATCTACATATTTCATATGGCCTGATAGGACGGGTAGTGGCGGTACTTACGCAATTCTTCTTCCATCATCTGCCTTACCTGTTTTTTCAGATGTGGCACATCTTCCATGGTTAACCCAGCCACGGGAACAAGCGGCAAAAATACAACACGGCAGACACCCGGGTTGAGGGACATGAACTGGATCTTGGCCAGCCGTGCATGATTATCAACGTATAATACCGGGCGGATAGGGGTCTGCGTTTCAATGGCAATCCTGAAAGCCCCGCTATGAAAAGGAAGTAAAGGCTGCTCCGTTTCGTTGGTAGTACCTTCCGGAAAGATCAGTAAGGATACGCGGTGTTGCAGCATGTACATCATATCCTTCATGCTTTGCGCTCTTCCCTTCGCTGTTTTTCTATCCACCGGTACCACTGATCTGCTGTAGATCAATCCGAATAAGGGGATCTTTGAAAGCTCACTTTTACCCAACGGGCGAAATGCCAGTGGCATCACTTTTACTGCCAGGGCAGCATCCAGGTAAGAGGAGTGGTTAGCGAGATAAATGCAGGGATCGTTTGTTTTGGGAGATTTCCATTTTTTGGTGACCCAGATACCTACGGCAGGGAACCAGACATGCGCCCAGAAACGGAGGAAATAAAATACGATATTCCCTCCCCTCACTTTTCCCAGGAAAGATACCAGGACGATGGGTGGTAGGATCAGGAACATAATGCCCAGCCAAACGATAAGGGCATAAAGGCTATAGAGAGCCTGCAAACATTTCAATAGCACACGCATAAAACCGGAAAGATACAGAATAATAGGTTCAGGCGAAAGCGTTTTGGCATTCATATTAAATATTACATATATCTGCATAGCTGAAATGCCTTGAATGTCGTACCTTTGCCCTCCTTATGACAGCGGTAAAATCAGTAGCATTTCATACACTCGGCTGTAAGCTGAACTTTTCCGAGACCTCTACTATCAGCAGGTTATTGGAGAAGGATGGTTTTGAAAAGAGGGATTTTGAGGAAACGGCAGATGTGTACGTGATCAATACCTGCTCTGTAACGGATAATGCAGACAAAGAATGCCGCATGTTAGTGCGACGCATTCAACGCCGTGCCCCGGAGAGCTTTGTAGTGATCACAGGATGTTATGCACAACTGAAACCCAAAGAAATAGCCGAAATTCCAGGGGTAGACCTGGTTTTAGGCGCCGCCGAGAAGTTCAATATCGTGGAACACATCCGCGAACTCTCCAAAGGAGACAGCGCTAAGATTTGCTCCTGCGACATTGAAGACGTTCATACCTTTCATGCTTCTTATTCTCTGAACGACCGTACCCGTACTTTCCTGAAAGTACAGGACGGCTGTGATTACAACTGCTCCTTCTGTACCATTCCCATGGCCCGCGGGATCAGCAGAAGCGATAGTGTGGCCAATGTGATCGGGCATGCACAAACCCTTGCCGCTACGGGTGTTAAAGAAATAGTGCTCACAGGCGTGAACCTGGGGGATTTCGGGAAAGGATTTGAGGGTGGTAAGAAACGGGAAGAATCATTTTATGAGCTGATCCAGGCCCTGGATAATGTAGAAGGTATAGAACGGTACCGGATCTCCTCTATCGAACCGAACCTGCTCAACAACGATATTATAGAATTTGTGTCCGCCAGTAAAAAGTTCATGCCACATTTCCATATTCCCCTTCAGAGTGGTAGTAACGACATCCTGGCAGCTATGCGTCGCCGCTATCGCAGGGAATTATATGCAGAAAAAGTGGCCTGTATCAAACAGTTCATGCCGCATTGCAGTATTGGAGTGGATGTGATCGTGGGTTTCCCTTCTGAAAGTGAGGCTCATTTCAAAGAAACCTATGATTTCCTGCATGAGCTGGATGTATCCTACCTGCATGTTTTCACTTATTCCGAAAGGCCTAATACACATGCCCTGGGTATCAAACCTATTGTGCCTGTTCAACTGCGGAATGAACGGAATAAAGCATTGAGGAACCTGAGCCACAAGAAACAGCAGTATTTTAATGAACAGCATATCGGGCAAACCAGGAAAGTGTTGTTTGAGCAGCATGGAAAGGATGGGATCATGGAAGGTTTTACGGATAACTATATCAAAGTGACCACACCTTTCCGGAACGAATGGAAGAACAAGATCGTGGATTGGGAGCTGAGATAGGGGGATTTTTAAAAATATATTTGGCAGAATAAAAATAGTTTTTACCTTTGCAATCCCGTCAAATGAAAAAGCGTTAGACGATCAACAGAAAGGGAGTTTAGCTCAGTTGGTTCAGAGCATCTGCCTTACAAGCAGAGGGTCGGCGGTTCGACCCCGTCAACTCCCACAAAAGGTCTTCGTTTACGAAGGCCTTTTTTTATGCCCATACCTATATATTTAATAAATCACATATTTGTGCGGTAAACCGAAAACCACCTACGAACTACCTGTCACCTCTTCAATTCAGCGTGCTTAGATATAGCTTCATACCCGGGCTGCTGATGTTATTACTACCATTGTGCTGAGTGGCTCCCTGCTACGGAATATTATGGTTTCCCCGTTCTTTAACGATCGATCTCCATAATGGCTTTTTATACTGTCTGCCTTTTTTAAATCTGATTCCCCTTTTGATCTACAGCCTTAAAAAAAACGTTCACACCACTGTTTCTGAAAATGCGCTGGCATATGTACTGAGAGGTGATTCAAAATTGACGAACTGGATCATTGTAATGGGCTTTATTATGTCTGTCTACGGATTATACCAGGGATACAATTATGCAGGCATTTGCTATATGATATTATATCTGCTGCTGGAAATATTCCATCCTCCTTTATTTGAAGAAGATGCATCAGCAGTTCCTGCCAGTGCATATTCAGAAGGCTGACAAAAAAATTCCGCTTAAATTTTTTTAAAATAAAAAACTCTATATATTTGCACCCTCTTAAAGAGGGAATGGGAGTTTAGCTCAGTTGGTTCAGAGCATCTGCCTTACAAGCAGAGGGTCGGCGGTTCGACCCCGTCAACTCCCACAAAAGGTCTTCGTTTTACGAAGGCCTTTTTTTTTATGCCCTTAATCCTTGCTTTATCCTTGCTTTAAAGTAGCTTAAACCCGCACCAAATCACAACATGAAGCAAGGATAAAGCAAGAATTAAGCTACCATGGCCCATCCACAAAAATCAAAAAAGGGCCGTTCCGGTAAAGAAACAGCCCTTTTTTTATTACTTCATTTCCACTTCCCAGGTATCGGTCCGGAAGGGAGCCAAGGGAAGCCCCTCTTTACCAAACACATTCCCGACCGCCGTATTACGGAAACCAAAACGTACCGCAACAGGTACCTTTACCTCTTTGCTGGAAACGATCAATGTATTATTCTTAATAGTAACTTCTGCAGGATAAAATACCTGGTCTTCTCCTGCGATCACAAACTCCGTGGCTGTTTTACCTTTTATTACAAGACCTTTCTCTGCATTATCCAAAGTAACGATCGCTTTATTTCCTTTTACGGTCAGCCCTTTGAAAGAGGGACTTTTATAAGCGATACCATCTTTATGATAAGTATCCGCCAGTGCCAGATTCGCCAAACGTAATCCTACATCTTTTTTGTTGGTAGGGTGTACATCATTGGTATCTGCAACGAGGTCCGTGATCACCACCATACCGGTATGAGGATGATGATCAGCTACCTGTGCCTGTGCTTCCCGAAGTATGGCACCACTGTTCTTAATACCATATTTATAGGGCGCAACCTGCACTAAGTAGAAAGGAAATTCTTTCTTCCATGCATTACGCCAGCTATCTATCATTACAGGGAGCAGTTTGGCATAGGTTTTTGCCTGGCCGGTGTTATTCTCGCCCTGGTACCAGATAGTACCTGCAATATCAAAATTTGTGATGGGAGCGATCATACCGTTGTATGCATAACCCGGTATATATGGACGGCCTCCCGGAATGGATATCTTTGACGCAGCCTGTTTTAATACAGGATCAGCATAAATGATACTATCAGGCGTCCATACCTCCGCTGCTGTTCCTCCCCAGCTTGCATCCACTAAACCGATGGGCACATTCAGATTTTTATGCAGGTTCTTGCCAAAGTAATAACCTACAGCACTAAACGATTTGATCGTATTGCTGTCGCAGATGGTCCATTCTCCTTCACAATTATCCTGTGGGTGCAAAGAAGTGGTTTTAGGGATGTCGAAAAAACGGATATTCGGATTGAAGGCAACCGGCGCTTCTTCTTTGATGTCCTTCAAACTACCTAAACGCATTTCCATATTGCTTTGCCCTGAGCATACCCACACCTCTCCTATCAGGATATTGTTCAGTACGATGGTGTTCTTTCCTTTCAGCGTAATGGTAAAAGGGCCTCCTGCTGCAGGTGTTTCAACAAGTACTTCCCAGCGGGCATTATTTGTGGCAACAGCTTCGTAGGCTTTATTATTCCATGAAGTGGTAATGGAGATCTTTTCATTAGGGTCAGCTGCTCCCCAGAACTTTACTTTGCTTTGCTGCTGTAACACCATGTTGCTGCTGATAATGCTGGGCAACCGGACATTACTGAATGAAGAAAGGGCAGCACACAAAAGTGCCATCGTAAGTACTCTGCGCATAACGGTCATTTAAAGTTTGGCAATACGTAATTGTAGATATCATATTTCAGCTCACTCCAGGCACTTCCGTTTGGAAATGGGTGGCCGGGATATAACTCCTGGTTTCCGGGAACAAATTTAATCTTTATACGTATTGCTGGTTTGCCTTTTGTCAAGTTAGCGGGAATCAGGAATTCATCGTCCCGGAAACGGCGGTTGGAGGTCTCCACTTTGTATTTCCTGGGGGAGAGCTCTCCTTCAGGACGGGAGATCATATAAGTATTGGCACCGGCCAGGTACCAGTTGCCGGCTTTCTGCCAGTTTTTCCCGTCTGTTGAAACAAATACTTCGGCGTTCTGGTTTGGATAGCTATAATCCAGTGTCCGGCGTAAAAGTACTCCCTTGTTATCTTTGCGGAGTTTAACCGTGAATTCAGAAGTGCCCGTAGTATGGCGGCCATCCTGTTCCTGGGCCGGATAAATTTCCTTGCCGATCAGATCTTTATATTCGTCCCTCTTTCGCAGATCATATCCCCATGTTTGAGCAGGATACACATCCGGCCCCCATTCATATTTTGAGCGGATGGTTTCAACTTCGGAAGCTTGTGGGGAATTGTAGGCATGCCGTTGTTCATCTTCCGGTTTACCGATATCGATAGAATCCGTCTTTACTAAGGAAGATGCAGGGAGGCCATACCAGTACGATACCGCTTCGTAGTGTTCCTGCGATACGTTTTCATTATGTTCAAAACGGATCACAGCCCTGTTCCCGAAAGGCATCAGGTCTGCCACTAAGAAACGGTATGCGGATTGAATGAGGTCTTTATCGTTAACGGCTGTTTTCTTTTCTGTTGCGCCGCAGGGATGGCCTGCCAATGGAAGGGTCATATTCTCCCCGCCCCAGTAATCACCACCACCGGCCCATTCTTCCGTACCTGTTCCATATGCCTGTGGCGACTGGCTGTTATCAAAGAAGAAACGTGGATCACCTTCTAATGTATGCAGGTTGGCATTATGAGAAAAGATGAAGGAAGTACCAAGAAAACTACCCGTCCATTCTTCCTGTCCTTCTTCCCCTTTGGTGTCCAGCCAGGTCATGTCCTGCCCGAATTCAGGCTTTGGGAAATCACGGTAGGTAGCATGAAAATAACTGCTTTGGTGGGCAGGTGTTTTGAAACGTTCATAACGGATCTCATAATCGATGGCAGCGTCTCCTGGTGTGATACCTGTCAATTCAAACTTTGCCGATCTAAAGAATGGCATGGGGTAGTAACAGGCCAGTTCCACTTTATTATTAGGATAATCGTAGCGGATATTAATGGGCAGGCCTTTTACCAGGTATTCCTTGCGCTCCCTGTTAAAGAAAGTACCGGCACCAAAGAAAAGACAGATCGGCGCATCGATAGATGGATAGGCTGCATTATCCCAGGTTACCCGTATGCGGATACGTTCCAGTGCTTCTGCTTTATCCAGCGGCAGTCTCAATTTCAAGGCCCTGATGGAAGAAGAGGATGTGATGTTAGCCAGTACCACCTGCTCCTTGTTGAGCTTTATAGTGCCTTCCAGTTTTTTGATATCCTTTGGTGCAATGTCTGTGCCTGCGCGGTTCACAAAGTCTACTACATCTTTATCGGGTGTTTTATGAAGGTTCCAGGAAGGAAGGCCCGTTGGATTTGCGTACAGATGATAGATGTAGTACCCTGTTCCATAGAATGTACGGGAATAGGCAATCCGCAGGGAATCCCTGAAAGGCATCGGCGTCCAGATTAGGTTGGCGCCTTTGGTTGTTCCCCAGGTCCAGGCCAGGGGTTCCGGGAAAGTGCTTGTGGGAATAAAAACCGTGTTCTTGTATTTCTTCACCGCATCAACAGGGTCAGCGGTAGCTGTTTCAGATACGATGTTATCTTTTCCATCTACCACAAAATGCCATGGACTGCCATGCCAGTGGTTGGTACGAAAGAAATACAATACGCCGTTTCCTTTTACATCCAGTGTTACATTCTCATCTTCTTTATTCATGAAGAGGAAATTGGAGGCATCATAGGAACCGCCTGTACGGGAATAAGTACTACGCATATATGCCCGTACACCTATCCGTTGTTGTGGTAATTGTTCCCATAAACGGAAGGCATCATAGCCTATAGGTATTTTTTGTGCATTTGAATAAACAGGTATGCAACATACCAGGATCAATAAATAGCGCATACTTTTCTTTATTTTATTTGGCTGATTTCCAACGTAAGGGAGCAAGGTAAAGTCCCTTCTTGTCCCATCCTGTATTTGAAATAAACCAGCCGTCCTTTTTATCGTATATTATTTCAGCGGCATGCACGGGTAAAGTACATACAAGGTTTTCTATTGGAAAGTTCTCCGGGTCTTTAGACCAATATACGGCGGTAAGATTGTATTCCGTCATGGCTTTACAAATGAACAGGTAAAATAAACCGTCCTTCTGTATCACAAAGGGGCTTTCCGCATCTCCTCCCCAGTAAACTTCATAAGGTTGTACATGGGCTATCTGCGGGCCGCTCCAATGAAAGAGATCGGGACCGGTCCTTACAGCAACGGCGGAACGAAGGTCTGTTTCGCTGTATGTTCTTGTATAGTAGTAATAATACTTTCCCTTGTAGTGCATGATATAGGAGTCCCTTGCATGCCCCGGATCACTGAAGAGCGGATTACGTTTATGCCGCTCCCATGTGTACAGGTCTTTACTGGCAGCCATACATAATTGCCCCCAGGAAGCATAATCCGGCGCATTCTTCTGCATATTGCCTACGTTGTAGAACATATAATACGTACCCTTTTCATGCATCACATAAGGCGCCCATAGCACCCTTTCCACACCTGGTTTTGCCGTTAATGCATACCCGTGATCTTCCCATTTTCCCTGTTTGATGGATTTCGCAGAGATATGGAAAAGCCGTGTTTCTTTCCAGGGTGCAACAGGCAAATGGTGAATGATGCCATAGGCATGCCATGTACCGTCTTCTCCCTTAATAAAAGTATGGTCATTTGTATACCAGGAACTATCTCCTTCTTTACGCAGATCATTCGGGTTGAAGATGTGAACAAAGGGTCCGCTTATTTCCGGGATAAGTTGTGCGAATGAAGGAATGCAGTTCAGCAGTAAGAGTATGATCAGTGGGAATTTCATTTGCTGTAACGTTTTACCCGTAATGCTGCCTGTTCTTTGTGTGCTGCAAACCCTTCCAGCTCACATAAACGCATAGCGTATTTACCGATCATGGCACTTGCTTCAGGTGTGCATCGTTGATAAGTGCAATTCTTGAGGAATTTACCAACCCATAATCCGCCGGTATACCGTGCAGCTTTCATGGTAGGCAGGGTATGATTCGTACCGATCACTTTATCACCGTAGGCCACATTGGTTTCAGGGCCGAGGAACAAGGCACCGTAATTGGTCATGTTATCCAGGAAGTACTGTGGGTCGCGGGTCAATACTTCAACATGTTCATATGCCAGTGCATCAGCTTCTTGAACGGCTTCTTCAAGGGAATCTACCAATATGATAGAACCATACTCTTCCCATGCAACACCTGCAATATCGGCAGTAGACAGCTGTTTCAGCTGCCTTTCTATTTCCACTAAAGTTTCCTGTGCAAGTTTTTCCGAAGTAGTGATCAGTGCTGCCGGAGATGTTGGGCCATGTTCAGCCTGGCCTAACAGATCACAGGCAATCATTTCAGCATCGGCAGTTTCATCTGCGATCACCAGCACTTCCGTAGGTCCGGCAAAGAGATCGATCCCTACCCTTCCAAACAATTGCCTTTTAGCTTCTGCCACATATGCATTACCAGGCCCTACCAGCATATCCACCGCTTTAATGGAATCTGTACCGATGGCCATGGCACACAATGCCTGTACACCTCCCAGGATATAGATCTCATCTGCTCCTGCAAAATGCATGGCGCATACAGTGGCTTCGGGTATCCTCCCATTGATGGGTGGTGTACAGGCGATCACCCTTTTTACACCAGCTACTTTTGCCGTGAGGATACTCATGTGCGCAGAAGCTACCATGGGGTATCTCCCACCCGGAATATAACAGCCTACACTATTCACCGGGATGTTCTTATGCCCCAGGAAAACACCCGGTAAGGTTTCTACTTCAATATCAGCAATAGAAGCCAGCTGTTTTTCTGCAAAAAACCTGATCTGCTGTTGTGCAAACAAGATATCCTGTATCACCTGTTCCGGCGTACGCTGCACTATTTCCTTTATCTGGTCTTTCGTTAGCCGGAATGCATCCGGAGGCCAGCTATCAAACGATGCGGCATATTTTCTAACAGCAAGGTCCCCGTTCTCCTCAATATCCTTAATGATCTTTCCTACTGTTTTTCTCACGCCTGAATCTGCGTTCTTAAGATCAGATTCACTTTTCCCTTTTTTCAAAAACCTGGTCATTCGTATGATTTAATTGTTTTCACTCTGATTCGCCCGAAGGCTTTGTTAATTTCTGGGATACATCAACGGGTTCACCAAAATCCGGCGTGCCATCACTCTTCCATGTGAACCGTTGGATCCTTGGGCTCCGTGTACCGCCACAGCCCTGTCCGCTTTGTACATTGGCGTGGTAAATGATCCAATCCTCTTTATCGTCCCTGGATTTAAAGAACCCATTATGGCCGGGACCAAATACATTATTATTAATGCTCTTTGTAAATACGGGTACCGGGCTTTTTGTCCAGTCTGCCGCATTTAAAGGATCGCCGTTCTCTTTCAGCCTCAACATACCCAGTCCGTAATCATCCGTTGCGCAATTACTTCCGGAGTACACCACAAAAACATTCCCGGCGGGGTTCTTTAATACTTCCGGCCCTTCATTCACGGCAGAACCTTTCTTTTCCCAATCATACTGTGGAAAGGAAAGTTGTACGCGGGAAGATTTAAGTGTCCAGGGATTTTCCATCTCTGCTATATAGATCCGCTGGCTGATGTCTGTGCCTGAGATCTGTCCGCTCCAGATGAAATAAAGTTTGTCCTTGTATTCGAGTATGGTACCGTCGATAGCAAAATAATCACCTAATGGGTCAGCCA
This sequence comes from Chitinophaga niabensis, assembly GCF_900129465.1. Taxonomy (NCBI): domain Bacteria; kingdom Pseudomonadati; phylum Bacteroidota; class Chitinophagia; order Chitinophagales; family Chitinophagaceae; genus Chitinophaga; species Chitinophaga niabensis. The sequence goes on along the minus strand of NZ_FSRA01000002.1, from coordinate 2,677,229 downwards.
GTTTCCCTTTATCCGTCCAGCTGCCTGTAGTGGGGTCGGGGTTGGGGTTCTCTAATACAAAACACCGCTGTGTGGCCAGGTTGGTAGTAGCGCCGGCAGTATAATACAGGTACCATTTCCCTTGCAGGAAATGTAACTCCGGTGCCCAGATATTCTTTGTATTGTTACCGGAAGCGGGTGGCGTCCATACTGTTTTAACAGGCGCTTTACCCAGTTCGGAGATAGCCCGTGTTTTCCAGATGGCAATACTATTTACCATGGTATGCATATAGTAGAAGCTGCCATCCTTTTTATATACCCATGGATCAGGGCCGCTGCCGAGCAGTGGATTATAAAAGGTGGTTACCTTATCCGGCGGCGGATAATCTGTTGCTTTCTTCGTTTCTGAACAAGAAAGCATAAGGGCCATCAGGCTAACTATATAACTTCTTCTGAATACTAATTTCCCCATAATGTTGGATTATTACCTTTACTTTTTCTCCATTCGTTACGCCATCTGTGTATCTCCGATGGCCCGATCATGGGCTGTGGTTTTCTTGCTGCCGCATCCGGGATGGCAGGAACTGGTGAAGCTTTATCCTGGTACCAGTAAGCAACGCTGGCCAGGTCAAGTGTGAGCACATTCATGCTGCCATGTTCTATTGTAAATCTGAACAGGGAATCAAAATAGATCGGATCAGCAATATTAAAGCGGTACAGATGTGTTCTGCCGAGGAAACCGATATCGTTATTCACGCGGGCATAACCGAAATAAGGTGTGGCATAGGGTGCTTGGGGGGCTCCCCATGATGTATTGAAGTAATCCTCTGTTCCTGTGCCATTTAAAACATTATCATCAACAAAGATCATATCATCCCCTTCTCCATACCAGTAGGGTGTGGGAGAATGAACGTAATAATTCACTCCCACAAAATGCCCCTTACCTTTTATATCCGCGATCAGATAATTATCCTTTCCGGTTTTATTGGGCTTTCCCGGGCCAAACATCCAATGTTCGTTTTCAACACTATCTACAGGACCGGTAAGCTGCTTATTATACCAGGCATGGAACCTGCCGGCATGTAGTGGCAGTTGTTTCATTTCCACATAATCAACATAGAAATAAAGCGTGTTGATCTCCCTGCCGGATTGGTTTTCGATCTCTATCCTGCCTCCCTTCTCAAAAGGCATGGCAAAATAACTGACCAGTCCCATACCATCCGTTGGCGTTGCTGCCAATGGCGCAGAAGTAAACAGGTAAGATTCATTCCATCCCTGTCCGAAAAAAGGGCCGATAGGTGATTCAACGGAAGGATAAGCCTGCCCATCCCAGTACATGCGGATGATGATGTCATTCCGGCTCAGTATAGCAGGCTCCGGCCCCATGGTGATCCAGATATGCTGGATGATACCTGTGCCTTTTACATCAAAGATCACGCGCTTCTCCCCATGTTTTATATGCTGTAAATTATCATGGTTATCGCCAGACCTGTCGTAACTGCTGATGCGTTTCGACTTCACCTGTTGTTTGATGATGCTCAGCTCCGTCATCTCCTGTGCGTAAAGAGATGAACTGCTGCATATCATGATGAGGAGGAATGTCCATTTCATAAGTCTGCGTTATTCGTTGCCCCATAACTGAGGATCATTGCCTTTACTCTTTCTCCACTCGTTCCGCCATTTGTGGAAATCCCCGGTACCGATGAAAGGTTTAGGCCTCCTGGTTTCCTTATCAGGAATAGGCGGAACAGGCGATGCTTCACTTTGATACCAGTACGCTACACTGGCAAGATCGAGCGTCAGCACATTATTATGGCCATGTTCTATTGTGAACTTAAATGACTTATTGAAGAATAAGGGATCTGTAACATGGAAGCGGTACAGATGTGTTCTGCCCAGCCATCCCATATCATTGTTTACCCTTGCATAACCGTAATAAGGATGAGAGAAAACATTTTTTGGGCAGAAGGCGGTGTTGAAGTAATCTTCTGTTCCTGTACCATGAAGCGTGGGTTTCTCAGATCCATCGATATAGATCATATCATCTCCTTCTCCATACCACATAGGTGTGGGTGAATGCACATAATAGTTCACGCCTACGAAATGCCCTTTCCCTTTGATATCCGCAAAAACATAATTATCCTTACCGGTAGTATTGTTTCCGTATTTACCTAAAATAGCCCATTCGTTTTCCCCTTCTTCTTTGGAGGCGCCCATCAGCTGTTTGTTATACCAGCTGTGAAAACGGCCCATACCGGGAGGGAGCTTATCCATGCTTACATAATCTACATAAAAGTAAAAAGCGTCTATAGGGCGGCCGGATTGGTTCTCTATTTCAATCCTTGCACCTTTACCAAAAGGCATATTAAAGTAACTCACCAATCCTTTTCCATGATCAGGACTGGCAGATAGTGGTAAAGCATTGAATTCATATGCTTCATTCCAGCCCTGGCCAAAGAAGGGACCGATAGGTGATACCACAGAGGGATACTCTTTTCCATCCCAATACATCCTGATAATAATATCGTTGCGGTTCATGGCTCCGGGATGAGGGGCCATGGTGATCCAGATATGATTGATGATCCCTGCGCCGCTTTCGTCAAAGATCACTTTCTTCTCCCCATCTGCGATCTTGAGAAAATCATCGTTACCACCACTCCTATCATAGCTGCTTACACGCTTTGATGTAACGCCCTGCTGGATCTGTGCTAATGAGGAAAGATCATTCTGTGGTGTTTGTGCGAATGCATGCGTAGTCAGAATACCAAGCAGGCATACGATCATTCTTATTTTCATGCTTTTACTTTTTCATCATTGATTCGATAACCGCTTTGCCGGGCCCACCGATGGCAGAATTTTTTGTAACGTCCCAGAAGCTTTGCTGTTGTTGGATCTGCACCTGCGTGGTAACGATCCAGCTTTGGATCCATCCGGTTAATGTACACCAGGTACCCCAGCCGGCATCAGAGTTGGAGGCCCAGTAATCCCAGCGGCCATAATCAAAACCCCTGAACCAGGCGCCATCAAGGTCCTTATGTACCTGGCTGCTTACCTGTACCCTTGTCAGGAAATCTGAGAGTTTATCAACTACGTCTTTATACTTTCCGGTTGCGGTGTATGCTTCGTTCAGGCTGAACAGCGCAAAGTTGCAGGTGTACAACATGCAGGCAGCTTTTTCTCCGTTGCGGAAGATCAGCGATCCTTCATCTGTGCCATAATCTTCATTTTTGCTCAGTGATTTGAACATACCTTTTCCTTTGCCTAATTCTTCCCGGATAGCGCCGCTTTCATCCTGGTATTTTGTTATTTCATGTACCATTTTATCTAACCATTCCCTATGATCTCTGGTATCTTCCACTCTCACTAACCAGGCCAATGGCAGGATCATACGGGCACGCTGGGTTTGCATACTGCTTCCCCATTTCCATTTATCGGGATAGGATTCCATGGTGATCCTGATGGCTTCTTTAGTTTTTGTCAGCAATGGTGCATAATTGGTTTTATTGTACAGCCATAGATAACAGGCCCACATCCAGGACTCAAAATGGGGAGAAGGAAATATGATATCCCTGTTCTCGTAATGCTGCCAGCCGTTCTTGATGATATCTCCCTCTTCCAGCCGTTCTCCCCTGAAACCATATTTTCCCGTTGTTCTGAAATTACCCATGATCGCTTCGGCCAGCTCTTTATCCCACTTGTTGGTATGCAGGTATCCGGCAGCGCCTATCATGCCCAGTATTGCGCGCGCATTATCATCTCCGTAAAAAGTGCCTGCATTGGTAGTAGCCCAGCCAATGAGTCCATAGGCTGCACTGGTCGGATCATTCTTTGCACCGGCGCGCATGTTGGAGGTTTTAAAGAGATAATCTATGAGGTTCGCAGATTTTTCTTTGTATGTTTTGTTGTTTAAAAAACTTCCTGCTGCAGCAAGTGCCATACTTACTTCTCCCTGCACATCCGCACGCATCCAGTAACGGTACTGCTGTGTTCCATCGTAATAAATAGTAGAGGTATGCCCTTCCAGTATACCCAGGCTACCATCTCCATTAGGTTTACTTTGACTTACCATTGGGCCTACAGGTGTTAATCCGTTGGAGCCATATTTGAGCCAGTCCTGCTTCCAGCTGGGATGAATAAAGAAGCGTCCGTTATCAAACCAGGCCACGCCTTTTTTGATGCTGTTAGCTCTTGCTGTTGCAGGCAGTTTATCATTCCGCCCAAACATGGGATGTACATCTTCTTTCCAGGCATCCAGGTTATTAACCCCCATGCGGGAAAGGATATAACTCCATACCGTTTTGATGGAGCCTTCGGGGCCATACCGTCCTGTTTCAAAATTGCTGAGCCCGGTCATACAAACCAATGCATTGCCCTGTTCAAAAAGCAAGGGGTAGGATTTGGTGTCTGCAAGCCCATATTCTGCTTTATCAAATCCCACCACCTTTGCCAGTACGATCAATGGGTCTTTTACTTCAACAGGTAATACATGGCAGTTATGAATACCCAGCAAACTCATCTGCGGTAATTGTGCCCCAAAAATATCGGCCGTAACAACACCACGTTCCAGATGGGTTTCCAGTGGTTTGGCAGGAATGCTCAAGTCCGGAAATGCCGTAGGATATTCGATGTATAGCTTTAGAGATTTTTTACCCGCTTCATCAAGCAACTGCTGGCTGATCTTATTCAGCGGGTCCATTGCAGGGTATCTGGCAGCAATGATAAATACGCCTGCTCCTTTGGGTGCAGCTTTTACTGCAGCTTCCGGTGTATTGTATTGTTTAATGGAAAATCCTTCCCGCTTCAGCAGCTGGTACAGATCATTTTGCAGGCTGCCATAACAATAGATGTCTTTAGCACTTGCCGCCAACCCTGTAAGCAGGAGGATACAGATCCATGAAATCTTTTTCATCTTTCTTGATTAAATAATTCTTTTAGCAACCTGAGTGCTTCTTTTGTGATCAATGCATCTGTTCCTTTTTCGAGGAACGACCATTTACCAGGCCCGGCTTCATAACCACCCTCGCGGGATGCCTGTAATGTGGGAATATACCCTATCGTATTTTCAGCATAGGCAGCTACGATAGTATGTTTAAAAGGAGATTCTTTTTCGATTGCCAGCGCTGTTTCTACAAATGGTTCTCCGGGTATGAATACGATCGCTAATGGTCCGATGCTGATCACATTTAAGCGGGCCAGTGCATCTCTATCATTAGCCAGCTTCACTTCATTCCTTACCGGCATTTTTATTTCCTCATGTACGGATCTGAATCCGGATGATTCAACAAACAGCCTGCCCTGTTCCTGTACCAATTCTGCTAAGGCATTCCCATGACGTTGTGCAAATGCCGGCCCTTCGGAAACGGTGGGAGGATTGATATCTCCTGCCGCGCCGTTTAAGAATATTGGCATTCCGTTCTCTCCGTTTGCTTCCAGGGCTAAACACATTTCACCCGGGAATTCTGCAGAGATATGCGGCATACACATTTCATGTACAGGATGGCAAATAGCATGTACCAGTGTAGCGATCACATGGCCTGTTGCATCCTGGAAAATAACAGAACGTACACGCCTGTCTACCGGTTCCCTGTTCAATAGTGCAGGCGCGACAGGTTGTATGGAATCAGACATAATGATCCCCTCCGGCGTAGGTATACGGCGTTGCATGGAATACCCTTCCAGTTTAGAAGAAGCCATCGCTACGCTGCAGGGCTTTGTAGCAATGGCTGCCTGCAGGATGGCATTTTTAATGCCATCCTGTATGCGCGACAACCATTTTCTGTAGGCGGCATCCAGATACAGATCGGATAAAGCAACAGATTCCGGTGCATTATGCGTATGCGTACAAGTGATAATGATCTTTTCAATCGGAATAATATCAGACAAGGCCTTTTTGAAGTTATGCCATCCACCCACAGCCGTATCGTTAAGGGCCAGCAGATCAAGCGATACTAAAGCCAGTATATCCTCTCCCGATTTCAATACAAGGATGCGCGCTTTCAATGGCAGCCTCACTGATTGAAATGGTTCATAAAGACCCTTCACCGACGAAGTGAGTAAGCCTACTTCAAGTGGTGGCGTAATATCTACCTGGGCAGTGCCTGCTTGTAAATTATTCATTTCAGCTTTGCTTTTTGATCCAGTTCAGTGATTGCTGCCAGAAGGCATCATAGCTGTCCCACAATTCAAAATTGATCCCCCAGTGTGGTGCGGGGTCGGACATATAAGTGAGCACACGGCCTTTACCATAAGTTCCTACTACTACCAGCGGATGCCCGGTTTCTTTTACACGCACCAGTACTTCTCCTTCCGGTTTTTCCGTCACTTCGTTGTATCCGAAGATCGGTGGGAAAGTTTCCCATGAAAGTCCTTTTACCACAGGATGGTCTGGCACTAATACTTCGGCCGTGAAACCTGCGGAAGATTCTACAAGGTCTTCTGTGGCCATACACTGAACAGGCAATGCATTGGAGAAAGAACTCCTTCCCCAGCCTGATTTACCTAAAGCACCGCTGAAAGACAACCAGCCTCCCAGCATCATTAATCCGCCACCTTTTTCTATCCAGCTTTTTATAGAGGTAAGCCTGTCAGGGAAAGTAACCACCGTGTCCTTACGCAGCGCGCGATCAAAGAAGCTGGGGAACAGGTGAAAACATTTTGCTTCCACATCGCTGATGATGAGCCCTACAGAGGTTTCCAGGATCTCTTCCAGCCTGCCTGGCTGCATGCGATATAGTTCCCAGTTAGCCATGCTGGTTACATCCACTACCGGATCAATGGCTTTTACCAGTCTTCTGCCATAGAAATGCAGGTCCGCATCTTTTGTTTCAGTGCCAAAAGGTGTTTCAATAAATAATGGTCCTACGCTGAATACCCAATCTCCGAGGTAAAGTAAATGATCGCGTTGTTTCATGTTGCACTATTTTTATACGTTATTGTGTTATCAGCTGCACGGATGGCCAGGAAGGCGAGATATCTCTTTGCCAGTTGCCAGAAAACAATAAATGCGATCACGGATGCCGCTATTGTTAATGTGCCGGACAGGTATCTTGCAAACCAGACATGCGTGAGCCCGAGAATAAAAAATGAAACAGCTGCCGTGCCGATGATGGCAATGAAGATCCCCTGGAAAACGGGTTTAAATGAACCCTCTGTGCCAGGTTTATCAAGGTGTTTAAACGGCGTCCAGCAGCCTAATGGATGTGCTCTGAGGTAAAAGCTTTGCAACAGTTCCTCAGGATCGGGTTTGGTGAATAAGGCCACCACCACCCATAATACAGTAGTTAAGCCCATCACTAATAATGTTTGCCAATACCAGGCAATGATCAGGCTGTCTGCCCAGGGCACTCCGAAGTAGGCGAGTAATTTGGGTCCTACTACAACAAGACAAAAAACACCGGCTCCACCAAAAGATGCAGTAACCCGTGCTGGCCCATTGAACCGCCACCACCACCACTGTGCCCAGTTTGCCGGTAATTCCGCAGCACTGAGCGAGAGCATGAATATGGCCACATCCGTAATGATCAGCACATTGAATACCACTGCTACAGACAAAGCCAGGATAACCACCATGCCTATTTTGCCCATCAGCATATAATGCGATTCTTTTGCTTTAGGTACAAACCATCTGCGGTAGATATCACTCACCAATACCTGGCTGCCAAAGTTCAGGTTGTCTCCAACGGTAGACATGGTTGCGGCAAGCATCGCTGCCACCATTAATCCCATGGCACCGGTGGGTAATAAAAGTTTCATCAAACGCCCATATACCAATTCCCTGTCTGCGCCAACCTCACGCAATTCCGGCCAGATCACCGCTGCGCTTATACTTGGCAGTGTAACCAGCAAAAGCAATAAGAACATACTGATAGCTGCCACAACATACATGGTCAATGCTTCCGCGGGAGTACGCGTGGAGAGGATCCGTTGCCCCTCCATCGCGCCACCCATTGGAGCAGCGTCTCCACCATAACCGATACTTTGCCCTAAGAGCCAGCCGAAAGCTGCGGCCAATGGGAATATCGCATGGTCTTTAGGTGGTACCGAACCCAGGATTTCCTTACCAGTGGGCCCGAATTTATTGCCAATGGCTTCCACCATCGCAGCTGCTCCACCAAAATGATCAAGGGTGAGATAGGCCAGCATTAAAGTACCAGCCAGGAAAATGATCATCTGTATAAAGTTGGATATTACTACTCCTTTGTATCCGGAAGAAAAAACAAATAACAGGGATATAGGAACAACGAGATAAAGTGTTTGCAGTTTGGTAAGATCAAAGGCAGGGCCCATGATCTTATAAGCAGCCAGTAAGGTAATACCCGTCCAGGCCGGCATGGCTATCAGGGAAGTACGGATAGCGATCCATAACCGCATAGCAGCTGCTGCTTTCTTTGGAAAACGCAGGTCATAGAATTCCAGCGTGGTAAATAAATTCAACCTCCTCCAGAAAACCGCAAATAATACACCTCCAAGGAATAAAGCCAGTCCAAACCGGCTAAGGTACCACCAACAGATAAAACCTCCTGTTGCCACAGCCAATCCTCCGTAACCTGTAGCCGCGTCCGGGCTCACCAATGCCGAAGTGTAGGACACACCATTTAACCACCCGGGGATCTTACGGCCTCCCAGGAAAAAGTTATCCATGCTCCTGTTAGCAAAACGGCGGTGCCAGAACCCGATTCCGAGCATCAGCAGGATGTACGCAGCTACGATCAAAATGTCTAATTGATGCCAATTCATATGCAACATTTCCGGTTTATCAAAGTATGCCTGTCAGTCGTTCTGTTAATGGCTGCAGCGGAGGCAGTTCATTCTCTGGTTTATCCAGGTAGAAATAAGCGGTGGCAGAATAATTATCCACCCTGTAAAAGTTCACCCATTCATCCGCCGGGAATTTATCATCATTGATATCGGGGAAAGCGGGTTCTTCCAATAGCTTGATCAATCCTTTTGCCGTCATCACCGAGATCGGTTTTACTTTACCGCCAGCCTTAGCAATTCCCCTGATCAGGTCCCTTCCTGCTCCACCCATTTGCTGGATGGTGATCTTACAATCCGTGTTAAAGTATATCGGATCAGGGATGTGATAGCGGTAGAAAGCAAATTGTTTCTTTGCTTTGTCAACGATCGGTGCGCCCTGGTATAAGTGCGAAAAAGCGCCTAAGTTCCAGGCAGAGCCTATGTAGTCTTCCGTACCGGTACCTGCCAGTGTGGGATATTCTTTATCGCCATCCAGGTATGCTTTCACTTCTCCTTCACCAAACCAGGTATCTCCATAAATTTTATCGGCGATAATGCTCAGGTTAGTACCTAAGAAGCGGCCCTTCCCTTTTATGCGTGGCAGTATTTCAAAGTCTTCTCCCAGTTTGCTGCTATTCGCATTTGTACTCCACCATGCATGGAAATAAGCAATTTCTTTCGGATGCTTCTTCAGGCGTGTAAGGTTTATATCATAGAACAACAGCTGGTTAACTTTTGATGCATTCACCAGTACGATCTTTGCATGCTTTTTAAAAGGCATGGGAATATTACAGTTGAAAGACTTGCCTTCAGGATCTGAGAACAACGCACTCTGAAAAGCTGTTCTGCGGCCTAAGCCAATTCCAAAGAAATCCCCCAGCGGCACAGATACCGCAGGTTTGGTGGCACCGTCCCAATACATTTCTATATACATGGAACGCAGTGCTGCCGGGCTTCTGTCTATGATGGTCAGCCAGATGCGGTTGATCACACCGGCACCCTCATAGTCCATCATTACTTTACTTTCACCTGCTTTCAGCCATTCAGAAGCATGCCCTTTTGCTCCCTTGTTTTCCATGCCGCCTTTTCCTTTGGCACCGGTAATGTTCTCTAAACTGATCCAACGGCTTTCAGCGCCGGCTGGCAGATCGTATAATTCCTGTGCCTGTACTATCCCGCAAAAAAGGAGCAACAGGAGCGTACCGTACAATGTTCTTATCATCCGAAAAATAATTTATCAATTCTACCAGCCGGGGTTTTGCACCAGGTTCGGGTTCTTTTCAATTTCCCGCTGCTGGATCGGCCATAAGTAATGTTTCTTCTGAAAAACCCTTTTTTCTATTGCTGTTCTTTTATAAAATGCATCGCTGGCTATGGTATATCCTGAGGTCAACACATCGAGGCCGTAGATGTTTTTGTTATCAATGCCTTCTGCGGTTAGCCAGCGGTGTGTATCAAAATAACGATGTGTTTCAAAAGCCAGTTCTATCCTGCGTTCGTGGCGGATCCTTTCTCTCATGTCCCCCTGCGACAATCCTGATGGTAAACCAGGCAGGCCGCTGCGTTCCCTGATCAGGTTCAGGTATTTATAAACATCCGCAACAGGGCCTTGTGCTTCATTCAGTGCCTCCGCATAATTCAGGTATTGTTCACCCAGCCTGAAGAAGATCCAAACCCTTGGAGGGTCTGCCTTGGGTTGCATCACAAAAGCCGGCTGTGTAAGTTTCTTCAGAAGATACCCCGTTCTGCTGAAATTTTCACCACTTGCAACGGGGCGGCCATCCAGACCTCCTTTCCAAAACTGCAATGGCGTAGTTCTGCTTTGCGGAGGTGTTGTTTTATATTTTGCGCCGGTAAAATTGATGCTTGCATAAAAACGTGGTTCCCTGTCTACATACATCGTGCGTGTACCGGCATAATAATAATTAGTTGCTGTAGCAGCCTGTGCGTTTTCACTATATCCTGAAGCCGGGTTAATAATGGGCGTCATATCTGCATTATATCCAAGAATGGGACGCAGGCCATTCGCCATCTCATAATCATCTACAATATCCTGGGAAGGTGTTTGCAATGGCCAGAAGGCACCCGGCATACCTCTTGGCTCGCTGTATGCATCAATATTATTATAGCCGGGATCATTGCTGGTAAAAAATACCTCGTCATTAAAGTTAACATAAAATACTTCCTGATAGTTCTTTACAGGATCGTTGGTAGCAGATTTGTATAGTTTAAATCCTGCGGATTCCGCCAGATCTATACAGGCTTTTGCAGCTGTAGCAGCGGTTTGCCACCTGGCAGGTTGTGCATCCGGAAATAAGCGCATCCCTTCTTTATCTTTCAGGGCTGCATACTCTGGGTTACCATTCCACAAGGGACTGGCCATATACAAAAGCACTCTTGCTTTCAGGGCTGCTGCGGCTGCCTTCGACGGCCTGCCATAATCATTCTCTGCTGTGATCCTCGGCTGTAATAATGCAGCCGCTTTATCACATTCACTCACAATAAAATCAACACATTTATCAATAGGCTGGCGCCTCGTAGCTTTGAAGTCATTGTCCAGCGGAATGGTTTTGTCTACGATCGGCGCCGGTCCATATACCCTGATCAGGCAGAAGTGATAGAAAGCCCGTAGAAAAAGCGCTTCCCCTTTCCAATGGCTGATCCGTTCAGCAGTGGCCAGTTCTGAAGGTTGCAGCTTGTCGATGTTCTCCAGGAAGATGTTCGCTTTTCTGATAGCGATGTAACATTGTGACCAGATATCCTGTGTGTAAGTAGTGGGATTCCAGTTGCCTGTATTCATCACCTGTGCGAAGTTGTTTTCGTAACTCAGCTCCATTTCATCGGATGCTGCTGTAAACGGATTATTGGGCGGATTACCTGCTCCCGGATTATCCACAAAAGCGATCTCCTTTGGCAGATGCCAGTAAATATTGGCCAGGTATTGCTCTGCAAAAGCAGGGTTGGTAAATACCTTATCAACCGTCAGATCTTCATCCGGTGTTTTATTCAGGTAGTCCTTCATACAGGACGGTGTTATTAAAAGCAGCGTAATGAGCACCAGCGTTATAATAGATTTCATAATAGCTTGTTTTGAAAGGCTAAAAATTAACTTCTAATCCAAAATTGAAGTTCTGTGTAACAGGGTAGTTACCCGTTCCAAAATTGGATTCAGGATCGATCACTTTTATATGATCCCAGGTAGCCAGGTTGGTACCCTGCACAAACACCCTGATGCTTTTAAGCGTGGCTTTGTGTGTGATGTTCACAGGGATCGTATATCCTATCTCCGCATTCTTGATCCGCAGGTAATCGCCACTGCGCTGCCAGAGGGTGGAACCAATATAGTTATTGGTACTACCGGCCCTTACAGCAGGGAATTCAGCATTTGAATTATCAGCCCCTGCAACCCAGCGTTTATCATATACCTGCTGCATTACATTATAACTTCCGATCGTTCCCGAGAAAGCCCAGGCCGTCCAGCCTTGTGTGAAGAAGAAATCCCTTCTGGCTGCGCCGGTGAAAAAGATCGTTGCATCAAAACCTTTCCATCCTGCTGTGGCACCAAAGCCAAACATGATCTGCGGTTCTGAACCATAACTGCCAATGATCACACGGTCTGCATCATTGATCCTGCCATCTTTGTTGATATCTTCATATTTAATATCTCCCGGGCGGATGATGGATTGAAGGTCTGTTTGAGTAGGACTGTTATCTATATCCCGCTGGTCCTGAAAGAAACCCAATGCCCTGTAACCCAGGTTGGATCCAATGGCGCTTCCTCTAAGGTCCTGGTAGGGGTACAAAGCTTTGGGCGCATCGTTCTCAATGATCACATTCTTAGCATAGGTGAAGGTGCCGTTGAAAGAATAATAGAAACCGCTTTTGGTAGTGTTCCTGATCTGGATACTTCCATCTATTCCTTTATTAGTAGAGATACCTACGTTGCCATAAGGAATAGATCCGGAAGGGTAACCGGTATAGATCGGGAAGATCTTCCGTTCCAGCAACTGGCCTTCCCTGCGTTCATGGAATACATCTGCAGTAAGCGTCACTTTGCCCTGGAACAATTCAAGATCAAGCCCCACATCTGATTTGTAAGCTGTTTCCCAGGTCACATTCTCGTTGCCGATGCGGGCTTCACTTTTACCACCGGGATTAATATTCTGGTTCAGGCCGAATGTATAACCACCGGCAGATTTATTATAGGTTGAAAGGAAAAGGAACCTTGCTCCCCCGATCCTGTCGTTGCCCACTACGCCGTAGTTACCTCTTATTTTCAATGTGCTCACCACATTCTTGTTCCAGAAGTTTTCATTGGAGATCAACCAGCCAACACCCACTGAAGGGAACAATCCATATTGTCTGCCTTTAGGGAAATTCTCCGATCCGTTATACCCCGCGCTCACTTCAAAGAGGTAACGGAAATCGTAATTGTAAGTAAAGCGGCCTACCAACCCCTGGCGGCGTTCAGGTAAGTTAGCGATGGAACTGGTGGTGTTCACATTCACGTACTCCCTTCTTTCCGCAGCTAATAACCCGGTTACATTATGGTTTCCAAAAGAGCGGTCGTAATTAGCAGAAACCTGCCCATAGATGGTCCTGTAAGTTTCGTTCAGGTTATAGAAACCCAGTGCAGATTCTGATGCAATGGGTCTGTATGATTCAACACCGGTAACAGGGTCCTTTGTATAAAAGAAAGTAGCCGGGCTTTTCTGCCTTACGTTCTGTGTAATATCCACCACATCAAAAGCAGTGAGGCCCCGTACAGACAATCCCGGCGTTACAGACGAGAGGTCCCATTTAACACCCAGGTTGCTTACCAGTGTATTGTAGAACTGTTTTGTATAGCCTGTTTGCGTAACAACAGCGTAGGGGTTCAATGCCAGGTCGCCGAATGCACCGGGTTGGCTGCCATTGGGGTTTTTGATAGGGTAAGCATTGGGTGCTGTAAGTTTCAGCGAAGTGAAAATACCGCCGGCATCACGACCGGGGAAATTAGCACCGGATATGATACCAGACAGCCCTAATTCCAGGGTAAGGTTCTTGCGCAGTTTTATATCTACGTTGGATCTGAAGTTATATCGTTTAAGAGCAGCGTTTGTTTTGTAGGCATTTGCGGGATCTTCATTATAGATACCTTCCTGGATAGTATACCCCAGGTTCACATAATATCTCACAGCCTCTGAACCTCCGGATACACCCAGGTTATTCATGAGCTGGCGGGTACGCCTTTTCAACACAACATCGTACCAGTTAACATTGGGGTATAGATAAGGATCAGATCCATCCTTGTACTTTTGCAGTTCCTGCGGAGAATATTTAGGCGGCAGCCCAACATTCGCCAATGCTTCATTATGCAATGATGCATATTCAAAGCCATCGATGTTATCTTCTATACGCATCGGTATCACCGCAGCCATTTCTGAACGCAGGGTGACGGTGGGTTTGCCCACAGTACCTTTGCGGGTAGTGATCAATACCACACCATTGGCTCCCCTGTTACCATATACGGCTGTAGCGGAAGCATCTTTTAATACAGAAAAGCTTTCAATTTCCTGGATGTTCATGGTGGTCCAGTAATCCTGCAATTCACGTTCCGCCCCATCCACAATGATCAGTGGTTTGTTGGTACCACTTTGTGAAACCAGGCCACGGATAAAGATCTTGGCAGCATCATATCCCGGCTCGCCGGAAGTCTGGCGGGTGATCACACCAGCTAGTTTACCACCAATAGCATTGGTAAGGGAGGGTGTGGCCACCTTCTGGATCTCTTTCACGGAAACAGTGGATACCGCACCTACCATGGTGCTTTTCCTTTGCGTTCCGAAACCCACTACCTGTACTTCATTTAATTTCTGGCTTTCTTCATCCGGCAGTAATTTAACGATCACGGTCCTTTGGCTACCCACAAGAATGGTAGTGTTCTTATAGCCAACAAAGCTAACGATCAGGGAATCTTCTTCCCTTTGTACTTCGATCATGAATTTTCCATTCATGTCTGTAGTAACACCTTTTGCGGATCCTTTAATACGTACCGATGATCCGGGTAACACTTCATCCTTTTCATTGGTGACCGTTCCGGAAACAACAAAAGAAAGAGGCGTAATGGTGGCTTTGGTTGAAAGTGGACTGATGCAATAACATAACAGCATCAGCAATAAACATTTTCCGAACAGACGATCGGTAAACATGGAACTTGTAAACAATTGCATAAAGAAATAGGTTTAAAAAGGTTCTGCCTTATTTAACAATTGCGCACGTGTAAGGAATCATACATTCCTTGCCTCTCTTCCGGACATAGATTGATCTGCTGCATAGCTCCAAGGAGCAGCTATGGCTGATTTTGGTCAATAGTGTATCGTTTGACTGACCGGTACCTGGTCAGCCATTCAATTGCTGAGTATTAAATATCAATTTGAATACGTAGTCATATTAATTCAAAAAAAAGGGCACGTCATTTCTTTGCCTTAACTGATTTTCTGATCACAAGGTTCCCTTTTAGTTTCACTACATTCTCCTGGTTTGTTTCTTCTCCCAATAATAGTTTTACGGCATTGTCCACCATTTCATCTATCGGCTGCTTCCAGGTGGTTAAGGAATAGGATGGCCAGTTTGCCATATTGATATCGTCGAATCCAACAACAGAAATGTCTTCGGGTATGCTTAATCCCATTTCCCGGATCGCTTCTATGGCACCAAGGGCCGTAATGTCATTTGCACAGAAGATGCAATCCACCTTTTCTTTCATGGCCACTAAAGCCTGGGCGGCTTTAAACCCGCTCTCATATGTATATATTCCGCTTTCAACGTGTAAGGGAGGAAGCCCTCTTTCTGCCAGCACTTCTTCGAAGCCTTGTTTCCTGTCTATTGTGGTAGAGGTATTGAATGGTCCTGATATAAACGCGATCGACTTATGCCCCATTTCTACAAGATAGGTGGCCAGCTGCCGGCCTGCAAAGTAGTTATCACAGTACACCGCTTTAGACTCAGAGTCTTTGATATAGCGGTTGAACAGTACAACGGTGGTATTATTACGCGATAGTTTTTTGGCTGCGGAAGATGAGAGGATAGCATCGGTGATGATCACTCCTTCTACCTTATAGTCAATCAACAGGTTGATCTCGCTGGCCTGGATCTCATCGTTATCTGAATTGATAAAAATAAGGTGATAGCCTAATGAGGATAACCTGTTATAAAATGCAGAAAGTACCTCAGAGTAAAAAGGATTATGAAAATACTTGATCACAATACCCACCATCTTCGTTTTATTGGTTATCAGGCCCCTGGCGATAGCATTAGGCTGATAATCCAGCTTCTCCGCCACTTCGAGGATCTTTTTCCTCTTCTTGGCAGAAACATTCGTATTTCCGGCAAAAACCCTTGAAACAGTAGACTGGGAAACCCCTGCCATATCTGCTACATCCTGTGATGTATAATTTTTCTTCTCCAATAGAATGTCTTTTCTGAAGGTGGAATAAAAAATGACTACGCATTCATTTCTACAAATATAATAGCCTTTTCGGAAAAAAGAACATAAATCTCAGAAATTCTATTTTTTAGGAAAAGAGTTGCAGGAATTAAAAAAAGACACTAGTTTAGTAGAATAGTATAGTACAGAACAGATGCAGGATATATATGAACAGATACATGAGCTGGAAGGGATACCCGGTATGTCCAAACACGAGCAGCTGGTGCAGGGGATCATCAATACTATTAATGCCAGGTTATTGTCCAGGGGAGATGCCCTGCCTTCCGTGAATAAACTGATCAGCGAACTGGGCTTTGCCCGGGAAACAATTGCCAGGGGATATAAGGAATTAGTAGAAAGAGGTATTGTGACTTCCCGCAACAGGAAAGGTTTTTTTGTAAGCAGCAATGATACAGGCCAGCAACTGAAAGTAGCTTTGCTCCTGTTTGCCTTCGACACCTTCCAGGAAACGTTCTATAAAACCTTCCGCGCTAATATCGGCGAAAACATCCAGCTGGATGTTTTCTTCCATCATAATAATATAGAGGTATTCGAATCCATTGTGTCTACCATTAAAGGGCGGTACGGTATGTATGTTGTAGCACCCATTCCACATCCTAAAACAGCGGAGATCCTGAAAGTGCTGCCAATGGATAAATTCCTGATGATCGACCGGCATGAACCCTTAGAGGCAGACTACTCCTACATTGTACAGGAATTCGGGGAATCATCCTACCAGGTATTCTGCTCTTTAGCAGAAACCATCCGGCGTTATGACGAAATGATCTTCTATTATCGTCCGGCTACGGATACGCCCATAGAAATACTCAAAGCCTTCAAACGCTTTATCAAAGACTGTAAAATAAAGGGCGTGATCAAAACAGCATATCTGCCCGGTACCGTAGCCAAAGGGAAGGTTTATTATACGATCAATAACACAGAGCTATGGTCCATCCTGAAAGATTGTACAGAAAAGGAACTGATACCCGGAAAGGATGTAGGCATACTCTCACATAATGATGATATCGTGAAGGAGATCATTTGTAACGGTATCACCACTTATTCCACGGACTTTGAACTCATGGCAGCGAAAGCTGCAGACTTTGTACTGAGTAGGGAAAAGATTCAGGAAGTATTACCCACTATCCTTATCAGAAGGAAATCATTGTAAAATAAAGTAATGAAAAGGAAACTACTCATCATCGTATTGTCTGTATTCTATCCGGCTGCGCAGCTATTGGCGCAGCAACAGATCGCAATTGAAACAAATCACCTGCAATGGCTATTGCAGGTAAATGAAAAAGGAAAACTGTACCAAAGTTACCTTGGTGAAAAACTATCCACACCGGCAGAAGTAAAAGCCAGCCGGCACCAGGCGTATATAGCAGCTGGTATGAACGACCTTTTTGAACCTGCTATAAGAGTGACCCACAAAGACGGCAATCCTTCTTTAGACCTGGTATTTGCAGGAGTTGAAACAAAAAAAGAAGATGCCAACACCAGTACTACTATTATCACCTTAAAAGATCCCGTATACCCTATCCAGGTAAAGCTGCATCTCACGGCCTATTACCGGGAGAACATCTTTAAAAGCTTTACAGAGATCACACACCAGGAAAAAGGGACCGTCACCCTGCACAACTATGCTTCTGCGATGTTACATTTTGATGCGCCACATTACTGGCTTACACAATTCCATGGCGACTGGGCAGAGGAAATGAAGGTCCAGGAAACAGAATTAACCAGCGGGATCAAGATCCTGGACAGTAAATTAGGTTCCCGTGCGCATATGTACCAGCCACCTTTTTTCTTTCTCTCCTTAGATCAGCCGGCTGATGAAAACAATGGAGAAGTACTGGCAGGTACACTGGCATGGTCAGGTAACTTCCGGTTTGCGTTTGAAGTGGATGAACAGAATGCGCTGCGTATGATAGCCGGCATGAATAATTATGCTGCTGATTATCCTTTACCGGCTGGTAAATCTTTTATTACACCGGCATTTATATTCACCTATTCCACTACGGGTAAAGGAACTGCCAGCCGGAACTTTCATAGCTGGGCAGGTAAATATGGGGTAATGGATGGAGATAGTTCCAGGATGGTATTGCTCAATAACTGGGAAGCCACAGGTTTTGATTTTGATGAACAAAAACTGACCTCCCTCTTTGCCGAAACCCGTAAACTCGGTGCAGACCTCTTTCTGCTGGACGATGGCTGGTTTGCTAATAAATACCCCCGGAATAGTGATCATGCCGGATTGGGCGACTGGGAGGAAAATAAAGCCAAACTGCCACATGGCATTGGTCACCTGGTAAAAGAAGCCACTGCCAACCAGATAAAGTTTGGCATCTGGCTGGAGCCGGAAATGATAAACCCCAGGAGTAAATTGTACGAAGATCATCCGGATTGGGTACTGAAACTACCTAACCGCCCGGAAGATTACTTCCGCAACCAGCTGGTGCTGGACCTTGTAAATCCGGCCGTACAGGATTTTGTATATGATGTGGTAGATAAACTGCTGACAAAAAATCCCGGCATTGCTTATATCAAATGGGATTGCAACCGTATGATGACGAATGCATGGTCTCCCTTCCTGAAAGAACAACAATCTTCTTTATCTATTGCCTACACACAAAGCCTGTATAAAATACTGGAGAAGCTCCGTGTAAAGTATCCGCATCTTCCCATGATGCTTTGCTCCGGCGGTGGCGGCCGGGTGGATTATGGGGCATTACGTTACTTCACGGAATTCTGGCCCAGCGATAATACAGATGGGTTGGAAAGGGTGTTTATGCAGTGGGGATATTCTTACTTCTTCCCTTCCTTTACAATTTCCAGCCATGTTACCTCCTGGGGCAAACAATCCCTGAAGTTCAGAACAGATGTAGCCATGATGGGGCGCCTGGGTTATGATATAGATGTGAACAAGTTCACGGAAGAAGAGTGGCGTTTCAGCCAGGAGGCCATCAAAAACTACAATCGCTTAAAAGATGTGATCGCGCATGGTGCATTATACCGCCTGGTATCTCCTTATAAAGAAAGAAGGGCCGTACTGATGTATGTCAATGATAATAAAACGAAGTCCGTATTATTCGCTTACAATCTTCATACACAATATGGGGAACAATTCCGTAAGGTGCGTTTAAACGGGCTTGATCCACAAAAGAAATATACAGTGAAAGAGATCAACGCGGAAGGAAAGGAATCAGCCTATTCAGGAGACTATCTGATGAAAATAGGTTTACCGGTTTCTTCGGAAAAAGAATTAACCAGCAAGGTATTTGAAATAACAGCCATGTAAAGTTTAACAATATGCATCCCAGGTATCCTTTATCACTTATAATACTGCTTTGTTCATTATTAACAACAAAGGCACAAAATGTAAAGACCATCCCTTTCGGGAAAAACGATCGTATTGCCTACGATCTGCAAAGGGGCATTTATTCTGTATGGATAGGAGGAAAAGAAGTGATAAAGGATGCCTACGCCTTTTATGATGAAACACAACAACCCGATACCGGAAAGGCAACGCGGACCTTTACCGTTTCTCCCATAAAAAACGGGAAACAGTACGTAATTGCGAATGGCAGTCAGAAGCAACAGGTATTCTATGTATACAATGGAACAGACGGGTTCTGCACTGCGCTTATATTAAAGGGTGCAGGTTCCCGTTATATGAGCCCGCTTACAGGCCAAAGGAGCCTTTTTACCAGCGCTGTGGTTGTTCCATTTGATAATGATGCCTGGGTTAAATATAAAGTAGCGGATCTGCAACAACCCTCTTTCACCAGTTCAGAAGTAACGGCGCTGTTTGACAGTGTGAGCAACAGGGGGCTCATCATTGGATCAGTAGAACATAATAACTGGAAGACTGGCATTAAAGCGGAAGGAAATAATATCTCCGTTATAGCCGGTTGGACGGATAGCACAGGTACACGGGACAGGATAAAACATGGCATTGTTACAGAAGGTATCTCTCCAAAGGTCCTGGTATTGCCTGCTGCAGACTGGCGTGCGGGTATGGAACAATATGGCAGTGCCAACCGCTTAGCTGAACCCCGTTACATCCATTCATGGACAGCTGCTAAACCTTTCGGCTGGAATAGCTGGGGAAGTATGCAAACAAAACTATCACTGGCCAAAGCCAAAAAAGTAGTTGATTTCTTCGCAGACTCCTGCAAGGCGTTCCGCAGTAAAGATGGCCAGATCTACATTGACCTGGATTCCTACTGGGATAACATGAAGCAGGAAGAACTTGCCGCATTTGTAAGTTATTGCAAACAGAAAGGATGTAAAGCCGGCATTTACTGGGCACCATTTGTGGATTGGGGAAAACAGGCCAGAACAGTAGAAGGAAGCAATTATAATTATAAAGGAACATGGACGAAAGTAAATGGTGAATACCACGATTTTGATGGCGCCCGTGCCATGGACCCTACCCACCCTGCTACGAAGGAAAGGATCATTTACCGCATCAAACAGTTTAAAGATGCAGGGTTTGAAATGATCAAAATAGACTTTATAGGGCATGCTGCCATTGAAGCGGATTCATTCTATGATCCTTCCGTGCGTACAGGCATGCAGGCTTTCCGGAAGGGCATGGAATTCCTCATAGACCAACTGGAAGGAAAAATGCTGGTATACGCTGCTATCTCACCTAATATGGCTACCGGCAGATATGTACACATGCGCCGTATTGCCTGTGATGCATACAAGAGCATCCAGGAAACAGCCTACACACTCAATGGAACCAGCCTGGGCTGGTGGCAGAATAAAGTATATGATTTCGCGGATGCGGACCATGTGGTATTTGCAGATGAAACACCCGGTGCCAACAGGGCCAGGCTCACATCTTCTATTGTTACCGGAACACTCATCACCGGCGACGATTACTCGGTATACAGTAATGCCTCACCGGCTGCACAACTCCTGCTGCAAAACCCGGACATCCTCAAAGCAGCGCGGCAGGAAGGGATCTTCCGCCCGGTGGACCATCATACGGGGGAAACACCTTCCAGTATCTTTATGAATGATGCTTACCTGGCTATTATAAATTATAATAACCAACCTGCCACGTTTGAAATAGATCTTCGAAAATATAGTAAGGGGAAGGAATTATTCTCCGGAAAAATAACCGGCTTCAAAGGAAAAACAAGTATCACTGTTGACGCAGCAGATGCTGTGATCTACAGGTTATCTAAATAAGCCAGTCTTTCGATCTTTTGCATAATGATCTTTTTATCCGCAGCAGAGCTGGTAAGTTTTAAAGCCTGCTCCAGATATGATTTCGCTTCGCCGTTATCAACACCTGTATAAAGTTCTCCCAGGAGCAGGTGATAGAGATGAAGGTTAGCCAGGTTCAGTTTTTTTGCTTCTGTAATGGCTGCTGCTTTCCCATTTGCTTTTGAGAGGGCATATGTTCTGTTCAGTGCAGCAATGGGTGAATACTCCAGTTGCAATAAGTGATTATACAACTGCAGGATGTTCTCCCACTTTTCTGCTGTATCTGCTTTAATGGTATGCCAATAAGCAATCCCTGCTTCTAAATGGTACTTTGAAAGTTTATCTCCCTCTGATGCAAGATTGAGGAACTGCTCCCCCTGTTCGATCATCTCTCTGTTCCACAGGCTGGCATCCTGCTCATCATATAAAATGATCTCCCCCTGTTGGTCCATTCTTGCCTCAAACCTTGATGACTGAAAGCTCATTAATGAGAACAATGCATTGACGGCTGGTTTATTCGTTTCTTCATTCTCAAGCAGTAAATGTGTTAAGCGCATGGCTTCAAAGCAAAGCTCCTTCCGCAGGGTGATATTATTGCCGGCAGAATAATACCCTTCATTAAAGATCAGGTAAAGCGTTCTGAGTACAGTTTCGAGCCTTTTGTTTATTTCAACTTTACCGGGGAATTCTATTTTTATATGTTCTACCCTGAGCTTATCCTTTGCCCGCAGCAATCTTTTATTGATCGTTTCCTTATTCGTTAAAAAAGCGTCCGCGATCTCTCCGATGCCAAAACCACATAGAATGCGAAGCGCCAGGCCTATCTGTGCCTCTGCCAGGATCGCAGGATGGCAGATAGCAAAGATCATTTGCAACTGGCTGTCCCTGATATTTCCGGCAGACAGATCAATTTCCGGCCACTCCATTCCTTCTGTTGAACGGCTGAGATGCCCGGCAACCCTGTTATGGAAAACAGCCTGGTGTTTGAGGTGATTCTTCGCTTTATTTTTTGCAACGGTATAAAGCCAGGCCACAGGGTTTTCCGGCAGGCCGTTCAAGCCCCATAGCTCTGAAGCAGAGAGAAAGGTATCACTGGCAATATCTTCTGCTATTTCAATATTCTCAAAGCCAAAAAGTTTACATAGCACAGCCGTTATCTTGCTGTATTCGGTCCTGAACAAATGCGGTATCAATTCATCGTTGGCCATAAGATAAAAGCCTTTGTAATCCTGTAAATTACAAAGGCTTTTGCGAATTTCATCAGCGGTTAAATTACATCTTACCTATTTCGCGGATCTCTACATTTCCGCCGGTTTCAAGAACAGGGCAGCCCTTTGCCAATTCGGTTGCCTCTTCCAATGTATCAGCTTTCACAATAGTATAGCCGGCCAGTGTTTCTTTGATCTCCGTAAAAGGCCCGTCCGTTACAATGTTATCCGGTCTCAATACTTTCCCTGCCGGCTCAAGGCGGTTCCCACGGTCCACCAGCTTGTTCTGGGCAGCTATACCACTGATCCAGTCCATCCACTTTTTCATGGACGCCTGCATTTGTTCAGGAGAACGTTCACCCATTTTGCTAAAGTCCGCTCTGAATACAAATAAGAACTCTTTCATTGTTTTAAATTTTAATTGTTTTAAAACATCATAACAACTCAACGCTTAAGCCTTGGACAGGAATAATATATTTTTTATTTATTGCTATATAAAGCATTCACACGTAGCAGCCAGACGGTATCCAAACCTTCATGCCGGGTAGCAGGGTTAATGAATTGTCCATCCAGCCTGGTAACAGGGTAACTTGAAAATACAGCTTCTTCTTTATATTCCTTTCCGGCAAGATCTAATGCCTGCCTTCCTGCTCTTCCGGTGAACACTAATTCTTTTTTCTTAAAAGAAGTATCCCTCCTCTCTACCTGTGCATCAGCATAAAATTCAAATGCCTGGGAGTTACTCCTGTAAAAGTGAACGATCTCCCCCGGAAATTGCCTGTTCTTCCATTCAGCCGCTACCGATCCTCCCTGGTAATCCAGCAGTGTAGGATAAAAGAAGAGGTTGATGAAAATAGCAACACATACACTGCCCAGCATACTTACCTTAATAATATCATCAGGAGAACGGAGCAGCCACCATCCTGTTAATGCAGCAGCACTTACAATAACATAGGCTATCCAGTAGTGAGGACGGAACAGCAAGGTGATGGCCAGCAGCAGTACCACCATCAGCAATGCGATCACACGCTGAGTGATCATTGCTTTTTTTAACGGCAGATCAATAAGCCAGGCCGCAAGGAGTATACTGAAATAAGGAAATAAAATATTCAGGTAATGGGGTAACTGAAAACCGGAAAAGGAGAAAAGTAAAAGTGTGCACAACGAAGCTCCCAGGGTGATCCATTCCACGCCCTTCCTTAGCTTCCTGAGCCGTTGAAAAAGTGCCAGGTAAAATAACAGGCTCCAGGGGAGAAAGGCCCAGAGCAGGGTATGTAAAAAGAAGAAAGGATCTCCATGGCCCTTGATGGGCCCTGTATTAAAGAAACGCCCGAACTGACTTTCCCAAAGGAAGAACCGGATACCGGAAACTCCCTGCTGACCATAGATCACCTTCTCCGGATGTGCATCAAACTGGAGGTACAGGCACCAGATCTCCGGCAAAGTAAAAACAGCTGCAAGCAACAGATAAACATACCATTTCCATTGCAGGAACTGCCGCCAGTCCTTTTGAATGGTCCAATGCAGCAATAGCCCGCTTCCAATGGTGATCAATACAAAGGGGCCCTTGGTCATTAATGCAAAAGCGGTAAAAAGTGCAGCAGGTATAATGTACCAGGCAGATCTTAGCGATTGCACCAGGTACCAGGAGGCTGCAACCAGGAAACAGGTAAGATAAGGTTCAGCCCTTACATCATTACTGCTGATAATGGCATGAAGCGCAGTAAGATAAATCAGCGCTGCTATTTGTGCTGTAGCTGTGCCATAAAAATGCCGGGCAAAGAGATAAGTAAATCTTGCACCTGATAGCCAGCAGAGGAAGGCAGGCAGTTTATAGGCAAATGTACTGATACCGAATATTTTAAAGCTCAGGGCGCTGATCCAGAAAGGCAGGTGTGGTTTATCCAGCCAGTCTGTTCCATCTGCAAACAGGTTCACCCAATCATTACGCCATACGATCTGTTTTGCGATGCCTGCATAAAGGGCCGCATCCGGCTCCATTAATGTGGTAAATAATCCCGGAATAAGGGATAGGATGATGATAGCAATACACCAGGTATACCTGGTTGTAAGAGGATAGGTTTGCATGGGTACTAAGATAATGCATCGGGATGAGGGTGCTTGCGAAAGCTGATACCGGATTCATTCCACCAGATAAAGAGGCGGGAGATCAAAAAGCCTGTTATGAATCCAAAGATGGCTCCTCCCAATATATCCAGCGGATAATGTTTTCCTACATACACCTGCGCATAACCGATCGCTAATGCCCAGATCCAAACCCAATACCAGTTGCGAATGCCCATGTAACGGAAACTCCAGAACCAGAATGCAGCCAGGGCGAAATGATTGGAGGCATGGGAAGAAGGAAAACCATATCGTCCGCCACAACCAATTATATGACGGAGGTGCCCTTCCAGGTCTTCATTATAACAGGGCCGGACCCTTTGGAATAAAGGCTTCAGGATACTGGCGCTTCCATAATCAGCAATGGCAAATGTGATCAGGGTACCTATAAGGAAAAGCAGGGCTTTATTCCGGCGGTATTTAATGAGGTAGATCAGTACAAAAAGATACAGGGGCACCCAGGTGATTGCGTTGCGCAACAGCAGCATAAACGGGTCCAGGTATTCACTGGTACCTATATCGTGAATATGGATGAAAAGGTTTTCATCGAAGTTTTGTAACCAATCTTTCCAGTTCATCCTGAAAAATTCCTAAACAGATGTTTCCTTATTGTTAAGAGCGGCATTCCTTAACATGGAATTAATGAAAAGGCCTTAAATTAGGAATTATGGACGCTGCTATCATTGTTGTTATTGCATTGGCTGTTATAGCATTGCTGGCATTCCTGATCAACAGGAACCGGCGCGACAGGAAAGAACTTTTTCCTCCCGGGTCAGGCGATGCCGTGTCTGATGAGAAAAAGGAGCAGCAAGGGAACAAAGAGGAGTTATGAGATGCGCAGGCTATAATTATCTTTCAGCATCACTCCTGTAAGATGTAGTCTCAGGGCCTCGTTGATGAGGTAGAACATTTTCTCTGCTGCCAGTTGATAAGGCAATCCTTCAGGCCTGATGTTTGAAATGCAATTCCTGGCTTCATCTGTTAAGCCGGGCCTTGGCTGCCAGGTAAGATATGCACCCAGGCTGTCAGGAGAAGTAAGGCCTGGCCGTTCCCCAATTAATACTAATACCAGCTTCACTCCCAACAGTTCGCCTATTTCGTCCCCTATGGCAACGCGCCCCTGTTGCACCAGTTGTATGCGCGCGCAGGATATTTTCTTTGCCTGCAACATAGGAAACAGGTATGCCAGTACCGGAACTGCATGATGATTAACTGCGGTAGCAGATAAACCATCAACCAGTATAATTCCGATGTCTGCATGCCCGGGTGTTAATGATAAACGGGAACTTTCCTGCAGCTGGCGGCCTTTATCCGGGCGTTGCAGGTATTCTGCACGATCTGCTGCATTACTATGCAGCAGATTTATTTCCCAGGGGAATGCGGTAATATCCAAAGAAGAATGAACAGCATCCCTGGCATGTGCATGCGCCAGCTTGAAACGCAACACCTCCTGCATAGGTATCGCCGTACCCGTGCGGCCTAATGCAATGCGCGCTGCGGTGAATGCCTTTAATCCATGCCATGGGTCAGCTATGATCATAGATAGTTCTTTAGTAACAAATTAGAAGGCGCCACTGGCAATGATCTCCCGTTTCCATCCATCAGGCCATATTTTATCAACCAATGCTCAAATTCCGGTGCAGGCCGTAAACCCAGTACCTGCCTGATATACAAGGCATCATGAAAAGAAGTGGATTGATAGTTCAACATGATATCATCTGCACCGGGTACGCCCATAATAAAAGTACAACCTGCTACTCCTAAAAGTGTTAAAAGGTTATCCATATCATCCTGGTCTGCGTTGGCATGATTTGTATAACATACATCAACACCCATCGGTAATCCAAGCAGTTTACCACAGAAGTGGTCCTCCAATGCAGCCCGGATGATCTGTTTACCATCAAACAAATATTCAGGGCCAATAAATCCCACAACGGTATTCACCAGCAGGGGATTGAAATGCCGGGCCACAGCATAAGCCCTCGTTTCGCAGGTTTGCTGGTCCACTCCTTCATGCGCGTTGGCTGATAAACTACTTCCCTGCCCCGTTTCGAAATACATCACATTATTTCCTATCGTGCCACGCTGAAGGGACAAAGCAGCATGATAAGCTTCTTCCAAAAGAGAAAGTTGTATGCCAAAACTCCTGTTCGTTTTCTCCGTACCGCCAACAGACTGAAAGACCAGGTCAACCGGTGCTTTATGCATGATCTGCAATGCTGTGGTAACATGGCATAATACACAGGACTGCGTGGGAATATCAAACTGCTGCCGCAGCTGATCGATGAGTGTTAACAGGTTTGTTACTGCAGCAGGACTATCCGTTGCAGGATTTATGCCGATCACCGCATCACCGCTGCCATACAATAATCCATCCATCATAGCAGCAGCAATGCCTTTTACATCGTCTGTATTATGATTGGGCTGTAAACGAACAGATAGCCGGCCTTTCATACCGATCGTATTACGAAAACGGGTGATCACTTCTATCTTTTTTGCAACGCTGATAAGGTCCTGGTTACGCATTAATTTAGATACAGCTGCGGCCATCTCAGGGGTGATCCCTTTTGCGATCTGCTGTAACGTGAGCAGGTCTGCGTAATCGCTGAGCAGCCAGTCCCGGAAAGCACCCACTGAAAAATGAGATATAGGCGCGAAAGCTGTTGCATCGTGTGTATCTATGATCAGCCTGGTGATCTCGTCTGCTTCATAAGGGATCACTGTTTCCTGCAGGAAGTTCTTCAGCGGCACTTCAGCCAATGCCATCTGAGCGGCCACCCTTTCTTCATAGCTATCCGCAGCCAGCCCTGCCAATACATCTCCTGACCTGTATGGAGAGGCTTTCGCCAATAATGTTTTCAGATCGCTGAAGGAATAAGTATGTTGCTGTATGGTGGTCTTATAAGCCATACTTTACTTTTTGTTTCTGTACCAGTATGTAGGAAAGCCAGACAACCAGCAGTCCCATGAAAAAAATAATGCTCAGCCAAAAGTTATAATAAATAATAGCTACCAGGGAAACGATTGACAAACCCAATGCAATGATAGGGAACAAAGGATAAAAAGGCACTTTGAATGGCCTTTCCAATTGAGGCTCTTTTTTTCTCAGCACAAAAAGGCTCACCATACTGATCACATACATCACAATAGCACCTAATACAGAAAGGATCACCAGCTGATCTGTTCTTCCAACCACCAGTGCAACCATACCAGCTAATGCACCGATGATCAAAGCCATGTAGGGTGTTTGTCTTTTCCGGCTGATCACAGCCAGTATAACAGGTAAATAACCTTCCCTTGCCAATGCAAAGATCTGACGGGAATAACTGATGATAATGCCGTTGAAGGATGCTATCAGTCCAAATAATCCGATGCCCGCAAATATTTTAGTGATGCTGTTATCCTTACCCAGCACAATGCCGATGGCTTCCGGCAATGGGTAGTCGATAGCTGATAAACGTTGCCAGTTGGTAATGCCACCTGTAAAGACCATCACCGCAATAGCCAGGATCACCAACGTTAATATCCCGGAAATGTATCCTATCGGAATATTGCGTGCCGGATTCTTTACTTCTTCTGCTACCATCGCTACCCCTTCAATACAAACATATAACCATATTGCAAAAGGCAGGGCTGCAAAGATGCCGCTGTAACCAAAAGGTAATGCATCTTTCAGAAAGTTGGCAGCCTGGAAATGAGGTGCTACTATGCCCAGGTATACTAACAATTCCACTACCGCCAGTAAAGTAAAGAGCAATGTAAAAGAAGCAGATTCTTTAATACCCAGCAGGTTAATGGCAGTCAGTAAAACATATACGGCAATCCCGGACCATAATACAGGAATAGCAGGATGCAGGAAGTGCAGATAGTTGCCTAAGGCTAAAGCAATGGCTGGTGTGGCCAGTAAAAATTCGATCAGCGTCGCGTAACCGGCTATCAACCCTCCGATGGGTCCCAGTGCTCTTTGGGCATATGAAAAAGGGCCTCCGGCCTGCGGAATGGCTGTAGTCAGCTCTGTGAAACTAAAGATGAAAGTAATGTATAAAATGGTGATGATGATGGTAGCCAGCAGGAAGCCAATTGTACCTGCTACCCCCCATCCATAGTTCCAGCCAAAATATTCACCTGATATAACAAGGCCTACTGAAATAGCCCATAAATGGATAGGACGGATAGCTTTTTTTAAGGAGGAGGTATGGGCTTCAGCCATATTATTATTTTAACTATATAAATAATTAAGTAAATACTCTGATTATTTTAATAAAATACAACAAACTTTTAATTATCAATAATTTCAAACGTTAATATTAACATCAAATACACGGGTTTGAATAAATATAAATAATTAATATTCATTCATAAGAAGGTTTGCAGAGCCTGCTAACTAAAAAAATACTTGTCAATTTTCCGGTTGTTCAGCCGGTCTGCCTGGCCTACTTTTGATAAAAAGAACTGAGAATGTTGACGAACGATATGATGTATGAAGCACTGCTGAACAAAGATGTTTCCTATGAGGGAACATTCATAGCAGCCGTCAAAACCACTGGTATATTCTGCCGGCCCACCTGCACAGCAAGGAAACCCAAAAAGGAAAATGTTGAATTCTTCAAGACCCCGAAGGAAGCTATCTTAAGAGGTTACAGACCCTGCAAGGTTTGTAGTCCATTAGAAAAAATGGGTGAAACACCAGATGAGATCAAAGAGATATTAGACGCCCTGAATGCTGATCCCTCCCTGAAGTTCAAAGACTGGGACCTGCTGCAGAAAGGAATTGAACCCAGCAAAATAAGAAGATGGTTCCTGAAGAATCATGGGGTAACCTTCCATGCTTACCAAAGGATGTTCCGGATCAATTCTGCCTTCAATAAGATACAAAGCGGAGAAGCGATCAGTTCTGTTGCTTATGATACAGGATACGAATCACTGAGTGGGTTTTCTGATTCCTTCAAATCTGTATTTGGCGTATCCCCTTCTCATAGCAAGGATAAAAAGATCATCAATATCACCCGGATTGAAACGCCATTAGGTACTATGTTTGCCTGCGCAACAGAGGAAGGGATCTGCCTGCTGGAATTCACAGACCGTAAAATGCTGGAATCCCAGTTAAAGATCCTGGCTAAAAGGGTTAATGCCAATATTATCCAGGGAGCCAACAAACACTTTGACCAGTTAAGGAAAGAGCTGGAAGAGTATTTTGAAGGCAAAAGAAAAGTATTCACAGTCCCTTTATTCATTCCCGGTACTGCGTTTCAACAGGCAGTATGGGAGAAACTACAAACCATCCCCTATGGTACCACCCGCTCTTACTCCCAACAAGCTGTTACTCTCGGCAAACCACAGGCAGTACGCGCTGTTGGCAATGCAAACGGCATGAACAGGATCTCTATCATCATCCCCTGCCATAGAGTGATCGGGGAGGACGGGCACCTCACAGGGTACGGCGGCGGCATATTCAGAAAGCAATGGCTGCTGGACTTCGAAAGATCACATCAATAGGGTAATTCACTGAAAAGAAAAAAGCGATGCAAGATCGCTTGCCCCAGGGATAAGGATATTAGGCGTTTTTTATTATGCACTAAGTATGGCATATTATCGTTCCCTCATGATCCATTGTGAACATTAAAAATAAATGCGGTCTTTACAGACCGCATTTATTTTATTTCCCAAAAGCCTTTTCCAGCGCTGCAATATCCAGTTTCTTCATTTGGAACAATGCCTTGCTCATACTGGCTACTTTAGCTTTATCAGGGCTTTGCAGCAGATCGGTCAATCCTTCCGGAACAACCTGCCAGGATACACCGAACTTATCTTTCAGCCAACCACACATCTGTGCTTTTTCATCTCCGCCTTCGCTGAGCTTCTCCCAGTAATAGTCCACTTCCTTCTGATCCTTACAATTAACGATGAAGGAAATAGCTTCTGTGAACTGGAAGTGCGGGCCACCATTCAGTGCCACGAACTCCTGTCCTGCTATGATAAATTCTATTGTCATTACAGTGCCTTCAGGGATCCCATGAAATTCTACTCCTTCAGCACCATAATAAGTTTTCCGGCCAATTTTCCCGTCCTTAAATACAGTGAGGTAAAAATTAACGGCTTCCTCTGCCTGCATGTTAAACCAGAGGTTTGAGGTGATCTTCTGTGTTGAAAGTCTCTTTTCCATTGTTTACTATTTTTGGTGTTGTATCACAAAAATAGGCCTGGCATTTAACTTAGAAGAGGTGTAACGGCGACATTAATAGGGGTTATTGCGACAGGCGGGTATAGATGGCAATCAAATGTGTACGAACGGAATCCGGTGTTGGGCTTGCCTGTCCCTTTGTTAATAAAGTGATAGCGCTGGAAGGAAGGGCTGGCATATGGCAATCAATACAATTCTCAGTAAGAACAGCAGTATTTTTATGTTCTACAGATCTATGGCAGTTCATACAGCGCCGGGAAAATACCTGCATATTACTCCGCTCGTTCGTATGCGGATCGTGGCAGGTGGAACAATTCATGATCCCTTTGCTTTTTATAAAACATTCGCTTGCTGAAAGCAACTGGTACTGGTTGCCATGCACATCCATTTCTGTTGCTTTCACCGGGCGGCTAAGATCAGGATAGAAGTAATCAGATAATGCATCTCCGGGTCTAAAACCAAACGGTGCCTTTTGCGGGGTCTTTAATCCTGAATGACAGATGGCGCACATATCCAATTGCTGCTGATTTCCCAAAGCCCTTACCCTAACCATGTACCGGCCATCTTTTTCTTCCGGATGTTCCGTATGAAACTGAACATGTTCAGCAGCGGGGCCATGGCAGCGCTGGCAATCTATTCCAAACACCATTTTGTTCCGCTCAAATTCTTCTGCTATATGCAGCTTTTCCATCTTCACTTCCTTCAGTGCTACCATGGAACTATGACAGCCAAAGCAGGTGCCGGGTATCAACCTGTCGAATTTAGGATGTGTGGCAGGAAAACCGGGACTGTTCGCCCATTGCCGGGCCGGCACGAAATAAGAAACCGGCAACTGGAAATATTTTCCTTCCTTCCAGTAAAGATAGGTTTGTGCTTTTCTGCCGGAGCCAATGGTGATATCAAAGCGGTAGGTTCCCTGGAACAATCCGCTATCCCGCTGCTCCATTGTTACCTTTGATCCGTTACTATAATGAAAAACATTATCCGGCGGAAGAAAACTTCCGCTAACATTTGAGATTGAAGCAAGGCCGGAGGTATTGTTGTGTGCGGAAGCCAGGTAAGTATCCCAGATGCTTTTGTGACAGGTAGCGCAACTGGTAGCTACTGCATACTGTTCCCCCCTGATATCTGTTTCCACCTTTCTTCCGATGCATTGGGAAAGGATGATGATACAGGAGATAATAAGGCCGCAAACAAACAGCTGGCGTGAGTACATAACGCGGGATTATTACTAAATATACAAATCTCAGCGTGGGAATTATTATATTTGTTTTACTTAAGACAATAAACAACCATGGCGGAAAAAATCACTTGTCTGCTCATAGACGATGACCTGGATGACCAGGAGATATTCAAACTGGCCCTGCAGGATGTAAATGACAAAGTATCCTTCCTTACTGCCAATGACGGCGCTGCCGGCCTGCAATTATTAAGCACTCCGGAAAATCCTATGCCACATTATATCTTCCTCGATCTCAACATGCCGCGTATGGGTGGAAAGGATTGCCTGGCGGCTATCCGCAACATCCCACATCTTTCAGACATTCCTGTGATCATTTATTCCACTTCTTCTGACCCCAGGGATATAACGGAAACAAGATCACTGGGTGCCAGCGATTACATCGTTAAGCAATTCGACATTAATTCTTTAAAGGATATCCTCGCACAATATTTCTAAGCCATCTTCCGCCAGATCCTTTGCCGGTGCGGCAACTGTTTATAGCGTGGGGCAATGGTGGAATACTTGAGGCTTTCTTTTCCGCCTAATGCAATAAAACCTGTAGGCTCAAGACTATTATCGATCAGTTGCAGCGCTTTATTCTGCAACTTTTTGGAGAAGTAGATGAGTACATTCCTGCAAATGATCAGTTGAAATTCATTAAATGAACTATCAGACACCAGGTTGTGCGGGGAAATGACCATCCGTTTCTGCAGCCCTTCATCCAGCTTCGCCCAATCATACTTGGCAGTATAGTACCTGGAAAAATCCTGTGTGCCGCCGGACTGAATATAGTTCTCAGAATATTGCTTCATATAACGAAGGGGATATATGCCCTTCTTTAAAACCTCCAGTACGGCTGGATTTATATCTGTTGCATATAACAGTGAACGCTGGAGCAGACCGGCTTCCTTTAACAGGATGGCCATTGAATAGACCTCCTCCCCTGTGGAACAACCTGCATGCCAGATACGGATAAAAGGATGACGGGCCAGTTCCGGCAGTACCTCTTCGCGCAGGCGCTGAAAGAATACCGGGTCCCGGAACATCTCCGTTACATTCACCGTCAGCTCCTCTACAAAATGCCGGAAGTAAACAGGGTCCTGCATCAACTTTTGATAAAACGCTCCAAAGTGCGGGAATTTATCCAGGGTATATAACCTGTTCAACCTTCTTCTGAGGGAAGGAAAGGCATAATCACTAAAATCATAACCATACTCCTCCATCACATCCTTAAGCAGGAGTGCTATCTGATCATCCGTCAATTCTTCAGGTCCGCTCATTTGCTGCTGTCGTATAACCACACCCGTAATAATGATAATAACTGATCAATGTCCACCGGTTTGCTGATATAATCAGAAGCTCCTGCTGCAATACATTTCTCCCTGTCTCCTTTCATGGCTTTTGCTGTTACTGCTATTACCGGCAGTTTTTTAAACTGAGGGTCTGCTTTGATCTGGCGGGTAGATTCATATCCATCCATCTCAGGCATCATCATGTCCATCAGTACAATATCTACCTGTGGGTTCTTTTTCAGTTGCTTCAATGCTTCTTTACCATCCATAGCAGAGATCACACGCATTTGATATGTTTCCAGCGCTTTCGTGAGCGCAAAGATATTCCTTACATCATCATCCGCCAGCAGCACTGTTTTATTCTTCAATACATCCTGTAATAAACCAAGACCATTCCCCGGGCGTTCTCCCTCTTTTTTGGCCTGCATCAGATGCAGGAACAGCGATACTTCGTCCATAATACGCTGATAAGAGTTAGCCACCTTAATAACAACGGAATCAGCATACTGCCTGATGCGCTGCTCTTCTTCGCCGGAAATATTTTTGCCGGTGAAGATGATGATGGGAATATTTTCCAGGGCGGGATGTTTCTTCACCTCGTCCAGCATATCATATGATTGTTCTCCGGAAGCTCCCATATCCAGGATCACGCAGTTCACCTCTTTTTGCTGCAGGCTGTCTATGCTATCTGTGATACTGTTCCTGATCTGTGTATGTACCGAGAAGTTTTCCAGGTAGTAAGCCAGTGCTTTGGCATGTTTTACATTTTCTTCCACGATCAGCACCTTGCGGGAGTTGTTATTCAGGATATGTTCTATCCTTGCGAATACATCATCCATCCGGCTGTAGGATACCGGTTTGTCAATAAAATCAACGGCACCTTTAGAAAGGCTTTTAAACCGGCCTTCGTAAGAAGACATTATATGTACCGGAATATGGCGGGTAGCGCTGTTATTTTTCAGTTCTTCTATTATTTCCCAGCCATCTTTCACCGGCAGCTGGATATCCAGCAGAATGCCCTTGGGCTGGTATTGCAATGTAAGTGGCAGGGCCTCATCTCCTCTTACAGTTACAATGCCTTTATATCCTTTCTGACGGGTGAAATCGAGCAGGTATTGCGCAAAGGTCCTGTCGTCTTCAATGATAAGGATCACCGGATCGCCGGGGTTTACATCCTTACGATCGTCCAGCACATGTTCCGGGATCACGGCACTTACAAACCGTTGCTCTCTTGCAGGTTGCAGTATTGTTTCCGTGATGGCGTTAGTATATGCTGCAGGTGTAACAGGTATGCGTACTTCAAATTCACTGCCCGTTCCCTGTTCGCTCCTCACCCGGATGCTGCCACCTAACAATTTCACCAGTTCTTTGCTAATGGAAAGCCCCAATCCCGTACCCCCAAATTTCCTGCGGGTAGAGCCATCTTCCTGCTGGAAGGCCTCAAAGATCACATCCTGTTTATCTTTTGAAATGCCGATGCCGGTATCTTTTACTGTAAATACCACCATACCGGGATCATCATCCTGTGCGATATTCAGCGAAACCATTCCCTCTGCTGTAAATTTCAATGCATTGGAAAGCAGGTTGCGTATGATCTGTTCAAGCCTTTGCCGGTCTGTTTCAATCATGGCAGGCATCCTTGTATCCGTATGCACCTCAAAAGCCAGTCCTTTTTCTTTGGCAACAGGTGCAAACAGCGCATTCATTTCCTGCGCCACTTCCCGAAGGTTCACTTCAGAGAAGCTGAGGTCCATTTTACCGGCTTCAATGCGGGAGAGGTCTAATATTTCGTCGATAAGAGAGAGCAGGCCTTTCCCGGAATTCTGGATCACTTCGGCGTATTCCAGCTGTTCTTCCGTGAGGTTCTGTTTGTTGTTCTCTCCCATCAGGCGCGACAAGAGGAGGATAGAATTCAGCGGGGTCCGTAATTCGTGGCTCATATTGGCCAGGAACTCTGATTTATATTTAGAGCTGAGCGCCAGTTCAGAAACTTTCTGCTGGATATCCCTGTTCCGTTCAAAGATCAGCTGGTTACGTTCTTCCAGTTCTTCATTAGCCTGTACCAGTTCTTCCTGTTGCACACGCAGTTCTTCTTCCGAAGCCTGCAATTTCTCTGCCTGTGCTTCCAGTTCGCTGTTGATATTTTCCAGTTCGTTATGCTGTGCCTGTAATTCTTCCGCCTGTGACTGGGTTTCTTCCAGCAGTTCCTGTAAACGTTTACGGCCTTCTACTCCGAATATAACCGTACCGATCGTGTGAGATGCCGCTTCGAGGAATTCCAGCACCCGCTGCGGATAAGGTTGTGCCGCAGCCAGTTCTATCACCCCTACCACTATACGTTCATGGAACATTGGTACGGCAATGATGTTAGCCGGTTTTATGGTACCGGAGGCATGGTGTAATAACAGCAGGTCTTCCTTTACTTCTTTCAGATGCAGGATGCGTTTGCTTTCCGCAGCCTGCCCTGCCAGGCCTTTTCCATAAGGGATATATTCATTTCCTTCTCCATCAAAACCAAAACCTTTTATAAAACGAAGGGTATCTTGATTCTCTGCTATATAAAATCCTGCTATATGGCTTTCCGTATAGGCCGTGATATGATCTACGATCTGGCCGGCCAGTACGCGCATATCATATTCACCCAGCATCCGGTCGTTCAGTGTGGCAATACCTGTTTGCAGCCATTCTTTATCTTTCAGCTGGTCAAATGAAAATTTCAGTGAGCCGGCCATTTTATTCAGTGCAACAGACAGGATGCCTAATCCGTCCTTTCCTTCATCTGCCACACGAATTTCATAATCCCCGTCAGATACCCTGGCAGCTACCTCCTGGATGATCCTGATCCGCCTGCTGATATCAGCATCCTTCCCTTCCAGCTCCAGTTGCATTTCCAGGCGGCGCCTGAAATCTGCGCTTACTTTCAGGAATGAAACCACCGTGATCAGTATGGCCAGTAAAGCGGCGATAATAATGAATGTAGGAGTAGTGGCGGCAAAATCGTTCAGCCTTTCTGTACGGGAGAGTAACAGTTTTTGTTCGCGGTCCTTCATTGCGCTCACCAGGTCACGCGCCTGGTCCATGTACTGCTTCCCCCTTTCCATGTCGGCCAATGTTACTTCCTGGCCGCTTTTACTTTTATCGATATTGATCTTCAATATCTTCATCCGGTTTGTGGATGCTTCCTGCAGGCGTTTAGCATCCTCCTGCTGTGCCGGGTTATCTGTGGTCAGGTCCCGAAAGTTATTGATATGTGCTTTAATGGAATCCTCAGCACCTTTGTATGGTTCCAGGAAATCAGCATTTCCTGTGATCAGGAATCCGCGTTGAGCGGTTTCTGCATCTTTCATACCTGAAATAGATGCTTCCAGCTCATGTAATACCTGGTTGGTATGATCTACCATATCTGCGCTGAAGACCAGGTTCTGTATACTCACATAAGAGGCAACCGAGGTAAAAATGAGCAACACTAATGAAAACCCGAAACCTATTAACAGGTTCCGCTGGAAAGTTGATTTCATTTTCCTGTACAAATTATGATTGTTTTAAGGGTAGTAAAATGTAAAAAGTGCTGCCTTTTCCTTCTTCGCTGCTGGCAGTGATCAATCCGCTGTGTGTATCAATGATCTTCTTCACAATGGCCAGACCTATACCTGTACCCTCGTATTCAGCCCTGCCATGCAGGCGTTGGAAGATCACGAATATTTTATGGAGATAAGATTCATTGAATCCAATTCCATTATCCTGTACTGCAATGCGGCAATAAGCACCATTTTGATCTGTTATGCTATCCGGTGCCAGATCCCGTACAATATCTGCAGTGATACGGATATCTGGTGGTACTCCTTCCCGGGAGAATTTGAGTGCATTGCTGAGGATGTTCTGAAAAACCTGGCGGATCTGTGCCGCGATGGCATCTATTACAGGTATCTCCCCTACATTGATCACTGCTTGTTTTTCCTGTATCAGTAATTCCATATCATCCATGATCTCCAGGATAATGGTATTGAAGTTGGCAGGTTGAAAAACATCTGTTATCGCTAATTTGGAATAGTCCAGCAGGTCTGTGATCAGTTTGTTCATCCTTGCAGCAGAATGCACTACCCTGTTCAGGTACCCGTTCGCTTCCGGCTGTTCGTGCCCGAACTTGCTGCTGATCATATTACTGAACACCTGGATCTTGCGGAGTGGTTCTTTAAGGTCATGCGAAGCTACATAGGCAAACTGCTGAAGCTCGTGGTTACTGTTCGCCAGTTCTTTATTCGCTTCCTGCAAGGCTTTGGTACGTTCATGCACGCGTTCTTCCAGTAACTGGGTAGTTTTCTTCTGTTCATGGATATCTGTGAACATCCCTACCCACTTCACTACCTGGCCCTGTTTGCGTACCGGTGTTAAAGTAAGGGAATGATGCCTGTATTCCTGTGTATCCAGTGATTTGAGCAGTACTTCCACAGCCTGTGGCTGACCATCTTCCACAGCTTTAGCCACACTGTGGATCACCGTATGGTCATTATCCGGGAACTGTGATCTATCCGGTGAAAAACGATACCAGTACTGATTCACATACTCGATCTGGCCATGTTCATTCAGGGTGAATGCAATCTGCGGAATAGACTCGAGTACAGAACGTAACTCCTCCAGGCTCTGCACGAGTGCCTCCTGGGCGTTCTTTCGTTCGGTGATCTCATCCTGCAATACTTTTTGCATCTCATTTAATTCCCGGGCCTGCTGATGCAACCGGTAGAAAGTACCCACCTTTAATAAGAGGATGTCCGGATCGAAGGGTTTGGTGACATAATCCAAACCACCGGTGAGATACCCCCTTTCAATGAATTTCTTTTCCACGTTAACGGCGGAAAGGAAGATGATAGGGATATCTTTCGATTTACTATATCCTGTGATCGCTTCTGCTACTTCAAATCCATCCATGCCAGGCATTTGCACATCGAGGATGATCAGAAAGTAGGTATTCTTTAAGATCTTCCGTAAAGCTTCTTCCCCCGAAGAAGCGGTATCAACCTTATAGCGGTTTAACTCCAGCAGCTTTTGTAGGGAATAAATATTTTCGGGACGGTCATCTACTATTAGAATCATAACTTAATGGGCAGCTAAAGGCAGGCAATTTATTACATTTTACAGCCTTAGGCCTGTAGATTCTTCTCTACACCTAAAGCACTGTTTTACAGCTGATTAACATTGGCACAGTATATGTGTTGCGGAAACCCGGGCCTGCCTCCGGGGTTTTCTTCGATTGTCGTGAACCACCTCATTAATGTCGCGTTTACCACCACTGTAATTTGTTTTCTGCCAGTAGTTTTGTATCCTAAAACAGCAACAATGCAAAAGATCACCCCATTCTTATGGTTTGATAACAACCTGGAAGAAGCCATTAATTTCTATTCTACCGTTTTTACAAATGCGAAGATCAGTAACATTAATCCCATGTCTGCCACCTTTGAGTTAGAAGGGCAGCAATTCATGGCATTGAACGGCGGGCCGCATTTCAAGTTCAATGAGGCCGTTTCTTTTTATGTGAATGTAGAAACACAGGAGGAAGTGGATTACTACTGGAATAAATTAACAGCAGACGGCGGCTCGGAAGGAAGATGCGGATGGCTGAAAGATAAGTTTGGCCTGTCATGGCAGATCATCCCTTCTATCCTTGGGAAACTGATGGGAGATAAAGATCCCGTTAAATCGAAAAAAGTAGTGGATGCCATGCTTACGATGAATAAGATAGATGTGAAGGGATTACAGCAGGCATATGCATCATAAATAAAAAGCAGAGGGAAGTATGTAGTGTACTTCCCTCTTTGATGATTATTTTTCAACGGTATTGATCACTCCTCTGAAATAACCGGTGGATTCTGCAATACCGGGTAAAGGATCATTCATATCCTTTTCAAATTCTATACTGCAAATGCCCTGGTACTTCACTTTATCCAGCGCAGCTATCAGGCCCGGGAAATCTATCACCCCTCTTCCGATCTCTGTTGCCTTTCCGTCTTTCGCGGCCAGGGTCACATCTTTAATATGCAGATCAAAGATCCTGTTCTTGTATTCGCGGATCGCTTTCCCTGGTTCTTCACCGGCACGCATGGCATGGCCAATATCCAGGCAGATACCCATCCGCGCATCCCTGTTCCTGATCAGGTCGTATACATTTTTAGGGCCGGGATATAATTTATCCTCCGGACCGTGGTTATGGATAGCGATCTTAATATTATACTCCTTTACTTTCTCTTCTGTATAATCCAGCAGTTCAGGATTAGGTACGCCCACGATCAAAGGAACACCCACTTTTTTCGCATAGGCGAATGCTTCGTCTACCGCAGCTTTTGTTTTCATATAGATCACTCCTACTGCATAAACATTGATACCGCCTGCGGAGAATTTACCCAGCACCTCCTTGATCTTTTCCTCGCTGCTGTTCAGCGGCAGATGGATATCCTTAATGGAAATATACTTAATGGCTACCCTGTTCATCATCGCGATGGCCTTGTCCACATCGAACTTGGCAAATGTGTAACCTGCCATACCCACTGGCAGGTGATCTTTCTTATCAATATTCCGAGTAGCGTTACCGGCAGAGGCCACGAATGGAGCAACAGTGGTAGCTGCTACACCCAATGCGGCATGCAATAGAAAATCCCTTCTTGATGACATGTTTAATGGATTAATTGTAAATGACTGATAAGCCAAGTTCTCTAAAAAAATCGGCTTTTGCAATGGATTGCAATTAAAATAGTCAAGTGTATGATTTTCAGTGATTTACAAAAATAGCCCTGATCTGCCAAATCATGATATATTTGAGCCAAACAGTGCTACCATGAAACATCTCATTCTACTCCTGCTGCTCGTTTGCACATCTTATTTACATGCCTCCGCACAGTCAGAAAATCCCAAATACGATAAAGCACTGGCAGATAGCCTTGGTGCCGATAAGTATGGTATGAAAATGTATTACCTGGTGATCCTGAAAACAGGCAGTAACCAGGTGACGGACAAAGAAAAAATGGGCCAGCTTTTCAAAGGCCATATGGATAACATCAACAAACTCGTAAAGGATGGCAAGATGGTTATTGCCGGGCCACTGGGCAAAAATGATAAACAGTACCGCGGCATCTTTGTATTAAACGCCAAAACGAAGGAAGAAGTAGATAGCCTGCTGGAAGGAGATGCAGCCATCAAAGAAAAAGTATTCGATGTTGAAATATATCCCTGGTATGGCTCCGCCGCTCTGCCCAAATACCTGGAGTACCACGAAAAAGTAGAGCAGACGAAACACTGATCAGAAGATGTGCATCCCTGTATTCATCAATAACAAATAACAGGCAAGGTATACTACCAGGAAAGAAAAAGACCAGGCGAAATAACGGATGATGCCCCGGCTGCCTCTCCGGAATGGTGCAAAGAAAAGCAGGTTAATGCCCCAAACCGGCAGTGCCACTACAAAATTAACAACCACCAGCAGGCAGGTGAAGGCAACGGCAAATACAGCAGGTTGTACTACTATGCCTGAGGGAAGGCCATACAAAACCCCAATGGCAATACTACTCAGCACTACCCAGAAAGCATAACGGAATCCTTTTTTCAGGTTGAAATAAAAATAATGCCAGCGATAGCGGAATGTTAACACGATCAGGTCTGCTATCTCTGCATTGCGTACTTTTTCTTTCTGCTTGCGGAAGCGTGGCCACCAGATAATGAAGCCGGTTACAAATAAGACCAGGGGCATCAGCCCCCCCAGCAACGCTAATATTTTTGTGGGCATACCGCCAAAGCTGCCATAGTGAATAGGCGTAAGCCAGCTTAAGTAAGCGCTGCCCGCGTTCGGGAAATCAGTCCGGCTGTTCAACAGTACCTTACCACTGTATTGATCGAGGATCAGCATTTCCCGTTTACCGCTTTTAGGCAGGCCCTCTCCTATTATATCCAGGTGGTAATTACCAGTACTGTCTGAAGGAAAAGCTACCCCGGCAATCCTTCCGCCGGGCATGGCTTCACCGGCCAGCGATACAATGTCCTTCAAAGGCAGGGTACGCGCTCCTTCTG
The DNA here is from genome assembly GCF_900129465.1 of Chitinophaga niabensis. Lineage (NCBI taxonomy): Bacteria > Pseudomonadati > Bacteroidota > Chitinophagia > Chitinophagales > Chitinophagaceae > Chitinophaga > Chitinophaga niabensis. The sequence goes on along the minus strand of NZ_FSRA01000002.1, from coordinate 2,635,744 downwards.
TATAAGCGGATTTAGCGCCTAACAATGCTGCCAGACCCTGTGGCGATTGGCCATTCAGCACAAAAAGCAATGCGATCACCAGGGGAGAAAAAGTGATGCAAACGCCCGTGAGGGAGAGCAGGGTTACTACCGGAGCAGAATAAAAACCCAGCACGTTGTGCCAGTCGTAGTTCTGACGTTTGAAACCGGCGCTGAACTTTACCGTCAGTACAGACCTTAGCTGATTCCATTTGGCAGGGATCCATAAACGAAGGCCGCTGATGGTGAGAATTAAAAGGCAGAGCGTGGCTATCCCTACAATATACCTTCCCACTGTGGGAACAAGTAAAGTGCGGTGTAATTCTGTTACGATATGGATGAAGGAACTTTCATGCAGGCGTTTACCACTTAATTCTGCTGTATAGGGGTTGATGAAATATTCGTCTTCTGTTTTGAAATTGAATAAACGGTAAGCAAGGTTGGGTTTATCATCCACCTCCATCATCATATAACTGAATTGCAGTTGCGGATGTTTTTCCCGGATCAGCGGAACGATCTCGGCAAAGGACATCTTGTGCTGTTGCTCCATCACGGTGAACAGCCCGGGGTTCAAGGCCCGGTCTATTTCATCCTGGAACACCAATATACTGCCGGTGACTCCTACAAATGCCACAATAGCGCCTGCAATGATCCCCAGGTATACATGCCATTTCCCAAACCAGCGTTGTTGATGTTTTGCCCATTGAAGTCTCATAAGACCGTAAATGTGATAAAAAACAACGTGCCTGGTTTACGCAAAAGGGAAAGAGTTTTACGCAATAGGGAAAAAGAAGAGGCAGGAGGCTACAGGATGCCCTGTAGCCTCCTAAAAGTTATCTTAGTTTTATGACGCTCGCCCAACTCTTTCTGTTTATCATGCTTTTACAGCAAAAGCCGGATAGTTTAAAAGCCGGGTTCCTGCAACCACCTCCTGCTGCAAGACCGGGTGTTTACTGGTACTTTATGGATGGCAACCAATCCAAAACTTCTATGACGGCAGACCTGGAATCCATGAAACGTGCGGGGATCGGGAACCTGGTGTTCCTGGAAGTGAATGTGGGCGTTCCGCGTGGTAAAGTAGATTTTCTGAGTGAAGAATGGCAGGAGCTGTTTGCACATGCTGTTCATGAAGCGGAAAGACTGGGCATTGAAATAACATTAGGTGTTGGCCCCGGATGGAGCGGCAGTGGCGGCCCCTGGGTAACTCCGAACCAATCTATGCAACACCTCGTAGCCAGTACTACCAAAGTGATTGGCGGATCTGCCGGACCGGTTAATCTCCCCATACCTGAACCGCGCAAACCTTTCTTTGGGGAAGGGGGTTTAACCCCTGTAATGAAAACACAGTGGAAAGCGTTCTATGAAGATGTGGCCGTATTGGCTTTCCCGACTCCTTCCGCTGAACATCAAATAAAAGATGCAGATGAAAAAGCGCTGTATTACCGCGCACCCTTTAGCTCTGTAAAAGGCGTAAAACCTTACCTCACACCAGCAATAACTGAAGGCCCCGCCATCAACAAAGATCAGATCATTGTACTCACGGATAAATTACAAAAGGATGGTACGCTTCAGTGGAAAGTACCTCCCGGCAACTGGACCATCATGCGGTTCGGCAGCAGGAATAATGGAGCAGTAACAAGGCCCGCTCCTTTTCCCGGATTAGGATTTGAAGCGGACAAGTTTGATACCGTGGCCATGAATGCTCACCTGGAAGCCTATACGGGAAAACTCTTACGAAAGATAGGGCCACGCAAAACAAGCGGTGGCGGGCTCAGGAACCTGCATATGGATAGCTGGGAAATGGGCGCACAGAACTGGACGGCAGCATTCAGGCAGGAGTTCATCAAACGGAGAGGATATGATCCCCAGCCTTTCTATCCTGTTTATTTAGGCCAGGTGGTGGAAAGTACAGCTATCAGTGAACGTTTCCTCTGGGACCTCCGCCAGACATCACAGGAGCTGGTACTCGATTTCCATGTAAAACATTTAAAGGATTACAGCCACCGCAATGGGTTTAAATTATCCATTGAACCCTATGACATGAATCCTACTGCAGACCTGGAACAAGGTGCCCTTGCAGATATTCCCATGTGTGAGTTCTGGAGTAAAGGATATGGCTATAATACTTCCTTCAGTTGCATTGAAGCCACTTCCATCGGGCATATCAATGGCTCATCTGTTATTGCGGCGGAAGCGTTTACGGCAGAGAACAATGAATCCTGGAAACAATATCCCGGGTCTGTAAAGAACCAGGGAGACTGGGCTTTCGCCATGGGCATTAACCGCTTCTTCTATCATACTTTCATCAACCAGTCACTGAATGATTCTTTAAGACCGGGCATGACGATGGGACCTTATGGTGTGCATTGGGACAGGGGCCAAACCTGGTGGCCTATGGCAGATGCTTATCACCGGTACATTTCAAGATGCCAATACATCCTGCAACAGGGGCGCTCGGTAGCTGATATATTATACCTTACACCGGAAGGCGCTCCACATGTTTTCAGACCTCCTTTATCTGCATTAACGGCAGATGAATTTTTGCCGGACAGGAGAGGATACAATTTTGATGGCTGCTCTCCCGGGCAATTATACAAAGCCGGTGTGAAAGATAAACGTATTGTATTCCCTGGTGGTGCCACTTACAGGGTATTGGTATTACCTGCTTCTGAAACAATGACGATCCCCTTATTGAAAAAGATCCAATCTCTTGTGAAAGAAGGCGCATTGGTAGTGGGCATGCCTCCTGCACGAACACCAGGTTTAACGGATTATCCTAACGCAGATGGGCAATTACAGGCCATCGCTCAAAACATAAAGTTGCAGCATGTAACCTATGATTCATTATATCCAACTTATGATGCCATCACCAAATTACTGGATGTAAAAGAAGACTTCTCTTCAACAGGGGCCATCCGTTATACGCACCGCGTTACGGAGAACAGGGATATCTATTTTGTATCCAACCGTACGGATAAAGCGGTACAAACCGAAAATACTTTCCGTACAACGCTGGGTGCGCCGGAACTCTGGGATCCTTTGACAGGCACTACCCGCATGTTGCCTGAGTTTAAAACAGAAAGCGGTACTACTACTATTCCGCTCACATTTGAACCATACCAGAGCTTCTTTATTGTATTTGAAAAAGGCAAAGCTGCAATGGCGGGTAAAAAGAATTTTATAAAAACAAATATTGCAGATACGTTAGAAGGCGCATGGCAGGTTTCATTTGACCCTAAATGGGGTGGCCCCTCAAAGATCACTTTTGATCAATTGCAGGACTGGACTACACGGCCGGAGGAAGGAATTAAATATTATTCCGGCACAGCTATTTACCGCAAGCAATTCCCTTTCGCAAAAAACAATCAACGTTATTATTTAGACCTGGGAGAAGTAAAGAACCTGGCCCGTGTAAAATTGAATGGCAAAGACCTCGGCATATTGTGGACAGCACCATGGAGCGTGGATATTACAACCGCCCTGCAAAAAAACAACCTGTTGGAAATAGAAGTGGTGAACCTCTGGCCCAACAGGCTGATAGGGGATGCAAAACTACCGGATGATGGTGTGAAGAACGGTCAATGGCCTGCGTGGCTGCTGGAAGGCAAAAAGCGGACAAGCGGACGATATACTTTTACAACGTATAGTCCTTATAAACCTGATTCACCTTTGCTGCCATCAGGCCTTACAGGCCCGGTGACGATCAGGGCTTCTTCTTTTTAGGCTTATCGTCCTTACGGGCTTTTTTATTGTGGGTCATATCATCCCCTTTAAAATCCTGCTCTTCATTCTTACGGCTGTCAAGATTGTCCCTGATCTCTGGCCTGGGCATTTGCTGTTTACTTTTCATCTTTGAAAGATTTGATGAAATAAAGAGACCAGGAAAACCATGCCAGCCTATTCTTCGTCCTCCATTTTTCCTTTCGGTTTATTTCCTTTAAAAATGCGTTTAACAGCTTTACTGATCCGGTTGATATTTACCAGTTGTTCCTGGATCGGCATCAGGGTGATATCACCATCCTGTATACCCGGCTCACTGTTTTCTGTGGCAGTTTGTTCAGGATAGATCAGCAGTACGTTGTTATCCTTGAAATGCCTGCCCAGCCTTGCAGGTGTACCTTCCAGGTATGGTTGGTAGGACAGGGTTCCTTTACGGGCAGCAACCACTACCAGCAGATCATCGCGGGAAATGCTGCGGGCCAGCCCTAAGAAGTCTTCCAGGTTTTCAAGATCACGGAAAGTTACTTCCACACTGATTTTGGTATTGCTGATAAATTTCTGCACGGCAGCCTGTGTTTTACGGCCTGCATAGATCACCATTTTAGCACCGGCCTGTTTGGCAAGCAGTACGATCTTTTGCAGGTAATGCGCAAATCCCAGTTCGTATTCGGTGTTCTTCGGCAATACCAGCACCATCTTTTTGGTGGTATTGAGAGGATGATTAAAATGGCAGATGAATACGGTTTCCCATACGCTTTGCAAAACGTTATCTGTGGTGGTACCAAAGATATTGCCGAAGAGGCGGTCTGTGGCACTGTTCTTATCACTCCAGCCCAGGATCACATCAGAGATGAATAGTTCTTTCACCGTGCGGGAAATACCGTCTGTAACGTTCAGGTCTACACGCGTTACTACCTGCACATTACTTTCAGAGGCAGCAGCATGGATCACTGCCTTCTCCATCATTTTGTTACTTACAAAGATCTTATCACGGGCTTCCGCATCGTCCTGCACCACTACCAGTGGATGAATAGGTTCACTGCTGGCGGGGTCTTTTATCATCAATGCAAAATCTATCAGGGACTCCATGCGTTCCGGATTGGCAATGGGGATCAGGATCTTTTCAGGGCCACCGGTGATCTCCGGCTTTTTCTCTGCTTCCCTGATCGCGAGTTTACGGCCGGCGCTTTCTGTTACAAATGAGCCTACCATGCAGGTGACCAGTATGAGGATAATGGTGCCGTTAAGTACATTTTCGTTGATGATGCCCATCTTAAAACCGATCAGGATCACGGCAATGGTGGCAGCAGCATGCGAACTGCTGAGGCCGAATATAATGTTCCGCTGTGTGGCAGAATAACCAAAGGAAAGCTGGGTGAAAAATGCGGCCAGCCATTTGCTGAATAGGGCCATGGCCGTTAAAGCACCAGCTATGATCAATGCTTCAGGGCCTTTCATCAATACCCTGAGATCTACGATCATGCCTACGCTGATCAGGAAGAAAGGAATAAATAACGCACTGCCCACAAATTCCATCCTGTTCATGAGTGGGGAAGTATGCGGGATCAGCTGGTTGAGGGCAAGCCCTGCCAGGAAAGCCCCAATGATAGCTTCCACACCGGCGAGTTCTGCTAAAAAGCCTGCGAGGAAAACCAGTGCCAGTACAAATATGAAATGGGAGGTCTTATCGTCTTTGATCTTTTTAAAGAACCATCTGCCAATAATGGGGAATCCCCACAACACAATGCCTGCAAAGATCGCCAGGGAAATACCCAGTTTTAACCAGAAGGCCGTGTTCAGATTCCCGGCTTCGGCCCCGGTAATGATGGCGAGTATGAGTAGTACGGCAGTATCTGTAATAATCGTGCCCCCTACGGCTACCGTCACTGCTTCATTTTTAGTGATGCCCAGGCGGCTGGCCAATGGATAGGCTACAAGGGTATGGGTGGCGAACATGCTGGAGATCAGCAGGGAAGCCATGAGATTAAAGTGCAGCACATACGTGCAAAGCACATATCCCATAATAAGCGGAATAAAAAAGGTGAAGGCACCGAAAACAAGACTGCGGTGGCGGTTCTTCCGGAATTCCGTCATGTCCAGTTCCAGACCGGCGAGGAACATGATGTATAATAACCCGGCATTTCCGAAGAGGTCGATACTTCCTTTCTCTACGATCTTAAACCCATGGTCTCCAATGGTCATTCCCGCTAAGATCAGTCCTATGATGCTGGGAATCCGGAATTTTCGCAAAATAATGGGCGCCAGCAGGATAATGAACAAAACCAACGAGAATATAGGCACTGGATCCTTCAGCGGTAAGCTGAAATCCATTAATAAAACCAATCCTTTCATGGCTGTTAATTTACGATCATTCTGCCAAAACCATGGTCATTGCCAAAAAAATGTAACTTTGTGGAAACATCTGCAGAATATGAGTTATATGGGTACGAGGACCTCCGTTCAGGAAAAAACGGAAGTGCTGGTAGAAACAGAAGAACAATATCCATTCAGCCTGGTAGTTTGGAATGATGACGTAAATACTTTCGACTGGGTGATACAGTCGTTAATGGAAGTTTGCGGACATACGGAGCAGCAGGCGGAACAATGTGCGCTCATTATTCATCATAATGGTAAATATGCCGTGAAAGAAGGTGAATACACAGACCTGAAGCCCATGCTCGAAGCACTGCTCGAGAGGGGTATCAGCGCCACCCTCGAAGAAACTGTAGCTTCATAAATGCCCCTTTTCCAGATACCTGATAATGAACTGATCTTTCCTCCCCTCCATAAGGCGGAAGCAGACGGCCTGCTGGCCATCGGCGGAGATCTCAGTATGGAAAGGCTGTTACTGGCCTACCGTTCCGGCATCTTTCCCTGGTTTAACCATAAACCCATCCTCTGGTGGTCTCCCGATCCCCGTTTTGTATTATTCCCTGCTGAATTGAAAGTATCCAACAGTATGAAACAGCTGTTGAAGAAATCACCTTTCCGTATTTCCGTCAATGAAAACTTTGCAGGGGTGATCAGCAATTGCAGCAGTATTGAAAGAGAGGGGCAGGATGGAAGCTGGATCACCAAAGATATGATGGCAGCCTATCTGCGCTTACATAAGGCAGGTTATGCCCTGTCTGTGGAGTGCTGGCAAAATGAAGAACTGGTGGGTGGTTTATATGGTGTAAAAATGGGGCGTTGCTTCTTTGGGGAGAGTATGTTCGCAAAAGTGAGCAATGCTTCCAAAGCTGCTTTCATCACTTTTATCCGCCAAAACGAAAATGAGCTGGCCTTGGTGGACTGCCAGGTACATACACATCACTTAGCTTCGCTGGGTGCCCGCTTTATCAGCAGGGTCACCTTTACAGATATTGTGCAGCGGAACTTATAGCGGCTCCTCCGCAGGTGGTTCCCACAATTCTATCTTATGCCCTTCAGGGTCCATGATCCAGGCAAATTTACCATACTCAAATTCCTGCATCTCTCCTGCTATCTGTACGCCTTCTGCTTTCAATCGTTCCAGTAGTGCCACCAGGTTATCTACCCGGTAATTGATCATAAAAGGTTTATCGCTGGGCTGCAGATAATCCGTGTCGTTCTTCATAGTACTCCATTCCGTGCGGCCCACCTTTTCCGGATCTTCCACCGTTCTCCATCTAAAACTGGCGCCCCATTCGGTAACAGGTAAACCTAAATGTTTACCATACCATTCCTTCATTTTTGCGGGATCTTCGCATTTAAAGAAGACGCCGCCGATACCGGTTACACGTTTCATGTGTGTTATTTTTTCTTTTTGATAAAAGTACCTTCAAAGAAACATTTGATCCCACGATACGCACCACAACCTGTTTCCCTGATACTCACCTTTCCGCCGCTGAACTTAAAATCCACGATGCAGGAAGTGTGTTTATCTCTGAACTGGCCGGTAGTGGCTGTAGTGAAACGGCCCACACCATCTAACTCTCCTACGCACTGGCCATTGTCACGCGAAAAATGTATAAAGAACAAAAACTCTTTCGCAGTTTCCCCATCACGGATGGATACAAGGTTCTGTTCACCGGAAGCGTAATTAGCGGAGAACTTGTGTTTACGGGGCAGGGTATCTATGGGATTGTATAAACCTGTAGCAGCAGGTTCATTGGAATTGGTCATGATCAATGCCAGGCTGCCATCCGGATTAATAGCATATACGTCATCGCGGGTGGAGATCTGGCCGGGAGCTTTTTGGGTTTCCGTGGTCACCCTCAGATCATTTTTGGCATCCATTACAAATCCCATGCGGGTATTGTTTGCGGCGGTATTTTTTGCTGCCAGGTGGCGTTGCAGGAATTTTCCTTCTTTATCATAGATCAGCAGCCAGGCAACATTCCCCGCCTTGGTAGCTCCTTCTACTATAAAGAATTGCTGGTCTCCTTTTTTGATATAAGCACGGGGAAAGAATTTAGGTTTCTCTGCTGCCGTAAAAGTACCCTTGGCCAGGGTATCCGGCAGGAATTGCTTTACCACTTTTGCCTTGAGGGCAAATGTGTCCGGAATGCGGTGTTTCAAAGAATCTGCATTGAGCCGGTAAGCTAAAGCCGTTTCAGGGAAAAATTCCCGGAAATCCTTAAAAGTGAGCACACGATCTTCATCATTGGCTGGTTTGGAAGTATTCGTACAGGCCATCAACAGGCCAAACATCAGTGTCAGGAGTAGGATTCTGCTCATATCATGCTGTAATTGAGCGAAAAGGTAAATATAATTCCATATATCTCCCATAACTTCCTAATTTGAAAATTATTATTTAGATTTGCCTAAATTATATTTTAGATACCATGAATTTGACGAACGCGGAGGAAAACTACATCAAAGCTATTTTCAAGCTACAGGATGGTACTGCAGTGGTGAGTACCAATGCCATCGCTTATGACCTGGATACCAAACCGGCTTCGGTGACGGACATGGCCAAAAAGCTGAAGGAGAAAAAACTGATAGACTATGAAAAATACCAGGGTATTACGCTTACAGCGGAAGGCCGCAGGTATGCTTTGCAGATCGTTCGCCGCCACCGGTTGTGGGAATGTTTCCTGGTAGACAAACTGGCTTTCAGCTGGAATGAGGTACATGAGATCGCGGAAGAACTGGAACATGTGAAGAGTGAAAAACTCGTGAACCGGCTTAGTGAATTCCTGGGGAACCCTACTACAGACCCGCATGGTGATCCCATTCCGGATGCACAGGGCAAAATGAGCAGATCAAAACAGCTCATTTCGCTGGACAAAGCTACGGCCAAAAGGCTGGAGGTGGCCGGCGTGTCTGATCAATCCTCCTCTTTGCTGGAATTCCTGAATGCCAAGGGCATCAGGCTGGGTACACAGATTGAAATCATTGAACGCTACGATTTTGACAACTCTGTAGAGATCAAGATCAAAAATCAATCTGCCTTTACCATCAGCGAGCAGGTGTCGAAAACAATCATGGTAAAATCATTGTAAGAAAACCTTATGAAACTGCAGGACCACGCGGCATCTCTCAGCGAAGTACATCAAAGCATAGATACAACCGGCAAAAGCACCAGCAAATGGCGCAGGATATTAGCATTCTTTGGCCCCGCTTATTTAGTGAGTGTGGGATACATGGACCCGGGAAACTGGGCTACAGACCTCGCGGGTGGTAGTAAATTCGGCTATACGCTCCTCTGGGTACTATTGATGAGTAATATGATGGCCCTGCTGCTGCAAAGCCTCAGTGCCCGGCTGGGCATTGTTCGCGGAAGGGACCTTGCACAGGCTAACCGGGAAACGTATCCCGCACCGGTGAACTTTGTATTGTACATCCTGGCTGAAATAGCAATTGCGGCTACTGACCTGGCAGAAGTACTGGGTATGGCCATCGGGATACAACTCTTAACAGGGATGCCCCTGATGTGGGGTGTTACGCTAACGGTGCTGGATACTTTCCTTTTATTACTGTTACAACGTTATGGCATCCGCAAGATGGAAGCATTTATCATTGCGCTGGTGGCCATTGTGGGTACTTCCTTCCTCATACAGTTATTACTCGCCAAACCGGATGTATCGGAAGTGGTAACAGGTTTTGTTCCTTCCCTCCCGGATGAAACAGCTTTATATATTGCCATCGGCATCATTGGCGCTACGGTAATGCCGCATAATTTATACCTGCATTCTGCATTGGTGCAAACACGCAAGATCAAAAAAACAGATGCAGGTATTAAACAAGCCATCAGGATAAATTTCTGGGATACCACCATTGCTTTGAACCTGGCCTTCTTTGTAAATGCGGCCATCCTCATACTGGCGGCCACGGTATTCTTTAAAGCAGGGCATACGGAAATTGCAGATCTGCATGAAGCGCATCGCATGCTGGAACCTTTGCTGGGCGGCAAGTTAGCACCTATCCTTTTTGCGGTGGCTTTGATTGCGGCAGGGCAAAGCTCTACTGTTACAGGTACCCTCGCAGGGCAGATCGTTATGGAAGGATACCTGCGTTTGCGGATCAATCCCTGGTTGCGGAGATTGATCACAAGGCTGGTGGCTATTGTGCCGGCCCTGATTGTGATATGGGTTTCCGGAGAAGAAAAGATCGGGCAACTGCTGGTGTTCAGCCAGGTATTGCTGAGTTTACAACTAGGCTTTGCCGTTATTCCATTGATCCACTTTGTAAGTGATAAACAAACGATGGGGCAGTTTGCTATCAGGTGGCATGTAAAAGTGCTTGCATGGCTGATTGCCAGCATTTTGGTGTATCTTAATATACGTATGGTATATTCCGAAGCCAGTACCTTTATCAGTGAAAACCAAAATGGATGGGTAGATGCCCTGATCATATTCATCGGGGTGGTATTTGTGGCATTGCTGGTGATCACCATTATCTATCCTTTCCTCAGCCGCTACCGTCAGAAAGGCTCTGCCCGCATGCATCCTACGCAGGTTACATTGGGTAGCCTGGAAGCACCAAAATACAAAAGGATTGCCCTGGCGCTGGACTTTTCACAGTTCGATGAAAAGATCATTGCCAATGCACTGGCCCAGGGTCAACAGGATACGGAATATGTACTGATCCATATTGTGGAAAGTGCTTCCGCAAGGTATTTCGGGAAAGATGCGGATGACTTTGAAACACGGAAAGACCAGGAGCAACTGGATACTTACCTTGAGCTGCTGAAAAGCAAGAACATTACCGCAAAAGGAATATTAGGATACCGCCACCGTGCAAAAGAAATTGTGCGGATCGTGAAACAGGAAAAGGCAGACCTGCTGGTCCTGGGTGGGCATGGGCATACGGGTATTAAGGACTGGATCTATGGGGAAACGGTGAATAACGTACGGCACTATGTGCATATTCCCGTATTGGTGGTACAATAAAAACATTTCATGCAAACATTATTTCAACCAGGGGATGTTAAAACTTTCCGGCGTGTGGTGCGGAAAGAAGATTGTGCCGCATTTGACAGCGGGCTGGTGCATCCGGTATATGCTACATTCGCGCTGGCGCGTGATGCGGAATGGTGTTGCCGGTTGTTTGTGCTGGACATGAAAGAGGCAGACGAAGAAGGGATCGGAACGATGCTTAGCTTGCAGCATGTATCTCCTGCTTTGGAAGGCAGCACTGTGGACTTCACGGCAACCGTAAAAGCATTAAACGGGCATGAGATCATTTGTGCGCTGGAAATAAAGGTGGGGGATAGAGTTATTGCCACAGGGGAAAACGGGCAGAAAATTCTAAAAAAAGAGAAACTGGAAGCGGTGTTTAGTAAGTTGCAGCACTAGCAACAGGCTGCTAAGAAGTGTCAGCGCCTATAGCCCCAACACTTCCTTCAGTTTCGGATATCCTGTTTTGCTCACTAATATCTTACTACCATCTCTCAGAATAGCGAGATAGGTTTCTTTCTCATAAGGATCAATACGTGTGATCTGGCTCACGTTCAGGATGAAAGAACGATGTACCCTGATAAACTGCTGCGGATCCAACATCTTCTCAAAGAAAGCCATTGTTTTATTCTTCAGGAAAGACCCTTCCTGTGTAACGATCTTCACATAATCATCTGCTGCTTCGAGATAATGAATATCCTGCACCGGGATGATCTTGATCTTTCCATTGATCTTTACCACTACCCTGTTATGCTGCATGGGCATTTCCTGTGAGGTGCTTTCCAGTATGGCAGCCGTTACTTCTGTACGCCGCTCCAGCATCTTCTGCAGGGCTTTATCAAACCGGTCGCGGGAGAAGGGTTTGAGCAGGTAATCAATAGCATTCACTTCAAACGCACGGATGGCATATTCTTCAAAAGCGGTGGTGAAGATCACACAGGGGATTTTATCCACGAGTTCCAGCATTTCAAATCCATTGATCTTCGGCATCTGGATGTCCAGGAAGATCAGGTCAGGCTGATGCTGCTGGATGGCTTTCAGTCCTTCAAAGCCATCGTTACATTCCGCTACTACTTCTATCTGCGGGTGTGCCTGCAGGAATTCTTTCACCAGTTCCCTGGCCAGCGGCTCGTCATCTATCAGAACTGTTTTTATCATGGAGTTGTGGTACTTTAATGATGGTGGTAAATGTATGGTCGTTGATCTTAGTTTCCAACAGGTCCTGCCGCGCAAATAATAAATACAATCTCCTGTTGATAGAGTTCAGGCCAAAACCTGTTCCCTGGTAAGGTTGCTGTTGTAAGGATGGATCGAATGGGTTGGAAACAGATACGATGAGCACATCATTTTCTCTCCAGGCTTCGATCGCTATATTGATCGCCTCTGTTGTATCATACAACCCGAATTTAATGGCATTTTCCACTATGGGTTGCAGCAGCATCGGCGGGATCTGCATGTTTGAAATATCTTCCGCAATATTAACGGTGGTGGTTAAACGGTGGCGGAAGCGAACCTTTTCAATGTCCAGGTATAATTCCAGGTACACGAGTTCTTCTTTTAGTGGTATCCAGAGCTGATCTTCTTTTTTGAGCGTACCACGCAGGAAATCGCTCAGTTTCTGGATCATCTGCCGTGCTTCTTCAGGGCGGATGGATACGAGGGCATTGATAGAGTTCAGGCTGTTAAACAGGAAGTGCGGCTGCAATTGCTGCCGCAGTTTATAAAGCTCTGCCTCTTTAGATAATTTCTCTGCAGCTTCTTTCCTGGCGAGGGCCTGCCTTGTTTCTTCCATTTCGTACATGAAGAAGCTGATGAAACCTGTGCCGGTGATCAGCATCCAGCCTAATGCAAAACGGATAGGCAGTGTGTCTGATAACCATTGTGCATATACTGCTTCATCTCCAAAGAAAGCTTTCAGCAGGCAATACACAGCTGCCAGCCAGATCAGGCTTACTACCGTGGTAAGGATGGCCACATTCACATATCTCCTGTTAACCGGCCGGTAATATGCCTGCATTTGCGTGATGGCCGCCACGGCTAAAAAAAGCAGCACGTTGTGAACAAGACTTTCCGTTACGGCAATGGTTATCCTCAGGTGCAGCCAGTTGAATAAAATAATGCGGTGCAGGTTGAGGAAAACAACGAAACCAATGATGAACGTCCAACGGTAAGGTTGTTCTTTTAACAGGTGTGTAGCCACAGTTCTATACGTTTAGTTCAAAAGACTTCTGGGATTGTAACTGCGCTGCTTTCATTTGCAACAGGGCCACATAGCTGCTGGCATTTTCAGGTTCTTCCACACGGGAATACAGTTCCATTCCGTCTTTCAGATCGTCCAGCGTGTAGAGTTCAGGCACATTGATAAAGCGCCATTCTACCAGCTCTTCCCTTTGATTCTTAAATGCATACTGTTCCTGTTCTCCGATCTGCAGTGCTTTTTTCCAGGCCTCTTGTTTATTGATGGCACTGATCAGGCGCAACTGCTCGTCGAATTGCGGGAGGTGTTCTCCTTTTCCGCATATTATCTGGTAAACGATCTTTGCAACAAACCAATACATGTTATTATGGTTTACAGGTGATGATAAGGATGGAGGGGCTAAAAAACAAATAGATCAAAGGATGGCGGAAGGAAAGGATCAATAGCTTTTCAGGTCTACCCCGCCGAATGTGCAGGAACCTTTGATGATCAGAACTTTGCCTGGTGTGGGCATCACTCCTATTAAGCGTTTATCTTCAATCCCACCAAATATGGTGTTCACGTCTAATTTTACATCCCAGCTGGCAGGAACCATGATCTCTACACCGCCAAATAATGTGGTGATATCCAATACGGCTTCTCCGTTAATGTCTGCCTGCATAAAGTTCAGTTCTGTGCCGCCGAAAACAGTGGTGATATTACCTCCCTTGAAATCTTTGGACAGCACCACTTTATTGGAGCCGCTGAAAATAGTGGTGGCCTGCAGGAAATCATCGCTGGTACTGCCACCCCGCACAACGTATTCATCATATTGCTGTTTACGGGTGGAGGCTTTACCGATCAGGTATACACCAATAATGATCATAATGATCGGCCACATAAAACGGCGCAGGTCCCATGCAAAAGGAACAATGTCATCTACCAGGAACACTGTACCTACCAGCATCAGGATGATCCCCGACGGTCCCTGGAATTTACGCCTTGCCGCCATGACGAAACCGATCACGATCAGTAACATGGGCCAGCTGAATACCCAGTGCGGAAGGTGAAGGTCCAGACGGTCCAGGAAATAGAATAAACCGATACAAAGAACTATCACGCCGGCCCAAAGGCCATTACCGCTATTATCTTGTTGACGATTAAGTCTGCTCATTATTTTGTGTTTTTGAATTTTATGATACAAATCTACTCCGGGGCTGTATCTGTATCAATACTGCTTAGGCAGGAATGGGGGTATTGCCGGTAAAACCGGGGAAATTGCCGGTGAAAATGATCACAATTCCACGACGATGGATTTACCGCCTAATTTTTTGAGGGTGGATTGGATAGCAGCCACCATGGGATCGGGGCCACAGATATAGAAATTCTGGTTAAAATCCTTCACCTTGGCCCGCAGGTACACTTCGTCTACCCGGTGATGATCATAACCGGGAATGGCTTCATCAGTGAGGGTATTGATGAAATTAGGGCCCAGGATACGTTGGAATTCGGCTTCCAGGATAATGTCCTGGCGGGTTTTGTTGGAAAAGATCAGTTTATTATTACCCACTTTACCTTCCTTTTCCAGGTCCCGGAAAATGGCAATAAAGGGGGTGACGCCGGCTCCTCCGGCAATAAAAACACCTTCCCCCTGGTAATGGATGGCTCCCCATACATCGTGGATCCGGAGACTGTCTCCCACCTTGAGCTGCCCGAGCTGGTTAGTAACGCCGGGATGGTCGTTATAGATCTTGATGGTGAATTCCAGGAAATCCCAGTGGTTAAGGGCCGTGAAAGTAAAAGGGCGAAGCTCTGCTTCCCAGCCGGGTTTGTTAATGGACACATCTGTAGCTTGCCCCGGCACAAACTTGTAGCCAGCGGGCTTTTCTATCCTGAATCTCTTAACATTATGGGTTACAGGGGTTATATCCAATATTGCAACAATATGTTCTGTCATAACTCACCCAATTGTTCATCTAATTTAAGGTAATTATCACAATTGGGATACCCTATCCGTATGACAAATGTGTTACCTTTGCGGTCAATTAATAAAACAATAACTCAGAATATGCCGGCAGAAAAAATTCAGATGATTAACGGGCAGATCAAGGTCCCTGCCCATCCTATTATTCCGTTCATTATTGGTGATGGCATCGGGCCGGATATCTGGCGTGCCAGTGTGCGGGTGTTTGATGCGGCTATCGAAAAGGCTTATGGCAGCAGCCGTAAGATTGAATGGAAAGAAGTACTGGCTGGCGAAAAGGCTTTCCAGGAAACCGGCGAATGGCTCCCTAAAACTACGCTGGATGCCTTGAAAGAGTACCTCGTATCTATTAAAGGCCCCCTGAGTACGCCTGTTGGTGGCGGTATCCGTTCCCTGAACGTGGCCATGCGCCAGGAGCTTGACCTCTACGCCTGCGTTCGTCCTGTACGCTGGTTCAATAAAGTGCCTTCCCCCGTTAAACATCCTGAGAAGGTAGATATGGTGATCTTCCGTGAAAACACAGAGGATATCTACGCCGGTATTGAATATATGTACGGTACGCCAAACGCTGATAAACTCCTGAAGTTCTTACAGGAAGAGCTGGGCGTTAAACAGATCCGCTTCCCCGAAACCTCTTCTTTTGGTATCAAACCGGTATCCAAAGAAGGTACGGAAAGGCTGGTACGCGCAGCTATCACCTATGCTGTTGAACATAAAAAACCTTCTGTGACCATTGTACACAAAGGAAATATCATGAAGTTCACGGAAGGTGGCTTCAAGAACTGGGGTTATGAACTGGCCACCCGCGAATTTGGCGATAAAGTATATACCTGGGAGCAATGGGAGAAAACCAAAGCAGAAAAAGGTGAAGAAGAAGCCAACCGCGAGATCAAAGTAGCGCAGGCACATAACAAGATCATCATTAACGATGTGATCGCAGATAACTTCCTGCAGCAGATCCTGCTGGCACCACAGGACTTCTCCGTGATCGCTACCCTCAACCTCAACGGTGACTATATCTCTGATGCCCTCGCCGCCGCAGTAGGTGGTATTGGTATCGCACCAGGTGGTAACATCAACTATGCTACCGGCCATGCCGTATTTGAAGCAACACACGGTACAGCTCCCCGCTTTGCCAACACAGATACCATGAACCCCTCTTCCGTGATCCTTTCCGGCGTAATGATGCTGGAATACATGGGCTGGAAGGAAGCCGCAGAGATCATTGTACATGGCCTCAGCACTGCTATCATGCGTAAAAGAGTAACGATCGATTTCTACAAACTGATGGATGATGCCACCCTGGTAAAATGCAGCGAGTTTGCGGATGAGATCATCAAACAGCTCTAAGTTTGCATATTATTCAGGCTATTTGTATATTTCGTGTTTACTATCGACACACATTTAAAAAATTATTAATCAATGTCTCAAAAAATCAAAGTAGCAAACCCTGTGGTTGAGCTGGATGGCGACGAAATGACGCGGATCATCTGGAAGTTCATTAAAGACAAACTGATCCTCCCCTACCTGGAGTTAGATATAAAATATTATGACCTTGGCATGGAATACCGTGACCAGACAAATGACCAGGTTACGATCGATGCGGCCAATGCTATCAAACAATATAACGTTGGTATCAAATGCGCTACCATTACGCCGGACGAAGAACGCGTAAAGGAGTTCAAGCTGAAACAAATGTGGAAATCACCCAACGGAACCATCCGTAACATCCTGGATGGTACTGTATTCCGTGAGCCTATCGTGATGAAGAACGTTCCACGTTTAGTGCCTAACTGGACCGCTCCTATCTGTATCGGCCGTCACGCTTTTGGTGATCAGTATCGTGCAACCGATTTCGTAGTGAAAGGTAAAGGTAAACTCACCATCAAATTTGAAGGCGAGAACGGTGAAGTGATAGAACATGAAGTATACCAGTTCAAAGGTGATGGCGTTGCACTCGCTATGTACAACACCGATGAATCTATCCGTGGTTTTGCACGTGCATGTTTCAACCAGGCCCTCATCAAAAAATGGCCTTTGTACCTGAGTACCAAGAACACCATCCTGAAGAAATATGATGGTCGTTTTAAAGATATCTTCGAAGAAACTTACCAGCAAGAGTTCAAAGCTGAATTCGATAAAGCCGGTCTTACTTACGAGCACCGCCTGATAGATGACATGGTAGCCAGCGCACTGAAATGGCATGGTAACTTCGTTTGGGCTTGTAAGAACTATGATGGTGACGTACAGTCTGACACCGTAGCACAAGGTTTTGGTTCCCTGGGCCTGATGACCTCTACCCTGGTGACGCCTGATGGTAAAACCATGGAAGCAGAAGCAGCACATGGTACTGTAACCCGCCACTATCGTGATCACCAGGCTGGCAAACCAACTTCTACCAATCCCATCGCTTCCATCTTTGCATGGACACGCGGCCTGGAATTCCGTGGTAAGCTGGATAACAACCAGGACCTGATCAACTTCTGCCAGTCTCTCGAACAGGTTTGCATCGAAGTGGTAGAAAGCGGTAAAATGACGAAGGACCTCGCAGTATGTATCCATGGTAACAAAGTGGAACATGGCAAACATTACCTCTACACAGAGGAATTCCTGGAGGAACTGGATAAAGCACTGAAAGTGAAGCTGAACAAATAAGGCTTTGACCGATAATCACAAAGTCCCGCAGGAATTGCGGGACTTTTTTTATTTTACGGGAGTAAATCAAACCAACAAACATTAAAATGAGACTATCATCTATCCTCCCCGGCCTACTGTTGTTACCCGCTTTGGCCGGCGCACAAACTAATTATACCATTAAAGGCAAGGTTGGGCAACTCAACACCCCTATCAAGGCTTATCTCCGTTATGCGGCAGATGGTAAACAGGTAACGGATTCCGCTACGCTCACAAATGGTTCCTTTGAGTTCGCAGGCACGGTGAAAGAACCTACCAGGGCTACGGTATCCTTATATTATGGCCCTACTGCTTCCCGCTTTGTGAACGGTACAGAAAGGGTTAAAGTATACCTGGAAAATGGTACGATCTCTGTTGAGAGCGCGGATTCTATCAAATTCGCTAAAGTGAAAGGCGGTATTGCCAACCAGGAAAGTAATGACCTGGATGTTTTGCTGAAGCCATTGGAGAAACGCAACGCCGATCTGATGGAGCTTTGGATGAGCAAATCAGAAGCTGAACGCAAAGATTCTGTGTTCTATGCAGGCGTGATGGCTACTAACGATGCTATCGTCAAAGACCGCAAAGAAGTGCTGAAGAAGTTCATTGCTTCCAAACCTAGGTCTGTTCTTGGCCTGGAGGCTTTACAGGAATATGCTGGTTCTTTCCCTGATTATGAGGAAATAAAACCGCTCTTTAATACTTTGGCTGCGAATGTGCAAAAAAGTGAGGCGGGTGTGAAGTATGCAGAACGGCTGGAGCGGGTGAAGGCTGTGGCTATTGGGGCTATCGCACCTGGTTTTACACAGAACGATCCAGAAGGCAAACCGGTTTCCCTGGCTTCTTTCAGAGGTAAATATGTGTTGATCGATTTCTGGGCTTCCTGGTGTGGTCCTTGCCGTGCAGAGAACCCTTCTGTAGTGAAAGCGTATAATGCTTATAAAGACAAGAACTTTACAGTGCTGGGTGTTTCACTTGATCAGGAAGGTGCGCACGATAAATGGGTAAAAGCGATCGCAGATGATAACCTGACCTGGACGCAGGTATCTGATCTGGCTTTCTGGAAGAATGCAGTGGCGCAGCAATATGCGGTGAATTCTATTCCTCAGAACTTCCTGCTGGACCCTAACGGGAAGATCATTGCCAAGAACCTTCGTGGTAAGAAGCTGGAGGATAAACTGGCTGAGGTGATCAAATAATATTGGTTTATTTTTTTTGAAGAAAGAGTGCCTGAGAGGGTGCTCTTTTTTTTTGAACTCTTAATTATTCCGCCGCTCCCAATAAGCATAAAAAAAATTCGACCGAAAAAACTAGCCCAGTGGTTATAAGAGGCAATAGGGAACAGTTTTCGGACGAATTTTTTTTATGCTTATTTCCGCTGGTGGGCTTTGGGGTGGGGTTCAGGTCTTTTCTTTCATATCAATAATAGCCTTACACAACGCGTTGGTGACTGGATATTAAGCTAAGACTGACTAAAATAAAATCTTACTTATTATGTTTTCATGACGATGGTACAGATATTGCCGGCAACGTCATGTACCTGTACGGTGAAGGTTTTTTCTTTCAGGGGGGATTCCCAGTGGGTGTTCTTTTGTATTGCTTTCGCAGTTCCTATGGTTACTTTTTCTACGCGGTGTTTTCCTTTTGTTTTAACGATTACGGTTTGATCTTTTATGGTGACGGTTACTTCCGGTTTGTTGTAAGCGTCCTGGAAGGCGGCGTTGAAGGCTGTTTGCGTGGGTTTGGCAATGGATTGGTAGTAGGCTTTCTTTTCGGGGTCTTTGATGGCAGCTTTAGCGAAATCGTTGGCCCTTTTGAAGCGCTCCTGGTTGGCCAGCTGTTTGGCGGTTTTGGGAGGGTACTTGCAGGGGGGCTTGCACATCACGGTTTTGCCATTCCGCTGGCGGAAGACGATCTGGTCCGCGAACATGCCGCTTGCCCCGCGGATAATGACGTTATGTTCAGATACTGCCATACTGCTAAGATAAGACAAAGATGGCATATAGCAATACCTATCTTAAGCCTATGTCAAGCGAATATCAAATATAGGAGGACTATAAGATCTCCCTGCTCAACCCAAACTTATTAGTCTACTAGTTTGGTAGATTAATATCCCTTTTATATCTTTGTACTGCCACCAGGAACAAACCAACCATTTTTTCAAATCTCTATCATGAAAACGACATCTTTTCTACCGGCACTGCTATTGCTCCCGGTGCTGGCGAGCGCACAACAGGAATTTACCCTTAAAGGAAAAATCGGGGAACTGAACACACCAGCCAAGATCTATCTTCAGTATTCAGTGGACGGTACACAAAAACTGGATTCCTCTGCTCTTACCAATGGTTCTTT
Source organism: Chitinophaga niabensis (assembly GCF_900129465.1). NCBI lineage: Bacteria > Pseudomonadati > Bacteroidota > Chitinophagia > Chitinophagales > Chitinophagaceae > Chitinophaga > Chitinophaga niabensis. The sequence continues at coordinate 2,615,460 of NZ_FSRA01000002.1, read as the reverse complement.
TAGCTTCAAAGGCGATGTTGCCAACCCCGTGAAAGGATATATCAGGGTCAATTATAATCCTGCTATCCCTAAGGGTTACACTCAGTACGACCTTCTTTCTGTTTACCTGGAAAAAGGTACTATCATCGTAAACAGTAAAGATTCATTGCAACATGCTGTCGTAAAAGGGCCGCAGTTGAATAAAGACAACCAGCAACTGGAGGCTGATCTTAAATCTGTGAATACAAAGCAGCGAGCCCTTACGGACAACTATTATTCCCAATCGACGGAAAAAAGGAAAGATTCTGTAGCAGCTGCCGCTTTTAAAACTTCCTATGAAGAGCTGGGAGATGAAAGGAAAAAAGTATTACGCACCTTTATTGACAAACATCCCAAATCCCTTGTAGCGCTGGACGCACTACGGTCATGGGCAGGTTATGCATTTGATCCTGAACAGGCAGAGGCTGTATTTAATACACTGGATGCCAGTGTAAGAAACAGTGTGGATGGGGTGAAATACCTGGAAAGGATCCAAAGAGTGAAAGCCACACAGATCGGGCAGATAGCACCGGACTTTATACAAAATGATACGACTGGTAACCCTGTGAAGCTTACTTCTTTCAGAGGTAAATATCTGCTGATTGATTTCTGGGCATCCTGGTGCGGTCCATGCCGTGCGGAGAATCCTGCGGTTGTGAAAGCGTATCATGAATATAAGGATAAAAACTTCACCATCCTGGGTGTATCATTAGACCAGCCAGGCGCTAAAGACAAATGGCTGAAAGCTATTGCAGATGATAAACTGGCCTGGACACAGGTGTCAGACCTGGCCTTCTGGAAGAATGCCGTAGCACAGCAATATGCGATCAATGCCATTCCCCAGAACTTCCTGCTGGACCCTTCAGGAAAGATCATTGCTAAAAACCTCAGAGGCGAAGAGTTGAGCAAAAAGCTCGCGGAAGTTATTCACTAAGGATCAGAAATTATTCAACAGGCTGATCCTGTATTGCAGAACACCCGTAGCAATGCGCCAACGCTGCAATCCGTCAACGCTACTTTGAAGAGCGCTTATGTAACAGTCCACCAATGTTACCTGCAATTATAGAGCACTTGTAACGGCCCATCAACGTTACCTGTCATCCTATTGCCCAATCCGTAATTTATCTAACCAACCAATCATTTTACTATGCCGAGATCTACACGCCAGCCCGTCGCGATATTTTCGCGGCGGAGCATCCCGCTACTCCTTTCATTTTTCTTCCTGTCCATCTGCACACTCAGTGCCAACGACTCTACCAGGATCAATATCCGGGGGCAGGTGATCGATTCAAACGGGGCACTTATCAGCGGGGCCTCCATTCTCATCCAGGGTTCCAAACAGGCCACTACTACAGACGATAAGGGTCAATTCAAACTCAACAATGTGCCCTCCGATGCTGTACTTGCTATTTCCAGCATTGGGTTCAAACCCTTACAGCAAGCGGTTCAACATCAGACCTTTTTCTTTATCACTTTACAGGCCGCTGTGCGCAATATCCAGGACGTAACTGTGGTGAGCACCGGCTACCAGACCATTTCACGGGAACGTGCTACAGGCTCCTATTCTGTGGTGAACCCGGTGCGCCTGGAAGGCAAACTAAAACCTGATCTTAAAACCAACCTGGAAGGACAGGCTGCCGGCGTAGTACTCACCAAAGAAGGTGCCATTGAAATAAGAGGTGTTTCTACTTTTGTAGCCAATAAAGAACCATTGATAGTTGTGGATGGATTCCAGATCACTGGCGGCCTGGAAAGCATCAACCAGGATAATATCGAAACATTAACGATCTTAAAAGATGCGGTAGCTGCATCAATCTATGGATCCAAATCGTCCAATGGCGTGATTGTGATCACTACTAAAAAAGGCCGAGCCGGCTCTTTGCAGATCGGCTATAAGGGATCTTACGGCACAGTATTGAAACCTAAACTGTCTTATTTGCACAGAGCAAATTCTGCTGATTATATTGATGCGGAAATTGAACTGTACAATCAGAATGCCAACAGCCTGCTCACTACTTATAATAACTACGGCGCCACTTCCCGTGTGAATTACCTGCTGATCGCTAAATCGCAGGGATGGATCACGGCAAAAGCTGCCGATGATGAGATCGCGCAGTTGAAAACGAATGATGGAATAGGGCAGATAGAAAAATATATCTTCAGGAACCAGCAGGTACAGCAACATAACATTTCGCTGAATGCCGGAACGGAAACCAGCAGATTAAATGCTGCCATCAAATTTATTGGTAATCAGAACAACACCATACAAAATGAAGATTCACGGTTGATCGTGGATATCAGCAATGACTGGAAACCTAATAAATATGTTTCCTTCAGCCTGTTCTCCAATGTGAATTATTCCAGAACTGCGGCACCTGTGCGTTCATGGAAAGAATTTGTGAGCTATACTTCCACTTCTCTCCTGCAACCATATGATCTTATTGTAAACCCTGCCACCGGTCAGCCCCAGGCAGTAGATGCAGTGAATGGTAAAAAGATAGACCGCTATAAAGCCATTCCCGGCCTGAAATCCCTTGAGTATAATCCCATCCTCGACCTGGCTGAAGAAACGGATAAATCACAAAACCTGCAATTACGTTTTGGCGGTAATATCAGCGTGAACATATTACCTGGCCTCACGGGAGATGCAGGTGGTTCATGGACAAGGGGAAATACCGTAAGCAGGCAAACCTATTCAAAGAATGCATTCCGTGTAAGGTCTGCTTTCAACGATGCCACTTCTGTTACCAATACAGCTAAACATTACATCCCGGAAGGAGGATTTTTGAATGAGGCACGTAACATCAATGAAAGTTATACTTTCAGGGCACAGCTGAACTACAACAAAGTATTATTCAGCAAACACCGCATCTCTGTGATCGGCGGTTATGAGATAAGTAAAGATACCTATGAGAATAATGCTTATCCTACCCGCTTCGGGCACGATGACCAGGCTGGTATATTCAGTACTTTTAATTATACGGATTACAATGCGGGTGCCTATAACAGTGATATGCTGTTTTCCGGCGGAAGGCCATCTGCCAGTATCGGTAGTTTCGGCTTCAGGGATAACCGTTTTGTATCCTGGTATGCCAATGGTTCCTATGAATATAATAACCGGTTCATTGTAAGCGGTAGTATCCGGCTGGACCAGACCAACTTTTTCGGCACTGATCCTAAATACCGCTACAAACCTTTATGGTCTGTGGGTGGTACCTATAAACTTTCCAATGAAAGGTTCTTTGATGTTTCCTGGATCGATAAATTATACCTGAGAGGCTCTTATGGTTTTAATGGAAATATCTCTCTTACTTCAGGCCCTTTCCTGATCATTTCCCCGGGTTCTTATTCTGCTTTAACAGGCGATATCTCTTATGGTATTTCCTCCCCTCCTAACAATTCCCTGCGTTGGGAGAAAACAAAGATCACCAATATCGGTACAGACATTGCCTTGTTGAATAACCGGGTGAACCTTACCATAGACTATTATCTCAAGAACAGCGTGGACCTGTTAGCCAGTGACGCCATCGATCCTTCTTTAGGATTTACTTCCCTCACCAAAAATGTGGGCCGTGTAAGAAATAACGGGATTGAATTAGGTATAGATGCAGATGTGATCCGTACGAAGGATTTCTCCTGGAACGTATTTGCCAATTACAGCTTTAATCAGAATAAAGTACTTACCTACAATATCAACTATCAATATACCAGCACAGCTACCAATGGCGCTATCAAAAGAGAAGGTTATCCGCTGGATGCCATTTTTGCCTATCGTTTTGCAGGTTTGGACAATAACGGTATAGCGCAGTTCTATACAGAAAAGGGAACAAAAGTAGTAGGTGGAAGTGTAGCCGTGAATGATCTTGTATATGGTGGTACGCTGCGACCCAAACATGTGATCAATGTTACCAATTCTTTCCGCTATAAAGATCTTGACCTGTCTTTTATGATCATTGCAAAATTGGGTCATGTGCTAAGGAAGGATGTATTCTCCGGCTCCAATTACATCAACCGGTATGTAGCCAACAGATGGCGTAAACCAGGAGATGAAAAGACAACCATTTATCCGCTGTTAAGTTCCTGGAACATGGATATGTTCTATTATCCCTATTCCGATACCTTCCTTGAAAGTGCCAATTACCTGAAGTTAAGGGATGTTACATTATCCTATCAGCTGAACAGGAGTTTAGTGAAACGGGCAGGACTCGGCTCTGTGAAACTTTACCTTCAGGGCAGGAACCTCATCACGGTGGTAGCTAACAGCCAGGGGCTTGATCCGGAAATATCTGAGATCAATACTACAGGTGGTACAGGCGCTTTCACAGAACAGGGATTTACTTCCCTCCCATTAAGGCCTGAACTGTATGCCGGTTTATCATTTACTTTCTAACCAACCAATACGAGATCATGAAATTCTTATATACTGCTGCTTTAACTGTACTGTTATTCAGCTCCTGTGACAAGTACCTGGATGTAAAACCAAAGGGGAAACTGATCCCTTCTACGGTTGCGGACTTTGATCACCTGCTGGACAATGTGAATATTGTTCAATTTACTTTCCTCGATAATAATACCGGCTGTATGCTGGCCTACCTTACAGATAATGTGGAACTTTCCGAAGGCCTGGGCAAGATCAGTTACCTCGCTAATAACCATCCTAACCTGGACCGTTATTACGCATACATTTTCCGCCAACCCTTCAAGAATCCCAACACCTCTGATTATTTCTGGGATTGGGGTACTTACCGCGCCGCGGCTTATTTCAACAATGTAATAGAAGGTGTTCGTGCTTCTATTACAGCAGATACAGAAACATATGGCAAGGAAGTGATTGCACAGGCATTGGTAGGAAGAGCATGGGCTTATTTCAATACTACTTTGGTATATGGCCCGGTTTATCAGCCGGGAGGTAAAAATGAGACCAAGACCATTCCTTATGTAACTGGTATTGACGCAGCAGGGAAAGCACCAGACCTTTCCACACAGGCTGAAACATTTACCCGTGTATTGCAGGACCTCTATGATGCATTACCCAACGTTCCGTTGAAAACCAATTATCCATCGCGCCCTAATAAAACTGCGGCTTATGCATTACTGGCCAATATCCATTTGTTCACACAGAAATACGACAGTGTTGCCTACTATGCCAATCTTGCCTGGACGGCTGCTATTGCAGGCGGAGAAGATAAAGTGTTGTATGATTACAATACTTTTTCCTGGAAAGACCCTGCCAACCTGATCAACAGCGGCATCAACGCAGGCGACAATTTCTTCACACAACCCAATAGCAAAGAGATCCTGCTTTTCAGAAGTGCAGATGCAGGTACAGGCAGAACAGGCAGTGCTTATCCTTCTGCGGAACTGATTGCATTACATGATCAGCAGAACGATCTTCGTTATACTTATTTCTATCTCCCTGCGCCTGGCTATAAAGCTACCTTCAATGGGGTGACCTATGATGATGGTACGCGCGTGCAGAATTTCCGCGGTTCTAAAAGCCAGATCACATCCGGGATCACTTACCCTGAAGTATTGCTGCTGCGTGCTGAAGGATATGCACGTACAAATAAACCAGCACAGGCCATTGCTGATCTGAACACCCTGCGCAGGTATCGTTACAAAACTGGTACGCCTCAGTTGTCTGACGCAGGTTTAAGTGCTGACCAGGTGATACAGGCAGTACTGGATGAGAGAAGACGTGAACTGCCAATAGGTTCCATTAAACGTTTCCTCGATCTGAAGAGGTTTTCGCTCGAGGCAGGCAAACCATGGAGCAAAACAAAGATCGTACATAAAATAGGGACTGAAAGTTTTGAAGGAACGGTGAACTCCGGCACTTTCATTTTACCTATCTCTAATGTTATCCTGAAATTCAATCCCAACTGGGGTATTCCTTTGGACACCAGGCCTTTCTAACCTTTCTATTTTTAAAGCCGAAAAAAGAGGCTGTTTCCTGTAATGGGAGGCAGCCTTCTTTCTTTATGAAAATGGTATCGCAGGAAGCGAATATGGTATTAACATGGCTGAGATAATATCTCTATTTTTTGGGATATTAAAATTCCACTTATGAAAAAATCTACACTCAAAGGATTTTTGGCCGGGCTTCTCTTGCCCTTTTTGCTCGCTGTTAGCCACAGCACACAGGCACAATTAATTTCCATGGAAAATGGAAGGTTGGTCTATAAAAAATATGCCAACCAGGGACAGACCGATACGGTCAACCAGATACCTGACTTTTCAAATGCAGGGTATCGCGGTGGCGGGGTCCGCATTCCGGTATGGAGTGTTTCAGACAGTATCTCCCCTGTTGAAGGAGATAATCGCGCACATATCCAGGCAGCGATCGACAGGGTATCTGCATTGCCTTTACAAGCTAACGGGCATCGCGGAGTGTTGTTACTGAAGGCCGGGGTATATCCTGTGGAAGGCTCCATTTTCATTAAGGCCAGCGGGGTTGTTCTGCGGGGAGCAGGAAACGGGGTAAACGGAACGGTGATCATTGCCACACAGAAAACACAGCATGACCTCATCAAAGTACAGGGTGCCGGTAGTGGGTATGGAGAAGTGAGCGGCAGCAAATTCCGCATTACTTCTTCCTATGTGCCTACCGGTAGTAAAACTTTTGATGTGGCTGCCAATCACACTTTCCATGCAGGTGATAAAGTAGTGGTACAGAAAACGCCCAACGATCTCTGGATCGATACACTGGATATGCGCCAGTATGGATGGACGGCTTCAGGGTATAAAACTACTTATGAGCGAACCATTACTGCGGTTAGCGGATCTACCATCACCATTGACATTCCTATCGTAGATCCCATTGAAACTACCCTGGGTGGTGGTGAGGTTTATCGTTCCAATATTACAGGCAGGATCAGTGAATGTGGCCTGGAGCAAATGCGGATAGAGTCTTATTTTCAGAATGATGAAGATGAAAGCCATGGCTGGTATGCAATTGTTTTTACCCGTACGGAAAACAGCTGGATCAAACATGTGACCGGCAAGTACTTTGGCAATGGGTTGGTGAGCCTTAGTAATATGAGCCGTTTTAATACGGTGGAAGATTGTGCAATGATTGATCCAAAATCCATTACTACCGGCGGAAGGAAATATTCCTTTAACCTGGATGGCAATGCTACCAGTAACTTATACCAACGTTGCATTACCTGGGGAGGACGTCACGACCTGGTGAGCGGTTCCAAAGTTCCCGGGCCGAATGTATTCCTGGATTGCAGTTCTGAAAATACAAAGGCTGATATAGGGCCGCATCACAGATGGTCTACCGGGCAGTTGTATGATAATATCTATGGCGGACAGATCAGGGTGCAGAACCGCGGTGCATCAGGAACAGGGCATGGATGGTCTGGCGCACAGACCTTGTTCTGGAATGCTTATTCCTACACGAGCGATATTCTCGTGTCCAGTCCTTTTGGTGCGAGGAACTGGGGCATCGGTAACATCGGTAAAAAGCAAAGTGGCAATGGGTATTGGGAAAGCTGGGGCACACATGTAATACCCAGAAGTCTTTACCTGCAACAGTTACAGGAGCGTCTTGGAGATTCTGCGGTGGCCAATATTGCCATTCCCAAACAGCTGCTTGCACCGCTGTGGGATTCATTGCGCGCACGCGGACAAAGTATCCTTGCGGAACCTCAGGTGCGGTATGGTGCAGATACAGTTATTGCTTCTCTTGACCTCACTGACAATGGTGGTGTTATTACAGGGCAATATCCCAATACTTCCAAACCTACTGAGAATTTTACCAGTCTGATAGATAACAATACCAGTACCAAATATTATATCAGCGGAAGGAAAGCATTGTGGGTGCAATATGCTTCTACGCAGCCGGGGATTGTTACGCGTTATACTTTAACATCAGGCAATGATGTTCCGGAGCGTGATCCCAGGAACTGGAACCTTGTTGGTTCTAACGACGGCGTAACCTGGGCATTGATCGATAGCCAGATCAATCAAAGCTTTGCTACGAGAAAGCTGACGAGAACATTTTCTGTTGATAGTAATACTATCGCTTATCGTTATTATAGATTGAATGTTACAGCCAATAATGGGCATACGGGTACGCAGTTTTCAGAGTGGGAATTGTTTGAGCGCCGTCACCAATCTGTATCTTTTAATGAAGTGCCGGACATCACTTATGGCGATGAACCATTGGAACTTTTTGGGGCAGTAAGTACATCTGGGTTGCCGGTTACTTTAGAAGTGATCTCCGGGCCGGGTACATTAACAGATTCTGCTTTGCATTTTACAGGTGCAGGAACGATTGTGATCAGGGCTACACAGGCGGGGTCAACAGATTATTTCCCGGCTACAGCGGAGATCTCTATAAACGTTGCTAAAGCTTCACAGGAGCTCAGTTTTGAGGCGGTGCCTGAGAAGACTTTCGGGGATAGCGCTTTTGTGTTGCATGCCAGCTCTGATGCCGGTTTACCGGTAAGGTTCGAGTTAGTCAGCGGGCCGGGTGTATTGGCAGATTCACTGGTAACGATCACCGGAGCAGGGACCATCATTGTAAGAGCAATACAGGCCGGGAATGAGAATTATGATCCGGCTGCTGCTGAGCAAACTATTATAGTGCATAAAGCACAACAGACAATTGACTTCGGCGCTATTGCTGCAAAAGTAAAAGGGCAAACGGTGAACCTTACTGCCACGGCTTCTTCCGGTTTACCGGTTGGGTTCTCTATTGTATCAGGAAATGGGAACCTCAATGGCAATATGTTAAAGTTAAACTATGAAGGTTTGATCACCATCCAGGCTGATCAGGCAGGTAATGATAACTATGAGGCCGCCGCCCCTGTTCCACAACAAATACTTGTATTAGGGCTTGGCACCTTGATCCCGGAGATCAGGGCAACAGTGTACCCGAACCCCACATCAGGGCAGTTCAAAGTAAAACTGGAAAATGCACCGGCACGGCCGCATACTTTTATGGTGGTTGACTATCGCGGAAATGTTGTATTGTCTACTGTAGCTACGCCGAATGATGCTAAATATTTCGAAGTAAGCCTCAATATCAGTTCTTCAATAGATGGCATTTATTATCTGCATGTATTGGAAGGAACACGTAATGCATTGCGGGTGATTGTGAAGTATTAAGAGGAGCAATGTTATATTAAAGCCCTCAGGAAACATGTTTTCCTGAGGGCTTTCTTTATATTTGATGATGGAATTCTGGGAATCAGCTTTTAACGAAAAACAGGAAATGTGGGGCTTAGAGCCGGCAAAGTCTGCTGTATTAACGAAGGATCTTTTTGTTCAGCACGCTGTGCGTACGGTGCTTATTCCTGGCATTGGCTATGGGCGGAACGCTAAGATCTTCGTGGATAGCGGCATGGAAGTAACGGGGATTGAAATCTCCAAAACTGCTATTGAAATGGCGAGGAAACATTATGGCCAGGATATGGTGATCCATCATGGGTCTGTAACTGATATGCCATTTGACAATAACCTGTATGACGGGATCTTTTGTTATGCTTTGATACATCTGCTGGATAGTAATGAAAGGGCGAAATTGATCCGTGATTGCTATCATCAACTGTCCGAAGGCGGGTATATGGTATTTACGGTTATTACAAAGGAAGCGCAGACCTATGGGCAGGGAACATTAATAAGCAAGGACCGTTATGAGATGTTCGGTGGTGTTAAGATGTTCTTTTACGACAGGGAATCCATTCATGCGGAGTTTGACCAGGCTGGATTGCTTGAGATCACTGAGGTTACCGAAAACTATCCTTTCTTTCTGATCAAATGCAGGAAATAAAATAAAGATATGGCAAAAAAGACACTCACTGACGCCGTAGCACCCTTAATTAATTATTTTGATGACCTTCTTCCGCTCAATAAAATGGAAAAGGACCTTGTACGGGAAAAGTTCCAGCACCGTCTTTTCCGGAAAAGGCAATACGTGTTGCAGGAGGACGAGATCTGCACACACTTCAACTTTGTTGTTCGTGGATGTTTAAGGATGTACAAAATAGATGATAACGGCGTCATCCATATACTGCAATTTGCCATTGAGGATCATTGGATCAGTGACCTGGGAAGTTTTCATGGCCTGCAACCTTCAGCGCTGAACATTGATGCCGTGGAAGACACGGTTGTGCTGCAGATCAGCCGCGATGATCTCATTACTTTATATACATCCGCACCAAAGTTTGACCGTATCTTCCGGGTTTTAATAGAGAACAGTTTTGTAAGGCTGCAACAGCGCTTACTGCAAAATATCAGTTCAACGGCTGAAGAACGTTATCAATCGTTCCTGGACAGCTATCCCCATCTGGCAGGCAGGCTCTCACAGATCCAAATAGCCGCGTTCCTGGGTATCACACCAGAGTTCCTGAGCAGGCTCAAAGGCAGGAAAACAACCAAAAAACTGCCAAAATCTTAAACCAGATCAAGAATATTTCTTAAACCAGGTCATTGGCCGGACATGCCTTTCTGTTGGAAATTTGCATTATAAATTATTCAACAGAAAAACACAAAATATGTCACAGTCCATTTCAAAAGTTGCAGTTATCGGTTTAGGAAATATTGGTACGGTAGTAGCTGCCAATCTCGTAAAAGGAAACCGTTCCGTAATTATTGCTGACCGTAAACCAGAGAGATCGCAGGCGCTGGCTGCTGAATTAGGCGCGCTTGCTCAATCAAGGGACATTCAGGCAGCGATCAAAGAAGCGGATATTATAGTTCTGGCTGTTTGGTTTAATACTATCAAAGAACTGCTTGAAAAATATGCTGCTGAATTTGAAGGTAAGATAATCGTGGACCCTTCTAACCCAATTGCTCCGGACGACAATGGCGGGTTTAAGAAAATTATTGATGCCAACCAGTCCGCCGGCCAGATCAACAAAGCTATCCTTCCTAAAAATGCGAAACTGGTGAAGGCCTTGGGTACTTTAGGCGTTGCCACCCTGGAGAGTGCAGCTTTCCAACAGCCTGAACGATCTGTGCTGTTTTATGCTACTGACAACAGCAGTATCAACGGCACCGTTGAAGAACTGATTAAAGACAGCGGTTTTGATCCTATTCGTATTGGAGGTCTGGACCAATCTATCCGTATTGAAGTGTTTGGTGATCTGCATGAATTTGGCGCGTTGGGAAAAACGGTGACCCTTGCAGCGGCACAATCGAAATTATAAAATATAGAAGTAAAGGTTGAAAACTGATCGCTATTGATCAGCTTTCCTTTTTGAGAACTGCAGCCACTAAGTTCAGCGTGTGCGTATGTTTCCTTTTTGAGGAAAGCCCTTCTTTCCTCAAAAGAATTCCCTCCGTACAAATGTGCGACGCAACGGCAGCTTAATTAATAAGCTGCCGTTTGGCCCAATATCTTATTTAGCCGTAAAGTATTTCATCAGTGTTTTATCCTCTCCGTAAATGTCTTCGTAGAACTGCATTTTGTGGTTACGCAATTCGGCTGTGAAGTAACGGATATAGATGGGGATCCTTTCTGTGAGATTGTATTGTTTCTTTTCCTCACGCACCAGCCAGGTACGCACACTATCACGGATATAAGGTTTGGGATCATGGCGGACCATATACATGGCCAGGCTATCCCATTGTTGCACACGTACGCAGCCATGGCTGAGTGCGCGGTTGGAATTGCTGAAAAGGCTCCGGTTATTGGTGTCGTGGAGGTATACGCTGAACTTGTTGCTGAAGTTGAACTTCATGATGCCGAGGGAATTATCCAGGCCATCCATCTGCCGTAACACATAAGGGAAGTAATTCCTTCCAAGTTTAGACCAGTTAATGGAATCGGGGCTGATCACATTGCCCTGATGATCTACCACTTCCAGGTTCTTTTCTGCGAGGTAGTTTACATTTTTCCTGATCTGTGGCAGCATTTCCTTGAACACAATGCTGTAGGGCACCCGCCAGTAAGGATACAACACAAAGTTGGTCATTACGGAATTCAATACGGGTGTGCGTGTACGGGGATTACCTACTATCACGCGGGATTCTACAGCCGAATCACCATTTTCGTATACGTTTAAACGGAAGGCAGGGATATTTACCATCAGGTAACGCAGCGGCAAAGTATCCGGTAGTTTGCGCCAGCGGTCTAAGTTGATGGCGGCTTGCAGGAGCCAGTCTTCCGGCTGTTTATTGAGTACCTGGATAGTACGTTTTCCGGCCACGCCATCCGGGTAGATATTGAATTCATTCTGGAATGCTTTTACGGCTTTTCTCAGTGCGAGGGAATCTGTTAATCCTACACCCGTAGTATCCAGGTGCCCGCTTTGTAATAAGCGCAGACCTAACTGATGCCGAAACTGCAGTGTATCTGTGTATGCCTGTGGCAAGGTATCCCAGTGGCGGTTGCCGTAATGTTGTTTATATAATTGTATGCCTTCTTTGAGAGCAGTATAACCAGGGTGGATAGGTTCCTGCTGTGCAAGCACAGACGTTACATTCCCTCTTGAAAGGGCTTCCTGTAAAAGACCAGCCAGTACCGTATCAGAAAGAAGGGAATCTTTGCGGAGGGTGATGCTATCCCGGGGAGCAATACCGTAATGTAACTGGTAAGCCATCCTAAGGAATGCATCTGTTAGGAATACATCCATTTTTGCCCAGAGGGCGGCATCCCGTTTTTCGTTCTTTAATCGTGCTGATGAGGTGCGGAGGGGATCTGCATGGTAATGGGCTTTTACCAGGCCGTAATCATCGGCCGTGTTGATGAGCTGCAACATAGAAGACACCGCGGCATTCGCTCTGCCGTCTTTGGACCATTTTGCGGCTCCATTGTTCTGCTGGTAAACGTATTGGAGGGCGGAGAGGCGGAAAACAGCTATACTGTCCTCCATAGCCCCATCGTTGCCTGCAATATATTCCAGTCGCTCTGCTATTTGCTCTGGCACCACTTCATCCAGCTGCCGCAGGTCTTTTACGATCTCCTGTTGCCGGGGTTGCCCCTTTTTACGGCCACAGGCGGCTACTGCTAAGATGAGGAGTAATATCCAGCCCTTCGAAAGATACTTCATCACAGCTAAAGTAGGATAAATTGCAAAAACTGTGTTGAAATTAATGTGGGATTTTATATTAACTTATTTATGTATGGCAGGACTGATCCTTAAATAGATCTGTGCACTGAGCGGGTTCTTTCCGTAAATGCCATACAAGGCTTTATCTTCCACATTCACCGTACCCTGCACACCTAATGCCAGATTGGTTTTCCAGGCGGTTGCCAGGGTCCTTGCATAACCTAACGTGAAGGCGTGAACGTTAAATTTTGCTTCGCCGAAAGTATCTTCCAGCTGGAGTTCGTGGGTGGATTTTTCTACAAATTCATATCGGCCATATATGGCATTTTTTTGTAGTTGGAGATTGGATTCTGCGAGGAAGGAATGTTCCTTATGCCCATGGTCACGGGTGTTTAACCCCCATACGGCGGAGGAAGCAATAAAACTACCCTGTTTGTGCAAGGGCACTGTATGAATAACAGATGCTGTGGTGCGGGTTACATCCTCATCCGGCTCCAGTGCTTCGGGGCTGTGTACAAAGGCTTGTGAGAATTGTAAGGCCCATGCTTTACCAGGATTATAGCTTACGCGGTAAGCATAACTGTCGAATAAAGGTTTATCAAAATTGTAGCGGTCTTCATCCGGTTCGCGGCCTGCAAAAGAAGAGAACTCTGCTTTTACCTGTTTGTAACGGAAACCCACTGTTCCCACACCGAATGTAATATGTGTGGCATCCTGCCAGTGATGGCCTAAAGGGGCATCGGGATTATTCATGGCAGATACACGGTGCATAAAAGCAGGGGCGCTGATGGTTGGTTCTCCGGGATATCCTATATAACCATATACATCCATGTTTTTGTTAATGGCGTATGTGTAACCTACGCTGATGGCGGCAAACATATCGTGCGGATGCTGACGGTCCACCAATGCTTTGCCCTGCCAGGTTTCGCCGGATTGGAATAGGAGCGGATAACCTTCCCCACCCATAATGGGACGGTCGAAACTCAGCATAACAGTGGCGTTGAGCAAGCCTTTCTTTCCTACCTGGTGGTTCATCATACCCATGAGCCAATTGGGGGCGTCTAATTTAGTGGCACCCCGGGAGCCTTTGGCGGTAAAATCTGTGGAGGTGTATCTTAAAAAGATGTTTCCATGCAGCATAAAACTGGTGTTGCCTTTCCCGGCCATGTACATATACATAGGGCTGTTATCCGGCAGCCAGCTGGTACCGGAGCCGTTGCGGTTCATGGGGAGATTTTTGGAATAGGCGTGGGTCATGGTGTGCATGTTATGCCCGGCATGTTCATCCTGTTTCATCATGGCAGCATGATCGTGCTGCATGGTGGTATCTTTCTTTGCAGGCATGTGATGGTCATGCTGTGCCTGTGCGCTTAATGATGTTAATAATACTAACCCGATAAGCACCTTGCAACAATCCTTTTTAACGAAGAGCGATCCAAAGAACCGGAGCACTTTCATAATAACCTTTCCCATGGGGCAAAAATACGACCATCCTGCTAACTGATTGTTATACAATTATGGCGGGCTGTTGTAAGATTATGACGATAATCATCTTTTCCTGTGATGGCACTCATCGGCCAGGGAGTTAACAGCCGTTACTTTTGGGTATGCAACAACAATGTGTCCACTGCGGGGAATTGACCATTCATGAAAAGTTCTGCTGCAACGGTTGTAAAATGGTCTATGAGCTATTACAGGAGAATGGCCTTTGTACTTACTATCAGCTGAACGACAAACCAGGTGTGGCGCAACGTACTGTTGTACGGGAAGATAAATTTGCGTTCCTGGACGATGCAAGGATCCAACAACAACTGATCCATTACCAGGATGCAGCACAAACACATATTACCTTCCACATCCCCAACATCCATTGCAGTTCCTGCCTCTGGTTGCTGGAAAACCTCCACCGGCTTGATCCGGGCATACAACAGGTGAATGTTAATTTTAGTAAAAAGGAAGCTACCGTTGTATTCTTCCAGGAACAAACGAGCTTACGAAAAGTAGCAGAACTGCTCACCAGTACAGGTTATGAGCCTTATATCAGCCTGCAGGACCTGAAAAAGAAAAAACCTCCTGTTAACCGCATGCTGATCTACCAGCTGGGTGTGGCCGGTTTCTGTTTTGCTAATATCATGCTGCTGAGCTTTCCGGAATACTTTTCAGGGGAAGGGGCCATGATGCCTGTTTTCAGGTACCTGAACCTGGTCTTATCACTTCCGGTGTTCTTCTTCAGTGCGCAGGCTTTTTACAGATCGGCCTGGAGCGGATTGAAACATGGGTTCCTGCATATAGATGCCCCGATTGTACTGGCAATTGTTGTTACGTTTGTACGCAGTGTAACGGACGTGCTTTCCGGAACCGGTGGTGGTTATTTTGATTCGATGACGGGCATTGTGCTGTTCATGCTCATCGGGCGGATCTTACAGGATAAAACTTACCAGGGTTTATCTTTTGATCGCGACTATACCGCCTATTTTCCCATAGCCGTACATGTTACCGGAAAAGGCCCGGTGCAGTTACCGGAAGTTAAAACAGGTGATACACTGCTCATCCATCACCAGGAACTGATACCGGCAGACGGTATACTGGTAAAAGGTTCCGCGGTGATCGATTATAGTTTTGTGACCGGGGAATCCATGCCGGTGGAAAAGCAGATGGGTGAGATCGTATATGCAGGTGGTAAACAACTGTCCGGCAATATAGAGGTCCTGACCATTAAAGAAGTGGCACAAAGTTACCTCACCAGTTTATGGAACAGGGAAGAACATAAGAAATCCTCCAAATCCTTTATTCATCTGCCCGGGCAATATTTTGCATGGACGGTATTATTCATTGCAGCAGTCACCGCTATTTACTGGGGCATCTATGATCAATCAAAGATCTGGCCGGCAGTTACTTCCATCCTCATTGTTGCCTGCCCCTGCGCTTTATTGCTGGCGGGATCTTTTACCAATGGGCATATATTAAGGATCCTCAGCAGAAATAAATTATACCTGCGGAACGCACAGGCCATAGAGAACCTGGCGAACGCAGATCATATTGTATTTGATAAAACAGGTACCCTCACTGGCGCTACTACCACACAGGCCGGCTGGAATGGGAGATCACTTTTATTGTCAGAAACAAAAGCCATTGCGGCTATTGCAGCACAATCACAACATCCTGCCAGCAGAGCCATCCTTGCTTATTGCGGCAAACCGGTGATCACCCATGTTGCCCGTTTTGCTGAAGATACAGGGAGAGGATTACAGGGCTGGGTACACCAAATGCATGTGCAATTAGGTAACGCAGCTTATGTAGGTGCTAAGGATACAAAGGACAGTGCGGTACATGTGAATATCAATGGTGATCATGCAGGCTATTTTATACTGGGTAATACATACAGGGAAGGCATCACGCCCATGCTGCAACAACTCCAAAAAACACATACGCTCTCCGTATTATCAGGGGATAATGCAGGAGAAGCACCACGTTTGAGGAAGATCATGGGCAAAGATGCCACCCTGCGTTTCCAACAACAGCCACATGAAAAGCTGGATTATATCATAGACTTACAGCAAAAAGGACATCATGTGCTGATGATCGGAGACGGGCTGAATGATGCAGGTGCGTTAAAACAAAGCGACATTGGTATTTCACTCACAGAGAACAGCAACAATTTCACACCTGCCAGCGATGGTATCCTGGAAGCAAAACAGTTACCGAAACTCCCCGCATTCATCCGTTTATGCAAAGCCAACAAACGGATCATTATCATCAGTTTCATTTTCTCCCTGCTCTACAACATAACGGGTTTATACTTTGCGGTACAGGGCATTTTATCACCTTTAACCGCGGCGATCTTAATGCCTGCCAGCTCCATCAGCATTGTATTACTCACCTATGGATTAAGTGAATGGGCCGGGCTCAGGTTACGGACTGATGAGTATCAGTACCGCCTTTGATTGCCATCATCAGACAGGCCACTATACCGGCTTATTTTTACATATCATATAAAACTTCCCTCATGAGCGTGATTCTATTATTACTGGGCGCAAGCCTGGCGGTAGCGCTATTTTTTCTTATAGCCTTTATCTGGTCAGTAAAAGACGGCCAATATGAAGATGATTTCTCCCCTGCACACCGCATCCTCTTTGAAGACAAAAGCGATAAACAAAAAACTGTATGACGTCTCTCGAAAAATTCTCGTACGACAACCGGCCGGTAAAATGGTTTGCCTACGCTACCATGTTCTGGGGGCTGATTGGTATGCTGGCAGGACTTTGGGCTGCTATTGAACTCGTATTCCCGGAAATGAACCTGGGTTTTGCGCCTGTTACCTTTGGCCGTTTAAGACCGGTACACACCAATGCCGTGATCTTTGCTTTTGTGGGGAACGGTATTTTCATGGGCGTGTATTATTCTTTGCAACGCCTCTGTAAAGCACGCATGTTCAGCGACCTGCTCAGCAAGGTCCACTTCTTTGGCTGGCAGGCTATTATTGCCGGCGGTGCCCTCACTTTATTCCTGGGTTATACAACTGGTAAAGAATATGCAGAACTGGAATGGCCTTTCGATATCGCCATTACCCTTATCTGGGTTGTGTTCGGGGCCAATATGCTGGGAACCATCTTAAAGCGCAGGGTAGCACATCTGTATGTAGCGATCTGGTTTTACATCGGTACCTGGGTAGCTATTGCAATGCTGCACATCATCAATTCATTTGAAATGCCCTTATCGCTTTTCAAAAGTTATTCCTGGTATGCAGGTGTGCAGGATGCATTGGTGCAATGGTGGTATGGGCATAATGCGGTGGCCTTTTTCCTCACCACACCTTACCTGGGCCTGATGTATTATTTTGTGCCGAAGGCTGCTGACCGGCCTGTTTATTCCTATCGCTGGTCTATCATTCACTTCTGGGCACTGATCTTTATTTATATCTGGGCCGGGCCGCATCACTTGTTATATACGGCTTTGCCGGAATGGGCACAATCACTCGGCACCGTATTTTCCATTATGCTGATTGCGCCATCCTGGGGTGGTATGCTGAATGGTTTGCTCACTTTACGCGGCGCATGGGATAAAGTACGGGAAGATGCCATTCTTAAATTCTTTGTAGTAGCACTTACCTGTTATGGTATGGCCACTT
Organism: Chitinophaga niabensis; assembly: GCF_900129465.1. Classification (NCBI taxonomy): domain Bacteria; kingdom Pseudomonadati; phylum Bacteroidota; class Chitinophagia; order Chitinophagales; family Chitinophagaceae; genus Chitinophaga; species Chitinophaga niabensis. The sequence continues at coordinate 2,597,310 of NZ_FSRA01000002.1, read as the reverse complement.
TTGAAGGGCCGATGCTGTCACTTAAGAATGTAAATGCGATCAGCCACTATACAGACTGGACGATTGCACACGTACACATTGGGGCACTGGGCTGGAATGGTTTCCTCACATTTGGCATCCTCTACTGGATGATACCGCGTTTGTTCTCTACTACCCTCTATTCCCGCAAATGGGCGAATACACACTTCTGGATCGGTACGCTGGGAATAATCTTCTATGCTATTCCGCTTTATTGGGCCGCGTTCACGCAAAGTATGATGTGGAAACAGTTTACGGAAGAAGGGCAACTGAAGTACCAGTTCCTGGAAACAGTTACCACTATTGTGCCGATGTATGCTTTACGGGCATTGGGTGGATTATTGTATGTATCCGGCCTGATACTGATGATCGTGAACCTCACTAAAACTATCCGCCGCGGTGTGTTTGTAGCTAATGAACCAGCGGAAGCAGCGCCTCTGCCTAAAGTAATGACTACTTACGGCAAGGCACACTGGCATAACTGGATAGAGCGCAGACCTGTGCAGATGGCGGTTTTCAGTCTTATTGTGGTGGGCATAGGCGGGATACTTGAACTGGTACCCACCTTCCTCATACGCAGTAATATTCCCACCATCAGCAGCGTGAAACCTTATACACCATTAGAATTACACGGGCGGGATATTTATATCCGGGAAGGCTGTTACACCTGTCACTCTCAAATGGTAAGACCATTCAGGGATGAAGTAGCACGGTACGGAGAGTACTCCAAAGCAGGTGAATTCATTTACGACCATCCATTCCAATGGGGTTCCAAACGTACAGGGCCAGACCTGGCAAGGCTGGGTGGAAAATATCCCGATTCCTGGCATTACAATCACATGCTCGATCCCACTTCTATGTCTCCCGGATCCATTATGCCAGCCTATCCCTGGTTGTTTGATAACCGGGTAGACAAAGCAGCTACACCTGCTATGATCAACGTAATGCGAAAACTGGGTGTGCCTTATCCCGATGGTTATGAGATGCAGGCCAAAGCAGATTATGAGATCCAGGCGCTCCAGATCACCGCGGCCTTACACAAAGACAAAATGGAGATCCAGCCAGACCGGGAAATTGTTGCATTGATCGCTTACCTGCAAAGACTTGGGAAAGATATAAAAGTTAAAAACTAAGCGCATGAAATTCATTAAATACCTCGAAACGATCACCGGCATCAGCGTATACCCGATGGCATCACTGCTGATCTTCTCTGTATTCTTTCTGCTGGCTGCCTTTTGGGCTTTGCGTGCAGATAAAAAGATGATGGACCAGATCAGTCATATCCCTTTAGACAACGACGAACCTAAAAACCAATAGTATGCTCTTACTTTCCACATTATCTCACCCGGTGGTGATCCTGCTATTGGTGATCAGTTTCGGGTTACTGCTGGCGATCATTCTTCTTGGATATACTGTGTTATCTGCGATGGACATCTACCGGGAGAAGATCAAGAATAGATACACCTCTCTTTGTTTTGCCGCTATTCCGGTGGTAGAAGGGATCCCTGATCCTATCTTTTACCTGCTGGTAACTATGATAGGGGTGGAATTATTGGTGATCCTTGCTTTGCTGCATACGTTAAGGGTGCTTACCGGGATTAAAACAAAGGTCAGGCCGGTGCGGGTAAAGAAGAAAAAAATAAACTGGTTAGAAAAACTGAACCAAACGAAGAGCCTGGATGCTGTCTCCGAGGCAGAGGCAGACATGGGGCATGATTACGATGGCATCCGGGAATTGAATAACCCCACCCCTCCCTGGTGGAGATGGGGTTTCTACTTCAGTATATTTTTTGGCATCGTGTACCTCTGGCGGTTCCATATTTCTGAAACAGCGCCTTTACAACTGGAAGAACTAAAAATAGCAGAAACAGAAGCTGCCATAAAAAAAGAAGCTTACCTGAAGAATGCGGCTAATAACATTGATGAGAACAATGTACAGCTGCTCACGGAAGCAACTGATATCGAAACAGGTAAAAAATTATTCTCTGCTAACTGCGCTGCCTGCCATGGGCCGGAGGCACAGGGACTGGTAGGGCCCAACCTTACAGACGATTACTGGCTGCATGGCGGCAAAGTACCAGCGATCTTCAAGACCATTAAATACGGCGTACCGGAGAAAGGGATGAAATCCTGGAAAGATGATTTCTCTCCCAAACAACTGGCACAGCTCACAAGTTTTATCAAATCGGTGCATGGCAGCAACCCTCCCAATCCTAAAGCGAAAGAAGGAGAAAAAGATGGAGAATGAATTCAGAGATAGTATCGCCACTGTTAATAAACAAGGTAAACGCAATTGGATCTATGCTAAAAGGCCCAAAGGAGAATTATATACCATCAGAAGCATAGTCAGTCTGCTATTTTTCATTGTGTTTTTCAGCCTGCCGTTTATACAAATAAATGGCAGGCCCTTGTTCTTATTCAACATCCTGGAAGAGCGGTTCATCCTCTTCGGTGCTATCTTCTGGCCGCAGGACTTCTTTATTTTCGGGTTGGCCATGCTGGCTTTCATTTTATTCATTGTGTTATTCACGATGGCCTTCGGACGACTGTTCTGTGGCTGGGTTTGCCCGCAGACAGTTTTTATGGAGATGTTGTTCCGCCGGATAGAATACTGGATAGAAGGTGATGCTGCTGCACAGAAAATGTTGCAACGGGCACCATGGGATACCTCCAAAATAATTAAGAAGACAAGTAAACATATTCTCTTCTTTGCTTTATCTGTTGTGATTGCCAATACCTTTCTGGCCTATATTATTGGCGTAAAGGCATTGGGGGAAATTATCACAGATCCGCTTTCCGAACATGCAGGCGGCTTTGCAGCTATGCTGATCTTTTCCGGCGTTTTCTATGCAGTGTATGCATTCTTCCGGGAGCAGGTGTGTACTGTTGTATGCCCCTATGGTAGATTGCAAAGCGTGTTGCTGGATAAAGATTCTGTAGTAGTGGCCTATGATCATATACGGGGAGAGCCAAGGGGTAAGTTCTCAAAAAATGAAGGAGATTGTATTGATTGTATGCAGTGTGTGAACGTATGCCCCACCGGCATAGATATCCGTAACGGCACACAACTGGAATGTATCAACTGTACGGCCTGTATAGACGCCTGCAATCATATCATGGAAAAAGTGGGTTATCCGAAAGGGTTGATCCGCTTTGCTTCCGAGAATGGTATTGCTACTAAAAAGCCCCTACGGTTTACACCACGTATGAAGGCGTATAGCGTTGTGCTGTTGTTACTTACCACGGCTGTAACATTTATGCTCATCAGCCGCAAACCGGTGAGTGGCACTATTATCCGTACAGCAGGGATGCTTTACCAGGAAAGAGGGACCGATAGCATCAGTAACCTCTATCGCATTAAACTGGTGAATAAAACCACGGCGGCAGTGCAACTCCGTTTAAAACTGGAAGATGCAGGCGGCTCGGTAGAAGTGATAGGGAATCCGCATATACAGGTAAAAGCGGAGGGACAGGGAGAAGGCACTTTCTTCATTGTATTGCCCCGTAAGCATATTCATAAAAGAAAATCATCCATTACGATAGGATTGTATGAAGGGAACAAACAGGTAGGATCGAAGCAAACAACATTCCTGGGACCAGGCCTTTAAAACATTACATATGAACTGGGGACATAAGATCATTTTAGTATTCATTGTATTTGCCTGTGGCATCCTTACACTGGTGATCAAAAGCATGCGTACCCGCATTGATATGGCAACACCAGATTATTATGCTGCAGAGATCAAATACCAGCAGAACATAGATGCGCAGCAAAACGCGAAACGGTTATCCATTCCTGTTAGTATCGCACAACTGGCAGACAGTGTTGAGATCACTTTTCCTCCTGAGATGCGGGATAAAGTATTGGCCGGTAGCATTCATTTTTACCGTCCATCTGATTCGCACAGGGACTTTACGGTGCCCTTACGTTTAGATGCATCCGGTAAATTATCCGTTAGCAGATCTCTGTTCGATAAAGGCAGCTACCGGATCAAGATACAATGGGAGGCAGACAGTGCTTCCTTTTTCCAGGAAACGCCATACTATATACAATGATGTTCGCTTTATTATTAGGATTTATGGGCAGCTTTCACTGCATTGGTATGTGCGGGCCAATTGCATTAACCTTACCGGTGCGGCATCTTTCAGGACCCCGTAAAATTGCCGGAATACTCCTGTACAACTTTGGGCGCATTGTTGCCTACATGTTTATGGGCGTTATTTTCGGCTGGCTGGGCAAGCAGTTCTTTCTTGGAGGGTTACAGCAATGGTTATCTATTTCATTGGGGACCTTATTGTTGCTGGTGGTGCTGTTTCAAAAAAGGATGCACTTTTTTCCTCAATTGGTATTTGTAAAAAAGATATTGGGGAAGTTATTAGCTCAACAACGTTTCAGCACTTTATTCGGCATAGGGTTCTTTAATGGTTTTCTGCCCTGCGGGCTGGTATATCTTGGTATAGCAGGCGCCCTGGCCACCGGTGGCATCCTGCATGGGATGATATTTATGGGAGCTTTTGGAGCAGGTACTTTACCTGCTATGATGGCCGTAACCTGGTTCAGCCAGTTGATCAGCATTCCCATCCGCCAGCGCATCCGGCAAATGATCCCGGTGATGATCACGATCATGGCTGTGTTATTGATCCTCCGGGGGTTGAACCTTGGGATACCTTATATCAGTCCTGTTATTAAAGCACAAAACATACAATCCTGCCATGCAACTCATTGAAAAATACAATATACCTGTTCCCCGTTACACGAGTTATCCCACGGTGCCTTACTGGAACAGTACCTCTTTTAGTGAGGAACAGTTTAAAGCAGGTATCAGGGATACGGAGGAAGGTATCAGCCTTTATATTCACCTGCCTTTCTGTGAAAGCCTTTGTACCTACTGTGGCTGTAACAAATACATTACCGTGAACCATGGATATGAATCACCTTATATAGATACGCTGTTGAAGGAATGGCAACTTTACCGGGCCTTGTTCAAATATCCGCCGAAGATCAGGGAAGTGCACCTGGGAGGAGGTACCCCTACTTTTTTCAGTGCTTCCCATCTTTCGCACTTGTTGCAGGCTATTTTCAGTAGCTGCGAAATAATGCCGGATGCAGCGATGAGTTTTGAAGGTCATCCGAACAATACCACGTTGGAACATCTGCAAACATTGTATGCATTAGGGTTCAGAAGATTAAGCCTGGGCATACAGGATTTTGATCCTGTTGTGCAAAAAGTGATCAACCGGGTACAACCTTTCTGCACCGTGGAAAAAGTAGTACGGGAAGCAAGGCGCATAGGTTATACTTCCATCAACTTTGATCTAATATACGGACTGCCTTTACAAACATCCGAAAGTATCAGCAGCACCATTACACAGGTGATGCAGCTTTACCCGGAACGTATTGCCTTCTATAGCTATGCGCATGTACCCTGGATAAAAGGGAACGGGCAGCGGCTCTTTTCAGAAAAAGACCTTCCGAAAGATGCAGCCAAAAGGGCTTTGTATGAATTGGGAAGAAGTATGTTACAGGAATATTTTTATGAGGAAATAGGCATGGACCATTTTGCGCTGCCGGATGATGAATTAAACCTGGCCCGGCAGAACGGCAGCCTGCACCGTAATTTTATGGGTTATACGGTTACCCATACTTCCCTGCTGATTGGCTTAGGCGTATCTGCTATCAGTGATACCGGGCATGCCTATGCCCAGAATGAAAAACAGCTGGCCCTTTACCGGCAAAGGGTACAGGAAGGGAATTTACCATTGTTCCGCGGGCATATACTCAGCCGGGAAGACCGGCTTTTGCGGCAACATATTGAAGAACTGATGTGTTACCATGAAACCAGGTGGTATAAGGTACCGGAATGTTTGCCGCGCCTGGAAGAAATGGAGCGGGAGGGACTGGTATATATTGAACCGGGGAGATTGACGGTAACCGAAAAAGGAACTCCCTTCATCCGGAATATTTGTATGGCCTTTGATGCACATTTGTGGCGGAACCTACCTCAAAAGACATTGTTCAGCAGCGGAATTTAATTTTCAAGTAAAAGAAGTAGCAGGAATTGTAACTTTTTTTAACTATTTTTAAATGGACGATGTATGTAGAACTATTCCCCGCTATTCATGAGTAACCAACAGCCAAATATGGACCAGGAGCTACTGTTTATGGATATCTTCCGTAAACACGAAGGCAGGTTATATGCCCTGGCGCTAAAACTCACGAAATCAGCTTCTCATGCACAGGACATTATCCAGGAAGTATTTCTGAAGCTCTGGGAACAAAGGGAAGACATCCGCCAGATCCGGAACATGGAAGCATGGCTTTACCGGCTCACCGAGAACAAAGTGATCGACTTCCTTCGTAAAGCTGCTGCTGACGAACGCCTGCGGGAAACCATCTGGAACAACCTTCCCCAGAATGCCCATTCTACCGAAACCATGGTAACGGGGAATGAATATGATCACATCCTCCAGAAAGCAATTGCCCTCCTTCCCCCTCAGCGGAAACTGATCTATTGCCTGAACCGGGAAGCCGGTATGAATTACCAGGAAATAGCTTCCGAACTGCACATCTCCCGGCATACGGTTAAAAACCAGCTCTCTTCTGCATTACAGACCATCCGTAGTTTTGTTATCAGAACTACCGGCCCCCTCTGCATACTTTTTTTCAACTTTTTTTGATCCCGGATAGGAACATTTGTTCGCTGCTTCGTCTAACAGGTATATGGAGGAACGGATAAAGTATCTATTCAGGCAATATATGGACAATAAATGCTCCCACGAGGAGTATGAAGAGTTCTTTAGTTACGTCCGCCAATCCGAGTATGATGAAGCTATCCGTGAGCTGGTAAAAGCAGCTTATGCGCAGACCGGGGACACTTCTTACATTGATGAAATGGGTAACCTTGTACTGCTGCATCCCAAACGCCGCCGTATGAGGATGATACCTGCCATTGCTGCTGCCGTTATTATACTGGCTGCCGCTGCCTGGTTTTTGCTGCCATCCCAGGCACCTGCATTAACGAAAAGGATCACGGAACGTTCTGAATATAAATACCTCGTATTACCGGATAGCACCAAAGTATGGTTGAATGCAGCCAGTACACTGGAATTCCCGACAACCTTTGGTTCCGGCAAAAGGGAAGTGACGCTTTCCGGGGAAGCATATTTTGATGTGCAGCATGCAGAGAATGCACCATTTATTATTCATACCGGGAAAGTATCTACCACCGTATTGGGTACTGCCTTTAATATAAAGGCCTATCCGGGGCAGGAGCACATCATTGTTTCTGTAAGCCATGGTAAAGTGCGTGTGAACTATGGAGGCGATAAAACACCCGCATTACTTACACGGGGCCAGCAGGTGAAAGTGAATGAAGTAACGGAATCAGCTATCACTAAAAAAGCAACGCTGGTAGAAACAGCTCCCTGGAAAGACGGCAGCCTGGCCTATGACGGAGAAACCATGGCAGAGATTGCAGCAGACCTGGAAAGGGTGTACAACGTAGCGATCAGGATAGATAATAAAGCCATCAGTGCGATCAATATTTCCACTTCATTCAGAAGGGATATCGGCATAAAGGAAGCGTTACATATATTATGCAAGCTGACGGACAGTCAACTGCTGGACACGGCGGGCGTATATGTGATCCAATAAAGAATAAATCGATCTTCAACCAAAATCTAATGTTATGAATATCCATGCAGTGTTTGCACCGGATTAGAAAAACATGTAAGAGCCGTTCCTGTTACGAGCAGGAAACGGCTCTTTTTGTGCATTTAAATAATCCCGTCATAGAATTACTAAACTTATCAAAGCTATGAATTTGTATGTAAAAACGTACAGCAGTATTGCTGCGCTGTTTTGTGCCATGCAACAACTTCCTAAGTTGTTCAAAAACAAACGGTTACTTATGAGGATATCTATTCTTGCCATTCTTCTTACCCTGAGCGGATTGCTGATGGCAGGTACCGGCTCCGGCCAGAACCTGAATAAGACGATGTCTTTAGACATAAAGAACATGAGTCTGAAACAGGTCCTGCGCAAGATCGAGTCCCACGCCAAATTCTCCTTTACGTATAAGACGGAAGACATTGCTGCTTACACCAGCATCACTTACCAGGCAAATAGTGAAACCGTTGCCCGGATCCTGGACGATCTGTTAAAACCCGCCAATCTACAGTATGAACTGGTGAATGATAACATCATCATCAAAAAAGCACCTCTGCCTTCATTTGAAGGAGGAGTTAAAGGAAAAGTAACTGATCCGACGGGAGCAGTCATCCCCTTTGCTACAGTAACCGTTGTTGGTACTACGCATGGCACCGTAGCCAATGCACAGGGCGAATTCAGTTTGAATAACCTCAAAGCAGGCACCTACCGTTTGCAGGCTTCTGCCGTGGGTTTCAGCCCTGTAGTTCAGAATATTACGGTGCAGAATAATGAAGTAGCACAAGTGACCTTCCAGATGCTGGAAGGTGATACCCGTTTATCTGAAGTGGTAGTGACGGCACTGGGCATTTCGCGCAGTCAGCGTTCCCTGGGTTATTCCACCCAACAGGTGAAAGGAGAAAACCTCACCCTCACCAAAGAGCAGAATGTGATCGGATCACTGGCTGGTAAAATTGCCGGCGTACAGGTGACGGGGTCTTCAGGAGCCAGCCTTGGCGGAACGCAAAAGATCAAGATCCGTGGCGTGAACTCCATTTCCGGCGGCGATCAGCCACTGATAGTGGTAGACGGAACTCCTATCTCCAACGCCAACTTTGCCTCCAGCGACAGGGCAGACTATGGTAACCTTGGCCAGGATGTGAACCCGGAAGATATTGAAACAGTGAACGTACTGAAAGGCCCCGCCGCTTCTGCATTATATGGTATACGCGGCCAGTATGGCGTGATCATGATCACTACTAAAAAAGGAAAAAGAGGACCAAAGAAAGTAGATGTACAGCTGAACAGTGCTTACTCCATTGAAAAAGCCGCTAACTTCCTCCCCCTTCAAAACCTGTATGGTGCAGGTTCTACGCAAACATGGCGCACCCTCGCCAACGGGCAGAAATTCGTACAGCTGGATTATGATGAAAGCTGGGGACCTAAAATGGATGGTACACCCGTTCGCCAGGTATTCAGCTTTTTCCCGCTGGACCCTGAGTATGGAAAGGAAACTCCCTTTGTTCCACATCCCAACAACATCAAGGACTTCTATGAAACAGGATATAGTTTAAACAATGGCATCACAGTTTCCGGCGGTAATGAAAATTCTACTTTCCGCCTGAGCTATAACAATACTAATATCGGAGGGGTGGAACCCAACACCTGGTTAAAAAGAAATAACCTCGGCGTAAATGCATCTCTCGACCTTACCCCCAAGCTGACGGTTTCAACAAATATCAATTACGCTAACAATAGCGCGCAACGCCCATCGCAGGGTTCCGAATGGGGCGCGCGTTATATTGTACAATGGTTCCAGCGTAATATGGATATGAAACGGATGAAGGATTACCGTTATGCAGATGGTACCATCAAACACTGGAACATCTCCCCTCCTGCCGCCGGCAGCAGTGGCGTACTCACAGACCTCAGCGCATTGTACTGGGACAATCCGTACTTCGATGCCTATGAGAATTTCAGCAGTGACAGCCGGGATCGTTTCTTCGGCGACGTAGGCCTCAGCTACCAGGTATTACCGGGTTTGAAACTAAGCGGATTTGTACGCAGCGATATGTACACGCAAAACATTGAAACAAGGATTGCTTTCAATGGCAGAAGGGTACCGGCATATTCCTCTGGTAAATATCAGAACAAGGAAATGAACTATGAGTTCCTGGCGCAATACAATAAAAACTGGGACGATTTCTCTTTCAATGCCAACCTTGGCGGTAACATCTATAACAGGAGATATACTTATGTAACCGGAGAAACACAGGGCGGGCTTTCCAGCCCCGGTTTCTACAGCCTCTCCGCTTCCAAGGACCGGCCACTCAGTAATTCCTATCTGTTAAGAAAACAGATCAGGAGCGCTTACGGTATGGCATCCTTTGGTTACAAGAACACTTACTTTGTAGATGTTTCTTTACGGAACGACAACTCCTCTACTTTACCACAACAGAACAATTCTTACTGGTACCCTTCCTTATCCGGTAGTTTTGTATTCAGTGAACTGATCAAATGGAATGCACTCTCCTATGGTAAGCTCAGGCTGAGTTATGCACAGGCTGGTTCTGACCTTGGTGTGTATGAAACTTCCCTGAACTATGGCGTAGGTGCCAATTACACGATGCCGGATAAATCCATCGTGAATTCACTTTATATCCTGGACGACCTGGCGAATGCGAATATCAAACCTTCTTTCGCGCATTCCTACGAAGCAGGTATCGACCTGAAATTCCTCGATAACCGGCTGGGAGTTGAGTTCACCTATTATACACAGAAAAATAAAAACCAGATCATTCCATTAGCTTTATCAGGTACCAGCGGTTTTGCCAGCACTACCATCAATGCCGGCCTGATAGAGAACAAAGGATTTGAAATAGCACTAACGGCTACGCCCATACAAAGCAAGAACTTTTCCTGGAACACCATTTTCAACATAAGCCGGAACAAAAGCCAGGTGGTGGAACTGGGACCCGGGCAGAGTGTGTATCCCCTGTATTCCTCTACTTATTCAGGTGTTACCGCTTATATCAATGCTTATAAAGGACAGGCATTCGGCAGTCTTATCGGGAAGGCATATCAGCGTGATTCCGCCACCGGCAAGATATTGCTTGGCACTAACAATATGCCTTTGTATACAGAAGCCAATCACAACTTCGGCAGCGCATTGCCCGATGTTACCGGTGGGTTCCAGAATATGTTCCGCCTTGGGAAATTTGATCTCGGTGTGATGATCGATTATCAATTCGGCGGGCAGTTCTTCAGCCGTTCCAAAATGCTGGCCATGAAAACCGGTATGGCAGAGGAAACAGCCGTACTGAACGATAAAGGTAAAAACATCCGGGATCCCCTGGCAGATGGTGGCGGTATCAAAGTAACCGGTATTTCCGCAGCTACCAAACAGGAAGTAACGGCTTATGTGGATGCACGCAGTTATTACAGAACGGTGCTGGCCACACATGTGTATGAAGAATGGTTATATGGTGCGGATTACATCAAACTCCGTGAGATCAGATTGGGTTATACACTGGATAAAGCCGCATTGGGCAGGCTGCCTTTCAGCAAAGTGAACATTGCGCTGATTGCACGCAACCCCGCCATGATCTGGCAGAAAGCACCTAAAGGGCTTGATCCTACAGAACTCTCCAGTGGTTCACAGGGCATCAGCTGGCTGGAATCCGGTCAGTCTAACACCGTACGTTCTTTCGGCGCGAACCTCACCATTAACTTTTAATCAACGATCATGAAAAGACTTTATTATATCATAGGTATCAGTTTGCTTTTAGCGGCTTGTAATAAGTTTGGCGACATGAACGTGAATCCGAACCTGCCCTCTAAAACTTCCAGTACACAGCTGATCGCCAATGCAGAACTCTATCTGCCGGTACTGGGAGAATCTCCCCAGGCGGAATATTTTGCGCAATACTTATCAGAAACACAATATCCTAACCTTTCATTATACAACCAGGTAAGTGCTAACTTTTACAGTATGTATTACGGCCCGCTGATGAACCTGGATTCCGTGATCCGTACTACCAGCATGGACGCCAATGAAGGCCCCATCCCTAATCAGCTGGCAGTGGCCAGCATCCTTAAAGCCTATTTCTTCTGGCATATTACAGACCGCTGGGGAGATGTGCCTTATACAGAAGCTTTAAAGGGACGTGCTAATACAACACCTGCTTACGATCCGCAGTCAGTGATCTACGACAGTTTGTTCTTATTGTTAGACCGGGCGGATAAATCCATCGTGGCAGGAGATATCATCAACGATATCATTTACCAGGGTAATATGACGCGTTGGAAAAAACTCGGTAACACCATCCGTTTGCTGATGGCCCTGCGTTTATCTGCTGCGGCACCGGAGAAAGCAAAAACAGAATTCAATAAAGCATTGACGGCAGGTATCATGACTTCCAATGCGGATAATTTTGTTTTCAGTCATCTTGCAGAAGCTGCGAATGAAAGTTACTGGTATGATCAGATCACAGACCAGAATCGTAAATGGTGGGCATTGAGTGAAAGCCTCGTAAGCAAAATGAAACCCGTGAACGATCCGCGTTTGCCTGTTTATGGTGATAAGAATTCCGCCGGGCAATATGTGGGTTTACCTTACGGCGCTACAACCGGGCTAAGCACCACTGCCTATTCTTTACTGGGCGCGGAGATCAGGAAACAGAATGCGAATGTATACCTCGTAACTTATGCGCAGGCACTTTTTGCAAAAGCGGAAGCTGCTAAACTGGGTTGGATACCGGATGGGGATGTTGCTGCTGAAGCTAATTACAAAATGGCGATCGAGCATTCTATTCGTCAATGGAAAAATAATGATACTACGGGGTATGGTGCTATGATGGCCAGTGCGGGTATGCCGTATGTTGCAGCCAATGGTTATGAGCAGATCGGGAATCAGCGCTGGGTGCATTTGTTTATGCATGGTTTTGAAGCATGGGCGGAATGGAGGAGAACGGGATTTCCGGCTGGGTTGATTAAACCGGATGGTAAGGATGTTCCGTTAAGGCAGGGATATCCGCAGGATGAGGTGTTTAATAATAAGACACATTATGAGGATGCGGTGAAGCGGCAGTTCCCGGGTGGGGACAATTTGTATGGAAGGTTATGGTGGGATAAGTAAAGAAGGTTGGGTCTGTTAAATAAAAGGAACATGTTCCTCTCAAATAAATGATATTCATTCCCTCAATAAATGATATCTGTTCCCTTTCAAATAAATGATATCTGTTCCCCCTCAAATAAAAAAGCCCCCTGATCCAGCATCAGGGGGTTTTTATTTTGTAACGATAGATTTTTTGTAAAGGATAAATCCGGGAGGATTTGCCTTTTGTAAAAAGAAAATCCAGGAAGTCTTGCTCTTATCCCCTTGCCTAAATCGTATCCAGTGATTTTCGTTTATCTTCTTTCAGCTGTTTAAACTGGCTGGGAGTAAGCCCTGTTACCTTTTTAAACTGCCCGGATAAATGGGCTACGCTGCTGTATCCCATCTTATAGGCAATTTCACTCAGCGTTAATTCATTATACGCCAGGAGTTCTTTTACCCGTTCTATCTTCTGCTGAATGATAAACTGCTCGATGGTAGTACCTTCTACTTCAGAGAATAGTTTGCTGAGCAGGTGGTAGTCCTTTTGCAGGCGTTGGGACAACAGCGTGGAAAAGTTCTCATTCAGCTCATCCAGTTCACCGTAGTGTACGGTTTCCACGATGAAATTTTTGATGCCTTCCACTATCTGGTGTTTACGATCGTCCAGCAATACAAATCCTTCTTCCTGTAAGGCTTTTGCGATCCCTTCTGTTTGCGTTGCACTGAGCGTACCTTTTACAGTGGCGCTACCCAGGCTCACTTCCACCACATCTTTCCCTTCCTGCTCCAGCACCTGCCGCACGGCTTTGATACAGCGCGGGCAAACCATATTTTTAATATGCAATACAGTACTTTTCATCCTATTTATTTCTAAGATTGAAGATATTGTGTTCTAACCTGATCAGGAAACTCTTATCCATATTACGTGCCATATCTCCGAACAGCTGTGTGCGGTAGGAAAGGTCCAGCCGCGTAGTGCTGTTAAAGATGAACTGGATTGCCGGGGCCACATCCACATAATAACCTGCCCGGTATTGATCGATATTGGATTTACCAAGGAATTCCACGTAAAGGTTCAGGTTCGTTTGCTCATAGCTCTTGTACTTCACCGGCAATAACAGGTACCCGGCAGAAAGACTGTAATTCACCATACTGCGGGAGACGTTGGATGGCAACTCGTTCTTGAGATTCTTCATATGGCGGTTGTACCCTACGATACCGGAAATAGCGAGTTTGTGAATGAGCTGCGTAGCAATGATACCAGCCCCTGCACCGGAAGTCATTCCTTCAAGGTCCAGTTCTTCATTCTCATAGTTCCTGCCACTATGGTCGTGCCCGGCATTTAGTACCGGGTAATATGGATTATCGATCAGGGAACCTTTTGCATAGGCAGCCATCCTGAAATGGGAATGGAGGTCGTCTTTGGAGAGAAAGCGGTACTTGGCGTAAAAACTTCCTCCTTCAAAACGGATATCTTCCTGCATGTTATTGGAAAAGTATCCTATCCCATGCACCATCAGGTCCTTAGAGATACCGAACATTACTTCCGGTTCAAAGCGCATACCGGTATGGCCTTCGAACTTCATGTTGAAGAACTTATTGGTGAGGCGGATGCCCATGGAATTGGCAGGCATATTACTGGCAGGCTCTGTATTCACATACAGTTCCTGTGCCTGCGCAACCAGGTTGATGCTGACGAATGCCAGCAGTATTATATATTTCTTCATGGAAGGCAGGGTTAAATGGTTACGTGATACACTCTTTTACCTGCAACTCCACTTTCAGGCTTGCAGCAGCTTTCCATGATACCGGTTTTATAACAGCTCATTTTAGTCTGGGTGCTATATTGCTTAAACGCTTTGCCGGACACGAAATCCTTATCGATCACGGTAATGTCCTTATCTCCCTGCAAGGTTTGAGGTTTTACGTTCATGAAGTGCAGTGTTTGACCGGCAAAAGGAATGTGCGTATCGTTTTCCACTTTAATCTTATCGAAGTTAGCAGTAACGATCAGTTTGGCTACTGAGAAACCGGCGCCTTCCACTTTTCCCTTGATCTGATCGAGGTTCACATTGCTGTTGGGTTTGAAATACAGAATGAAGGTAGTGTTGTTCAGATCGGTATCGATCTTGTCTATAAAGGGTAATGTTTTCAGTGCTTTGAAAGTAGCGTTGGAACACATGGCGCAGGTAAGACCGGCAGCCTGTAAAGATGCTTTCTTATATTGAGCGGATGCGGTGAATTGTACACCTATCAGCGCGAGGGCTATGAGTATTGTTTTCATGATGGTTGTATTAAATGAAATGATTAAATAAATACCTGTTAGACGGGTATTTATATCAGATCAGGAAAATACAGTTGCTCATGTAGAGTGGTGTAGATGGGGTGATGGGTGGACCATGCGCCCGGGGAGTTAAGATCACTGTTTCAGCAACAGGTGCCAGCCATATGGGTTGCATAACAGCCGGAAGCAGGGAAACAGTGGCGGAAAGCTCCACAAAGGCTTTTGCTGCCTGGTGGGAGTTATCCAGCTTCACGAATTTGGCTTCGTCCTTACAGCAATCCCCTTTCACGTCCATGCCGCATTTCGGGCAGGCATCGCTATGGGTGTCGTGTAGATCTACGGCAGCCAGCTCACCCATGCAATAGTGCATATTTACCGTGAACCCGCTGGTTATCAGCGTGTACAGAACGGCAAAACATATGGTGAGCAGTTTCTTCACGGGGTAAAGTTACGATATTTTGCTGAGTTTCATGTCCATGATGGGTGCCCAGTCCTTTCCATTCTCCGAACCTTCCCAGGTGCCGGTGATCACATTTCCCCCTTCGCTGAAGGAAAAGGTGCCGCGTACTGTTTCCCCGGTGAAGGTCCAGGCGCCCTTGTGTTCTGTGGCCTGGAGTACAGTGGTATTTCCGTCATTATCATAGGAACGCATGGGATATTTACCGGTGGCGGCATCGTAACTAAACATTTCGAGGCCTATTTTTTTCTGGCTGCCCATGAACACATCTACCTTGTGCATGATGAAGTGGCCGCCGGGGAACCATTCATAAATATCGGTACCCGTAATTTTTTCACCGGTCCTCATCTGCCCCTCTGTTTTCCAGGTGCCAATGAAAGGCTGTAGTTTCTGAATTGGTGTCATTTTTCCAGGATATTTTTCAGCGTTACGAGTCCTTCATCCAGGTCTTTTGCCAGCATCTTCTCCAGGTTCATGAACAGGAGCATCAGGTTCATAGGGTACTTCATCTTACCGTTAAAGACCCATATTACCCTGGTTTGCTGTTCTCCTACTGCAACAGTGGCAATGGAGGCATAAGATATTCCTTCAAAAGGACGGATAAAACGCAGTTCATAATCTATCTTCTCTCCTTCTGCCATTTTAATGACCTCCTGTTCTCCTTTTCCTACCTGCTTATTTGTACTGTCCCATGCAGATACAAAACCGACAGTACCATCTGTTCCCGTGTATTCCTTTTTCATGTTGGGATCTATCATTGACCATTTGACAAAGTTATCGTGGTTACGAAGCAGCCGCAGATAGTCGTACACCAATGCTTTGGGCTTGTTGATAACAATAGCCTGTTCAATGGTGTATTCCTTTTTGATGAACAGTGCAATGATCAGTAACAGCAGGATGATGCCGATGAGGATAGTGAAGGCCGTGATAAGGATGCTCATTTATTTGGTGGTTTTATAAGGAGGTTATCCCGGAAATTACTGCTTTTTTGGCAATTTTAGTGCTTTCTCCAGTTGTGAAATCACTTCCTGCTGAGCGGCCAGTTTTTTATTCAGTTCTATTACATACAATGTGAGTTCTTCTATTTTCTGCATTTGCTTCTGCTGCATATCTCCGATGTCCATTCCTTTTTCTGCGATCTCACCTGCTGAAGGAATACCGGGTAAATGTTTATGGGTTTTGATATGGGTTTCTACGGACTGCAATGTGGGCAGAATGTAGTGGTCTTCAAACACGAAATCTGCCCAGGCCTCCTGGGTTACTTTTACTTTGTGAGATGCGATGGTGCCGTTGACGATTAATTTATAATTTGGGTCATTGTGCGTGGTGCCAATTCCTACGTTGCCGTTTTCGTTTACACGGAACAGTTCCGTCCAGTTACTACCGCTATCGAAACGCCTTACGCGGAAAATGTTCCTGTTGGCATCCGGGATACCTCCTGCCCTGAGGTCTATTGACTGGCCCCAGAAAGCTCTCCAGTAATAGAATTCACCATTGTTGCTCATTAATCCGTTTGCTCCTAATAAGCTGGTGTTGGGATCATTAATATTAGGATCAGGCACTCCCTGTGAAGTATATGCATTAAGCGGGCCGTCCGTAGCCATGATGCCGCCACCGCCTACTACGTGTAATCTGTGCGTGGGGGTTTGTGTTCCTATTCCGAGATGACCATTTGCCATCAGGCGCATCTTTACTGATGGAATGCCCTGGTCTGCTGTCGCAAATACTAACTCACCAGATGCGTGGTAAGTGACATCATGAGGCATAATAGCTCCTATGTATGCAACGCCTGTATTACCTGGTGTACGGGGCGACATCCAGGAAATACTTCCCACAGAACCCGCCAATAATGATCCTGTACTTAAAATAAGATGAGATTGTGAATTGGTAACCTGATTAATATTAAATATCTCCAGCACCTTGTTATTTCCTCCATGGTAATAGGAACTGGGCGTTCCTGTTCCAATCCCTGCATTTCCTGTGCCTGTAATTCTTAAACCGACGATCTGAGCACTTTCATTGAAGATATCAAAGTTCCCATAGCCATTTATATTGTCGGCATTCCCAAAACGCCAGACAGGGCCACTATTCACTGTCTGATCCAGGAGGCCATAGGCAGGGCTTCCCAAATTTCCTTTGATCCTAAAAGCAGCGGTGTTCTGAAATTCTACGGTTTTAGTTGTTGTTGCGCCTTCTGTGGTAACTTCTTCCAAAGTTTGTGCAAATGTTACCTGGGAGATCAGGCACAAGAGTATAAGGATTCTTTTCATTGGGTTAATTATTTTATAGCCCCAATGTAGTAATTTAATGCTGTTTTTACACCTCCATTGAAGAATCCCATCACATTTTCCGCTGTACTTATCACATTTGGTTCAGACCTATGCTTTTAATGGTCATATTTATCCTATGAAACGTATCCTCTTCCTTTTCCTGCTTACCTGGAGCGCCGCAACGGCACAGCACATTCCGGCAGAAATAGATACCCTTATGGCTGCTTATAAAGACTTTCGCGGTACGGTACTCGTTGCCCGCGGAGGAACCGTTCTGCTAAAGAAAGGTTATGGCAACCAGGAGAATACGATCTACCAGATCGCTTCCGTTACTAAAACATTTACGGCTACTGCGATCTTAAAACTTGCGGAAAGAGGCAGGTTATCGTTAGAGGATAAACTGAGTAAATACTATCCTGATTATCCCAGGGGAGATAGTATTACTATCCGGCACCTGTTAACACATACTTCCGGCATCTATAATTATACCATGAACCGTGAGTTCATGGAAACAGCAGCCGGACAGCCGGCTACAGAGGAACAAATGCTGGCGCTCTTCAAAGACAAATCCCTTGATTTTTCACCCGGTACCAGCTGGAACTATAGTAATTCCGGGTATATGCTGTTAGGCTATATCATTCAGAAGGTAACTGGTATGACTTACGAACAGGCCTTAAGAAAATATCTTTTCGAGCCTGATGGCATGCATGATTCCGGTTTTGATTTTGTGCGGCTGAATGCTCCCTTAAAAGCATCCAGTGATTTTCCATCGGTAGATCCATCCGTATCTTTTGCAGCAGGTTCTATCTATTCCACCGTGGGTGACCTCTACAAATGGCACCAATCACTACAAACGCAAACAAGCATGATGGAACCAGCCTATATTCCCTTCAAAGGGAATTATGGTTATGGCTGGATCATTGATACCGTTTACGGGCATAAGGTGGTATCACATAGCGGCGGCATCTGGGGCTTCAGAAGCAATTTTGCCAGGGTACCTTCAGACAATATCTGCATTGTAATGCTGAGCAATACAGAAACCCCGCTTTTAGAAACGATGACGCGTAAGATATTCGCCATACTTTATCATCAGCCATATCAGCTACCCGGCAAAAAGAAAGAAATTATATTGAATACCACGGTTCTTCAAAAGTATGTGGGTACTTATGAAGCCAAAGAACGTGGCCTTGTGGTAGAGGTAAGGCTTGAAGATGGAAAGCTGATAGCGGCCCCACACAGAGGGCCACAGTCTGTACTTTGCGCCGTTGACGAAACGCATTTCTTCCTGGAAGGCCAGGAAGACTTTGAAGTGATATTTGCAGCAGGAGAAAAGCTGATCATCAACAACAATGGGAAAACCGTCATTGCGCTGAAGATCAATTAACCTTCCGTTCCATTATTGCTTTGATGGTATCCAGGTCTTTCTGTACGTTTCCCATATCCTTTTTAAATTCTTCATCCGTCATACCGGGCAACCTGAACAGTGTGAATACTATTTCGCAGGCATCGTCATGTTCAATAACACGAATGGGAATGTATACTTCCTTTTCACCTGGTTTTGCACGTACATAATGGTCCACTATCCGGAATTTATTCTTTTCCACAAAGCGTACCCTGGCCTCCCCGTTATTGATCTGCCATACATTCGCCGTGTTTGTTCTCTGTATGGATGTGCATAAGCCGGCTGCCCATTGCGGAAGGTTTTCAGCATTAGCCATGTATGCATATACATCATCTGCACTGCGGTTGATGGAGATACTGAGATTTAATACAAGAAGAAGCGTTTTCATTTTTTCTCACAAATGTAGGCTTAGATGCCGTTCCTGTTTTTGGAAAAACCCGACAAAATCGCAGGGGTCTGACCGGTGTATTTTTTTATCTCATGTGTAAGATGCGCGTGGTCGTAATAGCCATTCCGGAAAGCGATGGTTTCAAAGCTGTCCTTTGCTTTGTTGTGTTTTATCTGGTCCATCATGGAACGGAAGCGGATGATATTTGAAAATGCTTTGGGACCGATACCGGTGTATTGTTTGAAATTCCTTTCCAGCTGACGTTCTGTGACGAAATGCTTTTTTGCAAGCGTACTTATTTTCGTATTGCCTTTTTGGGCAATGATATCTGTGATGATGGGAAGTAATGCGTGCGTTGTTTTCTTTTGTTTGTCAAGAAAATATTGATCCAGGTTGGTTATGCTTAGCAATGACCTGTCAAATTCAATGCATTGGTTGCTGGCTTCCTGTAAAGGATGATCAAAGAACAAAGCAAAAGCGCCGGGTTTAAAACGGATCCCCAGGAGGTTGGTCTCTGCTGTGCTGACGGTGTCGGAAAAACGCGTCATGGTACCAATGAGGTATACATGGTCCGGGGCAAGGATGGTGTTATCGCTGGTGATGGGAGAACCGAAATTACAGATGAGGTCAACACAACCATCCGGGAGAATACGGCTGGCGGCCTGGCCGGATCTAACCGTCCAGTATGCATCGATGTATGGATGCAGGGCCGGGTGTGGTTTGTATTGCTGATAGCTCATAGCTATTCAAAGGTAGGGATACTTTAATTATCCTGTTTCAGCCATCCTGTAATGCTCAGCCTTGGTTTGTTCGTTACCAATACCTCATGTTCCATTTCATTACTCCTGAAGAACACGGTTTTCCCATTTACAGGACTTATCTGCTGATCGCCCTCTGCACGTGTAATAGATAATTGCCCGCCATCTTCTTCCACCCAATCAACATTCAGGTACATGATCATGGAGAACTGCCGGCTTTCATTATTACGGAACTGATCCAGGTGTTTTTTGTAAAAGCTGCCTTCTTCGTACAGGGTGTAGTGGAATTCATATCCTGTGATGCCTGTATAACATTCCCTGTTGAGATACAATATAAAAGCGTCCATCAGATCGAAGAATTCATTTTCCCAGGGGTTATTATGCTTCCTGTCAAGCCAGTAGATCACATCACTGCGCACTAATTTGTCTTTTAGCACCAGCTCCTTGTTACCGGTTCCGGCAGCAAGCATACTATTTCCTTCGTATAGGGTATTCAAATTGTCTTTCAGGTGACCTGCCAGCCGGTCGCTCAAAAAATGTTCTGCTATGCCTACTTTACTTTCTATAAAACTATTGATAAGTGTATCAAAGATCTGTTGCAATAAGGGTGGATTATCTGCTAAAGGTAGCTTTTATTAAGGGGAATTATAACTATTCAAAGGTAAACGATCTGTGAGGCTTGTTCAACTGTTGTACCTGTATCCTGTATTCTGCAGGCAGCAGCATATTCCGCAGCAGGTCCTGCATATTAAATGTTCCACTCAATTTATACAGGTAAAGCACCGGTAATAATGATCCTGCGTTATCCAGGGAAAGCAGGTCTTTTACTGTTTCGGGCACCAGCAATGCCTGTACCTGTTTTAACAATCTGTATCGTATTTCACCTAAATGTTCGCGATATTTTCCGAAAAGATCTTTTGTAAGATCACTGAACCGGAGATCCTGCTTTAGGTGAGTTTCCCGCATTAGTTCCCATTCACTGTAGCTGGCCGGCAGGTCTTTCAGTTCCATGCGCACACCCACCTTATAAAAAGTACTAAAAACTTCCGTCCTTTCATTCAGGGTCAGCTTGCGCTCCAGCAATTCATAAGCACGAATGGAATAATCGATGAGCATGAATAATACATCCCTGTATGCCCAATCGGGTATTTTCATATCACGGGAAGTTTCCACCTGCCGGTGAATGGCAGTGATCTGATCTATGGCAGTAAAGGCCTTTTCTTCTGTTGCAAAAACGATACGTTGTGCATAAGTAACTGTAGAGAACAATCTTTTCAGTGGGTCCGCGGGCAACTTACCAGTAAAGTAAAGCCAGTCCACTGCCTTATTCAGGGCAAACTCCGCAGCAGCTCCTGCAAAAACAAAGAGTATCGTATCTGCCTTCCCCCAGATCTCCCTTACAATACTATCTTCTTTTACGAACTGCTCCATTATTAGCTTCACTTTGCACTACAAAGTAAGCATAAAAACCAATACCAGGCAAATATTTATCTGGCGGTGCGAAGGGTTCTTCTTTCATTCACCATGATCTGTACCAGCACAGCAATCAGCAGAAAATTGTATTCTACGCCGTTCCTTCCCCCTCCTACCACAAACCAACCTTCCCTGAAATGCACCATGATGATGCCCATAATTAAAACGGCAATCGTGGTAAGGCAGGCCAGGAGTATTTGTTTGTTCAGTAGCAGTAATACAGCGCATACAACATGCGATAGCTTTATTGCCCAGGCAAGTGCCAGTCCGAATGGTGCAAAACCTATCTCGTTCAGGTACAGGTTTCCAAAGGCATTGATGCCTCCGTCAAACATTCCGGGGATGCTATGTGTGAAAAGGATAATAGCTACGCTGATCCGTAACCATACAGTGAGGGTGCTGAACATACGATATTGCATTTATTGGGATAATTATACAATCCTTTACACAGCTAAAGATAGTTTTAATTAATGAACCACCAGCGCAAACCTACCCTGAGGGAGAAGTCGTTACTTGGGTACTGTGGTGCAAAGAAATTCTGATCCCATAAGAAAGTGTTCAGGTTCTCTGCCCGTACATAAGCGGTGAAGGATTTGATCCTGAAATGCACAAAGCCTGCAAGGTCTGGATACACTTCCCGTTTGATGGAGGTCTGGTATACGAACTGGCCGAACATGGGAGAATAATCATCGGTATAATAAGGTGTGTTATACTTTCCTTCAATACCTGTGAAGAGGTTCAGGTTCTTGAAGAGGCGGGCATTGTAACCAGCTCTTACACGGCCCCAGAAAGTGGGGAGTTGAATGGGCGCATTGCCTGCCAGTTGCTGGAAAGCCAGGTCTGCCAGGAAAGAGAAGCTGCGCACATCAAAACGTTTCTGTCCTACGATCTGTAAGAGATTGAACAAACCAGTGAACTGATCACTCTCCGAATAACTTTTAAAATAGGTGTATTTATTAAAAAGGTAGTAACTACCCACTATGCTATACTTCAGCTTCGGGTTATCTGAACGTACCTGTAACAGCGTGGTATTTTCTTTCTGTATGTTAGGGTTCCTGTACACCTTGTTGTGTTTGGGATCGGTAGCAAAGTAACGGTACACATAGGAAGGCTCCCTGTTCACATTTAAGCCCATCAGGGTAATGTTACCCAATGTACTATTAAGGTAACGGCGCAGGCTGGCGCTCACACTGTAATCGCCTGCATTTTCACCCAGCAGGTAAAACTCACCTTTGGCCGAAAGGTCCCATTTCTGGTTCTTTGTTTTATTCCGGTACTCTCCATGGATGCGGAGGTTCTGGAATGTGATGCTGGTACTATCAATAAACTCACCTATGATATTATCAAATCCTCCCCCTATCTTAATGAAGTGGGCCATATTACCGCGTATCGGGAACTGGATAAAGGAAAGGTCATTACTGAGGATGCGCCATTGATGCCGTGTTAATATGGTGTCTGTAAAACCAGTGGTGGCAGGAGGAGGGAATGCAAAACCGTAATTCTTCTTATAGAAAGTGGTATCTACATTCCTGTCTATATATTCGTAAGTATTCTGTGTATAAGTGAAGGTATGTTCTACGCGGAAAACGGGATCGAACTTGTATACATCCGTAGTATCGTTCACATGGATGGTATCACCCTTGCCCCAGTCGTACTGATGCCGGAACAGGAAACTGGCTTCCTGGTATGCATTCTTTACGGGTATATTGGTATTGAAAATAGTACTTGATGCAGGGTTGCTGCCACCCAGGTTGGTGGGGATCAGCCGAAGCTGTGTATTTTCAGGATTCTTCAGTTCCGCGATATCTGTGATCCCTCCGTTCTCACCACCGTTGATCTTATTCAGATAGTAGCTCATCAGGATGTGATACCGTTTGTTCTGGCTATTATAGTTCGCGGTTACTTTATAATTATCGTGGTTGGTGCTTTGGTTCCTGTAGTATCCCTGGGAATTTATTTTGCGGTAGGCAAAGGAGAAATTGAATTTCTCTCCGCGGTTCTGGGTATGCATCAGGTTGATCATTTGCTCCTGCTTGCTGCCGATAAGGTATCCCAGTTCTGAATAAGGTCTGTTGGTATTATAGAAACGGGCATTCTGGTGATTGAAGCCGTATACATCAAATGCATGAAAACCGGGGTCAAAGCCGGGTACCATTCTTGGGCTGAAGATCTGGTTGCGGGCTGCGCTTCCGTTATTGCCCAGGGTGGTATAGTTGGCCGGAACGTTGAGGTAGTTCAGGTTGAAATCGGTGATCGAGGAATCCAGCATGAAATCGGTAGGCTCATCCAGGTAGCGGAACCTGAGGGTAAGGGTATCAGGTTCATGATCATGTTTGGTAGTATCCCTTTGCATACGGGAATTGCCACCGCCTGCGCCGGTAGGAATACGGCCGGTATTGATCTGAGCCCGCAGGGCGGTGCCGGAACAAACCAGCAAAAGTAAAATAATGGTGAACTGCCTCATTCTGATGATTCGTATATGGCCCGCAATTCGCTACAATTGTTGAACCAATTCCCTGAAAATATATGTTAAATGTGGTTCTGCTGCTTTAGCGGCTGCCAGTACCTCTTCGTGTGTGATCACATTGTCTTCTTCCCGTATGCCCAGGTCCGTGATCACGCTCATGGCAAAAACCTTTAATCCGCTATGGATGGCCACGATCACTTCCGGTACGGTACTCATTCCAACGGCATCGCCTCCTATGATATGCATGAACTTATATTCGGCGCGGGTTTCAAAAGTAGGCCCCTGTACTCCCACATAAACGCCGGTATGTAAAGATATACCTTTAGCGGCAGCTATACTTTGGGCTTTGGCGACCAGGTTTTTGGCGTAAGGCTCGCTCATATCCGGGAACCGGGGTCCCAGGGTATCGTCGTTACGCCCTCTGAGCGGATGTTCCGGCTGCAGGTTGATGTGATCTGTGATGATCATCAGGTCCCCTACCCTGAAAGCTTTGTTCATTCCTCCTGCTGCATTGGAAATAAGGAGGGTGTGAATGCCCAGGGCTTTCATAACCCTTACGGGAAAGGTCACCTGCTGCATGCTGAGACCTTCATAATAATGGAAACGGCCTGCCATTGCAACTACAGGACGGCCATTCAGCCTGCCCAGGATGAGTTTACCGGAATGGCCTTCCACTGTGGCGGGTGGAAAATGAGGGATATCATTATAAGAGATCTCCGTTTTATCCGTTATCTCCCCGGCCAGGTTTCCCAGGCCGCTGCCCAGGATAATGCCCACCTGTGGCGCTTCCTTTGCATATTGCTGTATAAATGCGGTTGCTTCGTTGATCTGTGTGGGCATGGCAAAAATTTATGCCCGGCAAAGTTAATCCTATATTACATATGACGAGCTTCCCCCAAAGAATTCACCTTTCTAAAACATAAATTGCCTATTTTAGCGCCCAAATTTAAATACCGATGAATTTACACGAGTACCAGGCGAAAGAACTGTTGAAAAAATATAACGTACCGGTGCAGGAAGGTATCCCGGTAGATACTCCGGAAGCTGCTGCTGAGGCTTACAAGCAACTGAAAGTTCAGTTTGGCAACGAGTTTTCCGTAGTGAAAGCGCAAATCCACGCTGGTGGTCGTGGTAAAGGCAAAATTGTGGGAACAGAGCAACGTGGCGTAGCGGTAGGAAAGAATGCAGAAGATGTTAAGACCATAGCCGGCAATATCCTTGGCGGTACACTGGTAACCATACAAACAGGAGAAGCCGGTAAAGTGGTGAACAAAGTACTGGTAGCCCAGGACGTTTACTATCCCGGTCCCAATCCTATTAAGGAATTGTACCTCTCTATCCTGCTGGACAGGGCTAAAGGTACCAATGTGATCATGTATTCTACCGAAGGCGGTATGGATATTGAAGAAGTAGCACACAGTACACCAGAAAAGATCTTCAAAGAGTGGGTATACCCAGGCGGTAAACTGGAACCATTCCAGGCACGCAAGATCGCTTTCAACTTCGGTTTGAGCGGCGAAGCTTTCAAAAATATGGTGAAATTCGTGACCAACCTGTATAATGCATACGTTGGCCTGGATGCTGCCATGCTGGAGATCAACCCCCTGTTCAAAACCAGCGATGAAAAGATCATTGCGGTGGATTGCAAACTGAACCTGGACGATAACGCATTGCTCCGTCATCCTGACCTGGTAGCCCTGCGTGATACAACAGAAGAAGATGCTACCGAAGTAGAAGCCGGTAAACACAACCTGAACTTTGTGAAACTGGATGGTAACGTAGGTTGCATGGTAAACGGTGCCGGCCTGGCCATGGCTACCATGGATATGATCAAACTGAGCGGTGGTGAACCAGCTAACTTCCTGGACGTAGGCGGTTCTGCAAATGCACAAACCGTTGAAGCTGGTTTCCGCATCATCCTGAAAGATCCTAAAGTGAAAGCGATCCTCATCAACATCTTTGGTGGTATCGTTCGTTGCGACAGGGTGGCGCAGGGTGTTATTGATGCTTACCAGTCCATCGGCACCATCAACGTACCTATCATTGTACGTTTACAAGGCACCAATGCAGAAGAAGCTAAGAAACTTATCGAGGAGAGCGGCCTGAAAGTACAGTCTGCCATCCTGCTGAGTGAAGCAGCTGCACTGGTGAACAAAGCGGTAAACGCTTAATAAACCCAGAGATAATGTTTTGATAATAAGTGGCCAGCAAATATGCTGGCCATTTTTTTATGCCTTTCACCTATATTTGATAACCATAAAACCCAATTATATGTACCTCCGTATTCTAACCATTGCAGCATCCGCTACCGTTCTGTTAGCCTGTAATTCAGGTAAAAAAGGAAACACTACAGACAGTACGAATACCACCACTACCACCGAAAATACTACACCTGCTGCCCCCGAAGCAGCAACCCCGGTTGCCAAAGGCTTTGATCTGAATGCCATCCCCGTTTCTGATAAACCGCTGGGCGCATTCCCTTATTTTGAGCTGCCGGAAGGATATTACAATTTCAACAAGAACAAGATTGCTGATTATGATGTTGCCTACTTTTGGGTAAAAGATCATTTTGAAAAGCCGGAAGGGAAGATCTTCTATGACTACATCAGGGCTAAAGAAGGCAAATCCTACAGCGACCTGGAACTGACGAAGAACCTGGATGCCGTGATCACCGGAGCCGGCGGGGTGAAGGTTTCAGAAATGAAAGTACCACAAGACTCTGCCAGCGTTATTCCTGAAAATAACAGGTTAAAATATATGACGGGGTATGGATTTATCGCCAATGCCGTCACTACTACTTACCTGATCCGCAGGGCCGATAAGAACATCTGGGTACAATTCACCCCTTCAGACGATGGGTCTTCCATCTGTTGGATGGTGCTGGAAACCAAAGCCCTGAAGATCACCGCTTCCCTTACCAAAGCGGAAGAAATGAAATCGGAGCTGGACAGCAAAGGGCACATTGCGCTCTATATTAATTTTGATACGGATAAAGCGAATATCAAAGCTGAATCCCAGCCTACTATCGATGAGATCCAGAAACTGCTGAGCACCAATGCAGGTTTAAAAGTAGCCATAGAAGGACATACGGATAACAGCGGTACCGCTGCCCGTAACAAAAAACTTTCCGAAGAAAGAGCGCAGGCCGTAAAAGCCGCGCTCACAGCAAAAGGGATTGATGCCGGCCGTTTAACCGCAAAAGGAATCGGGCAGGACAAACCCATTGCAGATAATGCTTCAGAAGAAGGCAAAGCAAAGAACCGGCGAGTGGAGATTGTGAAAATCTAGTATCTTTGGTTTCCATCCTTCTTACTTAAAACATGCAAATGGTTATTGGTCTTATCCTTTAACACAGATTACGCATGTTACGCATCCGCCAATTTTTTCTCATCTGCTCCGGCGCTCACCTGCCGATGCTGAAACGCGCTCCTTCAGAACTGAACAAGTATGCAGGTATTGGCGCTACTATTTTCTTCACAGGATTACTGGCTGCCCTTTCAGGTGGTTATGCCCTCTGGACGGTGTTTCAGCAACCCTGGGCTGCTGTGGTATTTGCGCTCGTCTGGGGCCTGATGATCTTTAACCTGGACCGGTACATTGTTTCCAGCATGAAAAAGCGGGAACGTTTCCGGGATGAATTCCTCATGGCCCTGCCGCGCATCATCCTGGCACTCCTGATCGCTATCGTTATTTCCAAACCACTGGAGCTGCAGATCTTTAATAAAGAGATCCAGGCTGAACTGGTGATCATGGAACAACAGAAATTCAAAGCCCAGGAAGATAAGGTGAAAGAACGTTTCCAGGCCCGCAGCACTACCCTGGATACACGTTTGCAGGCATTGCAGCAGCAAATGACCACACAGGCCGCACGCAGGGATACCTTACAATTACTGGCACAGCAGGAAGCAGATGGTACCGGTGGTTCCAGGCTCAAAAACCTTGGCCCTATCTATAAAGCAAAAAAAGCAGATGCGGATAGTGCACAGGTTGCCTGGGAAGCTTTAAACCAGCAATACCTTGCAGGCAAAGCTGAACTGGCTGCAGTGGATGCAGAGATTGCCAGCGCCATTGCACAATTGAAAAGAGATCAGTTGAACGGCTTTGCTTCCCGGCTGGATGCACTGGGTACCATTACAAAGAACAGTGCCCCTATCCGTTGGGCCAACTGGTTTATTATCCTGTTATTCATTGCTATTGAAACAGCACCTGTATTTGTGAAGCTGATCTCGCCCCGCGGGCCTTATGATGATCTGCTGGAGCAGCATGAATATGGATTCACCATGCATAATAAAGAAAGAAAGACCATGCTCACACTTGAAACGGATGAACGAATTGCAGTGCGGAGGGGAGAAAGTGAACACAGGATAAAAAATGCGGCTTTTTCTTAAAAATATTTTAACGGGGTTTATGGAATCAGGTGAGTTATTTCATCCTTTGTAAAACTAACGGCTATGTGCAAACGAAAACGCAAAGGATTTATATATCGCCGGCCCATTTTCTAAAACCGTTGAAGAAACGTTAACTAGTAGCAAATGTTACCCCTTGCCCTCCGTTTACGGGGGGCATTTGTTTTTGTTTATCCCCTCAACTTTCCGTACATTAAATTATGCAAGTACATATCAAAACAATTCATGAAAGCAGCGCTGCGGCTGGTTGGGCGGGACCGCGCAGCCTGGTGATAGATCGTACGCCCAGGGCTGGAGGAATGGGGATCGGGTTCAGCGGGGAAGAGCTCTTTATGATGGCTATCGGCGCCAGTATCTGTAATGATCTGTACCGGGAAGCTGCTCTCTGGCAGGTGGTTATCCGGCATGTAGAGATCATTGTGAACGGAGACTGGGGCGGAGAACCTGTAAAGGCCACTAATATCCGTTACGACATCAAAGTGGAATCTGCTGCGCCCCGTGAGAAGATTGAAGAACTGATCCGGCATACGGACCAGATTGCGGAGATCCCGCTTTCATTAAGATCAGGGGCAGCTGTGAAACTGAATCATGTAGAAGTGGTACGGTAAGATAAACGGGCTTATTTTGAACACCGGCTAAGCAGTTCAATATGCGCCTCCCTTACTCACTCACCAGTTCCACTTCGTATACCGGGCTGAACAGGTATACTTTTTTCGACGGCACTTCTTCGCAACGGTACCGCTTGCGGATCCTTTCTCCTTTCCGGAATATCCTTCCGTCCTTCGTTTTAAATAACTGACCCGGCGGCAATTGCTCTACCAGGTAATGATTATCTTTTTTCCGGTCGTACCGTTTCAATACTCTCATTAAACCTTCGTCTGCACAGGAGCTGGCACCCGGGTTATGCAGGCTTTCCCTCACAGCGGCTTCCACATCCGGCGGCATGTATTGTTTACCTACAAACTCCCGGAGGATCTTGCTGTATTCCTGTTTCCATTCCTTTCCATGGGCGGATACCCTGTTCCCATAGATCATGAAAGTAACAAGGTGGGCTATCTCATGCAGTAAAGTAAGGAGGAAGGCATATTTATTCAAACCACCATTGATACTGATGCGGTGGCCTTTTTCCTGGTAAGGATGGCGATAATCTCCCAATACGCTCTGCCTTTCCCTGGTAATGGTCAGATGCACTTTATAGTGGGTGATGTATTGGATCACCTGCTCAAAGGTCCCATCCGGCAGATAACCGGCCAATGCATGTAATGGAGCTTCCTGCTTCAAGCGCTACGATTTCTTTTTGCTGGTTCGGATCAAATGACTGGTCTCATATACGGTGTATACGAGATAGAAGAACATGAACAGAAAGATAGTGGCTTTGCTTACACGGGTGCGGTTTACGATCACATAGACCGCAATCGCTACTACGCAAAGCATGAGTTTAGCCAACGTAGACGCATAAACAGAACGCACAATGACATTCGCGTTTTCGCTCGTCATGCCCTTGCGGTTCAGTGAATAACTGATGAGTGTGATGAGTGCCATGACAATGTTACCTGCCACCAGCACTTCGTAATGTACGCCCAGCGTTTGGAGCAGCCAGGTCTTTAAGAGAAATAAGGCGGCAGTGATCCCTATGAAAACAACTGCCAGCCAGAGAATAAATTTATCGGTCATGCTTACTGGTATCTTTAACAATCTTCCACAAAAGTAGTGCTAAAGCCAGTAAAGAAAAAATGATCATGAACAGCGGGAACTTCATGCCCAGCCACTGATCCAACAGGTATCCCAGCCACAAGGATATACCGATGGCTGCCATCATTTGAAATGCAAGTCCGGCGTAACGCCAGAGCATGTTATACGGTCTCTTCCTGGAGGACTGTTCTTCCATTTTTAGAATCCGAATGATTATAGGATGATGAAGCAGAAGCTGCTGCAGGCGCATCATTAGGGTCCATATAGCAACGGCCATTGAACTTCACCGTAGGCTCCATTTCAAAATGTGCGGTGTATATATCTCCTTTGATCAAAGCATTGCCTTTCAGGAAGAGTAATTCCTCTACCTTAATAATACCTGTTACTTTCCCCAGGATATCTGCACTCTGGCAGACCAGATCACCATTGATCTCTCCTTCCGGCCCCACAACGATCTTTGCCTTCGTGGATACCAGTCCGTTCACCTGGCCATCTATACGAATATCACCCTCGCACGCAATATCGCCATTGATAGTGGTGCCGTTACCAATAAGGTTGATGTTGGACGTAGGCATGAGCCCCTTGGCGTCGCCTTTCTTTGTTTGGTTAAACATAGGTTCAAAGGTTTTCAGTTTTTAAGATATATGGTCAAAATTAAAGACGCTGGTAAGATAGTTAAATATATTGATATGTGTATTATAATATTATTAAATCTCCCCGGCCCTGAATTACGTTAATAGGTACTATTGTCTACCTTGGGCACTTTGAGCATATTTGTATCCAGCTGGATGTTGCCGCCAATCACGTTCTTCAGGTTATCCAGGTACTGGTCGCGGGTGATAATGGACCTTTCCAGGGAATCTGCCCTCATCCGCAACTGCAGGAACTCCTTCCGTTGCTTCAGGTCCCCGTAGCCGGGAATGTAGTAACGCAGGGGCGTGAATACAACAGTGGCCACCGTAATGGCTACCAGTAAAACGAACAGGGTGCTCAATGCTATATATACACTCATACGGGAAAGGCGGAATGCCGTTACCTCTTCATAGGTATCGTCATTCATGATCACCAGCCTGTACTTGTGGTTTAACCTGTCGAGGCTCCTTTTGTTTTTGTCTTCTGCCATTGCGTTCAGTTACGGAGATGTATTCTTTTTTGTTAATGTAAAGATTGTGGAATTTCCCGAAAAATCAATCAAAAATCGTAATTCTCATAAAGTTAGGCAATAATATGGCTACCCCCTTCCTCTCCGCAAAGAAAAAAATAATCATATCTTTAAAATATTTTTTCCAATTACATAGTTTATATAATAGTTCTTATTGACCCTGGTTAAATACATGAATTGTTCTAGATCCTTATATGTACGCGCTTGTGTGGTAAGTTTGATTTTGTGTTCGGGGGCACTGGCCGTATTTGGGCAAAGCCAGGTTAATAAACCTGTTAAAGTAGAAGATCGGCGCCCTCCTTCTGAAAAAATGGCCGAAAAGCGCTGGACCATCAAGCGAAGGCTGGTGCAGAACACTGTGACCCGGTATAACTATTACTATCACGCCAAACTCAAGCTGGAGGGTGTGCTGAAAGGCATTAACACCCAACGGCAGGATAATTATAATGTATTCCTCCCCTTCTACCCCTTTTCCGTTGATAAACTGAACCTGAATACCACAGACCTGGATTCCGTGATCCAGAAAGCCTCCGTAGCTGTACAGATCCACGATCCGCGCAGTAAATGGATAGACGATTGTTACCTGCTGGTTGGTAAGGCTTATTATTATAAAGGCGACTGGGAGAATGCCAATAACACCTTCAAGTATATCAATACCACCTTTGCCCCTAAAAAGAAATCTGAATACAGCACGGTGATCGGCAGAAGTGAAGACTCCCAACTGTCCGTTTCCTCCCGCGAAAAAGAAAAGAACTGGTTTAGCCGTTTCAGGCATAAATCTGCCAGGAATGATGCCTTCCTCTGGCAGGCACGTGTTTACCTGGAGGAAAAGAAACACGACGAAGCACAATCCCTTTTGAACATACTGGAAACAGACCCTTATTTTCCCCGCCGGCTGGAAGGCCAGCTGGCAGAATTACAGGCTTACCGCTTTTATAAACAAGGCTTGTACAGGGAAACCATAGAACCTTTAAAGGTGGCTATTAAAAAAGGTAAAGGCAGCAGGGACGAAAGGGCACGCATGAGCTATATCCTGGGCCAGCTTTACTTTTCCCAGAATGTACCGGATTCCGCCATGGATGCATTCCGGGATGTGATTGCACGTAAGCCGGATGCGCTGATGGACTTCAATGCCCGGGTACAGATAGCCCGCGCCAATGCAAAAGTGAGTGGTGCCAATATGGAACAAAGCCTGGCTGCTTTACAGCGCATGATGCGTAAAGAACGTTTCCTGCCCTTTAAAGATGCGCTCTATTACAACATGGCCTCCATTGTTGCCAACGACGATCCCAACAGGGCATTGGATTACCTGCATAAAGCACTGAAGGTGGAAAACCCCAATATGCTGCAGAAAACACTGACCTTCAAAGCTATCGCGGATATTCATTACTTCCAGAAGAACTATCTCATTGCCCAGCGGTATTACGACAGTACAGCCAGTATTATGGGGCCTGAGTTTGCAGATGCCGAACTGGTTAACACCCGCAAAGAGGTGTTAACGGAAGTAGCAAAAAGAATAGACCTGATCAACCAGGAAGACAGTCTCCAAAGGATCGCTGCATTACCGGCAGATCAAAGAGAAGCCCTGCTTGCCAGGAAAGTGACGATCATTCGTAATGAAAAGAATGCTCCTGTGAAGAAAGGAGAAGATCAGCAATACCAGGCTTATAACAATAACAACCGTTACAATAATTCCAATGCTCCCGGTAATAACGGAGATGCTGCAGGGGACTGGTATTTTTATAATACCGGCAGCAAATCCAGTGGTTATTCTGAATTTAAGCGCAGATGGGGAAACCGCCAGTTGTCTGATAACTGGCGCAGAAGCCAGGGAGCTTCCATCGCTTCTTCTGCCAATAAGCAACCGCTTACGGATGAGTTACCTGCTACAGATAATGTGGCTGCCAATATCGACCGTTTACCTGCGGATAGCATCAATAGCAATGTGCTGGCCGCCAATCTTCCCGTAACGCCGGAAAAACTGGCGGAATCCCGTACCAAACAAATGGATGCCTGGTACGAACTGGGTAAATTATACCATGATAAACTGGAAAATCCCCGGGATGCGATCGCTTCTTACGATTCGCTGCTGGCGAGATTCCCGGATAATCCGCGTAAGGCAGAGATCATGTATTCCCTGTATGTATGGCATGAAAAAATGGGCCATACGCAGGAAGCTGCGCGTTACAAACAGATTGTGCTGAGCCAGTTCGGTGGTACCAGTTATGCCAATTATATCCAGTTCGGTTTACCGAAGGATGAAAATAAAGAGCGCACAAAAGCCGTGAGTGCAATTTATGAGTCCGCTTACATGGCTTATCTCACAGGCAATTACGATACCGTACTCACTTTAAAGCGGCAGGCAGATTCTGCTTTCCAGTTCAGCTCCCTGCAATCCCGTTTTGACCTGCTGGAAGCCATGACCATTATTAAAACCGGTACGGAAGATGAAGGCAAAAATGCCATCGCGGCAGTGATCAAAAAGTATCCCGGAGATGATATCATCTTACGTCAGGCTACTATGATCTCAGATGCGCTAAATAAGAAAAAAGAAGTGGTGGATTACCTGTCCAACCTGCAGGTTGCACGCGATAGTGCAGGGAATGCCATAGTAGATGAGAATATTTCTATCCGTTATCCATGGCAGTCTCCTAAACCCGATCTGAAAGATTCTGCCGCTGTGGTGCAAAAACCTGCAACGGATTCTGCAGCAGTTGCTGTAGCCCCTCCTCCGCCACCCCCTGTTACACCTTATAAACTGGGTGATGAAAAAGCGGCGAATCCACATTTTGTGGTGATGTACTTCACACGGGTATCCAAAGTGCTTGTAGATGAAGCACTTGCGCAGTTCTCCAAGTACAATGCAGAGAAACACGTGACAGATAAAGTGGAAACGAGCAGTTTTGTGCTCACACCTACCGAGATCATGGTCATTTTCCGGCTTTTCCCGAGTGAAGATAAAGCCCTGGATTACCTGGATGAGATCTCTAAATCAGCCAGTTCCGTGATCATTCCGAGGATCAAACCTACTGAGTATAAATTCTTTATCATATCAAGAGAAAACTTCATTCTTCTCAACAATACAAAAGACATAGAGGGCTACAAGAAATTCTTTAATACCAACTACATAACGGAATAATATTTGCACTACGTTCAATATTATTTGCGTTTTATATGATGGTAGCACCCAATGAAGAGAAAATCCTCATTGGGCAAGGCCTATGAAAGCCGGGGAATTTAGATATTTTTGCACCATACAGACTGTTTCACACAATTTAACATATGAAGAAATCCGTAAAATTATTATGGTGGGTATTCGGGGGAGGGCTTGCCTTCCTGGTGATCCTTATTTTACTCATCAATCTCCGCCTCATTGGGCATATGCCCAGTATTGAGGAACTGGAGAACCCCAGAACGGCTCTTGCCTCGCAGGTACTTGCAGAGGATGGTACCGTTATGGGTAAATATCTTTCCGTAGACCGTTCCAATATCGACTATAAGGATATCTCCAAAAACGTTATCAATGCCCTCCTGGCTACAGAAGACCGTGGTTTCTATGAACACTCCGGTATTTCTGCCAAAGGCACCATCGCTATTCCTTTTTACCTGCTGATCGGTAAAAAAAGAGGGTCCAGTACCATTACACAACAGCTGGCATTGAACCTGCAAGCAGATGCAGAAGGAAAACAAAGGGCAAGGAATTTCTTTGCACGTGCTTTCCAGAAATTACCGGAATGGGTGATCTCTATCAAACTGGAAAGGAATTTCACCAAGGAAGAGATCATTACGCTCTATCTGAATACAGTTACTTTCGGAGATAACGTGTATGGTATTGAAAACGGCGCACGTACTTTCTTCAGTAAAGATCCCAGCCGTTTATCCCTCGAAGAAGCAGCTATGCTGGTAGGTATGCTGAAAGGCCCTTCTCAATTCAATCCCAGGAGGAATCCTCAAATGGCGCGCGACAGAAGGAATACGGTGATCGAGAATATGATCGATGAAGGTTATATCACCAAAGCTGAAGGTGAAGCTGCCAAAAACCGTCCGATCGTTTTACGCTATAACAAAATAGATCACAATAAAGGACTGGCTCCTTACTTCCGTGAAGTACTGCGGGCTGAATTAAAGACCTGGTGTAAAGAACATAAAAAAGCAGACGGTACAGAATACAATCTCTATCGGGATGGCCTCAAGATCTACACCACTATCAATCCCCGGATGCAACTGTATGCGGAGGAAGCAGTGGCCAAACATCTGAAAGACCTGCAAAAATCTTTCGCACAGCAGTCTAATGTCAAGTCCGGCAAGGTGTGGGACAAAAGGCAAAAGGACCTGGAGTCTTTCATGAAAGAATCCGACCGTTATAAACAAATGAAGGATGATGAAGCTACGGACGAAGAGATCAAAAAAGCTTTCAGTACACCTGTTAAAATGAAGGTATTCGCATGGCGCAGTTTCACTGAACCCGATCTGAATGATATCGATACCGTGATGACGCCCATGGATTCCATCAAATACATGCGTGCTGTACTGCAGGCAGGTTTCATGGCCATGGACCCTGAAAGCGGGGAAGTGAAAGCATGGGTAGGTGGTCCTAATTTCCGTTATTTCAAAAATGATCACGTTTATAAAACCAAACGCCAGGTGGGTTCTACCTTTAAACCATTCCTCTATTGCTTTGCGCTGATGAATGGTTTCAGTCCGAATGCGATGCTGCCCAACGAACCTGTTACCATTGGTAACTGGACGGTGAGCCGCAACTCTGAGGGAAGCGTGGGTGGTTCCATTTCCATGGCAGGTGCATTGGCTAAATCGCTCAACCTGGTGAGCGTTTACCTCATCAAACAAATAGGTGCCAAAGCTTTTGCGGATTTTGCGCAGAACAAGATCGGATTTGAAGGCAAGATCCCTGAATATCCATCCATTGCATTGGGTACGCCGGAGCTTTCCCTTTTTGAAATGCTGCGTGCTTATACGATGTTCCCTGCAAGAGGGGTGATCACCAAACCTATCTACATCACACGTATTGAAGACCGTAATGGCAATATCCTGGAAACTTCTGTTCCTGAAAAAAGAGAAGTGATCAGCGAAACGGATTCTTATACAATGGTGAAGATGATGGAAGGGGTTACTGCTGCGGGTGGTACCGGTGCGAGATTACGTTTCCGTTTTAATATTCCTGGTGAGATTGGTGGTAAGACCGGTACAACGAATGATAATACAGATGGATGGTTCCTGGGGTATACCCCACAATTGCTGGCCGGTGCATGGGTAGGCTGCGAAAACAACTACCTGCGTTTTGCGAGTACAGCATTGGGACAGGGTGCGAATACGGGTTTACCTATATGGGCTTATTTCATGCAGAAAGTGTATGCAGATAAAACACTGGGGGTTGATCCTAATTCTACCTTCCCTATTCCTGCTAACCTGCATAATGATCTGTACTTTAATTATGATTCTAACGTACAACCCGGCGCTGAAGCAGAAGATGTGGGGAATGGTGCTGCTACTGATTATGAACCGGTAGTGGATGTGGGGCAGTATGGAGAACCGGTAGAGAATCAGAAGAAAGAAGAGCCTGCGAAAGAGAAAGAACCTGCGAAAGAAAAAGATAAACCGGCGAAAGATCCGGCTACGCAGCCAAAGGACCCAAAGGCTTTGATGCCGCCGAAACCGGTGAAGAAAGATAACTAATTGAAACCAACCTTTGCAAAAAGCGCGGTGGGGTTGAGCTAAAATTAAAAGAACATAAATATCTCATTACAAAAAAAGCGTTCCGGTTGGAACGCTTTTTTTATTGTCTCATTGATTAACGTATACCGGAATAAAATTCGGTTGAGATGATGGTAAATTAGGCAGCTTAGGTAATTCAATATCATCCTGAACTTCGTTAACATCAATAACATCTCCACCCCTGATCTCATTCATTTGTGTGGTAGTAAGCAGTTGCAGTTCGGGGTTGATGTGTAAGTTCTTTTTCATTGTACGTAAGATTTAATACTTAGGTACAACCCATCCGGAAATAAAATGGTTGTTATTCTCCTGTTAATTACCAACTACTTCTTTTCTTCCTCTCCCTTATAGGTCAGCTTCTTTTCCTTCATGGCATTGTTGATCAGCTGAATGGCAATACCCAGGATACCGGCTTCCTCCCTGGCTTTCAGCTTAGCGATATCATCTGTAGGTTTGTGATAATCATCATGTCCGCCGGTGTGAAAAAATAATACCGGCACACCAGCCACATAAAAACTGTGATGATCCGATCCACCCTTACCAGCTGCATCAGTAAAGAACTTCACACCATCTCCTTTAACATCTTTAAAAATGGCCGGCCATTCTTCCGCACTGCCGTATCCGCCAATACCTACCCCACGTTCAGGATTATACCGCCCTATCATATCCATGTTCAGCATGAAATGGATATTATCCAGCGAATCAACAGGGTGCTTCACATAGTACTTTGAGCCTTGCAATCCCAGCTCCTCTCCTCCAAAAGCTATGAACATAAAATTGAAGTCTTCCTGCGTTCCATTCTCTGTGTAATACCTTGCCAGTTCCAGTAAACCGGCCACACCGGAGGCATTATCGTCCGCTCCGTTATGGATCTCACCAATAGGGTATTTCCCATCGAAAAGCCCGGCCCGGCCAAGGTGATCATAATGTGCGCCGATGATGATCGTATAAGGCGCTCCGTTATCCAGGAAGCCGATCACATTCCTGCTGGGCACATCAACATGTTTGCCACGGGTAAAGGTGAAGGGTTGATAATATTTGCCGTTAAAACCCGGTTCCAGGCCCAGGGTGGCAAATTTCTTTGCCACATACTTACTTGCTTTTTCCCCTCCTTTTTCTGCGGTACCTCTTCCTTTCAATTTATCAGAAGCGAGATAACTTACTGTTCTGGTAATGCGCTCCGCAGAGGGCATATAAGTTTGTGCATAGCTGCCGGCAGCGGTTAATAATAAACCTGCTAATAAAATAACTCTCATGTGTTCACTGTTAAAAAACAAAGGCCCCAGTTTCGTGGAGCCTTTGGGATATTTTTATTTTATTTCTTCTTGGGTGTTTTCTGTATTTCCTGCTGGCGTTTCTGCATTTCTTCCAGTTTTGCCGCCCATTTGGATTGGGTCTTCGGCTTTGATTTATTCGCCTGGATCTTTGCATGGATCTTATCGTGGTTGATCACAAAGGTCTGGATCACCCATTGCAACAGGATACTGATCACGTTACTCAGGAAGTAGTAATAAGTAAGCGCCGCTGCAAGTTTGTTGAAGATACCGAGCAACATTACGGGGAATACATATGGCATGTATTTCATCACCGGGTTGCTTTGGTCCGTCATTCCACGGTTGTAGAAAGCGAGGATCAAACTGGTGATGGTCATCAGGATGGTGAACAAGCTGATGTGATCTCCGTAGAAAGGAATATTAAAGCCGAAGGTGTAGATGGAATCGTAGGTGGAAAGGTCTTTTGCCCAGAGGAAACTTTCCTGCCTCAGCTCAATGGAAGAGGGGAAGAAAGAGTACATCGCTACGAGGATGGGCAATTGCATCAGTGCAGGCAAACAACCTCCCAGCGGGTTCACACCGGCGCTGCGGAAGAGCTTCATTTGTTCCACACCAAAGGATTGCTGATCATCTTTGTATTTGGCACGCAATTCATCCAGTTCCGGTTTCAGTACTTTCATCTTTGCAGCCGATACATAACTCTGATAAGTGAACGGAGCAATGATCAGGCGGATGAAGATGGTGAGGAGCAGGATGATCAGACCATAGTTGGAAGTAAGACTACCCAGGAAGTTGAACACAGGGATGATGATCCATTTGTTCACATACTTTACAAAGGCAAAGATCCCGGAACCGAGCGGGATGATCTTTTCCAGGTCTACATCCATCCTTTTTAAGGTCTGGTAGTGGTTAGGGCCGTAATACACTTCCATGGGGAAGCTGTAAGCGGCAGCACCGTTATAAGGGATAGCCAGGGTGGTCATGTTCTGACCAACGATGTTACCACTTTCCGGTACTTTGGTATTGATCTCTGCGGATGCAAAGTTTTCTTTGCGGGCCAGCAGGGTGATATTGAAGAATTGCTGCTTGAAGCTGATCCACTGGATGGGTTTATCCAGCTTTTCCTGGCTGCGGTTAGTGAGGGTGAAATAATCATGGTCCTTATTCGCAAAGCGGTAATGGATCTGGTTATTTAAACGCTCCTGCTCCATGTTATGCTCCTGGCGGTCTGCCTGGCTGTTCCACTGGAAGTTGATATTACCTTTCGGCAATACGTTCTGCATACCAATGAGGTTGATGGTATAATCCACCAGGTAGCTGTCTGCCTTCAGGGTATATACATATTCCAGGTATTGGTTGGCGCTGGTACCGAGGCGGTAGCTGATGGTCTGGCTGCCATCTGCATTCTTTTGTACCGGCTGTGGTGCAAAATAAGCATCCGAAGTATTGAGCGACTGGTTATTCGCTAAAGGTATTTTCAGGCCTGTTCTGTTAAAGGAACCTTGTTGCAGGAACAGGGGCTTGCCATCAGAGGTTTTAAAATCAAGCAGTTGAATAGTACGTGGTTCACCGCCTTTATTGCTAAAAGTGATCTTTACCAGTTTGTTTTCCAGTACCTGTTGTTGTTCCGTTCCGCTGGCGGCTGCGGCAAAAGGACCGTATTCGCTTTGCAGACGGGCTGAGTCCAGTACAATATTGCCTCCGGTAGAATCAATTACTTTGGCCTGTTCTTCCTTAGGCTTATTCAGGTTGGCGATGGAATCCTGACGGGCCTTCTCCAGCTTTGCAGTATTAGTGCTTTGTTGATTCCAGAAAATATATCCAATCAGCAAAGCGCCAAGTAACACAAAACCAATGACCGAATTTCTGTCCATGTCGATTTTAAAATTTAAGGAGCAAAGGTAATATATAAGGTAGCAATATGTACGAATTCCGGCAGATGAATTGTTAAAGTATTCATCTGCCGGAATCCACTATCACTTATAAAAAATATCAATCATGTATCATCTTCTCTTCCGCCTGTTTAGCTTTGCCATTCCTGCTTTCGGCAAAACTCTTGGCGGCGGCGATGAAGCTGACAAATATAGGCGCCGGGCTTTCTACGGTACTTTTCAGTTCCGGGTGGAACTGGCCGCCTATAAAGAAGGGATGGCCCGGCAATTCGATCATTTCCACGAGGCCGGTTTCCGGGTTTTTACCGGAGGCAACAAGGCCGCCCTCTTCTAACTGGTCCAGGAAGTCGTTATTGAACTCGTAGCGGTGACGGTGGCGTTCGTTGATAGAGGCCTGGTTATGGTAGATCTCAGCAGCTTGCGAGCCGGGTTTCAGTTCGCAGGCATAGGAGCCTAAACGCATGGTACCGCCCATTTTAGTGATCTTCTTTTGTTCTTCCATCAGGTTGATCACCGGGTAAGGTGTTTCCGGGTTCATTTCTGTGGAGTGTGCGTCGCGGAGGCCGAGTACGTTGCGGGAATATTCCACAACGGCCATTTGCATACCTAAACAGATACCAAAGAAAGGCAGGTGGTTTTCGCGGGCATACTGTATAGCGGTGATCTTTCCTTCTATTCCCCTGTGCCCGAAACCGGGAGCTACGAGCAAACCATCCAGATTTTTCAGTTTCTCACTTACATTTTCCGGCGTAATATGCTCAGAGTGAATATTTTGTACGATCACTTTGCATTCATTCACGGCACCTGCATGAACAAATGATTCCAGGATGGATTTGTAGGCATCCTGCAATTCCACGTATTTACCGATCAAACCAATGGTCACTTTGGTTTTAGGATATTTCAGCTTATCCAGGAACTCGCGCCATTTGATCAGCTCGGGTTCTTTTTCTACGGGGAGGTTCAGCTTTTTCAGGCAGATCACATCCAGTTTCTCGCGCATCATTTCCAGGGGCACTTCGTAGATGGTTCCCACGTCCTGTGCTTCTATCACCGCATCTACCTGCACATTACAGAACAGGGCGATCTTTTTCTTCAGTTCACGATATAAAGGTTCTTCGGTACGGCACACGATGATATCCGGGTGCACGCCGTTTTCGCTTAATAATCTTACAGAGTGTTGTGTGGGTTTTGTTTTCAGCTCTTTCGCCGCACGCAGGTACGGAATGAGGGTGAGGTGCACTACAAGGCAATCTTCTTCCCCCAGTTCCCATTGCAACTGACGAACGGCTTCTATATAAGGGAGGGATTCAATGTCCCCCACGGTACCACCGAGTTCGGTGATCACGATATCGAATTTATTATCCTTGCCCAGGAGGAGGATGCGGCGTTTGATCTCATCCGTGATGTGCGGGATCACCTGCACGGTTTTACCCAGGTAGGCCCCTTCTCTTTCTTTGTTGATCACGGTTTGATAGATACGGCCGGTGGTCACGTTATTGGCCTGGGAAGTAGGTGTATTGAGGAAACGCTCGTAGTGGCCCAGATCGAGATCGGTTTCGGCGCCATCTTCGGTTACGTAACATTCCCCGTGTTCGTAGGGGTTGAGTGTACCGGGATCCACATTGATATACGGATCAAATTTCTGAATTGTCACTTTAAAGCCGCGTGCCTGCAATAGTTTTGCCAGGGATGCTGCGATAATTCCTTTACCCAATGAGGAAGTAACACCTCCCGTAACGAAGATATATTTTGCCATAAAAAACTAAGTTCCCGAAATTTTTACTTGACCAAAGAGGAAGTGATGCCGGACTGTTTGGTGTATCCTGTCAAGTAATTTACTTCCGTAAGGTCATGCAAAGTTACACAAATTTGCCTCGCACCCAAGCCAATTTTTCGCAGAGGCCCTTCAATATCAATTCAAATCCTTTACTGGCAAGCGTTTCAAAAAACTTCACCGAAGTGTAACTTTATTTGTTCACGGGAATTATCGCAGCATTCCCGTAATTTGCGACCTGAAATACATTCGATATGACCTTGACGCCCAAGAAGGCACATGACTCCCTGATCAATATGACTGAGCTGGTGCTTCCGAACGACACCAATACTTTTGCCAACCTGATGGGGGGCCGTTTAATGTACTGGATGGACATTGCTGCCGCCCTCGCCTGCATGAAACACTGTGCTGCCCCTGTTGTTACTGCTTCTGTAGATAATATCTCCTTCGAAAACCCCATTAAACTGGGGAATGTGGTACATATTGAAGCCCAGGTTACCCGTGCTTTCACTACTTCCATGGAAGTACATATGAAAGTATGGGGCGAAGATCCTGTGCAGCAGTACCGGTATAAATCCAACGAGGCCTTTATGACCTTTGTGGCCCTGGACCCTAATGGCAAGGCCCGCCACGTACCTCCTATCATCCCGGAATCTGAAGATGAAGTGAAACTGTTTGAAGGAGCGCTCCGCCGCAGACAGCTAAGGCTGATCCTCGGCGGGAAGATGAAACCTGCGGATGCGGGAGAACTGAAGGCCTTGTTTTATGAGCAATAAGCTTA
Source organism: Chitinophaga niabensis (assembly GCF_900129465.1). Lineage (NCBI taxonomy): Bacteria > Pseudomonadati > Bacteroidota > Chitinophagia > Chitinophagales > Chitinophagaceae > Chitinophaga > Chitinophaga niabensis. The sequence continues at coordinate 2,554,333 of NZ_FSRA01000002.1, read as the reverse complement.
CTTTAATGTAATTAATACACAAAGGGCTGTTCTTTTTACGGAACAGCCCTTCTTTATGTAATAGAGTACCCTCTGTCTGGAAATGAAAAGACCGCCCCTGGTTATACCCGGGACGGTCCTTTTTATGATTTAAGCCCGGTATCAATGATCCCTGCTCACCAGTACGCTGGTCAATTCATTCAATTTCTTCACTTTATCATTAAAATCACCTTTCAGCCTGTCCCTCAGGATCTGCAAATGTTGTAAAACAGATTCCAGGGTATCGGGGATGGCATCGTTCAGTACCTCTTTTAATCTTTTTGCGATGGTGGGGGATTTCCCGTTTGTGGAAATGGCGATCTTCAGGTTTCCTTTCTGTACAATGGAACCCAGGTAGAAATCGCACAGGCCGGGGGTATCTGCTACATTGATCAGTACTTTGCTGGCCTTTGCTTTTTCCCAGATGCATGCATTTAATTCCCTGTCTGCCGTGGCGGCTATTACCAGGTCTTTTCCGAACAGGTCCCCACAGGAGAACGCTTTTTGGATGAGCGTTACATTAGGAAACCCGGCCGTGAGGCTTTCCAGTTCAGGTGCAAACCAGGTAGCTACTACGGTTACTCTCGCTGCGGGGCAGTTCTGTAAGATGGCATTCACTTTTTCCGTACCCACATTTCCACCTCCCACTACCAGTACCTGTAACTGATCCAGCTTAAAGAAAACAGGAAATAAATGATTCTCTTCCATAAGATCACATTTTATGCGATTTGCTTGTAATTCTCCGCGAGTTTTGCCTGCAGGTCCTGAAACGCTTCATGGAACCTTACCACTTCCCCTATCACAATGATGGCGGGATTTTTCAGTCCCTGCTCTCTTGCAAATGTACCCAGATCAGCCACATTTCCTACGCCCATTTTCTGGGTAGGCAGTGTTCCGTTCTGAATAATGGCGGCAGGCGTCTGGCCTTTACCCTGTTGGGTATAAATTGCAGCAATTTCATCCAGTTTACTCATGCCCATCAGGATCACTACCGTGGTATTTGCCTGGATAGCAAATTCCAGGTCACGGGAAAGTTTTCCATCCTGGGTGGTACCCGTGATCACCCAAAACCCTTCACTCACGTTACGTGCGGTTACAGGAATTTTATTAACGCCCGGTACGGAAATAGCACTGCTGATGCCGGGGATCACTTCTGTTTCTATACCATACTGTTGTGCAGAAGCCAGTTCTTCCTGACCACGGCCAAATACAAAAGAATCGCCGCCTTTCAGACGAACTACACTCCCATAGGTCAATGCATATTTAACGATCATGCGGTTGATCTCAGCCTGTGTGTACACATGCATACCTGCGCGTTTGCCTACAAAACGTTTCAGGCAGTTCTGTGGTGCATTGTCCAGCAATTCATTGTTGGATAAAGCATCATAGAGGATCACCCGGGCATTTTGAATAGCCTTCAATCCTTTTACGGTGATCAGTTCGGGGTCTCCGGGTCCCGCGCCTACCAGTGTCACTTTCGGTTGTATTGTTTGCATGATCGGTTGGTTTATTAAGCGTTTGCACTCGCCGCCTGCTTTTCAAGACGGTATTCCTGCGCTCTGTCATAAAATGCCTTTGCCTGTTGATAGTATTGTTTGGCAAAGCTTTCCGTTGGTTCGTGCTGGTTGATCTGCAGCACCATTGTTTTGAAGCTGTCTATTTTGAAGCGGCCTGTTTCTACAAAGTGTTTGTCGAAATCAGCGATGATGCCGTGCTGTGTGTTACAGTTCACGTTTTCATCCAGCAACATGGTCTTAGCGGTTTGGATCATACATGCATATGAATGATAGATACCGTCTGCCCATGAATTGTTGGCAAAAGATTGTGCTGCCCATTCCAGTTTCTCTTCCGCTTCAAATAATAATGTAGCGATGAGATCGATCATTACACCGGCACATTCTCCCACACCGATGGCAGTGCTGAAAGTTTCTGCCTGGCCCCAGTCGATGAAATCACTGTCTCCCAATACACTCAGGTCTGCCAGTGGTTTCAGCAGTTCGTAGAAGTACTTCTCTCCTTTACGATCGTAGTAATCATTGAACAGTTCTTTTTTCTCACCATTGGTTTCATAATCGTGCAGCAGTGTGCGCAGTACATCAGGACCTTTACGGCTGGGCACTTTCAGTACTTTGTCAGAAACACGGCCTACACCATCCCCAACAAGACCACCACCCAGCAATACCTGCAGGGCTGGTAATACTTTTCCACCGCTCTTCATGGAAGAACCATGAAAACCGATATGTGCCATACCGTGCTGGCCGCAGGAGTTCATACAGCCGCTGATCTTTATTTTGATGTCGTTATTATAAATGAGGTCCGGGAATTCGTTGTGGATCACTTCTTCCAATGCAGCAGCGATACCGGTGCTGCTGGAAATACCCAGGTTACAGGTATCTGTACCAGGGCAGGCAGTGATGTCTGCAATACTATCGAAACCCGCTGCCTGGAAACCTACTTCTTCCAGTAAACTGAAAACATAAGGCAGGTGCTCAGGGAGTACGTATTTCAGCAATAAGCCCTGGTTAACGGTTACGCGTACATCATCTGCAACAACAGGCGCCAGTTTTTCCAGCAGGGTGCGGGAGTTTACGGAGCTGATATTGCCTAATGGCACACGTACATAAGCACCATAATAACCTTTCTGCTTTTGCTCGAAAGTATTTGTTTTCTTCCAGGCTTCGTATTGCTTAGGATCTTTGATCGTATAAGAAGGCAATGCAGGATTAGCAGCAGGCAGCGCAGGTTCTTTCCATGCAGCGTGATCTACCGGCACTGATTTCAGTTTAACTGCTTTGTATTCTTCTTTCACGAGGCGCTCGAATTCTTCCATACCGATCTTGGCGATGAGGAATTTCATCCGGGCTTTATGCCTGCTGGTCCTTTCACCATAACGGTCGAATACACGCAGGATACTTTCTGTATAAGGGATCAGCTGATCCGCTTCCAGGAATTCAAAAGCAGTTTTAGCAAGATAAGGTTGTGCACCTAATCCACCACCCACCATTACTTTGAAACCGCGTACCTCTTTACCGTCTACGATGCGGACCTTGGGGATCACACCGAGGTCGTGCATGAAAGAGAAGGCAGTATCCCTGTCGCTGGAAGAGTAAGAGATCTTAAACTTACGGCCCATATCCTGGCAAACAGGGTTACGGAGGAAATAACGGAAGGCCGCATCCGCATAAGGCGTGATGTCAAATGGTTCTTCCGGATCTATCCCTGCTTTATCAGAAGCCGTAATATTCCTCACGGTGTTACCACAGGCTTCGCGTAAAGTGATATCGTCTATTTCGAGTTTCGCCCAGAGTTCAGGCGTTTTGTCCAGGGAAACAAAGTGGATCTGTATATCCTGACGGGTGGTCAGGTGAAGGTTCCCGGTGGAATATTCATCCGAGATATCAGCAATACGTTTCCATTGCTGTAAAGTCATTTTACCATAGGGAAGTTTGATGCGCACCATTTGCACACCTTGCTGGCGTTGTCCGTAAACGCCCCGGGCTAAACGCAGACTGCGAAATTTCTCGTCAGACATCTTTCCTTCTCTAAACAGCCTGATCTTTTGCTCCAGTTCGATGATGTCCTTTTCTACAATCGGATTTTCCAGTTCAGTTCTGAAACTTTGCATGATAATTGAATTGCTCGTGATAAAATGTATTCATATAACGTGCGGCAGATGCCTAAAAAAACAAAACCTCCGTTGGCATATCGGAGGCTTAAACTTGTATGATTCTGAAAACAGATACTTCATATGTATAAACCTCACTAGTCCGTTGAGCTAGCCCAACAGCACATGCACATATTCAATCCCATTGATACTTGATTACCCATATTCCTATAGATTTTGTAGAGTAATACAAAGATATAGCCCCCGGGACGAACGGCAAAACTTTTTTTAATAAAAAAGGGGGGTATAAATTAGAAATTTTCGAAAGGTGGGGCTAAGCGAGGTATTGGGGGCTTCTGCATGCGGTAGTTTCGCGTTACCTTTGCGGCGGCGAAAAACGACTATATGATCAATACGGTGATTTTTGATATGGATGGCCTGCTGATTGACTCGGAACCTCTGTGGGGCCTGGCCATGCGGGAGGTGTTTTCAACAGTAGGGGTTGAGCTTTCTGCTGAGCTGGCCAGCCACACTACTGGCCTGAGAACCAAGGAAGTAGTGAGCTACTGGCACAATTATTTTAAGTGGGATGCCAAAAGTGCCGAGCAGGTAACGGATGAGATCATCGAAGGTGTTACGGCCAGGATCCTCCGGGAGGGCCGGGCTATGGAAGGGCTCCATTATATTCTGGACTTCTTTGCACAGCGGGATTTCAAAATGGGACTGGCCTCCTCCTCTCCCATGCGATTGATCCAGTCCGTTTTGGACCATTTGCAGATCGGACCTTCCCTGCATGCGGTGGTTTCTGCGGAATTTGAGCCTTACGGCAAACCCCATCCGGCAGTTTATCTTTCCTGCGCGGAGAAATTGAACAGTTCCCCGCTGGAATGTGTGGCTTTTGAGGATTCTGTGACGGGCATGATTGCCGCCAAGGCTGCCAGGATGAAAGTGGTGGTGGTGCCAGAGGTACACAGGCGGGAGGAAAAGAAGTTTGTACTGGCGGACCTGAAGCTGGATTCTTTACTGGAGTTTGATGAGCGGAAGCTGGAACTGCTGTAATATGAAATAGAAAGCGGCATGAGCGCTAAGTCCCATGCCGCCCTTATATATCGAGGATGACTGGTTAATTATTCCACCAGACTTTCGCGTCAATGTTATCCCCCGTTAATTGCCCCACTGCCTCCCTGTAATTTTCCAGGTTTACGGCCTGCTCCTTCTGCGGATAATAGATCCGTTTGGGAATACCTGTTCCTGCCAGCGGGGTGAATTTCTTTTCTTCCTCAGGGGCCGGGGCGGTTGGCCAAACAACATCTCCCTTCTTTATAAGGAATGTAGGGAAACCGGTGCGGCGGATCTCTGCCCAGGCTTCATTTCCCTGCATGTATAATGCCAGGTACTTCTGAGACAATACCGTTTCCTGGGTAGCGGCGGGTAATAATGCTACATATGCATCTGCCGAAGGTTTATCTACCCCCCATTTTTCCAGGGAGGCCCTTACACCGTTGATATAATCTGCCTGGCTCCAATTGTTATATTCTGCCAGCAGGAAGCTCACTTCGGCGTACTCTATCAACACTTCACTATAATCTGCTGCATTCACCACGGTACCGGGCAAACTGATATCTTCCGCTTTCAGGATAGAGGCCAGGCTTGGCAGCAAACCATAAGGCTGCCCGATATACAGCCCATCTTTATTAGGACGGGCATAGATCTTCAACCTTGGATCTGCAGCCGTAAAAGGCCCTACCTGGCCTTTCAGCACATTGATCAGAATATGCGATACGGAAAAATCCCGGCGGTTCTCTGTTACGGTCGCCCTGTAAAGCGGTGCTTCGTTGGGTGCTTTGGCTTCATATTTCAGGGCAGCATTCTCTGTATTGTTACGGATCAGTCCATCTGCAATGGCCTCCTGGATATGCGTTGCTGCCAGTTGCGGCAGTTTTGCCCGAACCCGGATGGCTACACGTAAACGCAGGGAGTTGGCAAAACGTTTCCAAAGATCAGCCTTGCCTTTGTAGATGCCATCGAAATTTCCGAAAGTATTTTCAGTTACGATCAACTGTGCGGCAGCTTCCTTCAGCTCTTTCAGGATATCTGTATAGATCTTTTCCTGGGAAGCATACTTTGGCTTAGCAATATCCGGATTGAGCTTCAATGCCTGAAAATCAGGATCGTTGCTGCCGTAAGAGCTGTAAGGTATATTCCCGAATGCATCTGTAAGCGTGAGGAAGGTGTATGATTTCAGGATGCGCGCAATGGCGATCTGGTTTTCGTTAGGCCCTACTCCCGCTGTTACTTTTGCTTTCGTCAGCGGGTCTGTATTCAGGCGGATCACCTGTTCCAGGTTATTCAATGCTTTGTAGGCATTATCCCAATAAGTATCAGAGTTTGTTCTGGGCAGATCGTACCTGCTCTCATTGGTGTACTGGTTCTGGGAGAAGTATTGCGCAAACAGCATCGCACTTCTGATACTGCCTGCGGAACCGCGTGCATTATCCATCAATTGCTTTTGTGCAGAAGATATAATAGTGGTAGTGGGTACATCAACAGGCCTGTTAGGGTCTGTATTGATCTCCTCCAGCTTCTTATCACTGCAGGAAACCAGGGATACTGCTGCTAACAGTGTGAAGCTATATATTAAAATATGTTTCTTTCTCATGACGATTACTTTTATCAGAATTTCACCTGTACGTTTACACCAAATGTAATGGGCAATGGCAGGTTACCACCTTCCACACCCTGGATGTTCCCTCCGCTGTTAGTGAGTTCCGGATCAATGAATTTGTTTGCCTGGTATATGTTCCAGAGGTTACGGCCGTAACCGGCTACGCGGACCTGGCGAATGGCGGATGTTTTTGCAAAGGGGATGGTATATCCTGCTGTTACTTCGCGCAGTTTTACATAAGTACCATCAAATACGCTTTGTGTTGTAGGGCCATTGGAGAACCCATATGCCCAATCGTATGCAGAGATCTTTGTTGTATTGGTCTTGGTGTTGCTTACGGTATAAGAGCCATCTGGTTTAAATACCACATCGCCGTTCACACCTTCCAGTACCAGGCCATTCTCACGGATGCCATTGGCTGCTGTAGGTGCTAATACACCTGTTTGCATCCCTACTTTATAGGTCTGGGAAAACACCTTTCCTCCTACACGCCCGTCTACCAGGAAGCTGGCATCAAAACGTTTATAAGAGAATTGCTGCTGCACGCCGAACTGCCATTTGGGCAATACACTTCCGATAGAACGCAATTGCTCTGTTCTGGCGTAAGCCCCATTTGCAGTGATCACTTTGTTGCCGGCATTATCGTACACAAAATCATATCCCAGTAACTGGCCATAAGCCTCTCCTTCTCTTGCTACCAGGGTAATAAGTGAACCGGTTGGATCAGTAAGCGGGAAGCTGGTCACACCTTCTGAAAGTTTCACTACTTTATTGGTGTTCTTAGACCAGTTAAAACTCACATCCCAATTGAAATCTGTTGTTCTTACCGGCGCTACGTTCAGCGTTACTTCCACACCACGGTTATTGATCTTTCCTGCGTTGATGAATTTGGATTCATAACCCAATGCAGTGGAAACGGGTATATTGATGATCTGGTTCTTACTATCGTTATTATAGAAAGTAACGTCCAGCCCTACACGGTTGTTGAAAGCCCTTACATTCAGGCCTGTTTCCCAGGAGCTGGTGATCTCCGGTTTCAGGTCTTTATTCGCTAACACGGCCGGTAATTTGTACCCGGGGTTACCGTTGAAAGGTTGCTGGGCTTCATAAGCCTGCTGCAATTGGTAAGGATCTGTATCGTTACCTACCTGTGCCCAGCCCAGGCGAACTTTCAGGAAGTTCAGCCAGGAGATATCTTTCAGCCCTTCCAGTTCGCTGATGATGAAACTGGAAGATACGGATGGATAAGCAAAGGAGTTCTTATCACGTGGCAGGGTACTGCTCCAGTCGTTGCGGATGGTCCCATCCAGGAAGAGTAAGTTCTTATAACCTAAGGATACACTTCCAAATAAGGAGTAGATGCTTTTATGATAGAAGTTGGATTCATTCAATACGCTGGTGGCATTCTTCAGGTTGTAATACAATGGAATGATCAAACCACCCTGTGTGGCTGCATTGGAAATGCGGCGTTTCTGGTCCATGATATTACCACCGGCATAAGCCGTGAGTGATAAAGTGTTCCAGCGTTTGTTGGCAGTGGCCAGGAATTCATAGTTGAACTCATTGAATGAATTGGCGTACTCCGTGTAATTACTCTGGCTGCGGGAGAATACGGCAATCCTGTCCTGGTACTGGTAGTTATAAATATCCGCATTCACTTTGGAACTCAGTTGCAGCCAGTTATTCACGTCATAAGCAAGACCGATATTTCCATAGAAGCGATCGCGGTTCTCTTCCAGGTAACTTTCGTAGGCAGACCAGTAAGGGTTATCTATGTATTTAGTAGCCCTGCCTGCTGTGGTATTTTCCCAGCTGTTGCGGTTCCAGGAACGGGGTGTTCCATCCGGGCGTTTGTAATCGCTGAGCTTATCATAATCCACCTGCACCTGGCCCCATTGAAATGCTTCCAGCATAATATTACGGTTGGAGGCTCCTGTCCACGGGCGGCCGGTGCTGCTGTTCTTCACATAATTGAAGTTGGCAGTAGCCAGCAAACGGGAGAAACGGGTAGAGCCGGAGAAGTTGATGGTATTCCTTTGCAGGCTTGAATTAGGTATGGTACCTCTTACAGACTTATTCGTATAAGAAAGGCGGAAGGTTTGATCTTCACCACCGCCGCTAACAGAAATGTTGTTAGTAGAAGAAATACCTGTGCGGAAGAAATCAGTAACATCCTTTTTAGGATATACCCATGGAGTTGCTTTCAGGTAGTCACTGGTATATTCAGGGTCCAGGTTATACCAGTTCAATACTGGCGTACCATCCAGTTTAGGGCCCCAGCTTTCATCCATACCGTAATCAACGATCTTGTAGGTTTGCCCGTTGATCACTGCTTCCTGGAAGGTATTGCTTTTACCGCCGCCGTATAATTTCTGGCGTTCGGGCAGGCGGTTGATCCTTTCCAGTTCAATACCTGAATTAATGGTTACATCATATCCTCTGCCGGTGCGGCCTTTTTTAGTAGTGATGAGGATAACGCCATTTGCAGCGCGTGATCCGTACAAGGCTGCGGCAGACGGGCCTTTCAGCACACTCACATTTTCAATATCATCCGGGTTCAGGTCTTGTATCATATTCCCCACATCTTTACCGGCGGAACCATTGGTGGTGCTTTTGGTGTTGAGATCAGCATTGTCAATTGTAACACCATCTATTACAAAGAGTGGCTGGTTATTACCAGAGATGGAATTAATCCCTCTTAATAATACCCTGCTGGAACCGCCCATATTACCACCAGAGGTGATCACCTGCAAACCGGCAACTTTGCCGGAAAGTGCGCTCAATGCGTTGGTAGGGCGGGTTTGCAGCTCTGCGCTTTTCACTTCCTGTACAGCATAACCCAGTGCTTTTTTGCTGCGGGAGATACCCAGGGCAGTTACTACGACTTCCTGCAATTGCTTATCAGCGGCATGCAGTGTGATGTTGATGGTTGACTGGCCGTTGATGAGTATGGACTGTGTTTCCATACCGATCAGGGAGAAGGTGAGCAGTGTGGCAGTATCCGGAGGTTGGAGCGCATATGTGCCGTCTGCGGCGGTTGCAGTGCCGGTTCCGGTACCTTTAATAAATACGGAAACGCCGGGTAGTGGCTGTCCGCCTTCGGTAATTACTTTACCGGTGATTTTCCTGCTTTGTGCATGAAGGGTAATGGTGGTTAGGAGCAAAAGCAGGGTTGCTAGCATATAGTTCTGTCGCATGGCTTAAACCCTATTAATTATATAGACTAAATAGGCTGCGAAGGTAGGCCATGTGTTAAAACTATCCTAATAAAAAAAATCTATGAGGGGATGCAGGAGGGTTATGAGGGGATGCAGGAAGTGGAAATCTTGCCGCACAGCAGAGGGCGGGCTTTCCCGGGGTTCCAGAGTTCCGGAGGAATATGGCGGAGCAAAAAAAATCCTCCCGACATACATCGGGAGGATCTTCTATCTTTTTAAAACAATCAATTATTCACCTTTCTTTTCTTCACCACCTTCTGATTGTTTCAATTTTTCTCTCAGTTCAGCGAGTGCGCCGAGGTCACCCAGGGTAGCTTTTTCCACTTTAGCCTGGAGGTTCTTAACAGACTTGCGGGTTTTTTCCGCTTCAGCACGTTTTTCTTTGTTCACGGCTTCTTTCTCGTCTGATTTAACTTGTTCCCAAACTTTAGTGTGAGAAACCAGGATGCGTTTTTCGTTGCGGTCGAATTCAATGATCATGAATTCTTTCACATCTTCAACAGCAATTGGTTTATCATCTTCCGTACGCAGGTGACGTGCAGGAGCGTAAGCTTCCAGTCCGTATTGCAGTTGTACGGTAGCGCCTTTATCATCTTTCTTCACTACGGTACCTTCATGGATAGAACCAATCGGGAAGATAGTTTCGAAAGTGTTCCATGGATCTTCTTCGATCTGTTTGTGACCGAGGCTCAGTTTGCGGTTGTCCTTATCTATACCGAGGATAACAACTTCGATCTCGCTACCCACTTTCGTGTACTCGCTTGGGTGATTGAAGCGTTTGATCCAGCTCAGGTCGGAGATGTGGATCATACCACCGATACCAGTTTCCAGCTCAACGAATACGCCATAAGGAGTGATGTTCTTCACGATACCTTTGTGACGGCTTTCGAGCGGGAATTTAGTTTCTATAGTAGACCATGGATCTTCTGTGAGTTGTTTGATAGACAGGCTCATTTTACGCTCGTCTTTGCTCAGGGTAACTACCACTGCTTCGTACTCTTCGCCCAGTTTGAAGAACTCTTTGGCGTTGATCGGCGTGGAAGCCCATGAGATCTCGGATACGTGTACCAGGCCTTCTACACCAGGCAGAATTTCCAGGAATGCGCCGTAATCTTCGATATTTACCACTTTGCCTTTCACTTTTGCACCTTCGGTGATAGTTGCAGGCAATGTGTCCCAAGGATGCGGGGTCAGTTGTTTGTAGCCTAAGCTGATACGTTTCTTCTCGTCGTCGAAGTCCAGTACCACCACATTGATCTTTTGATCCATCTGGAGTACTTCGCTTGGGTGAGAGATACGTCCCCAGCTGATGTCTGTGATGTACAGTAAACCATCGAGGCCACCCAGATCGATGAAAGCACCGAAGTCTGTGATGTTCTTGATAGTACCTTCCAATACCTGGCCTTTTTCCAGTTTGGAGATGATATCCACGCGTTGTTGCTCGATATCGCTTTCGATCAGGGCTTTGTGAGATACCACGGCGTTGCGGATGGCTTCGTTCACTTTCACCACCTTGAATTCCATGGTTTTGCCTACAAACTGATCGTAGTCGGTAACCGGTTTAACGTCGATCTGAGAACCTGGCAGGAATGTTTCCATACCGTGAACATCTACGATCAAGCCGCCTTTGGTTTTGCTGGTAACAGTACCAGTAACAACTTCGCCTGTTTTGTAAACCTCAACGATACGTTCCCATGCACGTTGTGCGCGCGCTTGTTTGCGGCTCAGGTGCAGGTTACCGTCCCGGTCTTCTTTTTCTACTACCAATACTTCTACGTCGTCTCCGATCTTCAGGTTCGGCATGTCGCGGAACTCGTTCAGGGAGATCAGACCATCGGATTTGAAGCCGATGTTCAGCACTACGTCGGTTTTAGTTAAACCAACCACGAGACCAGTTAACAGACCATTCTCTTCGATCACTTTGAAAGTGCTCTCGTAGGTTTGATCGTACTTAGCCTTTTCTTCTTTGTTGTAAGAAGATACGTTACGTTTGTCCACGCTCCAGTCGAAATCATCGTGAGCGGTGGCAACAGGTGCATTTTGTGTCGCTGTTCCTGCCGTAGCTTCCTGAGCTGCGGGGGCCTGTTGTTCAGCGTTTTGTTCGTTAGTAATGTTGTTTTCTGTCAATTTTTGTTTCCTCCTTTTAAGTAAAGAATTTTAAGGACGGCAAAGATACGCAGATAATCCCTTTCGGACAATTTTTTTTGGACCAAATAGCCCGTGTATATAAGCGGGTTACATATTAAATATAACGTTATTAATGACAGCTGTTTCCGCCGGGATCAACAATTTTCTTTAATTTTCCATTATGAACGGAACTTCTATCAAAACGGAATTGCGGAACTGGATCAGGCAGGAAAATATGGTTACGTACCTGATCGTAACGAATATCGCTATTTTCTTTCTAATGGGTATTATCAGGCTGGTTGCCCTCGCATCGGACAGTGCCAACCCTGTTTTCGTTTTCCTGTACGACAACCTGGCGCTGCATTCCAGCCCTGACCAATTGCTGGTGAAGCCATGGGGCTTTATTTCCTATATGTTCACCCATTACATGGTACTCCATGTATTGTTTAACCTGATGATATTTTTCTTTTTCGGCAATCTTTTCCGTTCAGACCTGGGTAACCGGCGTGTGCTGCCTTTATACCTGCTCGGAGGGCTTGTTGGCGGTATAGTTTATGTAACGGTTTACAATCTCCTTCCCGGTTACCGGGGAATAGACGGGACCATGGTAGGAGCCTCAGCTGCTGTTATGACCTTTCTCGTAGCCAGCAGTACCCTCATGCCTAATCTTGAAATAGCGCTGTTCGGGGTCTTCAATATCCGGTTAAAATGGCTGGCCATTGCGCTGGTATTGATAGACGTGTTTTCCATGGCAGATGGTAACCTGGGCGGACTGCTCTCTCACCTGGGAGGTGCTGCTTTTGGCTTTGGTTATATCCGGGTATTGCAGAGCGGCACTGACCTTTGCGGGCCATTGATCACGGCCTTTGATAAAATATCAGGGATCTTCTCCCGCCGCGAAGCCAGGGCACCTAAGAAGTTCAAACCTAAAAAATCTCCCCTCCGCGTGGTGAGGAATAATGAGGTGGCTATCGGCACCCGGCTGGATGAATTGCTGGATAAGATCAATGAGAAGGGATATGAAAGCCTCACTTCAGAGGAGAAGAACTGGCTGAAGAAATATAGTGACGAGAAGTAGGCTGGCTGGCAGAAAGGGTGTTAAGCAAATTAGCTTTCAGTAACAGGCACTCTTTTATGCCGAAGGCAATTCCACCCTGATCTCCGTTCCTTCCCCCATACGGCTGTTTACTATGATCTCCCCCTTGTGCATGCGGATAATGTTCTTTGTGAGCGGCAGCCCTATCCCGTAACCTTTAAATGGCTGTGTATTGGATGCACGGAAAAAAGGAGAAAAGATATAAGGCAGGTCCGGTACGGGTATACCAATCCCCAGGTCCCTTACAATAATGATGTTCTTGGAATTGGTAGCAGCTAATGCCAGCGATACCGGCCGGTTGCTGGAATACTTCACGGCATTGCTCACAATATTGCTCAGCGCCAGTTCCAGTAACTGAAAACTACCCAGCACATTCATTTTCTCTTCTTCTTCCGGGAAAAGACTGTAATCAATCTCTACTTTATTATCCGGCGTGATACGGTCTATCACATGTTTTACGGCAAACAGCAATTCGTCTGTACGCACCATGTCCCAGCTTTCTTTTTTACCATCAAAACCTGTTTGTGCCAGGTGTAACAGGCTGCGCGTAATATGTTCCAGGCGTTCTGCTTCCCGCAGCATATTACTGACGGCAGCGCGGTAGCTCAGGCAATCCCTTTCCTTGCTCAATGCCAGCTCTGCTTCCCCGATAATAGCCGTAAGTGGTGTACTCAGTTCATGCGAGGCGTTACTTACAAAGTTATTCTGTGTTTCAAAAGCCATCTCCAAACGATCCAGCATATTATTAAAAGTATCTGCCAGCTCACGGATCTCATCATTTCCGCCGTGTGCTTCCACACGTAAATGCAGGTTACTGGAACTGATATCTTTCACCCGGTCTATAATACGATGTACGGGCATTAAAATATAACGTGAAAAGAACAGCCCTGTTCCTATGATCAGTGCCAGCGCTACTGTAAGGCAGGTAAGCAGGATCCGCCGCAGGTCCGTCATGTATTGCGACATATACTCATTCACTGCGGACACGATCACGATGTAACTATTCTCTCCGCTGGTGTAGAGGATGCCTTCATAGAACCGGTCTCCATTCCGGAACGTTTCCCTTCCTTCCCTGATCACGGCCTGGTAGAATTCCGGTTGAAGGCCAATGTAATGATGCGCCTCTATTTTGTTGCCGGGCAGGATGCGCAGGATATATTCATTTTCTGATGGCAGTTTTTCCAGGTGTTTGTCCCGTATATAATTATATGCCAGCGTATCTGTTCCCACAGGCGGGAAAGCAGCTGTAGCAGTGAGGTATGCCCGTATTTCAAGCCGTTTATAGAAATCTTCAAAAGAATACTGCGTAGCCAGGTAATACACAAAAAAGCACATTACTGAAATAATGGATACCGTCAGTATCGCAAACAGCAGCATGATCTTAGTACGAATTTTCATCGGCAAGGGTTTCTTTTAGCATATAACCATGGCCTACAACGGTTTGTATAAGTTCCGGCCCACTGTCTTTATTTATTTTTTTGCGGAGGTAGTTCACATATACGTCCACTACTTTGGTGCTCATATTGAAATCAATGCCCCATACATGCTCCAGGATCTCTACCCTGGACAATACTTTCCTGGGATTGCGCAGCAGGTATTCCAGCAGGCGGTATTCCGTAGCGGTTAAGGTCATGATCCGTCCTTTGCGGGAGGCCTGTTTGGTATCGGTATCCAGTTCCAGGTCAGCCATTCGCAGCACGTTATTGTTATCTTTGCCGTTGAGGGGTGTTGTACTCCTTCTTCTGAGCAGGGAACGGATACGGGCTTCCAGTTCCTGGAATTTAAAAGGTTTGGTGAGGTAATCATCTGCCCCACTGTCCAGCCCGATCACTACATTTTCCGTAGTACCTAATGCAGTTAACATCAGGATGGGTGTTTGTACCTGGTCAGCCCTTAATTGCCGGCATACTTCTATCCCGTTCTTTCCGGGCAGCATTACATCCATGATGATCAGGCCGAAATTGTTATTCCGCGCCATATCCAGCCCCAGCAAACCATCCGGCGCCACACTTACCTCATATCCTGATTCTGTTAATCCACGGGAGATCACAGATACCACAGCAGGTTCATCTTCTACTAATAAAATCCTCATCTTTCCAAATTTAAACACTGAAGCCCAGAAAACAGTGGGTTTGCACATTCTCTTACCAGATTCTAACCTCTTTGCCAACAGATTTTTATCATTTCGCAACTATCTTCTAATCCTGCATTTACTTCCTTCTAACACCCCCATTTTAGTTTTGTTTTAAAATAAATGCTCATGAAAAACATACTCGTACCCACTGATCTATCCATTCGTTCATTAAACTACCTGCACAACCTGGCAGAGCGGAATGATGAAGTGGTGAGCATCACGCTGATGCATGCATTAAGAATGCCGGACTCCATTCTGGACCTCTGGATGTTCACCAAATCAGGAAGACATCATACGCTTGTTACCGGCGATTTCAGAGAGGCCTGTGAAGTGATGAAGAATAAGTACGCCAAAACGATCCGTGAAATAAAAGTAGAATTCTTCTACGGCAGCACTACTCCTGCGCTGCGGAACTTCCTGAAAGCACATGAGATCCATGAAGTAGCTATGCCACAGTCGTTGGTTTATCAGTGCCCGGGGAGTGAAAGCTATAATCCTGAAAAGCTGTTAAAGAAATGCCGTTTGCCGATCAGGGAACTGATCATACATACACCCAAACAGACTGCTCCTTCCGCCACTTCGATTGCTGAGCTGCTGGTACTGCAAAATTAAGATGATGCCTTACCGGTGAAAATTAAAATGATGAATTATGTTGCTAAAGAAAGGTATTCCGCTAAGATATATTTTTGGTACGATCCGGTATGAGATACTGGCAGTAACGGTTTACACGCTGCTGATCAATATCCTTTATTATCAATACGGATTACGTGAGATTGCTATTCCGCTGGCCATACCGATGGTACTGGGTACAGTATTATCCCTGCTCCTGGCTTTCAGATCTAACCAGGCATATGATCGCTGGTGGGAAGCACGTACGATCTGGGGAGCCATTGTAAATGATTCCCGTTCACTGGTGAGGCAGTTGACATCCATGATCAATAACACAAATGAATCAGAGGAGATCAGGCATTTCCGGGACCAATTCGTAAGGAGACAGATAGCATGGAATTATGCCCTCGGGCAAGCGCTCAGAAAGAAAGATCCACTTAAAGGATTGGACCGGCTGCTCTCCCGGCGGGAACTGAATTTTGTTTCGAAATTCGATAATGTTCCTGCCGGTCTTCTCCAGATGCATAGCCGTGATCTGCGGTATGCCCTGCAGCATGAATGGATCAATAGTTACCAGCAGGTGGAAATGGACAGAACGCTTACCCGGCTTTGTGATGCGATGGGTAAATGTGAGCGGATCAAGAACACGATCTTTCCGGCCACTTACAGCCTGTATACCCATTTTGCCGTGATCTTTTTTATCCTGTTACTTCCCTTTGCCCTTATAGATTCCCTTGGTATTGTAGAAGTGCCGTTGGTGGCAGCTATTTCAGCTTCTTTTCTGCTGATCGAGAAAATGGCCATCAACCTGCAGGACCCGTTTGAAAATAAACCAACTGATACTCCTATGACAAGCATTGCCCGTAAAGTTGAGCGGGACCTTTTGCAGATGCTGGAAGAAACGCAGCTGCCGGAGGTAGAACTTGAACAGCAGCAACCCGCTTACTATGTTTTATAAGGTAAGGTTAAGGATTGAACAGGCCCTCAGGATCTCCCTGGGGGCTTTTTTTTATTCTATAATGTTCCCCAGGTAGGAAATGGGCTGTTTATTCCGCGGTTCCACATAAAGGGTAGCCTCTCCGGTCTTTAACACATTCAGTACCATATAACTTACTCCGGCGAGTTCCGGCGGCGGAAGGTTTGCTTATCCAGCCTTTGTTTTATGGCTGCGGCAAGGAGCGCATCCTGGGCATTTGAAGAGGTTACCGTAAAGAACAAGGCAGCGCTTAAGCATAATATGGACCTGGTGATGTTCACGGGCGGGGATTTAAGCGATACGAATTTACCGAATTATGGGCAATCAGATTCTTGTTATCTTTGTACGGCACAAGACAATGTACAGACGAACCACATGAAGACATTTAACGTTCCTATTATATACCGCAGCCCACTGATCTCTGCTATTAAACAGCAGCGGAAACAGCAGGACCGCATGAAGAAAGACTTCACCCCTACCCTGCTGGATTTTGGGCCTGTACGGATACAACTTGCCCGGCATTTCGGGTTTTGTTACGGGGTGGAAAATGCAATTGAGATCGCTTTTAAAACGGTGGATGAAAATGAGGGGAAAAGGATCTTCCTGCTGAGCGAAATGATCCATAACCCGCAGGTGAACAACGACCTGCTTTCCCGTGGCGTGAAGTTCCTGATGGATACTTCCGGCCGGCAGCTGATCCCCTGGGACGAATTGAGTGCAGACGATATTGTGATCATTCCTGCTTTTGGCACCACCCTGGAAATTGAAGGCAGGTTGCAGGACATGGGGATCACCCCGCTTCAATATAATACCACCTGCCCTTTTGTTGAACGTGTATGGAATAAAGCTGAACAGATTGCGGCCAAAGAATATACCGTGATCGTACATGGCAAACCCAAACATGAAGAAACCCGGGCTACTTTTTCCCATAGCAGGCACCATACCCCTACAGTTGTTGTAAAGGATATGGAAGAAACCCACAGGCTGGCAGCCTACATCCTGGGCACACAGCCTGCGGAGCAATTCTACGAAGAATTCAAAGGACAATATTCTGAAGGGTTCGATGTTACCAAACACCTCCAGCGTGTTGGTGTAGTGAACCAGACTACCATGCTGGCATCGGAAACACAGGCTATTGCAGACTATATCAAACAGACCATCCAGGAGAAATACCAGCTGGCAGATAACCAGGTGGCTGAAAGGTTTGCGGACACAAGGGATACTTTATGTTATGCCACAAACGACAACCAGACTGCTGTTACAGGGATGCTGGAAGAGGAAGCCGACCTGGCCATTGTGGTGGGCGGGTATAACAGTTCCAACACTTCCCACCTGGTAGAGCTCTGCGAGGAGAAACTCCCTACCTATTTTGTTTCCTCAGAAGAAAAGCTCCTTTCCCGCGATGAGGTATTACACTGGGATTTCCATCATCACCAGGAGCTGCACAGCACCCAATTCCTTCCGCAAAAGGAAACGCCGGCTACCATTCTCCTTACCAGTGGCGCATCCTGCCCGGATGCCATTGTAGAGGGAGTGATCCGGAAACTACTTTCTTTTTACGGACTGGAACATAAAGTGAATGAAGCGATAGAAACTTTCGGATAACAAAAAAGACACCAGAAGGGTGTCTTTTTCCTTTGGGGCTAATCAAACGCTAGTAATGCAGAGAAAATTCTTGTAACAAACAATTGATGACCTTGAACGTGCAACAAAAGTACATTCCAATATAGCAGTCCGCAACCTTGATTTAATATCCGGTATTGTATTGCCGATAAGTGGTAAGATTGGAAGTAAATTTGGTGCGGCAGGACTGCCATTAAAACTGCATCGCTTTTTTCAGGAAATCTGCTTTACGCCTGCGTGACACTTCTACCTGTGTGCCGTCGCTCATCAAGGCAAACCCACCTTCTCCCTGGATATAGGATTCCATCTGTTGTAAATTGATCAGGTGGGAATTATGTATGCGGAAGAAATCCACGTCTGTAAGCAGCTCTTCAAACTCTTTGAGTGGTTTGGACACCAGGAGCTGCTTTTTATCTGTGAAGAAGATCTTGGTATAGTTGCCGGTGGATTCACATCTTACGATATTCTGTACAGGCATGAACACCAACCCGTTAATAGTTGGGAGTGCTATCTTTTTATTGGTCTGCTGCAAAGTTTTCATGTTCTGCAGGAAAACTTCCAGCGGGGCGGTGCTGTTATCCTGTTTATTCAGGCGCCTTTCGTGGAACTTGCGGAGGGCTTCCTGTAATTCCTGTACGCTGAATGGTTTCAGCAGGTAATCGAGGGCATTAAACTTGATAGCTTTCAGGGCGTATTGTTCGTAAGCAGTGGTAAAGATCACATCAAAATGCACCTTATCGTACAGCTTCAATAATTCAAACCCATTCTGATGGGGCATTTCCACATCCAGGAAAACCAGGTCCGGCCGCAGATCGTCTATGATCTGTTTAGCGTCCTGTACACTATTCACGCCGGCCAGTACCGTCACTTCCGGGCATTTTTTCTGCAGCATAGTCTGCAAAGCATCAATGCAATGCTGTTCATCGTCAACGATAATTGCTTTAATCTCGCTCATGTGGTGATATTTTGCTATTTTCTCTGCCCCTCTGTCTAAAATAAAAATTCTGCGGGCAATACGATCTTTACCTGCGTTCCGGTAGCCAGCCCTACATGGTCCTGCAGATCGTTCACTACCACGTTGGCATCTTTGGTATTATTGATCTTGCGGATCAGTGCTATACGGCCCTCGGTCACTTTCATACCCATGGAATTATGCAGATGATCTTTTTTGGCTTTGATCTCCATCGCCAGTTTGCGGCCGATGCCGTTATCTGTTACAAGTATTTCGAGTACTCTCCCATTGAGGCTCACATTGATATCCAAACGGCCTTTATCCTTACGGTGCACTAAGCCATGCCAGATGGAATTCTCTACATAGGGTTGAATGATCATGGGCGGGATCAGCACTTCTTCTTCATTGATATTTTCTGCCACATGAATGTTGTAATCAAAGATATTATTACAGCGCAATGCTTCGAGATCAAGATACAAACGCAGGGATTCCAGCTCCTTATTCAAAGGGATGAACGTATGCTGGCTGTTATCCAGGATCATGCGCATCAGTTTGGAAAACTTGGTGAGGTAATCCGATGCTTCTTCCTGGTTATTGCTCCAGATATAACGGTGG
Organism: Chitinophaga niabensis; assembly: GCF_900129465.1. NCBI lineage: Bacteria > Pseudomonadati > Bacteroidota > Chitinophagia > Chitinophagales > Chitinophagaceae > Chitinophaga > Chitinophaga niabensis. Next base: position 2,534,696 of record NZ_FSRA01000002.1, on the reverse strand, counting down.
ATGGAACTAAGCGAGTTGAAAATGAAATGCGGGTTCATTTGAGAACGAAGGGAACGTAATTCCAGCTGAAGGGTCTGGCGGTTCGCCTGGAGGTTACGGTGCCTGATATAAAAGAACCCGCCTACGATCAGCATAAAAAGAAAACCTGCCAGCGCAATGGCCAGTGCCAGGTTACGGCGGATCCTCAGTTGGCTGATATCCTGTTCCTGCTGTAATTGTTTGATCTGGTTATCCTTCTGGTGTACTACATACATCGCCTGCATCTGTGCAAACTCTGTAGTAGACCTTTCGTCCAGGATACTATCCTTGTACAGGAGGGAGAGATTGGAATTATCAATGGAACGGTTGAAATCACCAGCGCGTTTGTAGTTATCCGCCATGGCTTTGTAAGCCTCCATCAGGGTAGATTTGAATCCCCATTTCAAACCCAGGTCTATAGATCCCTGGATGTATTTGCGGGCTTCTTCATGTTTACCTTCTTCATTCAATAAACGTCCGATGCTCAGGTAACTTTCTGCCACATGTACTTTGTCGTCTACTTTATCATTTGCCTGTAATGCCTTTTGGAGGTATTCCATGGCAAGGGGGTAATTCTTCTTTTTCTGATAGGCGGTGCCCAGGCAGGTATAACAGATGGACATCCCTGTTTTATTATCCATAGCCTGGTTAACGGCCAGGGAGCTTTTATAGTATTCAATGGCTTTGTCCAGCTGCCCCAGCCCCTCATAGGCATATCCCAGGTTACCCAGGTTAATGGCCACACCGAGATCGTTTTTACCTTCCCGTTCCAGCCTGAGGCTGCGGGAAAATTCCTGGATGGCATCGTTATACTTGCCGTCTGAGAGTTTGATATTGCCGATGGAGTTAGTGGCGATGCAGATATTACGGACATCATTGGCCTTTTCAGCCAGTTTAAGCGCACGGAAGTGGAAGTCGAATGCTTTGGGCAGCATATCCCTCCTGCGGTAATCTACCCCGATGTTATTGAGGGAAATAGTGATCAGGCGAACGTCTTTTGCGTCTTCTGCATATTTGAGGGCCCTTTCATGAAAATCGGCTGCGAGGATGTATTGGGATTTATTTCGTTTAGCCGTGCCCAGCTCGTTATATCCTTCTGCTAATCCTTTGTTATAGCGGATCTTATGGGAAACGTTGATGGCTTCCTGGAGGAAGGCGTTATCTTCCTTACGTTTATCAAAATAGCGGTAGAGACTTTTAGATCTGGCCATGAGCCGGTTCACTTTGACCGTATCGTCCGCCATTCCTTTGATGGAATCCAGGCTCGCCTGAACCTGCAGGGAATCCTGTGCCGATGCATGCATCCACATGGCAAGGTGCAGGAACACAATAAGAATGAGGCCTTTTTTAGACATGGTGAAAGGAAAGAGTATCCACAAGTTAAAAAAAATAAACGATTGTACTTCAGGCATGTATGAAAAAGTGAAGGGGCGAAAGAATTCGCCCCTTTCCTATTAACCGAATACACCTACTGAAAATATGAAACAGGGCCGTCTAGCGACCGCATTCCACATTGCGTTTAAGACACGCTTCGCCATAAGCCCGGCGTGTTTGATTTATTTTTACAGTTCTTTTTATAATCGGTTAATAGCATGGTCTTTTGCCTGGATATAGCCGTTTAAAAAGCCTTTGGACAATCACTTAGAACCACTTTGCAGCGATAAAAAAGTTACTGGATCCGCTAAGCGCCATCCGGTAGCCTTTATCATTCAATGATTTGCAACAAAGTTCAGGTTCTTTTCAAGGTATGTGTCTATCCGATCCAAAGTATCATGGCATAATATCGATCACGTCCGTAAGTTTACGGAATCAGGGCCAAGACCATTAAAAATGCAGGAATTTCGAGAGGATGAGGTATATAAAATTAATACACAGGGATAGTATCCCTATAGAACCAAAGGTAATAACGTTTTTTTGATATACAAAAAAATTTCAAGAAGAATGTGCCATGATAGCGTCTTCTACCCATTGCATAACCAGATCGAGCTGTTCCTGCATGTTTAACTGACTGTTATCCAGGATGATAGCATCTTCTGCCCTGCGGAGGGGGCTTACTTCCCTGTTGGCATCTATATAATCACGGAGTTCCAGGTTTTCTTTTACTTCGTGGAGGGTGATATTCGGGTTTTTGGCGTACAATTCTTTGAACCTGCGTTCTACCCTGATAGCAGGGTCTGCGGTCATAAAGATCTTCAGTTCCGCATGTGGAAAAACTACGGTACCGATATCCCGGCCATCCATCACAATACCTTTCTGGGCGCCCATCTTTTGCTGCTGTGCTACTGCAAACTCACGTACAGCACGGATAGCGGCTACCTCGCTTACTTTCTCTGCCACCAGCATTTCACGGATCAATTGCTCTACGTTTTCATCATTGAGGAACATATCACTATAACCGGAGATCTGGTTGTGTACAAATTCCAGGTGAATGCTATCGAGTGCAGTTTTCACCTGCACATGGTCGTTCCATTCCACCCTGTGCTGAATGAAATAAAGCGTGATAGCACGGTACATGGCACCACTGTCTATGTACAGGTAATTCAGCTGTGCAGCCAATTGCCTGGCCAGTGTGCTCTTCCCACAGGAAGAATAACCGTCTATTGTAATGATAATCTTTTTCACGCCCGGATTTTTGATGTGCATGTAGGTGCTGGATGCAACAATTGCCACTGCAAAAATGCCGTAATTCCGGGAAAAATCAAAGAGTTTTCTATCTGCGATCGATCACAATCACTTTATGCGTACGCATGAGGCGGTTTGATTTCTGATCGTAGAATGCCAGGATATAAGTGCCCTTGGAAAGATTGTTGACGCGAACGGTAGCTTCGCCTTTTACAGCGTACTGGTTCACAACCTGGCCCAGGCTGTTCACTATCTGCATGATCATATCCGTATGCTCTCCGCGGATCTGTACCTGGAACTGGCCCATATTGGGATTTGGCCATACATCGATGTGCAGGAATGGTGGTACGGCTTTGATCTGGGAATAACTTACCCGTTCATTTTTAGAGACCGCTTTGATACGGTAATACGTCCATCCATCGTAGTTATTAGGATCGGCGTGTACATAATCGAGGCGGGAAGTGGTATTCCCGTTTGGTGCTTTGGAGCGTACCTCTCCGGCTTTTGTGAAACCGGTATCCCTATCAAAACGTCTTTCTATTTCGTAGCGGTCGTTATTGAGCTCCCGTATCACAGACCACTCCAGTTGTGCGAAGTTTTCTGACATACGGTAAGCATTGAAATAAATAAAAGCAGCAGGTGCATACGGCCCATAGATCATGGAGGCCTTGGTAAAATATTCGTTATTATTCAGGCCGTCCTTAAATGTGCGGACGTGCATGGTGGCATTCCTCAGTGTATTCGTAGTAGTGATATTACCGGCAACAGGGAAAGTTTCCAGTTGTTCCAGGTAATCCCAGGCATTGTTCACATAGCGGGATATATAACTGGCAGAGCGGAAGGTCATATAATCCTTTCCTTCTTCTGCGTCCATGTGCTGCAAAGTGACCTTTGATTCTGCATGATCATTTCTTACACGTGCCACGTTCCAGGTTTTATTGGTGAAGTCCAGTTTATTCACATTTCCTGAGATCGCAAACTGATATACACTGTCAAATACCCTGGCCCTGAAATCGTCTGCTACGCCGGCGTATTCAATTTCTGCGGGAGCATAGGTATCTACAGAGGTACCGATTGGGAATACTATTTTACCGGAAGAGCCATCCATACTTTCGCGGTAAAGGAAACCACCGGCCACAGTAGAGCCGGTTACGATAAAGGAGTTTTCGCTATAACCTGTGATGGTGCCGGGTTTGGCATCGCCTACCACAAGGTTCCATCCGTTCAGGAAAAGATGACCGGTAGAAAAATTAAGATTGTTACGAACTTTCACATCACTCAGGTCTGAGAGCAGAATTCCCAGGCGGTTGTTTACATCAAAGTTTGGAAAAGTAGCGCCTGTGCGGCCTACTACACTATATCCTCCCAATAATTGTTGTGCGCCAAGGTTACCATACATGGGATTGTTACCGGAGAAACGGAACAGGCCTCCTTTTCCATCAACGCCACTGGCGGATTCATCAGGGAGCGTAGCGCCGTTACCGTTATTCCATGTTTTACCGAAGAAATTAATGATAGAATTAAGATTGGTTCCAAAAGCGCCTTCGTTCGTAACATTTCCATATATACTGAATACCTCTCCCGTTCCCACCTGGATCCTTGCATCGGGAGCAATGTACAGGCCTTGTTGTTGTGCTGCGAGGGGCAGTACAAGGCTGAGAAGTGCAAATATGGTAAGTGATATGTAACGCATTTGTTTTTGGTTATCACAATGAGATGAGGGTAATATTAAAGACCGTGTTATTATTGAACGCCCTTGTTCCGTTGTCAGCATTCCAAATCGCAACCGTTATCTGCCTGGTAGCGGCATTACTTACCCTGGCCCATGCTATTACGATCCCTGTTGTTAAGTTTACGGTTGGATTCACAATTACATTATCGTCTGCTTTCATAACAACTCCTGCAGGTAACGTTAAGGTAATGTTCGCTCCGGTATATTGGCCAAAGTTCTGAGTACCGCCCGTGTAAGTAGCCTGTGCTTTAGTCATGCTGGTTAACGCAGTACCATCCGTACCCAGTTTAAAAGTTCCCTCCACATCTAGTTTGGCAGTAGGTGCAGCTACGCCGATCCCCAACCTGTCATTCGTATTATCCCAGATCAGCTGATTGGCTTTTTGCGCTACGTCGCCTGTTGTACCGTTCGCGAACAATACACCTCCGGCTGTATTTAAACCGGTTACCCTCATACCTCCTGTAACGTGTAAGGCAGTGCTGGGAGCGGCGTTACCGATGCCTAACCTGTTATTGGGGGCATCCCAGAATAATTGCGCATCATCCTGTTCCAGTAGTCCGGTAGTACCTGAAGTAAATACAATGCCGCCTGTTTTATTTAAACCAGTTGCCCTGATATTTCCTGTAACATGTAAAGCTTCAGCAGGAGCAGCATTACCGATGCCTAACCTGTTATTGGTATTGTCCCAGATCAGCTGGCCTGCTTTCTGTGTAACAGCGCCGGTATTAGTGAACAATAATCCACCCTGTGCAGTTAAACCTGTTACAGAGAGGCTTGCCATATTACCGTTACCACTGATGCGGAAATCACCGGTTTGTAATGCTGCGTTCTGATTCTGAATATAAGAAGCAGCGAGGTTGGGAATATCTGCAGCAATGAGTGCTGTTGCACCGGATTGTACACGGCCTTTTGCGTCTGTTGTTACTTTGAAGTAAGTATTGGCTGTACCAAAGTTTGATAAAGTGGTTACAACATTTCCGGCGGCGTCTACTGCACCAGCAGTAACATCTCCGGAGATTGTTTTAATATAGTCAGGGGTCCAGTTGCTCCATTTCGTTCCGTTGTAACGGAGCAATTGATCAGTGGATGGTAATACAGCGAAATTAACGTCAGACAAAGTGCTTAATGCATAAGTAGTGAGGTCTGGTACTTTTGACCAGGGTGTATATCCATTGGCTCTTTTAACGTACAGTGTTTGATCGGTGATGTTAAAGACCATCATACCGGCAGCGGCGCTATCCAGTGGATTGGAGGTGAGTGCAGTGCTTGTAACACGTGGTAACAGCAAACCCTTTTTCTGGGTACTTATTTCTAAAGCGGCATCCAGCCTGTTAGATTGCCCGCCTACTTGTATTTGTGCCTGGGAAGGAATAGCTGCGAATCCTGAGAGCAGTAGTATTAATAACGTTTTATATCCTCTCGGCCAATTCATGTCAATTTTTTTGGTGTACAGAAACATCATATGCTTTGATTAAGATTTTACCGGAACGGTTATACGAATAATAACCGTTCCGGTAAATCAGGTTTAAAAGCCAGTTCCTCTGCTGAGCAGTTGCCAGTTAGCACCGTCAGACATTAAAGTAATGGAAGTGTGTACAACAGTGATAGAAGTAGTAGCGAGACCATTAATGTTCTGGCCGGCTGCTGCTCTCACAATAAGGTTATTATCTTCCTCTGTAGCCGGGGTGGCACCAGGTATTCTTTTGATCACATAAACCCTTCCTGAGCATTCTGTTGCATTAGGAAGCGTAAGGTCAGATGTTGCAGTTGCTGCAGCAGTGAGAACGATATAATCATCAGCTCCGATTGTACTGCCTGCAGGAACATTGCGGAATTTAACACCAACAGAACCGTTTACGATCATGTTGGACGGAGATACTTGCGGAGTTCCAAAAGCAGGGCCTACATGCACTTTGCCGTCGAATGATTTATCACCGGCGAATGATTGACTACCAGTGCTCACCAAACCACGGGCGGGAGTGGCTCCGCCAGTTGCATTCGGTACAGCAAAAGTGATCTTATCAGCAGCAGATGTGATAGCGAAATCTGTACCTGTTGTTACTACTTCGAGATCCAGGTTACCAGTTGCAGAACCTACAGAAGGAGTAGCAGAACCTGCAGGTGCAGAGATCTGACCGATACCGGTAGCACTCAGTTTCCAGGCTGGAAGGGATACGTTCTTCACTTCATATCTGGCATCGCCGGCAGCATTTGGATCCTGCAATAAAATATTATAGTTGTTAGCGTTCACCAGTGTTTGCGCAGTAGTACCTTTAAGGGTTGCAGCACCTTCTACAAATAATGTAGGAGCACCAGATGCCGGATCAGTCTTTGCAATTTTCACACTACCATCAAATGTGGTCACCTGGTTGGTGAATGTTTTATCACCTGCAAATCCCTGCGCACCAGTGGTAACAATACCGGGACTGGTTGCTGTAGCAGCTGCTAAAGACAGTTCCCATTTGTTGCCGTTCTTAGTGAATGTAGCACCTTCCGGTACCGCCGTAGCTGTTACGGCAATTACTTTAAAACCGTCAACATCACTCATATCTTTCAGTTTCAGGTAGTCAGTTTCGGTCATGAAACCATAACTTGCACCCTGACCTTCCTGTATAGGATACGCTAATTCAACAATGCCAGGAACACCAGCACCACCCGGCGTAGTGGTAATTGTAGGCTGGGTAATTGCATTATTACCTGTCAGCTCAATATCCAATTCTCCATCCAGGCTGTTTAGTTTAGTTACCCCGTTAACGAGCGGCTTCTTTTTAACAGTACCATCAGCCGCGATCACCAACACATCATTAATACCTTCTGCAGGCAGGGAAACATCAACAGCGGAAAAGTTCAACTTACCATCTGCTGCGATGGTGATACGAGGGATGTTATTTGTTCTGAATTCTAAAGGGTGCGAATTGATATTACCCAAAAAACTACCGGCAACACCAGTGTTACCATCTAATTTCCAGGGCATTCCGGTGGAGGTTTCAGTAGAAACCCTTACCATCACAGCACCTTGTTTCACAAACAAACCAGCTGGATTGGCGGGACCTGAGCCAGTAAAATATACCAGGTAACCTTCTTTTGTTGAAGCGGAAATAAGGGACATATCACTTACGCGGGGCAAAAGAAATCCTTTCTTGGTGCTTTCCAATTCCAGGATAGCGTTAGGATCAATGTCGGCAGGATTACCCCCGATCTTGACCTGAGCTTTTAGGCTGTCGTAACTAAAGAACAACAGCGCAGCCAGTACCATACTGGCAATACGTAACGACTTTCTCATAGGATAATAGGTTGAAAAATATGAGTTGTTAAAATAAAAGGTTTATGTGTTTAATTGATTTTTATGACGAATACTAGTTTTTGTTCTTCCCCTCTCTCGTACCAGGGCTACAACGCTCTCACAATATTACATATATATTTTGATTAATACGTAATATTTATAATGTTTTTTATTTATTTAATACAATAGTCGGGGTTACGGGGGCTAAGAAGCTGCTATTTTATTGAAGATCAGCGAGGTGAAAAGATAAAAGTAAACATTAAGGAAAAACAAAAAGTGTTAGTTAGGTGGGTTTAGGGGGTATAAAAAAAGGTTGCCGGAGGGTATCCGGCAACCTGTATTATATAGAATGTCCTTTATAAATTATGCTTCTGATTTCTCAGATTTACTCTTGGAAGGATTCTTTAAAGAGAACACCAGTTTCTGATTTTCTTTATCGAGGTCCGCGATGAGGATATCCCCGTTATGAATGTTCATATTCAGGATCTCTTCTGCTAACGGATCTTCCAGGTATTTCTGGATAGCGCGGTGGAGTGGGCGTGCTCCGAACTGCTGATCATATCCTTTCTCTGCGAGGAAACCTTTGGCTTCGTCTGTGAGTTCCAGGCTGAAGCCCAGGTTCTGCAAACGTACCAGTACACCTTTCATGGTGATATCTATAATGGTATAGATATGCTCTTTGGAGAGAGAGTTAAAGATGATCACATCATCAATACGGTTCAGGAACTCAGGAGAGAAGGTACGTTTCAAAGCCTTTTCTATTACGGCTTTGGTGTTATCTTCCTCGCTCACTGTCCTTGCACTGGTGGTAAAACCAACGCCTGCACCGAAATCTTTCAACTGGCGTACACCAATGTTGGAAGTCATAATGATGAGCGTGTTCTTAAAGTCTACCTTACGGCCGAGACCATCTGTGAGGATACCATCGTCCAGCACTTGCAGCAGGATGTTGTAGATATCCGGATGGGCCTTTTCGATCTCATCCAGGAGGATCACAGAGTAAGGTTTGCGGCGGACCTTTTCGGTCAGCTGACCACCTTCTTCATAACCCACATAACCCGGAGGCGCTCCAATCAGCCTGCTTACAGAGAATTTCTCCATGTACTCACTCATGTCTATGCGGATAAGTGCATCATCTGAGTCGAACATATAGCGGGCGAGTGATTTTGCCAGTTCAGTTTTACCTACCCCGGTTGGGCCGAGGAAGATGAAAGTACCGATCGGTTTCTTAGGATCTTTCAGACCTACCCTGTTACGCTGGATGGCTTTGGTCACTTTGCTGATGGCCTCTTCCTGTCCAACTACGGCGCTCTTCAGATCTTCACCCATGCGGCGAAGTTTATCATTTTCTGCCTGCACCATCCGTTTAACGGGGATGCCGGTCATCATGCTCACTACTTCTGCGATGGCTTCTTCATCAATTGGGTAGCGTTTGTGCTTTACTTCTTCTTCCCACACGGCTTTGGCCTTTTCCAGGTCTTCGCCGAGTTTCTTTTCGGTATCGCGCAGGGCTGCGGCTTCTTCGAAGCGCTGGCTCTTCACTACTTTATTTTTTTCCTGCTTGATGTCTTCGATCTGTTTTTCCAGGTCGAGGATATTTTGCGGAACATTGATGTTCTTTAAGTGTACCCTTGCTCCTACTTCATCCAACACGTCTATCGCTTTGTCTGGCAGCAGGCGGTCCGTCATGTAACGGTCGCTCAGTTTTACGCAGGCATCGATGGCATCATCTGTGTAGCTTACGTTGTGATATTCTTCGTAGCGTTGTTTGATGTTATTGAGGATCAGTACGGTTTCTTCCACGGATGGAGGATCTACCATTACTTTCTGGAAACGGCGGTCTAAAGCGCCATCTTTCTCAATGTACATACGGTATTCATCCAGTGTGGATGCTCCGATGCATTGGAGTTCGCCACGTGCGAGGGCTGGTTTGAAGATGTTGGAAGCATCCAGGGAACCGGAAGCGCCACCTGCACCAACAATGGTGTGGATCTCGTCGATGAACAGGATCACATCCCGGTTCTTTTCGAGTTCGTTCATGATGGCTTTCATCCTTTCTTCAAACTGGCCACGGTATTTTGTACCGGCCACCAGGGCAGCGAGGTCGAGGCTAACTACCCTTTTATCAAACAACACGCGGGAAACCTTGCGCTGAACGATGCGGAGGGCGAGGCCTTCCACGATAGCTGTTTTACCTACACCAGGCTCACCAATGAGGATGGGATTGTTCTTTTTACGGCGGGAAAGGATCTGCGAAACGCGTTCAATTTCCTGCTCACGGCCAACGATAGGGTCCAGGCTGCCACTTTCGGCGAGTTTGGTGATATCACGGCCAAAATTGTCGAGTACGGGAGTTTTAGACTTGGTATTGGTTTGCTTCGCTTTAGAGGCATAACTTTTACGTTCATCTTCAAATTCCTCTTCTCCGGGGTCATCGAACTCTGCTTTAGGATCTGCAGATTTTACGAAGCCCAATTCGTTTTTAAATGTATCGTAGTCCACGTCAAATTGTTGAAGGATTTGAGTACATACGTTTTCTTTATTCTTGAGGATGGAAAGCATGAGATGTTCTGTCTCAACGGTAGGGCTTTTAAGGGCCTTAGCTTCCAGCACGGTCACACGGATCACTTTCTCTGCCTGTCTGGTTAAAGGGAGGCTATTGATATTGGCAATGTTCTTACCGGTCTTATCCTTAATAGCCAGTTCCACTTCTTTGCGCAGTTCGTAAAGATCTACGTTCAAAGCTTGTAGAATTTTAACAGCCGTCCCCTCACCTTCACGAATGATGCCCAATAGCAGGTGTTCCGTACCGATGAAATCATTTCCCAGACGTAAAGCTTCCTCCCTGCTAAACGAAATGATCTCCTTTACTTGCGGTGAAAAATTCTGATCCATTGTAGATGATTTTTGATTAAACCCTTACGGGGGCTTGCTTATACAATATTACCAAATAAATTTGGATTTAGTTTTTATCCTTGCACATTTATACTTAAGATTTACTTTTGCTTCTGAAGGCCGTATAGATGTAAATATACTTACGAGAAGGGGGATGTTTTTGTTTGTGTGAGATTACTTCCGGCAAGGTTTTACGGACGGGTTCGTTCGGCAGTCCTTTTTTTTAATGATTAAAATATAACATCCTGGCTTATGCAATTCAAAATTGATACCAAAGAAAAAATAGTGCTTTTCCGGCTGGAAGAACCCGAACTGAATGCTAATTTGGCAGCCGAGCTGGAAAAAGCGGTTTTTGGAATACCTGATCTGGAGGATAAGAATCTGGTGCTGGACCTGCATTCCCTGCAATCTGCCGATGAAAATGGCCTTAAAGCCATTTTTGCAGTATACAACCGCCAGTACGAGCGTGGGCTTTCAGCCGCCGTTGCTCACCTTCGCGCTCCCCTATCCGCTGCATTAAGTGAAAAATACCCCGAAATGCTGAATGTAGTGCCTACAGAATCTGAAGCCATTGATATGGTGATGATGGAAGACCTGGAGCGGGAGCTTGACCTGGGAGAATAGCATCATTACCAATTACTTGTTTATTTTAGAGATATGTTCGCGGTAACAATTTTAGGCAATAATTCGGCAATACCTACACCAGACCGGCATCCTACATCGCAGGTGATCACTTATAACGACCAGCTGATCCTTGTGGATTGCGGAGAAGGCACACAGATGCAGCTACAGCGTTACAAGATAAAAAGGGGGCGTATCCGGCATATCTTTATCAGTCACCTGCATGGCGATCACTATTTTGGGCTGATAGGCCTGATCAACAGCATGAGCTTACTGGGGCGGATAGAGCCTTTATCGGTTTACGGCCCGCCGGAGCTGGAGGAAATATTGCAGATCCAGCTACATGTTGCCGCCACTACCCTCAACTTCGAGCTCAACTTCCATCCCCTGCTGCCTGGCCAAACAGGCGTTGTATTGAAGGAAAAGGAAATGGAGGTCAGCTTCTTCCCTACCCGCCACCGCATTCCCTGTTATGGTTTTTCCTTCAGCCTCCAACGTAGAAAACGCAGGATCATACCAGAACAGGCACGCATATATGAAATACCGGCTGCTTTTTATTCCAAACTACAGGAAGGCGCTGATTATGAACGGAAAGATGGAAAGGTGGTCAAAAACGATTGGGTCACCCTTCCCCCTCCCAGGGCCAAACGATATGTATATTGTGCGGACTCCATATATGATGAGGACCTGGTACCTCATATGAAAGAAGCGGACATCGTATATCATGAAACCACTTATCTCCACGACCTTTCACAACGGGCGGCAGACAGGTTCCACAGCACTACTGTTCAGGCCGCGACACTCGCTAAGATGGCAGGAGCGCACCGTTTGCTGATCGGTCATTTTTCTTCCAAATACACGGAATTACAACCTTTCCTGGATGAAACCCGCCCTGTTTTCCCCGAAACAGAACTGGCCATAGAGGGCGTCACCTATCTTATCTAGTGATTCAATTGTTGCGTAAGTATTTTTGTTACATTATATTTACGCATTAAATTTAAAATCACTATTCCTATGAAAAGAGCAGCACTGCTTCTTATGCTCCCTTTATGCCTGGGCCTGAGCGTAATGGCTCAAACAGACAGCACCGCCCACAGCACCGCCGGTACAGATTCAACCGAAGCCCCTTCCCGCAAACACAGGCTCCGTAATCTGCCCTACAACAAGAACATTATTAAAACAAACCTCTCTTCCATTGCATTGAATAACTATGGGCTTACCTATGAAAGGATGATTGCCCGGAAGATCTCCGCTTCCCTGGGTTACCGTTTTATGCCTAAAACCTACCTGGCTAAAACGGCATTAACAGAAAAAGTAATGGATTACTTTGAAGATGGTGACGGAGAGATCACGCAACAGCTGGACAAACTGCAAATGAGCGGAAACGCCATCACAGCGGAGATCCGCTTCTACACTGGCCGCAGGGCTGGTGCCAAAGGTTTCTATGCCGGTGTGTATGGCAGGTATGCTTCTTTCAAATATGATTATCCTTATGACTTTGAACTGCCTACAGAAAAAAGGTTAGTACCCCTAACGGGCAAAAGCAGTGGTATTGGTGGAGGAATTATCCTTGGTGGTCAGTTCAACCTGCATAAGCATGTGATCGTTGACCTGTTCATCATTGGGGGGCATTATGGTAATCTTAGCGGTAAAGTAGAAGGGCTTACAGACCTGAGTGATCTTGATGAACAGCAAAGAGCTGATCTGAAAGATGATGTAGAATCGCTGATAGAGATCGGGGGTAAGAAGAATATTACAGCAGAGGTGAGGAATGATGGATTGAGGGCCGATGTTAAGATGCCCTTTGTGGGTGTAAGGGGACTTGGGTTAACGATCGGGATATCCTTCTAGGGGGGAAAGTAGAACAATTCCCCTATCCTGAGCCTATGTGAAGCCTATGTCAAGTATAGAAAGGTATATACAAAGAGGCCCGTTCTTCAGCAGAACGGGCCTTTATTAATACGATAACTTACTTATTAGTAACCTTTTAGGAAGGTATTTATTTTAGCCTGGAGGTCGTTGCTCACGGGAAGGATGGGCAGGCGGAAAGTATTCTCTATGATCTTGTCGAAAGACAGGAATGCTTTGATACCGGCCGGGTTGTTTTCCATGAACATGAGGTCGAAGCCTTCGAGCATTTTGTAGTGGAGGCGGCGGCCTTCTGCTATGTTACCATCCAGGGTAGCTTTTACCATGGCGGAGAAATCTTTTGCGAAGTAGTTGGCAGCTACGGAAATCACGCCATCCATTCCGCAGGCAAGCTGGGGAAATGCCACGCCATCGTCTCCGCTGATCACCAGGAAGTCTTTGGGTTTATCGCGGATGATCTGCATGCATTGGAGCATATCGCCGGAAGCTTCTTTCATGGCTACGATGTTCTCTACCTCATGGGCCAGGCGCAGGGTTGTTTCTGCGGTCATATTACGGCCGGTGCGGGCAGGAACATTGTACAATATGATAGGTTTGGGAGAAGCGGCCGCGATGGCTTTATAGTGCTGGAAGATCCCTTCCTGCGTTGGTTTGCTGTAAAAAGGAGATACGCTCAGAATAGCCGCAGCATCGTCCAGCGGGCATTTTTCCAGCCGGCTTACAACATCCGCGGTGCTATAATCACCAATTCCTACTACAACGGGCACCCGTTTACTTACCTTCTCGAACGTAAATTTTATCAGGTCCAGTTTTTCATCAGAAGAGAGGGTGGGTGTTTCTCCGGTGGTACCTAAAGTAACCACATAGTTCACTCCTCCTTCGATCACATGATTGATCAGCCTCTCCAGGCCTGTCCAATCAATCGCTCCGTTTGTAGTAAAGGGCGTAACCAGTGCAACACCAGTTCCCCTTAATTGTTGCTGTAACATATCTAGTGTATCAAATAGCGCTTGCTGCCCTTGAAAAAATGCAAATATGAAAATTTGGATCGGTTCACGCAATAAAAGCGCATTATTTTATTTAGCGTTCTTCGTAAAAGCCCATATTCGAGAATTTGTCTATCCGTTGTTCGATGCGGGTATCCGGATCGATCTTCTTCACTTCTGCGAGGGTAGACTTTAACTTTGCTTTAAGGATGGCTGCCATTTCTTCATGGTTGGAATGTGCGCCGCCTATGGGTTCGGGGATCACACCATCTACAAGACCGAACTGGCTCATGTAGGAGGAAGTGAGTTTCAGTTCTTCTGCTGCTTTTTCCTTAAAGTTCCAGCTGCGCCAGAGGATGGTGGAGCAGTTTTCCGGGGAGATCACTGTATACCAGCTGTTTTCCAGCATGAAAATACGGTCGCCTATACCAATTCCCAATGCACCGCCTGAGGCACCTTCTCCAATGATCACGCAGATTACCGGCACTCTCAGTTTCACCATTTCAAACAGGTTACGGGCAATCGCTTCGCCCTGTCCCCTTTCCTCTGCTTCCAGACCGGGATAAGCTCCCGGCGTGTCTATGAGGGTAACAATGGGTTTGTTGAACCTTTCTGCCAGTTTCATAAGGCGGAGGGCTTTGCGGTAACCTTCCGGATTGGCCATTCCGAAATTACGGATCTGGCGCATTTTGGTATTGATACCTTTCTGCTGCCCGATGAACATCACGGTTTCGCCATCCAGGTCGGCAAACCCGCCTACCATAGCCTTATCATCCTTCACATTCCTGTCACCATGCATTTCCACGAAGTTGGTGGTCATGCGTTCGATGTACTCAAGGGTATATGGCCTGTCCGGATGGCGGCTCAGTTGTACCTTTTGCCAGCTGGTCAGATTATTATAGATGTTCTGCTTAGTGTCGCTGATTTTTTGTTCGTACTCGCTTACGGTTGCCGAAACATCCACACCGGACTTAACGCCGTTCTCCTTCAGTTTTTCCAGTTGTTCGTACAGATCCGCAATCGGTTTTTCAAAATCCAGAAATTGCATTATACAGATTTAAAAAGGTTAAAGTACGTCATAAAGATAGTAAACCCCGAACAAGTGCCCCAAAAGTGCATTCAGATACAGGGAGTTGCTTAAAAAAAGATAAACCCGGCAAACCCGGGTCTGAAAATGCCCGAACCTTTTAGAAACTCAGGGCGGCAAAAGTAGTACAATTAAGGTTATATAACAATATTTTGGTTTTTAAGGCCTGTTTTCTCCCTGGAAAGGAAAAGCCCCCGATCTATCGGAGGCCTTTCTGGCATAGGTATGAAACAGGGACCAGGGAATAAACGTGGTTTCCGTTTAACAGATCAGGGTGTGATAGTTACCTGAACTTCCTTCACGTTTGTTTTGCTTTCGTATACGGTTGTATTGGCAGCTTCAAAAGTGGCTTTGTAATTACCTGCTCCTTTATAGATATAGAAAGAGGAGGTGATGGCGTTGGAAGAAATGTTCTTCAGTGAGGTACCTGCATCCGGTATGGCCCTGTTGAGGATCAGCCCTTTTGTGATCACCCAGCTTTCTGCTTCTTCACTTTGAGCAGCACCGCCGGTAACTTTGAGGTTGGTGGCAGACACTACCCATTTCACAGCAGGATTCTTCATAGGTACCACAGCCCAGGAAGCTCCGGCAAGATCAGCTGCCACAGGCATTTTGGTCCAGTTATCTTCCAGCAGGTTGGTCACTGTAAAAGTTGGAATGGTCCAGGTCCTTTGCGCAGAGGTGCTTTTGATGCCCGTGTATTTGAAAGCGATGTACACAGGTTTGCCATCGTTCACAAATTCAGAAAGATCTACGATCCCTGAAGGTGTGTTATTGGTACCGGCAGACAGTGTGGCCTTGCCGGTGATATTTGTCCAGTGTGTATTTGGACTGTAGATTGTGGCGGAATCATATACACCGGGGAAATCTGTGGAGATCATCAGTGCGAGTGAATTTGTTTGCGAGCCGGTTTGCATGTAAGAGGTGAACTGCAGCTGGGGCGTTCCTTTCGCGGAAGTTCTTTTGCGGAACTCATACTGATGGGAACTGTCTCCTGCATAAAAAGTGATGTTATAGGGGTTTCCGGTAAAGGAAAAGAATGAAGTATCCCCTAATGCATAGGCAGCACTTTTTGATGTAACGGAAAATTCCGGCGCAGGCACATCCTTTGTGTTACAGCTGGCTGCAACAAAGGTTCCGGCGAGTATATACAATAGCTTCTTCATAAAATCATTTTAATGTTCTGTTAACGATTACCATCCGGGATTTTGCACCATTAACTTGTTCAAAGACATTTCATTGGATGGAATAGGATATAACAAATGTCTTTCTGAAACACGTTCTGCTGCGGTGGCTGCATATTGATAAGTGGCCGTAGCGCGTGCTTTAATTTCCAGTGCCTGATCTCTCATGGCGGTGAGGTATAGCCCCCAGCGGATCAGGTCCTGTTTGCGTAATCCTTCGAAACAGAGTTCCATGGCCCTTTCGTCCTGCACCGCTTTACGGAAGGATGTTTGATCCAGGCCTGTGAGGTCTGCTGTAACATCCGGCGTGCCGGCAGGTTTGCCATATCCCCTTCTCCTTACCATATTAATATATTGGTAAGCGTTAGCAGGGCCGTTCACTTCGTTTTCTGCTTCTGCCAGCATCAACAGTACATCTGCATAACGCAGGATGGGGAAGTTAGTGGGTGTGTAGTTCTTATTCAGCGGACGCAATAATTCAAATTCCCTGCGCCATTTCGCGCAATTGCGGGCATAGATATTATTGGCCGCAATGTTAGCTTTTACACCAGTGGCATTAAGGGTATAGGTTGAAATGGCCCAATCCCTTCTGAGGTCGCCGGCTTTGTAGAGGTTGAATAATTTGTAGGTGGTGCTGTTAAAACCATAGGCGTAACCTACCACCTGGTCATTAGAAGAAGAACATTTTACGCCGTTCTCATTTCCGATCCGTCCGCCGATCCTGTTGGCATCGCTGTTATTGCCCCAGTTACCGGTTTCCCATATGCATTCTTTCCATTCATCAATATCCTGGCATTCGTTGATATAGATCTGTGAATAGCTGGGGTTCAATTCATGTACATTGGATTGCACTACTTTCAGTGCATACTGGCGGGCATCTTCGTACTTAGCGGTTGCTTTCAAAGGTTCACCGGCCCATTGCAGGTATACCCTGGCTAATATGCCCTGTACAGTTGATCTTGAGATACGTTCTGTATTACCGATGGCTGTTACTACATCCACTGCGGCTTCTGCTTCTTTCATTTCCTTCTCAATGAATGTATAAACATCCTTCATGGGTGTTCTTGCAAGGTCTACATTATTTACAGAAGAAGAAGGTGTTGTTTTCAATGGAACATCACCCCAATATTGTACGAGCGTGAAATAATAGAATGCGCGGAGGAATTTCAGTTCTCCGATCAATACGGCCTTTTTGGTATCGTCCATTTTGGCTTTACCTATATTGGCCAATACCACATTGGCCCTTTCGATGCCGGAGTAAAGATATGTCCACATTTCTGTTACGGTTACATCTGATGCGTCGTATGTGAACCACCATGGACCGATGGGCTGGTTGGTGACAGAGTAGAAAGATTCATCTGTACTGGCGTTGTGGCGGATAGGGATCCTTCCGCCCCACATGAATTCCATGGCTGCAATACTGTAAACACCTGCTACTGCCGCATTCACTTCTGCCTCATTATTATAGTAGTTAGTTGGTGATACAGATGAAATAGGTTTTTTATCGAGGAACTTGCTGCACCCGCTCACTATAACGAGTAAAACAAGGCTTGTAATGGAAAGTATCTTTTTCATACAAGAGAATTATTTTTTTATAAAGAAAGATTAAGACCGAAAGTGATGGTTCTGGCTCTCGGGTAGGAAGAATAATCGAATCCGGGGGTGAGGGCTGAATAGCCAATCCCTACCTCTGGATCTGAACCGGTATATTTCGTCCAGGTGATCAGGTTCTGAGCAGATGCGTACAGGCGCAGGCTCTTGATCTTTGCTCTATTCAGCAATGCTGCAGGCAGGGTGTACCCGATAGCGGCAGTTTTCAAACGCAGGAAAGATCCGTCTTCGAGTGTACGGGTGGAATATACATATCCAAACTGGCCACCTGCACGCGGCATAGTGGTTGCTGTATTATCCGGCGTCCACCTGCTTTCAAAGGTTTTATACTGGTTGAGATAGGATTTATTACCTGTTTCAAAATTGATCCTGTTACCGTTCATGATCTCGTTACCGTAAGACCATTGGAAGAAGATATTCAGGTCGAAGTTCTTATACCTGAAATTGTTGGTGAAGCCGCCGATGTGTACGGGCAGGCCTCTTCCTATAACAGTACGGTCATCCACATTCACTACACCATCTCCATTCAGGTCCCTGTATTTGATATCACCGGGCTGGATAGCTGCGCGGGTATTGCCGTTGGTTGGTCTGTCGTCTTTCAGCAGATAGCTGCCGTTGGGAAGTTTATTGAAATCGTCATACTGATACACGCCATCCCAGATAAAGCCATAGAACTGCCCCATCGGCTGGCCGATCTTTGCGATGTACAATGGCACAGTGGCATACCAGGAATCCCAGCTCATGGAAGAGGTCATGGATTCCTGGTTTTGCGTTAATGCCAGGATCTTGCTCTTATTGAAGGAGATATTGAAACCGCTGCTCCAGCTGAAACCATTTTTGTTAGTTGGTTTGATGTTGACGGTATTCAATGAGATCTCCAAACCTTCGTTGCTTGTTTTGCCTACGTTCTTGAAGGCAGAACCATAACCCGTGGTGGGAGGTAATTTTGCATTCAACAGGAGGTCTGAAGTTGTTTTTTTATAATAATCAACGGAGAGGGATATACGGGATTTGAAGAAATCCACATCCAGTCCCACATCAGTTTGCGCGGTGTTCTCCCATTTCAGGTCTTCACTGGCGAGTGAAGTGGGAACGGCACTTTGCTGTAACTGGTTACCAAATGAATAGTACGAATTACGTACTGCAAAATCGAGCAGCGCATAGGTTGCATATTCACTTACACGGTTATTTCCTGTAATACCCCAGCTGGCACGCAATTTAGCATCATTGATAATACGGATGTTCTTCATGAACTTTTCGCCCTTGATCTTCCAGGCAAAAGCTGCGGAAGGGAAATAGCTCCATTGATTGGTAGACCTGAATTTGGAAGAACCATCTGAACGGAAAGAAGCAGTAAGCAGATAGCGTTCTCTGAAAGTGTAGTTCACCCTGGCTAATGCAGAGGCCATAGACCATTCAGATTCGCGGGAAGTGATGGGTTGCGGAACACCCTGGCTGAGACCACTCAGGCCAAGACTTTCATTCGGCAATTGGTTGGCAGACATGCCGTAAGCGCTGCTCTTATTTCCCTGCAATGTAAAACCGGCGACTGCGTTGATGCGGTTGTTCTTATTGATCTTCTTATCATACACCAGCGTATTTTCATTCAGCCAGGTAGAAGATTCATAATACATGATGGACCCGTTCACTTTATAGACGGTGTTAGGGTTACCACTTCTTGTGAGCGAATTATTGAAGGCATCGTTGCGCTGTGTATTCTTATTGATACCTCCGGATACACGCAGCATCAGTTCCGGCAGGATCCTGTATTCGCCAAAACCATTGGCGATGAGGTTATTCACATTCCGCAGGCGGTATTCATTTTCTGCACTCAGAAAAGGATTGATGCGATAATCCGTACCGGAGTTCACCATATCATCTATCAGTTCATCTTCAAAATCTTCATTGATAGGTTTAGAAGAGTTGATAGGGCCGGCAGGTCTGTAACCCCATGCGCTGTACAGCAGGTTGTTCATGGAAGAACCACTGAGTGCGGAAGGAGATGTACCCGTTGTTTTGGTAGTAGTATAACTAAGGTTACCGCCTACTTTTATCTTATCGTTCACCTGCTGGTCAAGGCTCACTTTGCCCTGGTAACGCTTAAATGCAGAGTTGATGATAGTTCCCTGCTGATCTAAGATCTGGCCGGATACCGCATATTTTGTTTTTTCCGTACCGCCGGACATAGAGATGGAGTGGTTCTGCATAGGCGCTACCCGGTACAGTTTCTTCTGCCAGTTGATGCTGGGTACGTTCTTGTAATCCTCTACTGTTGCACCATTGGCGAGGTAAGTGAGGTCCAGGTCACCTGCTTTGATCTCCTGCTGCAATTTCACGAATTCATAGGCATCCATTACCGGGATCTCCTGGATGTTCTGCTGAAAACCGTACCAGGTATTGTAACGAATGGATGGTGCGCCGAGCTTACCTCTTTTGGTGGTAATAATAATTACACCGTTTGCACCTCTTGCTCCATAGATAGCAGTAGCAGAGGCATCCTTCAATACATCAATAGATTCAATATCGTCCGGATTGAGGATATTATTATCCGCTGTTTCAATGGGGAATCCGTCGATTACATAGAGCGGATAGTTGTCCTGCGTGAGGGAGTTGTTACCGCGGATCACGATCCGGGAATTGGTTCCGGGCTGGCCTTCGGCAGAAGAAACCTGCACACCTGCTACCCTTCCGGCCAGCGCTTCATCGAAAGAAGAAACAGGGGCTTTGTTCATATCTTCCATGCTTACACTTCCTACGGAACCGGTAAGGTCTTTTCTTTTCCTGGTACCATAACCGATCACCACAGTTTCATTCAGTTCACTGGCTAAAGTAGACAGTGTTACCTGTATGTTGCCCTGCCCGTTCACGGCTTCCTCGTAACGGGTATAACCTATGATAGTAAATACGAGTGTTCCTTTCGGCGGAACATTTCCCAGTTCGTACTCTCCTTTTTCATTTGTGGATGTACCGATACCGGCACCTTTCACTGCAACGGAAACCCCGGGTACAGGTTCTCCGGTGGCAGCGTCCACCACTTTACCTTTTACGCGAATGGGCTTAGTATCGGCCACAGGTACGGGTGGTTTACTTTTTGCTTTTTCGATCAGCACTTTACCGGATACTACCTGGAAATCCAGCTGTAATGGTGTGAGTATCTTTTTGATGACGTTGTTAACGGTTTCGTTAGCAGCGGATAAATTTACCGAGGCCTGAAAAGCGGCGTCGTTAGACGTGTATACAAATGGCACGCCTGATTCTTTTGTGATTGTTTTCAACGCGTCCTTTAAAGGCTTGTTCTTAAAGTTGACGGTGATCTTCTTTGACAAGTCCGTCTGGCCCATACTTTCCAGGGAAGTAGCCATGATCATAACGATGGCAGTGAAAGCCAGGAATAGTTTTTTCCACATAACTTTGATTGATTGTAATAGACATGAGATAATTTCCGTGGTTGCGCAATACATTCCTGCAACCATTTCATAGACTTAAAAGGAATCTTTGAACATAGCCAATTATTAATAGTGAATAAATCTTTACCGGGGGATGGACTACTTACATCCCTTTCCTGAGAGATGGATCAATGCTCCTTCTCTTTTAATTTTCGTTTCGGTTAAAGTGGTAATGATCTTCAGGATCTCCTCCAGTGGCTCTGTATCGAATTCGCCGTTGAAACGGCAATCGGACAGGTTCTTGCCTGAGAGAACGATCTGAACATTGTATTTGTAGGATAATCTTTCCGCCACTTCTGCCAATGGCGTTTCTTCGAATATCAGTTTGCCTTCGCTCCAGGCGATTGCATTTTCCGGTTTATCTACAATGGATGTAATTAATGTGGCTTTGCCCGGATTAAAAGTGGCCCTTTGTTTAGGCAGTACGGTCACACTTTTATGCGAAAGCGTATCCATCACCGCTACCTTTCCGCTGAGTACCGTTACGGACAATTGCGGAGAGTTCTTATAGGCCGTGATATTAAAAGTGGTGCCCAATACGGTGGTATTGAGGGCGCCGGCATGAATGATAAATGGTTTCTGCGCGTCCGTAGCTACATCAAAGAAGGCTTCTCCTTCCAGCGTAATTTCTCTTGTATCTCCTGTAAAGCGCTCTGGATAAGTTAAGATACTACCAGCATTGAGGGTAATGACCGTATTATCCGGCAGTGTTACCTTTTTAGTAGTATGAAAAGGCACTTTCACCGCCAGCTGGTTTACTTTTTCAGGAGCCTGTGTAAAATACCAGGCCCCGCCAGCGGTTACCAGCAGACCAGTTACTATGGCGGCAATACGGATAAATCCTTTCCAGGGAGAGCGGGTGCGGCTCATAATACCGGCTATCATTTCCTCCTTTTCTTCCGCCGGCATCCTGATGGCGGGCTGTTCCCAGCCTTGTTCCATATAATCCTCCAGCCAGTTTTCCGGCTCATCCTGCAACCACAATTCCACCTCCCTGATCTCGGCCGGGGTTGCTTCTCCCTTTAAAAACCTTTCCAGTATTTCTCGGTTCATATGCATACAACACGTTTTTTAATTAAAATGCCTATACACCCTTTGCAATTCTTAACTTTTGCTTAACTTTCGAACTGTAGATTTGCTGAAATGAAGCCGATTCGTAACATATCGCAAGAACGATTTAAGCGCATTGTGGAGGATACTTTTGATCGTTTGTATGCATCCCTGTATCTGCTGTGTAACAATAAACAGCTGAGTGAGGATATCATGCAGGAAACCTATATCCGGTTATGGAAGAATATTGAACAGGTGCAGGATGATCACACCATTATTATTTTGCTGAAAACATACGCGCGGAATATATTCCTGGACGAAGTGAGAAGTGCGGCGAGGAAAAATGCATCTCTTTCCAGGCATTCACCGGAAGAAACAGTGGAATCTCCGGAAGATTGCTTTAAGAACAGGGAGCTGAATACGGCTATCCAGTCTGCCATCAAAAAGTTACCGCGGCAGCAGCAGATCATTTTCCGTTTACATAAGGAACATGCGATGAGTTACAAACAGATCTCGGCACGGATGAATATAGGTACGGGAACTATTGAGGTACATATGAACCGTGCATTGAAAACATTAAAACAACATCTCTCCCATTTACAGGGAACAGAATAAAAAGAAAAAGAGGCTTTTCAGGGCCTCTTTTTTTATAATTAGTCTTTCAAACCAAGGTATTCCTGCACAGCTTTATAATTCTTCCAATCCACAGCAGGCGCCTGCCTGGCAGTTTGCCCACCCGGGATCAGGATGTAGCGGTATTGCAATTGTTTTCCGTTTGCCCCCGTAACTGTGCTAACATCTCCATTAGACGCTAAATATATTTCTCCTTTATAAAAGGTGGTAGTTATATTGAGACCTCCAAGGTATACAGCATCAAATAAAGGCAATGGATCTACTTCCAGTGCAGTAGCAGTGCCCCAGTTAATGTAAACCTTTATTTCTCCGTTACTCAATATTGCATCTGTTAGTTTGGGAGCAGGTATTGTTGCATCAAAGCCAACTCCAACACCCTGCTGATTCCTCAGCGTGTCAAACTTCACATCCAGCCAGCCAGAGTAAATAACATTGGCTGTTCCGGGAGCTCCGTTTCCACCAGCAGGGCCGGCGGGACCAGCAGGACCGGCAGGGCCGGCAGGACCAGCGGGACCAGCAGGGCCGGCAGATCCATCTTTGGAACAGGAAACAAAAAATACTGCTACGGCCATAAGCGAAACGTATAAGATTCTGGTCATAATGCTCTTCATAAAAAAAAGTTGATTTGGTTATTAAAATAGGTAGTGATATTCTTTATGTTTTATAAAGTCGGAAGCATGGGCGGTAAATTATTATATGTGTTACAATCTGGTTGATATATTATTGTGGTCCAAACAATCTCTTTCACAGTACACTCTGACAATAGGGGATCTGAACGGTGCGACAGTTGCATCTTCACTGTATTTAAGTTACAATTAAAATCGATGCTTTTTTCAATTTTTACAGGGCTTTTTTACAGGCTGTTCTTTTGCCGATATATCAATAATCCCGTTAAAATTATTGATATATCGCTAATCTTTTTCCCAGTTTTTCATTTAAAATATTGTATTTCAATGTATTGCAAACAGGGCACAGAGATTGGATAATGTATGGCCTAATTACATGAGCCATGAACATATCCACTATCAGCGAATTTGAAATACATACCCTGGAATGGTTCGCTAAAAACCAGGTTAACACCAGACACAATACATATGAGATCCTGTGGGTGAAACGGGGCGAGGGCTTCCTGAAAATGGGACCTGAGGAATCTGAGATCAGCGGGCAAACCATTTATTGTTTACAACCTGGCCGGTTAAAGCAACTGGTACCGGCAGAAAGGATGGAAGGATATTACATTTCCCTGTCCGCCGATTTTCTGCAGCTCGCAGAAACCACCCTGAGCTTTTCCCTGCTGTCTGCCCAAAACGATCTTTTGCAGATACCTATTGATGAGGAAACAGAAGCTGAGGTGGAAGAGATCCTTGGCAAAATGAGGAAAGAATTCATCAATTACTTTTCGTTCCGGTTAGAGGTGCTGAAAGGTTTGTTCAAGATCTTCCTGCTTTATACTTCCCGAAAGTATTCCTACCCGGTGACCTTTACAAAAGATGCTGAGTTGCTGCGCCGGTTCATGCAGTTACTGAAAGAACATTTCATTACCAAGAAAATGGTTACAGATTATGCTTATGAACTAAACATTACTCCCAGTTATCTCAACCAGGTAGTAAAAAAGCTCTCCGGTTATACCGCCAGTTACCATATCCAGCAATACCTGGTGAAGGAGGCAAAAAGACTGGCCATCCATTCCAACCGCAGTATGAAGGAAATTGCTTACGCACTTGGGTTTAACGATATGGCGCATTTCAGCAAGTTCTTTAAAAATAATTCCGGTGTTAACTTCACTAATTTCAAGAAAGGCATTTCCCTTATGATCCAGCATTAACAATACTTTCGGGGAATAATTTAAGAAATTAAAAAGTCGAAAAACGTATCTTAGCAGCACATGTCCCCTACTTATGATACGATATTTGATAAGATGTTTTTTTCTCCTATGCGTATGTATATTCTTACAGAATGTGGTTGACGGGCAATCTCCCCAGAGCAGTTATGACATACTTAAACAACGGTTGTTAGTTGCCGGTACAGGTAATTTTATCTATAACGAAAGCCGGGGCCTGATAGATCGGGACAGCGCCAACCTGTTTGCATGCAGGATGTATGGGTACAACCGTTTACTGCCATATAACGAGGGGTTCAGTGATGGTGTTATTTCTCCCACCAGTAAACTGATCGATGCGGGGAAGATAGGAGTGATCACCAACCTGTTGAACTATACGGAGGGGATGAACAAAACGAGGATCCTGCTGGAACTGGGTGCTTATTATCTTTTTAAACCCGGTAATGAGAAAGCAGATCTGGATAGTGCCTGGTCCTTCCTTCAACAGGCGAATGCAAATGCAGAACCTGAATGCCTTAGCCTGCTGGGGAAATACTACTACCAGGCCGGCAATATCGCAGAAAGCCAAAAGTGTTTTTCGAAGGTGGTGGATATTGCAGGAACTGATCCTGCAAGCCTTGCGCCGGCTTATGAAAACCAGGGGAAATACCTGCCGGATAATGATCCTAAAAAAATAAGTTACCTGGAAAGATCGCTGGAGCTTTACCATAAGTTGCAGATGAAGGAAAAGGAAATAGAGGTAAGGATGTATATCGCGGATATTAACCGGCCCCTTGCAGAAAAGCAATGGCAGCAAATATTGCTCCTTCAGAAGGCCATTGGTTTCCGTCATACTTTATATGCAGATTATGCACTTTCCTGTTTAGCTGATCAGAAAGCAGACCATAAAAGCGCACTTTCTTACGCGCGGCGGGCTATAGATAATATGCAGGAAACGGGAGACGCAGCCCTGGCCTGTCTTTTTTACACCAGGATGGGAGCTGTGTACAGTCATTTCAATAAACCGGAAGAAGCATTGGCCTGGTATGAGAAGTCCTATGCAGGAAAGAAGAATACGGCCACACAGGACTTCTGGTACAAAGGTTTTATCAGTGCGGCTAACCTGCTGGCATTTTTAGGGCGGGCTGAAGAAGCATTATCCCTCATGCAGGAAGTAACAGCCAGCTTCCCTCCTGCCAATACTTTCGATAAAATGCGCCTGGCCTTTATTAAAGGGTATAGCTATGAACATCTGAAAGACAATACACTGGCGGCGGTGAACTATGATACTTTCACTTCCATGGCAGAGCAGTTTCCGTTGCCCTCCAATTATACAGAAACACCGGATGCATTCTACCAGGTATCCCTTTTCTATTTCAACCAGGGGCAAATGGCGAAAGCGAGGACCTACCTCCAGAAAGCGCTTGATTTTACTTCCGGCAGCATGGGTATTCAAAACCTGGCCGGCATTCATCTGCTGTTTTCCAAACTGGATTCGGCGGCCGGGAGATATGCATCTGCTTTACAGTATCGTATCAAATATGCTTTTTACCGGGATTCCCTGCTCAGCAATCAAATGCAGGAGTTAAGGGCCAGGTATGAAACGGAGAAGAAAGATCAGAACATTCAGTTACTTACACAATCCGGCAAACTGCAACAGGCCGCATTACAACAATCCGGTTTCCTGCGTAATATTATACTTGGGGGGCTTGTAGTAATACTGATCATTGCAGGATTACTTTACTGGTTGAAACGGGTGACGAATAAAAAGAACACGGACCTGCAGCACCTGGCGCATGAGAAGGAATGGCTGCTGAAAGAAGCGAATTACCGGGTGAAAAATAATCTTCAGACCATTGTAAGCCTGCTGGGCTCTCAATCCTCTGTGCAGGACAGCCAGAACAGGATCTACGCCATGTCCCTCATCCACCGGAGATCAGAAAATGCAGCGGCTGTAGACATTCGTTCCTATTTGCCCGAACTGGTGAACCACCTGCGCGAAAGTTTTGATGTAAACCGGCAGATCCATATTCATCTGCACATTCCTCCTCTTGAACTGGATGTATCACAAGCTGTACCTGTTACCCTGATCATCAATGAAGCACTCACTAACGCTATCAGGTATGCTTTTCCCCGGAAAGAGATCGGGCAGGAGATCAGTGTTTGCATGGAGCAGGGAGATGATCATGAGATAACCCTTACGATTGCAGACAATGGCATTGGCGTGCTGCCAGACCTCGACAGTCATTTAGGATTAAAACTTATGGATGGCCTGGTAGATGATATAAATGGGACATTTGCCATCAGATCAGCAGAAGGCACTACTGTTTCCATCCACTTTATAGCTAAGACACCTTTGCATAAAGCCCATCATGTTGTATGAGAGAAATCCTGATCGTTCATAGTACTGTTACGCGCTTTTCTTTTAGAACAACCTTAGCTGAACACCTTTTACCTTTCCAGGTGGCTTCGCTTTTCCAAACACGGTGCGCCCACCATATTTCCAGGAATCATTTTTTTCCTTTTCTATCAATGCTTCAAAACGGTCGTTAGGCACAAAATCTTTTTCTGCTATTGCGGCGAGTTTGTGTAATGATCTGATTGCTTCCTGTTTATCCTGGTTGCCCAGCTTTGCTTTATGTACAGCTGTTTGAAGGGTAGCAATGGTTTCATCATATACTTTAACGGGAACAGGGAAAGGATGACCATCTTTTCCGCCATGTGCAAAAGCGAAACGGGCAGGATCTTTGAACCGTGATGGTGTTCCATGGATCACTTCACTCACTAGAGTTAAAGACTGTATCGTGCGGGGACCTACTCCTTTCAGCAACAATAACTCTTCAAAATCATGTAAAGGATGTTCATTGGCCAGCCATAATACAGCGCCTAATCTTTTAAGGTCTACGTCTTTCGCTTCTAATGCGTGATTGTCCGGCATAATGAGGTGCCGGATCTCCCGGATCATCTGTTCCGGTTCCTCCTTCATCAGCTGTAACATTCCTTTGCGTGTATCTCCGGCCTCTTTTGCAGTGAGGTTCAATATCAGGCCCTGGTTATGGCCACAGACCGCGGTATGCGGTTCTTCAATAAAAGAATCGATCTGCCCGGAATGCCAGTGATACCGCCGTGCTTTTTTATTCCCGGCATTCATGCCCTGCTGAATAACCGTCCAGTCACCTTTACTGCTTACAATAAAATTATGCGTGTATAACTGGAAGCCATCCTGCACAGCTGTATTATCTACTTTTGCGCTCAGCTTACTGCACCTTACAAGATATTCTCCATCCAGCCCTGTCTGGTCTGCGATCTTCAATAATTCTTCCGGCGTTTCCAGGGAAAACTTCCCTTTTCCGCCACAGATGAAGATGCCAAATTCTTTAGCATGGGGGTTAACCGCCCTTTTTAAAGCGCCCATCACAGAAGTGGTGATGCCGGAAGAATGCCAGTCCATTCCCATTACCGCTCCCAGGCTCTGGAACCAGAACGGGCTGCTCATACGGCTTAAAAAGGCCGCCTGTCCATATTCCGCGAGGATAGACTCCGTGATAGCCAATCCCAGCTTTGCCATCCTTTCTGCCAGCCATTTGGGAACGTAGCCATAATGCAAAGGCAGATCTGCTGATCCGGCGTGTTTCATACTAACAAATTTAGCATTTTTTAGTATGACAAGTGCGTTATAAGCTTAAAGATCTTATGAAAACGAAATACTTGTTACAGTGCATGGTAAACAACCGGAACGGGTTATGGAACAACCATTAGGTGCTAATAGGTGCTAACGTGCTGCATATTGATGCCAGCTACCGCCCGAGCAGGAAATAATAGCTTCCACCACTCTTTTAGTTTCATGCGGGTCCCTTACCTGTATGCAATCCACCCCTGTCTGGCGGGCGGGATGATCATTCCCTCCTTCAAACAAAGCGTCGCCGATGAACAGCATATCTTTTATTGCCATGTTCAGGGTCTGATGCAGTTTCTGAATACCGTAGGCTTTATCGATGCCGGGTTTGGTAATATCGATGGACGTTTCTCCGCCCATCTGAATAGAAAATTCGGGGATCACTTTATCCAGTTCATCCTTTATGACCTTACGTTTGGCAAAATCAGGGTCCCAGTCTTTCTTCACCTCATGCGGCGCATCCTGGCCTAAACCGGAAAAAGTGATCTGGCTGCCCCTGTCTTCGATCTGCTCACCCCATATTCTAACAGGTGGCAGCGCTTTTACTATCCTATTGAGATGGGTGAGGATCTTTGCTTTTTCTTCCGCAGAAAAGTTCTCTGCATATAATTGTTTCCATTCCCCTTTATACTGGTAATATTTAGTGCCGCAGGTAGGCAGGAGAGAAAGGTTTTCATGCGAGGTAATATGAGACAGCACCTGTTTTTCAAACTGGCTCCAGTCCCCTCCCGAGATGATCGCTACTTTTACCACATGGAACAAACTTTCCAATAGCTGGGCCATCTCTTCATCCAATGCAGATTTACTTTCCGCTAAAGTGCCATCGAGGTCAAATATGATGAGTTGCTTCATATCAGTTCTTCCAGTATGTTCCGGGTAGATGCAAAATCCTGGTGATGGAAACTTTTTATTCCCATTTTGTCAGCCGCCTGCACGATCATGAGCCGGTCGTCAAAATAAACACATTCTTCCGGCGAGACCTGTGCTATTCCCATGGCGAGGCTAAAGATGCCCGGGTCTGGTTTGCGCATTCCTACTTCACAGGAGGAGATAAAAGCATCAAAACAATCATGCAGGCCGAACTTCTTAATACGGAAATCGTTGAGTTCCTTTCCTTCGTTATTAATTGAAATAACCCTGAAAGGGCATCTTAGTTTCCATGCTTTGAACCATTGCAGGAAGTCCGGCAGTTCAACAGACTCCGCGAACATAAATGTTCTGAAATCTTCCTTTGTAAAGTGCCTGGGGTGATTGAACACAACGGTGTTCAGGTAATCGTCCAGGGAGATCTTACCTATTTCGTACACATTAAAAATGAAGTTGTGCAATACTTCCATTTCTGTGTGATCCAGGCCAAATACCCTGGCGGCCTTTTGGCGTGACTGATGCCCCCATCCATTGTTCAGCAATACTCCCCCCACATCTGAAAAAATAACTTTTACCTTAGCGCTTGTCATGCAATAATGCTTTTGCTCTTTTTACAACATTATCTGTTGTGAACCCGTATTCTTTCAGCACTTCTTCACCGGGTGCGGATTCACCGAATTTATCGATACCTATAACATCTCCATCATCAGTTACATATTTCTGCCAGCCTAAGGGTGATCCGGCTTCTACTGCAAGGCGTTGCCGGAGTTTTTTGGGAAATACCTTTTCTTTATAAGCATTGTCCTGTTCTTCAAACAGCTCCCATGATGGCATGCTCACTACACGGGCCGCGATACCTTCTTCTTTCAATTGTTCCTGCGCTGCCAATAACAACTGTACTTCTGAGCCGGTACCTATTAAAATGATCTGCGGTGTTCCTGCTGATTCCGAGAGGATGTAAGCGCCCTTTTCCAGCTGGCAGTTCTTTGGGTCTATCACTGGTATTTCCTGGCGGGTTAAGATCAATGCTACCGGGCCATCCTTATGTTCCAATGCCACACGCCATGCTGCTACGGTTTCATTTGCATCTGCGGGGCGGATCATTACCAGACCAGGAACAGACCTTAAGCCGGCCAAATGTTCTACAGGCTGATGGGTTGTACCGTCCTCACCCAATCCTATACTATCGTGTGTGTAAATAAAGACAGACCGGATCTTCATGATTGCGGCTAACCTTACCGGTGGCCGCATGTAATCGTAGAATACCAGGAAGGTGGCGCCATAGGGGATCAGGTACTTACTCAGGGCCATTCCATTCAATATAGCACCCATGGCATGTTCCCTTATCCCGAAATGAAAAATACGGCCGCTGCGGTTATTGGCAGCAAAGGATGCATACTTTTCGAGATCAGTGTCTGTGGAAGGAGAAAGATCTGCAGCACCTCCTATCAATTGGGGCAGATAGTCCGCAATAGCATTCAGTGCTTTGCCGGAAGCTTTGCGGGTGGCCATCTTTTTCTCCCCTGCTTTGAACACCGGCAATTTTTCCTGCCAGCCATCCGGGAGTTTACCACTGCTGATCAGTTCGTATTCGTTTGCCAGCTCTTTATATTTTTCTTTGTAGGATTGATATAATTCATTCCATTGGGCTTCTTTCTGTATGCCTTTTTCTCCTGCTTCCCGGTAATATTTTTTTACATCCTCCGGCACTACAAAATATTTATCCGGGTCAAAGCCAAAATTCTTCTTCACCAGTTTCACTTCGTCTTCACCCAATGGTGCGCCATGCGCAGCAGCGGTGTCCACTTTATTCGGACTGCCATAACCGATGTGTGTACGTACTTTGATCAGGGAAGGACGGCTGGTTTCAGCCTGGGCATTTTTAATTGCAGCAGATAATGCCCCGAGATCATTACCATCCGGCAAGTCCTGGACATGCCAGCCATACGCTTCAAAACGTTTGGCCACATCTTCATCGATGGCCAGGGATGTACTTCCTTCAATCGTGATATGATTATCATCATAGAGGTAAATGAGATTGCCCAACTGAAGATGCCCGGCTATGGATGCAGCTTCTGCGGTAATACCTTCCATGATGTCCCCATCACTGCAGATGGCATAGATCTTATAGTCAAAAATATCAAAGCCGGGTTTATTGTAGCGTTCGGCCATGTATTGTTGTGCAATGGCAAAACCTACCCCATTGGCAAAACCCTGGCCTAAGGGACCAGTGGTCACCTCAATTCCTGGCAATAAACCATATTCAGGGTGGCCGGCGGTCCTGCTGTGTAACTGCCGGAAGTTTTTAAGATCATCCATGGTAACATCGTAACCTGTGAGGTGCATAAAGATGTATTGCAGCATACAGGCATGGCCGGCAGATAAAATAAAACGGTCCCTGTTGGCCCAGGAAGGATTGTGTGGATTATAATTCATGCTTTCCGTCCACAAAATGTGGCCGATCGGGGCAAGTCCCATGGGTGTTCCGGGATGACCGGATTTAGCTTTCTGTACTGCATCCGCAGCCAGTACACGTACGGTATTTATACCAGATTGTTCAACGGTTTTCATACACTATGAATAACAGGTATAGTGCCAAATAGTTCTTTGGGCTCCATAACAGCAAAAATCTGGGCTCCTCAACAAAACAGCCTTCTGTTTGAGGAGGAACTTTACCTTATAAAAAGTCTTAAATTCATATATTATGCAAATCAAAGTGATCATTACAGGAGCCACCGGGTTGGTGGGCGAAGGGGTTTTACTGGAATGCCTGGAACATCCGGATGTTTCCCAGGTGCTGATGGTGAACAGGAAGCCCTCGGCCCTGCAACACTTCAAACTGAAAGAATGCCTTGTGCCTGACTTCTTTTCCCTGAACGGCGTTGCTGATCAGCTGACAGGTTACGATGCCTGTTTCTATTGTGCAGGTATTAGCTCCAATGGTTTGGATGAAGCCACCTACAGCCGTATCACTTATGATACTACGCTGCATTTTGCCGGTAAACTGGCAGCACTCAATCCTGCAATGATCTTTGGACATATCTCCGGCAGTTCAACAGATAGTTCTGAGAAGGGCAAAATTATGTGGGCGCGTGTAAAAGGTAAAACAGAGAATGCCCTTATGAAACTGCCGTTTAAAAAGGTCTACAATTTCCGGCCGGGCCTGATGAAGCCAACACCGGGGCAGCAAAATGTGAAGGGGCTCTTTAAAGTGGTGAGTTCATTATACCCTTTGCTGCGGCTGATATTTCCCGGCAAAACAAGTACTATGCGGGAAGTAGGGCTGGCCATGATCAATAGTGTGCTGAAGGGATATCCAAGGCAGATACTGGAAGTAAAAGATATCAAATCACTCGCTCATGGGGTTAGCTAATACACTATTTACCCGGATTTGGCATGTTATTCGCGTCAAACATGATATGAGAAGAATACATATAGTGCTGATTGTTGCAGGAATGATGCTGGCAAGTTCATGTTATACACCCCGCACTGCAGGTAACAGTGGGAAAGTACCTCCTGGTCAGATGAAAAAAGCAGCAGGAACAAAATCTGCCAAGCCATTTGCGCCAGGCCAGCAGAAAAAGAACTAAAAAGCGAAAACGGTATCCGTTTTCGCTTTTTAGTGGTATGCTATTTTGTGGTTATCTCTATCTTACCGCTTAAGGTTATGCTACTTTGTGGTAATCTCTATCTTACCGCCGTTCCTGAAAAGATCATGCGGCACAAAATATCCTTTATTTTCTTTCCCATTCACTTTTATGCCGGTTAAATTCCTTCCTTTCCCCGGCTTTGTTATGGTTAGCAATTTGCCTGTGCTGGTCTTCCATTTCACTTCATCAAAAAGCGGCACTGTTACCAGATATTCCGGATCGGTAGCAGAGTAAGTGTATAAACCCAATGCGCTGAACACATACCAGGCAGACATTTCTCCTGCATCGTCCATTCCGCAAAGTGCCAGACCTTCTTCTCCTATGCCGTACAGGCTATTAAGGATAGTGTCTATCATTTTCTGGGACTTCTCCGGTTTGCCTATAAAGTAATAAGCAAAAGGTGCTTCATGGTCCGGTTGGTTACCATGGCAGTATTGGCCTATCATGGTTTCCACATTCCTTGCAATGTGTTTAGGATTCCAGGGAACTGTAAAAAGTGAATCCAGTTTAGATTCAAAACCTTTTGCGCCGCCGTAGAGTTCTATGAGACCCTGCATATCGTGCGGCGCAAAGAAGGATACCTGCCATGCATTGGCTTCCCTGTACATGTATTCATAATAGGGGTACTGCGGGTTAAAGGGCTTGATCCATTCGCCATTTTCCAACCGGCCTCTCATAAACCGGGTGGAGGGATCGAACATATTTTTGTAGTTCTTTGACCTGGCCATCAGGATCCTGTAGTTTGCAGTGTCTCCTAATTTCTTTGCTATCTGGGCTAAGGAATAATCATCATAGGAATATTCCAACGTTTTGGATACGCCGGCCTTTGCCTTTGTTTCCACATGAGGGTCCGGAACATCAGGATCGGAGATATAACCTTTTTCTATGTACTCCGCGATGTGCGGGCGGGCACCCCCGGAAACATTTGCATTCTTTAACAGGATATCATAAGTACCTTTCACATCAAAATTGTCGATACCTCTCAGGTAGGCCCCGGCAATAGAAGAAGCGCCATGGTCGCCATGAAAGAAAGTAGGAATGAATCCCTTTTTATCGCCCACATCCTTCATTGATCTGATCACATCCAATGTTACTTCCGGGGAGATCAAACCTAACAACACATCTTTATTCCGGTAAGTATCCCAAAGAGAAGGTTCTGTGTAGTAATTAAAATCTGCTTTTGCCACCTGGCGTTTAGCATCTGTGAACTCACCATTTACATCGCTGCGCAATGCCGGCCAGAGGAATGATCTGTACAGGCAGGAATAGAACATCTGCTTTTGTTTCTCTGTTCCACCTTTTACCTGGATAGATGATAATAAAGCCTCCCATTTCTGCGTGGCTTCCTTACGGACCTGCGAGAAGGTTTTATTACCTATTTCCTGCTGCAGGTTTTGCCTGGCGTTTTCCACGCTAACAAAAGACAGCCCTATTTTCAGTTCAACATTCCCTGCCTGGCCATTTGCTAAATGAACGATAGCAAAACCACTGCGCTGGCCTTCTTCCTTCTTTTCCAGTTTTTCAACATTTGTATTCAGTACAGCATAGAAATAGATCCGTTCTCCCGTTTGCTGAAAGCCCTGCAGCACATTATTTCCCACCTGTTCGATGCTCCAGTTGGACACCCTGTTATTGGCCCGGGCGAGATCGAATAAGATCTGTCTGCCTGTATTGTTCTTATAGGTGTATTGGTGGTATCCGCATCTTAAAGTGGAGGTCAGGTTCACCTGCACATTATAATCATCCAGGTATACCTGGTAAAAACCGGGTGCCGCATTTTCCTTTTTATGAGAAAACCGGGAACCAAATTTTTCGCCGGGGTTTGAAAGCGGCAGGACAGGAATATTGCAAAGGTTCCAATGGCCTTTATTGGTATGTGTAAAACCTAAAATTACCGTATCCTCATATTCGTATCCGGCCCCTGAGCCATATTCTGTCATGGGGCTTAACTGCACCATGGCATTCGGCAGGGAACTTCCGGGAAAAGTGAGGCCGGCCCATGATCTCCAGCCTTTGGGCAATTCATATCCCAGCACCTTAGGATCAGTTAGTGGTGCGGTACCAATAAAAGTATTTACGTACTTCGTATAAGACTGGCTATTCGCTGAAGTGGCAGCCAGCAGCATCATTACTATAAACGGGAATCTCATATGGCCCAATATATAAATATACCCGGATAAACAAATTGCTAAAATGACAGGAGGCATTTAGCCGTCTATGATAATATAGGATCTGAAATGGCCACTTTTAGCTTAGTTTTATAATTCAGGCTAAGCTATTTTCATAAAATGATACACAGATCCACGTTCCTGTTCCTCTTCCTCTTTGCCGTACTTTCTTCTTTTGCACAGAAAAAGACCAGGATTGCCTGCATAGGCAACAGCATCACTTATGGCGCAGGCATAGTGAACAGGGAAAACAACAACTACCCCCAGCAGTTACAGGCTATGCTGGGCAATACATACGAAGTGATGAACTTTGGGGTGAATGGCACTACCCTGCTGAAGAACGGGAACAACCCTTACTGGAAAACCAGTCAGTATACTGCAGCGCTGGCCAGTAAGCCCGATATCGTTTTTATCAAGTTAGGTACGAATGATAGCAAGGCGGTGAACCGGCCTTTTTATCCTGAATTCGAAAAAGACTACACCGCATTGATTGCTTCATTCAGGAAACTGGCAACAAAACCAAGGATTGTTCTATTATTACCAGTCCCCTCTTTTTCGCCAGACAGCAACCAGATCTATGATCCCATCATAAAAGGCAGGATCATCCCTATGATCCAGAAAGTGGCTTATGAAACCGGTACAGAGATCATCAATTTGTATCCCCTGTTTATAGATAAGGCGGATATGTTCCCGGATAAGATACATCCCTCCTCTATTGGCGCGAACGTAATTGCCCGGCGTTTATACGAAGCGGTTAAAATAAATAAAGACAAACCATCCGATATCTTTTCCCAAATAAAAGAGGATAAAAAACGCAGTTCCTTCTACGGCTTTGAATGTGTGGATTTCACTTTAAATAACCACCCTTGCAAAATAGTGAAGCCTAAGGTAGCGGTGAAAGGAAAACCCTGGGTATGGCGTGCAAGGTTCTGGGGCCATGAGCCGCAAACAGATATTGCCCTGCTGGAAAGAGGTTACCACATTGTATTCTGTGATGTAGCCGAGCTGTTTGGAAATAGCGAAGCGGTAAGCGTATGGAACAAGTTCTATGATTACCTGCAACAGCGCGGCCTGTCTAAAAGAGCAGCCCTCGAAGGTATGAGCCGTGGCGGGGTATATATTTATAACTGGGCATTAGCCAATCCGGAAAAAGTAGCCTGTATCTATGCTGATGCGCCGGTACTGGACCTGAAAAGCTGGCCCGGTGGAAAAGGGAAAGGCCCCGGTAGCAAAAAAGACTGGGAGATCTTTAAGAAAGATTATAACCTGACGGAAGAACAAGCCAGCCAGTTTAACAATAACCCGCTGGACAATGCGGCGAAGATCGCCAAACTGGGCTTCCCCATGCTGCATGTAGTGGGTGATATAGACGAAGCAGTGCCGGTAGATGAAAACACGAATCCCTTTGAGGAAAAAGTAAAAGCTGCCGGAGGAGATATTGTTGTTATTCATAAACCAGAAGGCAAACATCATCCTCATAGCCTGCCTAATCCTACCCTTATTGCAGACTTTATCTTACATGCAACCGGCAATAAATTCAACTTTGCAGCCATTGCTGCTCCCGGCGTTGAATATCGCTCCGGTGCTGGCTGGACGGAAGGAAAGGATTGGTGGGCGCAGTTCAGGAACATCGACAGCCTGCTGGATGCCAGGAAAAACTTAGACATCCTGTTCCTGGGTAATTCCATCACACAAGGCATCGGCGGAACAAGGACCTATGTAACCAGCAAACCGGCCTTTGCTATCTTTGACTCTGTATTTGCCGGCCGCAGCTGGGAATGCGCAGGTATTTCCGGAGACCGCACCCAGAATATATTATGGCGCCTGCAACATGGCAACTATGCCAAAGCGAAACCCAAAGTAATGGTGATCACTATTGGCGTAAATAATTTTGGGGACGATAGCGCCGAAGAAATTGCAACAGGTATCCTGGCCATTGAAAAATGGACAAAGACCCATATGCCCTCCACCAAAATTATACTAACCGGCCCCCTGCCTACCAGTTTGAAAAAAGATACAGACCGCCGCAGGAAGTATGAA
This sequence comes from Chitinophaga niabensis, assembly GCF_900129465.1. Taxonomy (NCBI): domain Bacteria; kingdom Pseudomonadati; phylum Bacteroidota; class Chitinophagia; order Chitinophagales; family Chitinophagaceae; genus Chitinophaga; species Chitinophaga niabensis. The sequence continues at coordinate 2,497,439 of NZ_FSRA01000002.1, read as the reverse complement.
AGGATCCACGAGATCCTGTCAGCCAGTAAAACCGCGGCCTCTTATTTCCCCTTATCGAATACATTTATCCAGGAGGATGGAGATATTATTCCCGGAACTTATTCCAACGATGGTATCCACCTGGCAAAAAATGGATACCGCCTGTGGGCATTGGCCTTAAAACCGGTAATAGACAACCTGCTTTAGGTGAAAATCAGGGTACTAAATGACAACTTTATATCACAAGTGCGTATTTTTAACAGCTACTTTTAAGACATAAATGTGCCCCGGCACATTTCCCACGTTATTAAAATAGTCTTTACATTACACACATGAAGAAATTGTCATGGGTACTGGTACCCTTTTTCTCCTTCATTGGCTTTGCTATTGAAGCACAAGCGCAGGCACCCCATATTGTCCGGATCACTAAAGATACCCTCGTGGTAGCTACCGGAAGCACTTATGCCTTTACCGTAGATACTAAGGAAAATGAAGGGCTGGTCTCCACCAAAGCAGATGAACAACAATTGCTGTCGGAACTGGCTTTTCTGCGCGGACCTGGTCAATATAAGTTAGCCAACTATCACATAATAGAAGAGCGAAAAGCCCTCAGCCCGCAATTCCGTTTAGCGCAACAACAGATCACCGTCAATACTAAAAGGAATATCTCGCTATTTTTTACCGCGGGGCAAAGAAGCCCACAGGCAACCGTACGTTTCCATATCCCTGCCGGCATCAACGTTACGCCGGATAATGTAACTGTGAATGTGATCGGCCGTGGTGAGGTATTATTAAAAGACCTGCCGAACCAGTCAATAGGCCGCACAGGTACAAAGTACTCCTATTCAAAAGTGGGTGTAGCTGATATAAGCCGTTCAAACACCGGAGGCACGTTGCTTACTTTAAGCCAATTGGATCTTCGGCCAGCCAATGGAGAAGATGTGATTGTTGTGATCAGGGATGTGCAACTGAATAAAGCAGGAACGTATGCATTCAAAGCTGACTATTCCACTTCCCAACCGGAAGTACTGAATAGTGCAGCCACAACAGCTAATCTTCAGGCCGTTCATACTATCACAGATCTTGAAAGGGAGTTGGACAAAAGCCTTACCTATAAGGAAACACCTTCCACCTATACAATGGTTAGTTTTAAATGGAGCCCTTCCGGCAAGGTTACCCTGATGCATTCAATGGATAAAGGAAAAACATGGAAACCCTTTCCTGTTAAGATTGAGCATAACAAGGTTACCATAGAAGGTTTACAGCCCAATCAGCTACATGCATTCAGACTGGCTGAAAAAGGCAACGGATTTTCCAATACCGTATATTTCTATTCCGGTAAAATGGATATCAAAACATTCGGTTTAAAAGGTGAAGATGATACAGAAAAGATCAATGAAGCCATTGCATACCTGCACAATATAGGTGGTGGTACACTGTTGTTCAGCAGTGGCACTTATAACGTAAGGACTGTTCACCTGAAAAGCAACGTATACCTCTATATTGAAAAAGACGCTACCATCAAAGCTTTGAAAGGAGCCGATGCCCCGGAAACCACCTGGTTCAGCGATAAAAAATATCGTTCCGGCCTCTCTCCTACCGATGCCGGGCCCTACGAAGATCCAGAAAACTACATGACCAAACAGGATGTAGGACACCATTATTTCAGGAACACCATGTTCTTCGGAGAACGGCTGGATAATATCAAGATCATAGGAAATGGGTACATCACCGGCAATGGTAATCTCAATACCAGTGACAAGGTAATGAACAATGCGCCGGATAGCCGTGCTGATAAGATGTTCACCCTGAAACTATGCACCAATCTTGAAATAGGCGGTATCCACCGGGAAGAAGATCTCTGGTATGATGAAAAGAAAGACGAACCGTATTACATGGGCAACAACAGGGAAACAGGTAATATGCTGCACATAGACCGTGCAGGGCATTTTGTGTTATTAGCTACAGGCACAGATAACATCCATGTGCATGATACCTATTTCGGCAAACAAAATACATCTTCTGTAAGGGATATCTACGATTTCATGGCCTGCAATAATGTAGTAGTGACCAATATCTATTCAAAAGTAAGTTCGGACGATATCGTAAAACCTGGTTCCGATTGTTCCCTGGGTTTTACCCGCCCGGCCAGTCATTATCGTGTACGCAATGTGATCGGGGATACCAACTGCAACCTCTTCCAGATAGGATCAGAAACTGCTGATGATATCAAAGATATCTGCGTAGATAACATATATATACTCGGCGCCAACAAAGCAGGCTTCTCCATTTCCACTAACGATGGCGCACACATAAAAGATATCCATCTCAATTGCGGCCATACCGGCACTTTACATTCCCGCTCAAAAATGTACCGCTCTTTTACGCCTTTTTTCATTTCAATCTCTAACAGGGCGCGGATACTGGGTGCTGAAGTAGGAAAGTATGCTTTCACAGACAATGGCGTACCACATAATGAATTACTGGTGAAGAATGTGAACATCGGGCAGGTAGAGAATATCATCATCAATGGCATAGATGTTTATGAAGTATACGCAGGCAGTTCCTTCAGCGGAAAGGTCCGCTGGAAAGCTTACGATGGCTCGCAGCGAAGAGCCACCCCAATAGTAGCCGGTTACAGCCTGCCTGATAACGGGATAGATTTCAAACTGCCTAATGGCAACCATACCGGGTATATCAAAAACATTCAGTTCAATGATGTGCAGGTATTGGTAAAAGGTGGCAACCCTGCATCGGATACCACAGCCACCCCTCCTGAACTGGGTGTTGGGCAATACAATGCCTCCAATCTGAAAATACAGCCCTCCTATGGCCTCTGGGTAAGACATGTAAACGGACTTACTGTTACCAAGAGCAGCTTTAAGGTAGAGCAGCCCGATGGCCGGTATCCCATCTTCCTCGACGACGTGAAAGGAGCAACGATCAGGGATGTAAAAGTGGCAGGCCCCAAAGACAATAATATGGCAGTGAAGTTGAAAAACTCATCCGGAGTAACAGTAGAGAATATCGGGTTATAGAGGTATATTTATCTATATGCATTTCGATTTTTACGAACGATATAAGGATTATCCCGATACCGAATTACAGAAGATCACGCAGCAGCCGGATGCCTATCAGCCGGATGCGGTTGATGCCGCTTTGAGGATACTGAAAGAAAGAGGGGTAAAGGAAGAAAAGGTAAATTCCATTCATCTGCTGGATTCCTTCGAAATAACAGAAGAAGCAAAGCCCCCTAAACTACTCACTCTTTTGCTGGTGCTGCTGGCCTTGGAATTCTTATGGAAATTCTATAACACAGCAAAAGTGTTTTTCTACGATGGATCGATAAGGGATACATCTGTTCTGCTCATTTCCTTTATACCTTTTGTTTATAGTGTATTTGTATTTTACCTGCTGCTGAAACGAAAGTCGTGGGGCTGGATACTTACCTTCGTCAGTGCTTCTTTAACTGCCGGCGGCAGGATCATGCAGCTGGATAGTCTTTTCAAATATATAGGGCTGGATACCGTTCAGGGGGCTATATTTATGGCCATTACTTTCCTGAACCTCTTTCTTGCTATCTCTTTATGGCAGAAAGAAATACTGGCATTCTTCAATATAACAACAGAAACAAGGCGTTGGACCGCACTGGCGGCTTTTTGTATACTGGCGCTGCTTGTGCTCTACAGATTTTCTTCTGAATTGGGGACTTTTTAATGCTCAGTCCAGGCTCCATTTATGATAAGGAAGGCCAGCCAGCAATAAACTGGAAAAGCTTACCACAAATACGGAATAACTAAACGGCGCTCTATAGTTTGAAAAGAAGAACATGCTTACAGCAAAGATCAGCGTGAGGCCAAAGCTGCCAAAAGCGGCCCATTTTGTTTTGTAACCTATGATCAGCAGCACACCGAATACAGCTTCCAGGATCGTTGCGGTCCATCCAGCCACCTCTGCCAGTGAACGGCTTAAGTAGGGCACTAAGGAATGCGTATAGTCCACGAAGTTACTCCAGTTGCCCCATGCTACTCCATTACTTCCCGGGGCACCAATCAGGCCGATACGGTCCAGGACAGGTAAGATAAAACCTATACCGAGTGCAAGCCTCAGCAGAAATTGTGCATTTGCTATGTGCTTATTCATGATCCTGATTAAGTTTTACCTGGCAAAAATAGGCTTCCCTGCACCAGGAAATCTTAATCAAGATCAAGAAATGGCTCAATGTTGCATAGCGATCCTGATAAAAGGATCATAACGGAGCAGGTAAGCTTTATCGTTCAGGTCGCCGGTGTAAGTGGCGGTCGCTTCAAAATCACGGATATCGTATGGCACCTCTATCTCAGGATCGTCATGCATCAGGTCCCCGGCACGGATAGCGCCTGTGGTTTCAATAGAAGGTGCAATGCGGTAGGGTATCCTTGAATGCGGAAGTGTAAAGAACAGTGGTGCAAAACCAACACCCAGGAAGGTTCCGGTCCTCCGGCCTACAGAAATGATCTGGTCATCCTTTTTAGCATTCGGGATGATCATAGCGCTGCCGGCACTGGAATAATGATCCTCAAATAAAACGAAGATCTTACCTGTAAAATGCAGGGAGGAATCCGAAGGTCCTAATGTTTCTGTTTCATCAACAAGCGCGTATAATCCATATTTCGTCAATAAGGGTAATGTTTCTTTCTTTTTGCCGAAGCCTTTATTAGCGCTTAATTTCAGGGGATAAGAAACAGGTGAGGGAATAATTGCGGAATAAAGGGCTTGCCAGGTAGTATCATCCCCGCCCGGATTACCCCGGAAATCCACGATGATCCGTTCAATATCCTTTGTATGTTCCTTATAGCGGGCCAGTTCTCTTTGCAGAAAGGGTATGGAGTCTGCGTTCATTTCGGTTAGGCGGATATAAAGAACCTTTTCAGGTTCCCAAAGTTCAATGCGTGTGATATTATTCTTCCGTTTATATCCTACAGGCAAATAACGGGTAAATTCCCTGGTAGACATTCTCAGGTTTTTAATAGCCCCTGAAGGAAGGCGAAAAGTGAAGGAGAGGCTATCGTAGAAAACCGTTTCGGTATTCTTAAAAAACCCGGCACCATAGAATTTCCCGTGCTTCATATCATATGAATAATATCTGCCGGAAATATGCTGCCGCACATACTTATCCACAGGTATCCCTTCTATTTGCCTGATCTCCGATCCTATTCCGATAGTATCCTGTTCATAAGCGAAAGCCTCACGGATAATATACTTCCCGTTCACATAGGTGTTAGGAATAGCCATCTTAAAGCGGGAACGAATACGACGGAAAGCAGCCTCTTCAGCCTTTGCCCAGTCGGGAAGCGGAAACCAGCTGCTGGTATGCATATCCTGCGAAAGTGTAAATGCCTGTTCGAGCAGAAGATAATAGGAAAGGTCCGATGAAATTGTGTCGATCCTTTTCTTAAGGTTTTTCATCTCCTGTATGCCATCATACTTCCATGCGTCCTTTTTAACAGCAATATGGGGAGAAACCCGGGCGATAGTGTGGATCAAAGTATCCAGGTCTTCCCGCATCTGGTCTTTTGTAAAAGATTGGGAAAAGGCACTGGTTGCGGTACATAGTATAAGACAGAGGATCGTAAGCTTCATTTTTCAAGTATAAATAAAAAAGCGCAGATGTTGATCTGCGCCTTTATTTATTTTAACCGAAATATCCTATCGCCCACAATCTGCCGACCAGCTCCTGCCGGACCTTGTAAATCCTATCACCAGTTTATCCTTATTGATGGTAATAAGGCCGGTTCCATCGGAACCTACGCTGACCATAGTATTATCATCTTTCCTCTCAAACTGAACACCGGTAAGGTCCGGAATGCCGTCTGAAAATCTGAAATCGTAACGGGTACCTACTTTGGTAACAAAGATGCTACCATTATCCTGGCTAATATTTTTCTCAGCGTCTGTATATCCTATCTTACCTCTAAATGTTCCGGCAAAAACGTCTACATCAGCAGGGTCTGTATCCTTACTGCAGGACCCCATCAGGAAAGCTGATAACAATAGTACTCCGACAATCTTAAGCGTTAGTTTCATACACTTGGTTTTTCAAATAATTAAGAAATAGTTCTAACCTGGTATTTGCAATTAGCATACCAAAACGGGGAAACAGCTGTAGTACAGTGTTTTAGTGAAGGAATAATGAGAACATCCGTTTTGTGAAAGCGCAACAAAATGTGTCCAATAGTACCCAGTATAAATAAAAAACAGCCTTCGCTGTGCGAGCTGAACATTGTTACAGGCAGGTAGTTACCTGTATTTATTTGCAGTGTTATCCTAAACAGAAAAGAACAGGTCTGTAGCGCATATCATCAACCCTTATGAACAGGAAGCTTTCTTGCAGTAATTATGGGTGATGGCATATGAGGAAGAATAAGGATAGATAAGAGGCAGAGGTCAGAAAACCGAGAGGTTGGTGGACATGGTGTTAACCGCGGGTTAAAGGGGAGTTGATCCTTGCCGGCCTGGGGGGTTGATGCTTTAAAATGTAAGATCCTGACCCTGGGAGTAGTATTTCTGGTGAAAAGGGTCTTGAGATATGCTGTATTCCTGTTCCTATCCTGCAAAATAAGGCCATTTTTTGCTGATTTGATATAGTTATCCCGGCGGAGGTGCTTACCACGCGTTAATTCGCTGTCACCCGCCTCATCTGGCGCTATTCCAGTTGCGGCACCGCATAACAGCCATGTGCCGCCAGGAGCAATTGCTGCCCGGGCAGGATGTTATACTCCCTTCTTTCCGGTATAACTTCAAAAGAGGGTATGATATCAATGATATCTGCCGCAAAGTATTTGCGGTTCCCTGATGCATAAAGCTTTCCGGACTCTTCTCTGAATGCTTTCACCTGCAGCACCACAATGGTTTCCGCTTCGCCTGCTTTAAAAGGCAGGATCAATTCCGTGGCGGCGGCAGGCTGCCTGAAATCGATCAGGACCTTATCTGATACGGCTTCCCCGTAGTTGCCTTCTTTAAAGTTCAGGCCCGCCGCAATGGCTTTGATCTCAATGTGTGTGGTGTTCCCGGCATGAAGGATATCTTCTGCCGTGAGTGCCGGGATAGCGATCCGGAGGCTGTTGCCTGCCTGTACCACCTTTGGTGTAAAAGGCAGCAGTTTACTTAGTTCTGTGGCGTTATTGAGCTTTAAGCCCGTTAGCATGCCCAGGTGCTTCCGTTGGATGCTCCTCTCTCCTCTTTGCTGGTTGCCTGCATAGAGGACCTTTAGCAGAGATGTGTTCAGCCGGTTGGTGAGGTCACTGTCGTGGTGGATACTCAGTTCCTGTTTTAATGCAGAGCGGACCAGTTTCCCGGCCCTGCTGGCGGTGCCAAAATCAAGGGCGGAGAGTTTGGTGGCCTCGCTCCTGTTCACCTGCTGCGGCAGGCTGCGGAAGCATAATTTCCCTTTGTGGTAATAGCCAACGAGGTCGCCTACTTTACCGGTGTACTTTACGATACTGGTTTGTTTTCCCATTGTGTAAGATTGTGTTTGGTGAAATACACAAATTTACGGGTAATAGCCGCCGGAACAGGGGCCTCCGGGAAGTATCGAAAACTTTTAAGGTCGGTTGCAGCGAGGTTTGTGATTGTCTAAGAGGAGTGCATTGGGGGTTAGACAATTACTAACGGTAATGCATGAGGGAGTAGAGAAATACGAATCCTTCATGGTACTAAAGTTCGTTGTTTTTAACTAACGGCTGGAACCAATAAAAGATCGCCTCCATTTCCGGGGGCGATCTTTTATTAGTGATGCATGTTTATTAACCGCTGTTGGTAGGATCAAAATCCTGGGCATTGACACAAAGAGAATTTGAAGTTTTAAAGGTTGGATAAAAAAAGACCAGTAACAGACAAAATACCTCCAGATTCTGGTAGACCGGTGAAGTACATTCGTAGAAACTGCGGGGTAACTTAATTTTCGTGTAGGCGATGGTTTTGGTTACCCTGTATTGATTTTATCACCTTTGTAAACACCCAATCTATGAACGAAAATTCCACTTATGGGAAAAAGCGATTCCCCTTGTTATCAAAATTGCTGACCGCAGGCTGTATGCTATTGCTCACAACCAGTGCCACTGCGCAAACGGTTCGCACAGCAGTCAGTGCAGCACAACTGAACGCCGCCATTGCCGCCTCAGCACCCGGAGACACCATTGTGATGACCAACGGTACCTGGACCAATGTCAGCATTAACTTTAACGCCAGCGCCACTGCCACGCAACCTGTAACACTGCGGGCACAAACACCTGGCAAGGTGATCCTGACCGGCAGTTCTACCCTTACCTTTTCCGCTCCTTACCTCGTGGCCAGCGGCCTCTGTTTTAAAAGTGGCGCGCTGACCGGCGGTGCTATTGTGAAATTCAATACCAATAATTGCCGGCTCACCAGCACAGCTATTGTGAACTATAACCCTGCGGTAAGGTCTACCAGTTACTACTGGGTCAACTTCAACGGCTCTTACAATCGTGTTGACAGTTGTTACTTTACCGGGAAGAACCACCACCAGCCCACCATTGGTAATGAACAGTCCAATAGCCGGTACAATAAGGTAGACCATTGTTATTTTAAGAACATGGGGGGATCCGGGAATGGCTCTGAAATATTCCGCATATGGGGATATGGCCGGAACGAAGAACTGGGAACGGACGGCGCTTTCTTTACAATTGAACACAACCTGCTGGAAGCGGCAGACGGTGAGGGCCTGGAAATGATCTCCTTAAAATCCAACAGGAACATTGTTCGTTACAACACTATAAAAAACACTAAAGGAGAGATCACTTTAAGAAGCGGGAACTTCAATACTGTGGAAGGTAACTTTATCATCGGCAATAATAAAGAAGGCTCAAGGGGCATCCGCATAACAGGGCAAAATCACAAGATCATCAATAACTATATCGAAAATATAAGAGAAGATGCCATTGTGCTGATTGCAGGAGAGTTTATCGATTCCTTCCTGACCCCTGATTACAAACCGATCCTCAGAGCTGGTACACCACTTGGACGCGTACCTGCATACGGGCCGATAAAAAATGTGATCATTGCACACAATACCATCGTAAACCCAGGGGGTGAAGGTATGGACATCGGCGCTGCTTACAAAGCCAGCTGGCCATCCTCTCAACGGATGATGCTGCCGCAAAATTGTACGATCGCTAATAACGTGATCGTTAAAAGCAGCGGAGTAGCTATTACAAGTCCTGCACAGGACATGAATCCTCCCCTGGATGTATTCAATTTTGAGCCCAACATCTATGAAGGCAACGTGATCTACGGCGCTACACTTAATATGCACCCCGCGCCTGCTTCAGGCATCACCACGCAGAATCCGCTGCTTTCCGTAACGGGCGGATTATTCCGCCCTTCAGCCAGCAGTCCTTTGGTGAACGCAGGAGCCGGAATGTACGCTACCGATGATATGGATGGTCAACCCCGCGACAGCAATTCCGATATAGGGGCCGACGAAAGCTCCAGCGCACCCATCATCCGCAAACCCTTAACTCCTGCGGAAACAGGGCCACATTGGAAAGACGAGATTGTGATAGAAAACCCTTCGCCTGATATTACCGACAACGGCGGCATCATCTCTGCACAATATGCCAACACCGGCAACCCATCGCAAAGCTTCAGCAGCCTGATCGATAACAACACCACTACCAAATATTTTATTTCCGGCAAAAATGCGCTGTGGGTGCAATACCAATCCACCGTGCCAGCCATTGTGGTGAAGTATACCCTCACTTCCGGCGATGACGTGGCCAGCCGCGACCCCAGGGACTGGACATTGCTGGCCTCTAACGACAGCACCAACTGGGATACGCTCGATACCCGCGTGGGGGAAACTTTTCCCTCCCGTGGGCTCACCCAAACGTATGCCATCGCCGATTCAGCATCGTACATTTTTTACCGCCTATATGTTACCGCCAATAATGGCAGCAGCGGTACACAGTTTGCCGAATGGCAATTGATCCGGCATATGGAACCAGAGCCGGAACCGGAACCGGAAAACCCCTTCGACCTTACCGATAATCACGGCACCATCATTGCCCAATACACCAATACCTCCAAACCTTCTGAAAATTATCCCTCCCTTATTGACAACAACCCCGCAACAAAATATTATATGAGCGGAAGAACAGCTTTATGGGTGCAATACAAATCGTCTATACCCGCCGTTGCCGTATCATACACCATCACATCCGGCAACGATACACCCACCCGCGACCCGAAGAACTGGAATTTGCAGGCATCTGCCGACAGCATTAACTGGGTAACCCTCGATACCCAAACGAATGAAACTTTTGCCAGCAGAGGGCTGGTCAAGTCGTACGACTTCATCAACACCACCCCTTACCTCTTTTACCGGCTTAACGTTACCGCCAACAATACGGCTACCGGAACACAGTTTGCCGAATGGGAGATCTATCAACGTAAAACACAAACCATTGTATTTACTGACATCCCCGACAAAACATATGGCGATGAGCCTTTTGAACTGATCGCCACCGCCAGTTCCGGCGGGGAGGTTGAGTTTGAAGTGGTTTCCGGACCCGCCACCTTCGATGGCGCTATGCTCACTATTACCGGCGCAGGCACTGTAATAGTGAAAGCCACGCAGGCCGGTGATAACAATTATTTTCCGGCAGAACTGGAACAAACATTTACAGTGAGTGAAGCAAGTCAGCAGGTTGCGTTTACACCGATTGATACAAAAACTTATGGCGATGCGCCTTTCATACTCCGTGCCACCGCCAGCAGCAAGCTACCTGTGAGTGTGTTTGAAATTATGTCAGGCCCGGCCACTATTGCTGACTCCGTACTGACTATTACCGGCGCGGGAACAGTTACTGTACGCGCCAGCCAGCCGGGTAATGGCAACTACCTGACCGCAAGTGAAGAACAAACCTTTGAGGTAAACAAGGCTTCCCAAGCCATTACATTCCCAACCATCAGCCCGAAATACATTGACGACCAGGCAGCACTCCACGCCACAGCCAGTTCCGGCCTGCCTGTCAGCTATTCCATTGTAAACGGTGCCGGAAGGGTGATAGACAGCACGCTGTCGTTCCTTCAGGAAGGCACTGTTATAATACGGGCCAACCAGGCTGGTAATGAAAATTACCTGGAGGCACCCGGCGCAGACCTGTCGGTGCTCGTGTATGGCTATGATAAAAAGAAAGATGGTCTCCAGATAAAAGTATTACCTAACCCCACACATGGAATATTAAAGGTGAAACTCGATAATAAAGACCATAGCAAACAATATGTGCTGCATATCTACGACCAGACCGGCAACATAGTGCAATCTACCATCATCCAAAAGAACGATCACAAGTTCGAGATCGACCTGGACATATCCAGCTGCCGCATTGGCGTGTATTATTTATATATTTCCGATGGCATGAAAACATTTACAAAGATCATCGAGAAAAACTAATCTTTCTTCATACATCACTATTTAAAGCAGGGCCCGTGCCCTGCTTTTTATTTTGCAAAATTTAGAAGAAGCGGGGCTTGTGTCCTTCAGAGCCCTTGCAAACTCATTATCCCGGTATCTTTAACTTCTTCCATAAAAGAGCGGCTAATGCTGCTGCAAAATCATTCAATGCAAAGGTTAAAGTCTTCGGAAATACGATTAGAGATATTGAATTCTTCCTCTTTGGAACTTGTATGCGTAAGATTAAAATCCCGAGAGATTTGACTTGATCCGGCAAAGGCAATCGTGGGTCCCCAAAATACCCGGCTAAAAAAACACGTGCCGTGCCTAAGTTTAAGGGTTGTTTGTTATCCTGTGTTATTTATAACTATTCATAGATTAAAGTCCCTCTCAATATATCTGCCGGAACATCCGCGTCAATATTCTGTTTTGTATTATCGTAATAACCCTGAATGTCTTGGGTGTATCGTGAAAGGAGCATCCAATCTTTATGTGCCCCATTCTCGCTTAATGGCTCTACAAATTCAGCAAATGAATCCCGGCCTATCGCCGCAGGTACGACTGAGGGAGATAAACTCGAACCTAGAAATTCTGAAACAATACAAATCTAAAAGCCGGTTAAAATATATCACTAACCTAATTGAGTGATCACGATACTTTTTTTCGCTGTACCTGCTTAATTCCCAAAACCGTATAGTCTAGTCGGTATTTATAGTTATTCGCCAGAAGATATACAGTCCGGTTTTTATCGTAAAATCTACAAGTTAATTCAGCTCTCCAGGCAATTCATCGTTTCATCTGGTTCAATTTCAAAACTCGAAATATCACGGAGATTATCTGTAATAAAACTTGCCTTAAACCAAATATTTCTTTCAATTTGCCCAGCCACATAGTGATTATTCCAATCATGATCATATATACTTAGCCCTTCATATTCCTCAAGGTGCATCGCATCGTATTTTGTTACAAAGACATCAAGAAGGCAGGTAAGAGAGACATTAATAGTTACAGCAATTTCTCCGTTCGAAAGGGGCTCAACATTCACGTTTTGGAAAACATAGTCTTCATGGATCATATCTACCGTAGGGTCTTCAAAGGAATCGCTCAATCCAATATCATCATTACTTAATTGGGTGAACGGAAGTTTCTCTTGTATTTTCCCTTCCAGTTCTACTATCAGTTCAGAATTCTTGAAAGACTCTCCCGTCAAGAAAGCCATCGTTTCCTTGTATTTTATGTCATCAACATGGGACAATAACATGCTTGATGCATCATCCAAACTTTTGACGATCTTAACTACAACGGGGGCTACGTTAATGTTCTCCAGTTCCTCTACCAAGTCGTCATGAAGGTCGAGCGCTACGCTCTTACAAAAATCCGTGTGATTAGCTGTTACAAATATTATTCTAGGTTCGATAATCGAAGGGCGTTCTGCATACCGTTTGGAAAGATCCAGAATACTGGCCCATATAAGGGTATCCTGCAACCCTTTCCCACTATCCTGAAAAGGTTTCTTTCGATTTACGGCCTTAAGCATCACTTCCTTTTTTGAGATCGTTGGTTCCTTAAGGATTAGGCCGCCGAACTTAGCTATCGTAGACTTGATTGTCTTGGGATACTTTTCCCGTAAAGATTCCCATTTCTTAACGCTTCGTTCGTCAAGTGCGTTAACCCCTAATAATTCATCGAGCGTTTTTGCAGACTTTCTCAATCCCCTAAGCGCCACTTCAATTCTTTCGTGGAAATGCTTTTCCATCTCGGCGACAACCACTTCCGGGAAACACATTTTATAGCCCTGCTCTGTAGCCTTGTTGATCAGCTTCTTTATTGCTGGTCCCTTTAGCCGCAAATCTCCATTCACTGAATTGGTATCAATAACGATAAACATCCATTTATAATTTAGGGTATTGGATTTCAATTATATAATTGATTAATAATCCAATAATTCGTTACATGGTTTGGCTAATTGCGAAAAGTGGCATTAAGCTAAATTTCTATTTCTTGTTCTATAGGCGTTTCAATTTGAGCTTCAGCCATTAAACCGATTACTCAGAATAGCAATTCTTCCAAATGTGAATTCACAAGGCATGATAAATCAATTAATGGCTCAGATAGATTTCATTCTTACCAAAGGCAGTACTCTTGGCGCAGCCATTCAAAAAAATCACTACTGAACATACCAATCTACAATGCGCCGCCTGCCGTTTAATATTATTAAGAACTCATTCTTAGTCATTAATCTAGGTTGAATATAGTTGATTCCATCTTGTTTGGTTGGCCATTTTTTAACTACCTTCCCACCAATAACTTTGCTTTCAATGAAGATACTACCCCGCGGTTCTAGAAATCGATAATTTAATGCCGTGCGAATATCATGTGAACTTACTTTTTCCCTCGGTCTTTTTCTAACTTGGCGGCATCTAGCAGTTAAAACGATATCCATCGATGCGGCAATGGCAATTATCTCATTCTTAAAACTCTCCAGAGCTTGATATTCATAAATAAAATTTGCTCCATGAGCGGCCCTATTTCTTCTATTGAATGCATTCTTATATGCTTGGCCAAGATCAGGTATACCGCCGCCAATCAAATCTGAAATTTTCTTTAATATCACCCAGCCTCCACCTATTCCAAATGCTTTAATCATTTCTGTAATTTCGGCCACGTTGATATTTGAATTACTTGATACAAATGAAAAATCTGAAAGTATAAAAGGATTATTTGATGTTGAAGATATTTTACTCGACTCTGTTTGTATCATTAAAATTGCATCAGCAAGGGATTCATTTTTTTTTACCATATCCGCCCGAAATCGCAAAGCTTCTAAAGCTCCAAAAATAGAGGAGTTTTGCATTTCATCTGTAAGATCCCCAAAGACTATACCTGAAGACGAAATTTCGGTAAGGGCTTCGGCTACTTTTTTCTTAATATAATCCTCCAGAATATTGAATGAAACGATTCCAAGCCCCTTACGCAACAAATTCGCTATGCCATTGTGTTCACTTGGGGCAACTCCATTATCAATTAAAGTTGGAAGATTCAATGCTCCGTCAATGAATTTCAAACGGGTCATCAGTTCCGACTTTGCCGACATTTATAAGCTTTTAAGTAGGTCAGAAAACTTAGTGATTCTGTATAGCACATTTTTCGAGTTCGACGTGAACTGGCTAACAGCTTCTGCAAACTCCTCATCTGTTTCTAGTAGATTAATCAGCCCTTTTTTTACAGCGTCTTTCTTCTTTAATGCTTTGTCCCTTTCTGTATTGGTCAATAAAGCTGGACATACCATTTGAATATCATAAAATCCTTGCAGAACTCGTTTGCTTCCATTCGGCTTTCTAAATCCCTCCTTACCCCAAACTGCTTTACAAAATTCTAATGAGTTCAAAAAACTATTACGTTGTTCAACTAATTTCTTCCCTTTATTCTTATAGTTGCCCACCATAAACATATCCATTGCTTTATCCATATTGCCAGGAAAATCTTTATAAAATCCTAAAACTGTGAAAAACCTAAGAATAAATTGCACATCGATCATTTCCCTATACATCTTCGAATCAGGTGTTGCATCCAATTGCTCTTTTATATATTCATTTCGAGAAAGTTCAATTAATAAATCGTTGAACTCCCCTCTGTATGCAACGTTTCTAATTTCTTGAGAATTTAAGGGAACCCCAGCTTTGTTCAATCTAATGAAAACTTCATGCTTTAGTTCAGCATCTGACTGCCTTAATAGCGTTACAACACGTAAATAAGGTCGGATTTTCAGCGCATTCATTAGTGACTTCGGCAAATCCTTAAACGAGAAGCCTTCAAGTTCAGGGAATTTCTCCAATTCCTTCAGCTTTAGTTCACCCGATAAAAATCGATGAATAGCAGTTACACGCTGTTTACCATCAATGACTGAATATGTTCCGTATTCATCTTCTGCTAGGTAAATCGGTGGAACAGGAATATTTAATAGAAACGATTCTATCAGCCCTGATTCCTTAACGGCATCCCATCGCTCTCGACGTTGATATTTTGGGCTAATGTCAATTGACTTGCTTTCAACCATATCAGAAATGGACTGAAGGGATAAATCAGATTGTTGCAGAACAAGAGCGTCTTGTGATTCCGCAAATCGTTCTTCTATTTTCTTAATACTTACTGTCATATATGAAAGTATGGATATTTGAGGTTGCCCTAAATCATTAAGGTATTATTATTTCTTCTAACTGAGAAGTTCTTGAGTGGGAATACGTGAATAAACTTTAACTTGTTCAAGTTTGTCATTCTCCGTAAAGATCATTGAAAACAAAAAGGGAATTCGAATAAACACCCGACTAAAAACAAAAAACCCGCGCCAAGCGCGGGTCTCTTCTAAATCTTGCGGACCGGACGGGACTCGAACCCGTCTGAAACCCCCTTGAGGTCCAATGAGTTGTGCTTTTTAGTCAAGAATTTAGTCGAGGAATCAAAGAACTACTTCAAATCTTACTACACTTTACAAAGATTGACAACACTTTGCAAAAATACGAATAAATCCATATTTCTAGCATACTCAACCGTTATTCAAAACGGTTATAAACCTGCTAGAATTCCTTAATCACTCCAGGATATTGATATTTCTCAACTATCTCTTAACTAATTATAAATGAGCGTTTTACAAGGCGAAAATATATCTTAACCATTAATATTCCAAAAATAAATTAAATCTTAAATTTGGAATGTGCAGGGAGTATTGATAAAGCTGTTATTTTAGCCCAATGGAAAAATTGTTTGCACTTCATAACATTCAATTCGTAAACCTGGAGCGTTTTCATAAGGAAGATTCTTATGATGTATATTGGGCTTATACGGAAGATTTACTTGGGAAAAGTGTCCTAATTGAAATTTATGGGGTTTATGTTGGATATTCTGAAGTACCAGAAGATTTAGAAGTAGCAATAATAGCTAATTGCTTAATTGACGATAGCATTTATAAATACTACCTTTTTTCATCTGATAATTTATTTGGTCCATTACCAATAACCAGATTTACTGCTGATGCAATAGCTTACATTGAAAGTTGTAATAAAAATGATGTTCTTACCCCATTAAAAGAAATTTGCACTAGCTGGGTAAGTTATAACTATAAGGAACATCATTCCTTGTATGATAAACTTGTGCGAGAGTTTCATACAGCGATTGAATTGATTAAAGAAAAGAAGGGGAAATTGTAAAGCGGCCTTTAAGCCGCTTCATTATCTTCCCTCTTTCCTAACTTTTCTATTAAACATCGGATATCAATTCCTAAGAAATAAACCCTCCCCCTCACTTTTTTGGGCGTCAATTTATGGTCTTTAATCCATTCGTACATTGTTGGACGAGTAATATCAAACAGTTTACACACTTCAGCAATAGAATATAATGGCTTATCTACAAAACCATCAGGATATTCAAGGACATCCGATATAGAAGCATGGTTCAATAATTTTGTGAGTTCCTGCCTAACAATTTGCCTTATTTCATGCCAGAAATCATCTAAGTCATGCGGCAATAATAGCTGCTTCTTTGATTGCTTTATCATAGTATGCCATTTTCACAGATTCAATTCACTACTATTAAAGTTCAACCAGGTCGCATTTACTAGTTGATATCACAAAATACCGATGAATAAGGCGTAGAAGATGATACGTCTATATAATT
This sequence comes from Chitinophaga niabensis, assembly GCF_900129465.1. Classification (NCBI taxonomy): domain Bacteria; kingdom Pseudomonadati; phylum Bacteroidota; class Chitinophagia; order Chitinophagales; family Chitinophagaceae; genus Chitinophaga; species Chitinophaga niabensis. The sequence goes on along the minus strand of NZ_FSRA01000002.1, from coordinate 2,480,332 downwards.
GGATTGAATTAAACTCATTTGAAATAGAAAATTGTATTCACAACTTCAACATCTAAGGAACAAAAGCCCATCAAAAACATGGAAAATTAGGCTGGCGTATAAAACGTAGCGAAAGATTAATAATTAACCATATCAAACTAAATCAAATCAGATCAAATAAAATGAATGAGTGCCGTGAGTAAAGACCTGAAGCTATTTTTACAATAACTAATAATTGACGCCCACTCCAATTACATTAATTGTTGTTAAGAAAATGTGCAGTATGAACAAGAATTTATCTAAAAACGAAGAATACCAACAATGGTTAAAAGCACTCAAAAACCGGGTAAAACAATCGCAGATTAAAGCCTCCTTACAGGTAAATTACGCGTTATTGGAGTTTTATTGGGAATTGGGCTGCCAGGTCCTAGAAAAGCAAAAAAACGCCCAATGGGGGGATAATCTGATACCCCAGCTCTCCAAAGATCTTTTGATAGCCTTTCCTGGAATAAAGGGGTTTTCAAAGTCAAACCTGTTTTATATCCGCAAATGGGTAGCTTTTTATCATCCGCAGTCAAAAATCCCACAAGTTGTGGGAGAAATACAATCTATTGATTATGAACCATTTAATGAGACACCAATTATCCCACAACTTGTGGGACAAATACCCTGGGGGCATAACCGGGAAATAATAACCCACTGTACCACAGTAGACGAAGCACTTTTCTACACTCGGGCCACCATTTCAAACAATTGGTCGCGGGCTGTCCTAACTGCCAATATGGAAAGCAGACTTTATGAACGGCAGGGATCGGCTATAACTAACTTTGAAACAACTTTACCCAATCCCCAATCAGATCTTGCCCGTGAGCTGCTTAAAAACCCTTACAATTTTGATTTTTTAGACTTGGAACAGGATTCACTTGAAAGAAACCTGGAAAATGCCTTAGTAGATCAAATTCAAAAGTTCCTATTGGAATTGGGTCAGGGGTTCGCTTATATGGGCAGACAATTTAACATAACAGTGGGAAACTCAGAGTTCTTCCTGGATCTACTCTTTTACCATACAAAATTAAGATGTTATACCATCGTGGAAATTAAGACAGTAGCCTTTAAACCTGAGTTTGCGGGTAAACTAAACTTTTACCTGAATGCGGTAGATGCCCAATTAAAGCATCCGGAAGATAAGCCCAGTATTGGAATATTACTTTGTAAAACACCTGATAAAGTAGTGGTAGAATATTCGTTAAAAAATATTTCTAACCCTTTAGGCGTCGCTGAGTATAATTTAACTAAAAACATTCCTGTAAATTTACAAGCAGATTTACCTACTCCTGAAGAATTGGCATTAGGATTGTTGCCATATATCAAAAAAGACGATAATGGGGATAACATCAAATAATCTTATTGTATGAAAAAGCCTAATAATTTCAATATAGCAATAATTGCTACGTTCCTGTTTGGAGGAATAATCACCAAATCATTTGCCCAAGATTCAATAAGCCCCAAAATAACCACCCCCTTCAAACAACTCCCAGCAAACAACCTACAAGTAACGGGTAACCCGTTAAAAAAAGTTGTCACAGTGAAAGTCGAGTTTAAAAATGAAGATAAAGAGCCTGCTGAAGTATATCTTAAACTTGGGGGATTCGAAAATTTTGGGGTTACAGTTCAGCAGGATAAAAAATATAAGATCCATTCTAAGGAATCTTTTGGTACAAGAGAAAATAATAAAGGGTTTGGTGAAATATCATTCGTTAGATTCGGAAATAAAGCATTACAATCGTTTTTATATTTACAGGAAGAAATAAATCCAGGTTCGAGTAACCATTTCAGTTTTACAATAAATGGCGTTAACCCAAAAGATTCAATTATAGATCTTCATATTAGATGCAATCTTTCTGTGAATCAAATGTTAGTTGGGGATAAACTTTATAAATTTGAGAGTATAAAAATTAACTGGATAAAGCCAAAAGAAGTAAAATAATAGAGCAGACAATAACTTAATGGCATTTATTTAATTGATTCTTGGGAGTTCCAAATATAATCAGTACTTACAACTACCTCAGATTGAGTAATATTATCGTCCGTATAAAATCCCAACTGAAACCCATATCTAAAAAATTTAACTGCCATTGTATTTGATAGTGTGTTTCCAATTATTCTATGCCTCCATTTAACGTTCTCCGTAATTCCTGTGTATTGTTGAATGATAAGATTCTGAATATTGTAATCTGAATAATCCTGGTGACCTGTACAACTTAGAATAATATTAGTTGAGTTAAACATTTCATCATCCGTTAGAATTTTGAGATGTGAAACCTTAAAAGCGCAGGTTGTATTGACATTCCAGGAATCCCAACTATCAACATTAATAGCCCCCATATTTATTAGAGCTTTAATGTTTTGTGCAAAATGATATTGTTCAGTGTGCATTTCTCTATTACTATCATAAAACTTGTATTCAGGTAGGAAATACCAAATTTCTGTACGGAATCCTTCGACGTATAAATTTGCACTAATTCCGCTATCAATAGATTTGAAAATTGCTTTCATAATTTAAATATTTATTATGAATAGGATTCAAAGGAGAAGTTATTTTAACTCAGGCCAGGTTAAAGTTTCAAGTTCAACATTGGAGGGAAATCTAAGGTATTCTTCTTCGGGGCCCATCCAATTACCTTTATTACCAGTAATGATCTTCACCATTGGGAAGTCGTAATGCTTTTCACCCACAATAGCCGGATATGTAATTCTTTTATTTGGATTGATCGAGTTATTTGGAGGGGCATCCCACATTAATTTGGTTCCCGTTTTAAGATGAGAAATTTTCATGTTTGATTAATTATAAGTATTTTCTAATTCTTCATCAATGTTATCAACATTCCGCCTACCAATGAAACGTAAGCTTTTAGAATCTAGGATTCTTCCACAGTTTTGGCATAAGCCATGATATGGCCCGGCAAGTAGGTTGGGATTAACAAGGCTTCCAGCTTCATCACAGGGCCAAAAAGGATCTTTTATTATATCATGTTCACAGATGCATTTAATATCATCCTCAAACCCCAAGTTGCTTTTAGCATATTCCGGTGTGATCTGTATATCTCCATCCTGATTTTCAGATGAAAAGTACGTAGTTTCTAACCACTTAGAACTTTTAACAGAAACATTTTCGGTTGAAGAGATTTGCCAAACCAAACTCTGTTTAAGTTCTTTAATTACTTCATTGGTTGACAAGTCAGAATCAATTACAACTTTGAAAATGGCGTTTAACATTTGTCTCATAAAGCGTTGGTTTAAGTTTAAAAATTAATTTTGAACAATATAAAAATGTAGTTGTTGCCTCTTATTTGCATTTCTTATTAATAGATACTTCTAATTTCACCTGAATTAGACATTTCTGAGATTAGTTGACCCCATGATTCTGGTGTATATTCTTGTTCTTCATCATTGGATAAAACCTTATAATCATCCAAATCAAACTTATTTAATTGAATACCTTCGGAAGCAGAAGCACCTTGTATATTACCACCTTCGATATAAATGAAAATAGCTGGATAATAACTGCAAAATTCATTAATGACATTTTTAGCTTCTTGAATAAACTTTACGTTTTTCTCATTTTCATTATTATCATAAATTCCTTCTTCTATTCCAGATTTAATATCATTTTCAAACTCCGATAAGAGTACTTTATAAGTTTCGATTAATCTGGTTTTCAATTTTTCGTACTTTGTGAGCACATACTTTTTTTTTAAAAAGATTTATACTTGGATTATAGATCGTAAGATCTGAGGAGTAATGTTGGTAAGTGGATCAACCGGTTGTAGAATCGTAATCTCCTTTTGAAGTTTTAATCCTTCAACTTCATCATATCCATTCATTCCAATCAAGTTTAGAGCCTCGGCATATGGAAGAAAATCAAGAAATTGATAATGAAATAAAACTTCAGATACATTGGGCAGGTATTGTATTACATAACCATAATTTCCCAATTGGATTGGCACATTTATCCAATCACTCCCAAATCCATTGATATCGGCAAAATGTTCAGCAACTGTTCGATCTGTTGAGAATGATAGGTATTGTAGGTTTGCATCAGGAATAATACAATTAACATGCTTCCTAAGAATAATTCCCCTATAAATTGTGGATGGCCTATAGTGTATGCTCTTTAATAACATTTGAGATACTTTTACTATAACTGCCTTATTCTCTAATAGGTAACGATCGGCAGCAGTAGGTACAAATGGAACTAATGCATTTAGTGACCAATTAAGGTAAGTCATAAGGTCCCCTTTCACTTCATGAAGTGAGATTTTGGTTTGAGCCATGACTGTATATTTAGGTTTATTTGGAAACTGTAGTAGAATCCAATTATGAATAGGAAGTTTTAGTAAAGTAATAGAACGATTGCGATAATAAATGAAGGTTCACAAACTAAAACTGCAGGTCAGACCATTAAGTTTATTGCTTAATTCCGTGCTTCTCTATCCAAGTAGGAACATTAATTTTAAGCCATTTATTAGCCTCTGAAGGTTCGGTATGAGACGCTAAGATGCTTACATTCTCATTTATGTCAACATCAATGATATGATACTGATAAAGTGCTGATTTACAAAGATGCGAATTAAAGAAATCAATATAACCAGGATCAAGGCATTCTCCCCTTACTTCCTCTAGCCTTCTCACAATCATATCATTATCATCATAAATAACCATAATTACCCGCGTACCCGGCATTGGGCCATTAGGATCTGGGCCAGTCGATAAAAAATAAAGGCCAAGGTGACCGTATTTTGGAGAGCGGTACCCTTCTCTCATTTTGCCAGTTGAAATTTTAAACTTCCCATTCTGATCTATCCACAGCAATGTTCCATAAGTATCACAAGTATTTGTTTCTTTTATAATTTTGAATACTTCATTTACAACTTCTTTATAAGAATTAGATCCTATATTTATTTTCCCTTTTTTACATTTTTTTTGTGCCTCAGCAAGAGCAGAAATGAGATAATCTTTCGGACAAGATTGGCAATTGATTAATACTTTGTCCCAGTTCTCTTTCGTTAAATTTAGGTTTGCTTTCATTTGACTAAAATTTATGATTGTTAATAATTAGTATATCTGCTTATATGGTACCCCATATCCCTCTCCAAGTAATTTCTTTGCGGCTAATTTGAAGTTCCCACCGCATTCAAGAATTGCATATACTGCCGATGGTTTATACCCTTCTGTGGGCCTAAACTTTGTACTGGTTGTAAACACACCAAACTTTCCAAGAACGTGGTCAAAGTCTCCTGAAGTAGGGTGATCTGAGTCACCTGGTCGTTTAAAAATTGTTTTCCCATCTTTCCTTTCAACAACTACCCATCCATGCTTCACCAATAGTTCAATTATGTCCCCTCTTATATCATAATCATCTAATGGGCTAAATGGGCTATATGAACCAGGTAGAAATACCTTTTGAGTAGCTTCTTCCTTGACTACAGCGTCGAATGACTTAGATACATCAAAGATCATTTTTCGATGTTCAATTCCAATAACAGGTAACATAGAAATGTCATTGCTGATAAAATTGTAGTCAGGAGTAGGAGGAACAATAATAATTCCGTCTGTCCCTCTGGATTCAACTAATACTTTCATCTTTTCCTGGGGAGAACAAGACTTTTCCAATTCTGTACAACATCTTTGTGCTAAAATTTTAGAAAAGGAGACGGATGGGCATCTGTAATACCAATGAAATCCTTGAGATCTAGTAGATACTTTAACTAATATGCTTTCCAAACCTGGTGCCTTTTGTTCCAATCTCCTTACAAAATCAGTATACAGTGTTTTACTTAAATCATTTTTTATATCCATATCAATGGCCTCCAAATTGCCGCTGATTTCTCCGCATATGATAGCTATACCAGCAGCATCAGGATGTTTAAACATTGCAACAATTTCATTTTTAGTTGGTAAACGAGAAGTGTAGCATTTCCATCTCCAAATAGGTTTTTTAAATTGATTTACAGCAATAACAGAAAGCCCCAGACTACGATAGTCCAGGGCAGCTTTTATCAAAAACTCCATAAAAATATTTTATTTACCAAATGCGATTTTAAGTTTTAGATAACTTAGTCGCATTTTTTCAATATTCACAATGGTGTTAGTACTGTTAACTATTGTTTGTGCTTGGGGAATATACTCTTTGTTGTTTTTAACATTATCGATGGTTTCAGTTAGTGTTTTAATTAATTGCGAACTAAGATTGTTCCCTTCATCTAAAATGAGTGTTACCTGCTGGTTATAATCTATCTCTGTTGGGAGAGACATGATGGAACTGGTGGGTTTCCAATACTTCAAAAATTCATTCATTGCCTCAAACGGCTTTTCAAAAGTTGATAGATTAGTTTGTAAAATGCACTTTTCTCTTTCTTCATCAGTTTTATAGCTAATAACACAATGAATGCTATTACCATATTGAAATGTTTTACCGATCATTTCATTTAATTGATCTTTAAAGTTTTTCTTGTTCATATATTATCCGATTTAAGGTGAGTTGTTTACGTTTTAAATCAATAAGTGTAGTATTTGATTTTAGTACTTGCCTAAGTTCAACGTCATGTGGGGAAAGGATACCTGAAATGTAATTGTCTGATAACCCTTTGCTGCTTTTTTCAGCGTTTCGTTGCGCCAATTCTGCATTAGAGAGTAGTAGTAGGTTTTCGATCTTAAGGTTATATGGATCATTATCCTTAAAAACCACATTATATTTGGGGGGTATTTTTCCAAATGCCTGTTCCCATGCCCATCTACCCCAATGACGAAAGGAACCATTAAATTTAATAACTGGATACTTCTTACCCGTATCTTTTTGTGTCCAGTAGCGGATTTCTCCGTCAGGGCTTCTTCCCCTTTTATTCCATGCTTTAACAGGACAAATGGCAAAACGACCATTTTTTACGTTTCTATGATGAATCAACTGAATCTGTTTTTGCGTTCTCTTTAATCCTAAATATTTTCGTTTTTTCTCAATGTGCTTTTTTGTCCAACCCTTCTTTTTAGGCCATTGTTGCTGGAATACCTCGGCCAGTTCGCAATCCCCAATCATTTGAAAATTACTGATAAGATAATTGACTTGTTCAGGGGTAAAATATTCCAACTCAAGCCGGTTTAAGTCCAGCTCGTAACAGATTCTGCGAACAGTTCCAATGTTTATCTGGAGAAATTCAGCCAATTGTCTGTTATTAGAAAAATCATGAAAATGCGTTTTGATAGCATTTTTGACCTCAATGCTTTGAGAACCTTTTTTTTTTAACACAATTAATTCTTTAGTATTAAATAATATAGAATATTGAGTTAAATCATCCTCCCGTAGGATATTTCAGTATAATATCAATATGCTGAGTAGTAACTTTAATATACAGATCAGCCCCTTGACTGATTCCCTCCTGTAAATCTTGTTCAAAGGGAATAGATTCAACAAAATCATCTCCTCCCATAGCGGCTCTGCATTTTTCATAACAATTCTTGTTATTCGGGTGAAAACCTTCTGCATAACAAACAGGAATATCTTTTTTACAAGCTTCGTCCACCAAGGCTGAAGACATGATATATATCCCCCTGTCTTTAACCAACCAAACTGTAGGTCGATTGTGCGTGGAATATAGTTCAAGGTCTATTTTCGGGTCAAAATCATACTCCTTTCCTGAATTTTCTTCATAAGCAATAATTTTCTCAGATAATGAAGCTCTAAAAACAGTGGCTTCTTTGATCACATTAAGTATTTCTTTCAAATTTGAGTTTTTGAAAACAAGTGTTGCCATAAGTAAATAATTTTTAATTAAGTTTAAATCGAGATACAATAGTTTCTAAGCTGCTAAAAGAAAGGTTGTGTCAGAATTTATAATTAAGTGTAGGCTTTCTGGCCTTAATTTGCCAGGAGTGATTATTCTTTTCCCGAAACCCTGGTTCTAACCTGGCATTTGCTTTCTTTAAAACAAGCCCTTCATAAAGATCTGTTTCGGCTACATCTTGGTATAGTTCACAAAAGCCGTCAAGATATGCAGGGGCCATAAATATATTTTCGACTTGAGTAGTATGAAGGTGATTGTAAATGCTCATATTGTTTTTAGATACGTATCCTCTGCTGCTCCCGAATAGTTCGTGAAGAAGCGTTAGGCGGTTTTCAAATGTTTCTCCGATCAGGTAACGTCCTCTCCAGACAAGAATGTCCCAAATAATAAATTTGTGGTTAAAAGCCTTTCCATCTTCACCGAACTTGTTTTTATTTAGGTATTCACCACATAGCACCATATACTTTTCGCTATCATTAAGTAAGTTGTACTGGATCACATTTTGCAGCGATAATTTTTCGTTTCGCCTATTATAGAGCTGATAGTCCCGATAGCCATTAATGAACAGCACCGCACAGCTTCCATTGTATTTCGGCTGAGCGGCCCATCCTTCGCCGAATCCCTTTAATAATGCCGGGGCTATGGCCGCTTCCGGTCTGGGAGGATAGATATACCTGAATTCTGTATAATCAGAGAAGATACTCATAACATTATATTTTTAACGCATAGATATGATGGGGGCAATAGCGTAAAAGAGATCCGTCATCTGATCTCCGTACTGAGCGAGGGTATCGATTGTTCCTTTTTTTACATTGATCGTTTCACTTGCTTCGATCAATGCAGCCAGGTCTTCTTCAGGTATACCTTCTGCGTTTTGGAGTGCATCAGAAATCGGCTCAATATACTTTTGAAGAATATCCTGATTGAACAGGTATTCCGTCCGTTTTTCTATTATATTCGGAAAGTTTTTGGCCACGATTGCGGCAACATCTTCTGTCATTTTGGGGTAGCGATCCTGCACGCTGACCGTTACATCGCCCAGTTTGAATGAACCGATATTTCTGCCATCTTTCTTATATTCTTCCAGGTAAAGGTCACGGGCCTTTTCTTTTATGACCCCTTCTTCTATTTTCAGTTGGGCTTCCCAGTTTTTACATTCTGATTTGGCATTTATATAGGTTTTGATATGCTGTTCCAGTTCGGCAGAAATAGCAAGCGATACAACCTTGCTTTTGGCTTCCTTGGCCGGTGCAGTCTTTTTTTGCAGCTGTAAAGAGATTTGCCTTTTCGGCAGTTTTACTTTTTTGCATAACAATAGTTTTAAGATTGAAGAATGCTTCCCGCAACCTGCTTCATACAGAACAAAGTTTCCCCATTCCCTATACGGGAAAGTATTTGGTTTCAAATTATGTACAAGGTGAAGAGGTTGAGGGTAGAAGGTTTGAGAAAAAGAATAAGAAGAATAGATGGGGTTAATCAATTATGCACGCTTTTGGTCGGTAGCGGTTTTAGCTTTTTCGGCAGAAGCTTTTTTAATTTTCGCAGTAACAGCTTTACTTATATTCTGCTTATTATTCTTAATTAGTTCTGCTTTATTTTCTTTTAAAATTGCAACGGCCTTATTAACATTCAATTGCCGATTAGCAGCAATGCTTTTCTGATCATTCTCAAAATCAATTATTGGAATTGTACCAAGACCTTCAGCAAGTAGTCTAATTGCAAAACCACCTTTTGTATTAGAAAAGTGACTCTGGTATTTATCCATAATTATGTATTTTATAATGTATGAAATTTGCTGTTTAGAGAGTAGCTTTAAGGAAGTTCTAAATTGATTAATATCTTTTGGGCTCCGTAGTCCAGGAATCTTTATAATTTTCTCAAGTTTCTCAAATCGCCAGCCCAAATGTTCTATCAAAAGAAAATTTAAGAGTATAGAATCAAATTGGTTTTCTTTTTTGGGAAGGATGTTAATATTCTTATCCTCCTTAATTGCTTCTATTATTCTTCTATGTACCTTTTCTTTATCACGATCCTTAGCGCTTTTCTCTCTATCTAATACATTAGTAATTTGATTATCGATATCATTAATACTTGCTGTTCCTTTACTAATAGCTGCTTTTACGTCTTTCGAAGTTTTCTTTTTATTTTTCTCGGGAAGTGTAATGAATATATACTTTCCAGTATCATTATCATTATTTGAACAAACAACATACGCCCTTTTCACCAACGCTGTCTTAATTGATTTTTCGAATTTGGCGTTCTCCAAATCAAACTGTTTAAGTTGTTTATTAAACTCTATTTTAAGTGACTTTTCTGCTTTTTTTGATGATCGACGTGCTTCGATAAATACATTCCAGATGGGTTTTTCAGGGGCATTAACTCGATAGCAGTCATCGCCATATCCCAATTTAAGTACTTCATGACCTTCTTCTTTGAGCTTCTTTACAACATCAGGAGTTGAATACGTGCTAAAAACTAATACAACATTCGGATCCGCTTTAGCTTTTTCCAATTCAATATTTAAATGAATTTCAACTTTGTTCTTAAAGCAAACCGTATTACGACAAAATGGGCGCTTTTCTTCGGAAGGAAATAAGGAAGAGGTCGCTGAATTAAAGGTACAACCAATACAGGATCCCTTTTTCGGATCTAGGGCCGGGTCTTCGATATTAAAGCAAGCATTAATCAAATCACCCTTATACTTATTTAGCAGAGAACTACTAATAGAAATTGAAATATTATCATCTTTCTCCGCTTCTTTCGAAACTATTGTTCGATAAATATCCCGTTGTGCTTCTGTAGGTAAAGAGCATAATTGCAATGCATCTGAAACAGAAATTCCATTCCTGAGGAAAAATTTCTGCCAATTTGGAGTTAGATCATTAAGTTTAAGGTACCTACGAATAGAATAAACCGTCTTTCCCAATCTTAACGCAATTTCGTCTGGATTCATTTGACTTTCTTGTATCATTTGCAAAAATCCTTGAGCTTGTTCCATAGGATGAACATCTTCCCTCATTAAATTTTCCATAATCTGGTGTTCCCGTACAAGGTGATCAGGTATATCTCTTACTTCTGCAGGCACTTCAGTAAGACCAATAATTATGGCGGCTTTATGCCTACGTTCACCACAGACAATAAAATAACCGCCTGAAGGGTTCGGTCTTAACAGCATACGTTGAATCATTCCATTGGTTTTGATAGTAGCAGCGAGTTCTTCAAGTTTTTGCTGGTCAAATGTTTTCCTTGGTTGTTTTGGATCACGACTAATTTGGTCAACAGGAATTAAACCGACTTTTTCATTTACAATGTTTTCAGATTTGTTTTCCATTTTTGTATTTTTTAGATTTGAAACAATACATATATTAAATTTATAAATCAAATGAAGCCTGTTGAATTAAGGGCTTTATTGCTTCCCACTTTAATGTTTGATAACACAAAGCTGACTTCAAAATGAATCGCTTATTTTGGTCCTGGCTGTCCTTTAAAGGCATAATAGCTCGTTTACCTAAAAATCAAAAGATGCTTGCTCAATTGCAGGTTTTGAATGAGCGGTATTGGGGATTGTTTTAGTAGCTTTAGTTGGCTTGCCTACACTTTCTACCTTTTCTTCAGACTTCAACCTACCCTTTAGGTATTCTCTCCGTTTTCTATAAATGTGGTTACGCAGGCCTGTTAGCTTACTTTGCAGCCATTCGCTAAGTTTTTTCGAAGCCTTTAGTTCGTTCCAATGATCCTCACCAAACCTTAGTTCCAGCACCTTACAACTCAAATGGAGGTATATGTCCGTCCATTCACTTGACATTGGAGCTTCAAGTGTCCGAGTATATATGTACACAACACATTCCTCATCTGTAGCAGTTTCACTTTTCGTCATTAGTGCCATCATTCTTGCTATTGGTATTAAATCCAGCATTCGCTTAGGTATCGTATCAGCCCACGATTGACTAAAGGTTAGAACTGGCGCAGTGAGTGAATCCATCAGGTCAAAAACGTAATCACCTTCTCTTTTTTCTTTCTCTTTTTTTACAATAGGAATTTGTTCAGTTTCGAACAGGCCAGATTGACCAGTGTTACTGTTCTTCTTCATAACCAAATATTTAAATGAGCTATTAAAAGGATATACTGATTATCCGTTATCACATAAGATTCCCAACCTCAAATAGTGAATGAGATTCCGCATGGAAATACTTAGTACTAATTCTAAAATTGAAAGCAGAAAAGTGAATAGGAATATAGGAGAACCGTATTTGAGGGTATAACAGTTTTGGCTATTATAGTGAGCTTCATACCTACTAGTTAGGTATAGTAGGGATGTTTTACTTTCTTCAGTTCAACAATTGATTGTTGGTCCCAATTTTTCACTCCTCTTTCTACTTCAAAATATCCGTTATAGCAGTCAGTTGATTACTGTAATCTTCCTGATCCAACTCCACAGACATAACAGCCATAAGTGCTTCAGCCTTGGTGTATTTTACAGGGCCACTATACCTATATCGGAAATAAACAGTCTTTTCTTTGTCTGTGAGCTTTTCTACGTCCAATTCATTAAGCAGATCCTCAATTTCCGGTGTAATGAGTTGTGGCTTAACAAACTCCTCCCTTTGCCAATATTCCACAGCATCTGAAATCCACAATAGACCCTCATTTTTTTCTACTACTCCCACAAAATCATTGAAACCAAAATAATTGTCCGATACTAATTCCATTTGCTTATTTAACATTACAGTGTTGCCATTGCCATCACCTTCTTCTTCATCAGCGTAGTAAATGAAGTCCGCAGTTACAGCACTTAATTTAAATGTTCTTCGGACTTCATCGTCTTCCTCCCACAAGGTTTGTAAAGAACTAGGAAATTCGCCTATACCGGGTATAGTAAATATATCTCCGGCTTTATAGTATTCCGTTGGCTCGTTACTATTTCTACTTTTTATTGCGTTTTTTTTCATAATTAGTTTTATTTTTTAGATGGTGCGTTAGCTGAACGCTTTAGTAATTCTTGCATCTGAATATGTGCAGGCTGTCGTTTGTCCATAAAACTCCTGCATCCAACTGATTCCTGATGCAATACTTTTGATATCTCATATCCTTTCTTCTTGATGTATCGGAATTTCTTTGGTCCAGTAACGAGTTTTTCAACGGAGTTCTTATTGAATCCAAAGGCTCTTGCGAGGGTTCGCATTTCATCTTCACATAATAACTCGTACTCAACTTGCCAATCTCGTAACCTAAATGGAGCATTAGGATTATGACAGCTTTCTAGCGTATAAGTGATTTTCGACACAACTGAATTCTTCATAATTGTTCATCCGTATTGTTCAGGTGACTTTTTTCTTTTCCTTTACTTTTATTTATATATCAGGATGGAGATATAGACGCTGCAAGTATAATCCCATCAGGTAGTTCATCTACTACCTCAATTTTAGCACTCTCTGTATTAGAAAATAATCGAGCTGCATTTTTTGATATCTCGCAATAATAGTATTTCTCCCGATTAGCCGAAATAATCTGCAGATAAAATCTATCATTGGAATTAAATATGCCAACACTAGCTGTAATTAATAAGTTCATATAAATAATTTTTGAAGAATGCAGTACTAGCCTAAATAATCTGATACTTTATCAAGTATTGCCTTTGCCCCATCAGCAGTATGCATTCGGGTTGAATAATCGTTTCGAAGTGTTTCTGGATCTACGATTAGTGTTTTCATATCAGCGATTATTCTTGTAATGTTGGGATCATTAGTGAAATTAAGTCGTGGTAATAGGTCCATCAAATCTTCAATGTTTGTTACAAGAGTATTGTGGAATTTCCCTTCCTGGTCAGAAAGTTTTTCGTACATATGGTTTACCGTCTTTTGTATTCTTTCCCATATATTCTGAGTGGCATGGTAAACCCGTTCTTTTATACTATCCTCAATCTGAGATTTAAGGGCAGCTTCTTCCTTTGGATCAATCTTAACTCTAAAATCTTCAACATCTGCAATAGGCATAGTTACTACTTTAAGAAGAAATTTAGCTGATAAATCTGACACTGAAGGATAATCGGTTTCTTTGTACATGCCGTTTAGTCGAACTTTTGCATGCTCTTTTAATGCAGGAAATCGCTTCTTGAATGTTTCACATGCGACTTCAAATTCTTCTCTGAATTTTCTAATTTTCTGGAGAAAGACAAAAATATTAGGGGATGGCAACAACCTGTCTCCGTTATCTCCCCACGGCAATGTGGATTCATAAAAATATGACCGGGCAGCAGACGCTATCTTCTGAATTTCCTTTAATTCATCATCCTGGATAAGAATCTTGTTAAAATTACCAGCGTTGGTTGCATTATGTTCCCGTTCAATTTCACGGGTAATGTTTTTGTCTTGTTTTCTACCTGACCATTGTTTAATGTTCAAATTAGCCAGCATGGCACGTTGTGATAAATCTTTCATGACAATAATTTATATGTGAATTAATCTGTAACCTGAATAACTTCCCCGAATGGAGGATTAAATTCAAACGATCCAAATTGTGCCCAGAGAACATTATAATCGGGGGTTGTTGGAAATGAGTAACATTCTCCATCTGTTAAATAAATTACTGTTTCTGGGTCGAGATTATGGTCATCAATAAATTCAAATCCAGGCTTAAAGTTAGTTCCGCCTCCACCTTTTGGATTTAGGTTTATAATTTCGTCAGGCTCTATTTCTTGAATAGCTTGCACTTTCGTATCAACATAAATAATGGTAAGAGGAATACTAAAAGAAGACGTAATCTCCTGTACTTCTGCAGCAAAACTGTTAATAAGCTCATTTGAAATACTACTAGATGTATCAACAATTAGGATGACTTTCCCTATAAAAGGCGTTTCTAACGAAGGTAAATACAGGCCATTGTGAAGGTATCTTGTAGAAGGCTTAGTCCAGGTATAATCATCCTTGGTTATTTCTGAAAAGAATCTTTGCAATGCTTCTCGCCAGCTAACTTTAGGTTTGATTGTTTCAGATACTAATCGCTCTATATAATCAGGGAGATTACCTTGGCTTTTGGCAATCATTGCAGCCTGGGTCATAGCTTGTTTAATTTGTGCCTCAACTTCTTGTTTACTTTCAGTCTCCGGCAGGTCTTCTACATCTCCCATACCCTGATAATCTTGAGATTCAGAAGATTCCTGTTTGTCAGAAGGTTGTTCTTGCATCAGAATCGAATAAATACGTTCTGCATTCATATTATCAAACCTGTGATCCAATAAAGCCCCATCAGGTAATTGAAATTCTGATCGTATCAATAAAGGATTTATGGCATAATCTGTGGCTTTGTTCCAGAGAACTTTATCCCTATTTTCTCGTCTCATATGATGAAAGGAGAGAATATGCAATACTTCATGCGCCAATACAGTAGCTATCTGTTTAATAGGCAGCTCTTTAATAAAATCAGGATTATATTTTATGCATTTACCATTGATAATTGTAGTCTGGGTTTGTTTATCTTCTATATAGGTTAGTTTTAAAGCGAGAGAAGCGAAAAAAGGATGGTCGAGAATGAGTTGTATTCGGGCTTTTTTCATTTTTTCTGCAAGTTCCATTGCCATAATATTTAACTCATTAAACTGGATTTCTTAGAGGTCCATTCAATAAACTCACGGGTATGGTTTATCTCTGGCGTACGGGTAACTCCGTCTTTGATGCAGGCAACTGCGATTTCTTCTGGTAACCTATCCAGATAAGTAATGATAGATTTGATATTACTATCTGATAATTTCCTGGCAAGTGCAGCGGAAATGGCAAATTGCGCTCCCGGATCGGTAGGAACAATAGCTGTAGTGGGAGTTAGAATAATTTGATCAACAGAAGGTAATTCACGGATAATTCTTAGAAATTCGCAATATTCCGTAGCAAAGGCTTCTCCAGCTGCTCCTTTAAAAACTTCAAATTCGAGTTTTTTATCAAGTCCAGATAATTGTTGTTTACCAACATTGGCTACAGTCCTGGGGGATGCCGAATTGACGAGATCCTGTGTAGGAGAAAAATCATCGAGGAAATCGGGTTTAAATCGAACAAATGCTATTAATTCGGTGGGCATGTTATGCTGAATAGCCCATTTAACCCAATCATTTGTATCAACTTCCAGTTCAACAATGGAAACAAAACGAGATTTTACAGGTTCTAATAATCCACGTACCCCTGCTTTATCCTCCCTACGATTGCTGGCTGCAATAAAAGTAACATTATCACTAATGACATGCCCATTGATTCGACGTGCCAGCAGGAGTTGCATACAAGCTGCTTGTACTGCTGGTGTTGCCTGACCTAAATCATCCAAAAAGAAAACAGTAGGTTCTTTAGCAATGATTAATTGATGTAAATCACCAAACGGAATAAACTCAGCTACTCCTTTTTTTGATGGAAAAGGCAATCCTTTATAGTCCGTTGGATCGCTCACAACTGGGTGAGAAATGATTAATTTTTGTCCAATTCGTTGAGCTGCATCTGTAATGATATCAGATTTCCCACAGCCAGGCTTCGATTTAACCAATACAGGGTATTTATTATTAAACACAAATTCCAAATAACCTGATAGTTCTAATGGTTTCATAACTTCAATTTTAAAGTATTAGTAATTGTATAAATGATTTTAGCCAATGAACTCTCATTATTTTCTATAGTAAATGAGATTCCCCTTATAATATATTTCTCCTACTTGTAATTCACCATTTTCATAATTAATATCATTATCTATTGCATAGCAACCAAGGTCAGGACGTTCCGGGAATACACTAGGCGTAAATATTTCTGCATGGTTAAGAAATATCTTTAGTGTTTGATTATTGATTGGGTGCCGACATTCACCGTCAAACCAAAAACAAAGACATTCAATTTTTATTTTGTCATGATATATCATTTCCATTATTGGATGATATGGTCTAACAGTAATGAACGTCTCTTTTAATGTGGAAATAAGCATAACTAAGTTTTAAGGTTATGAGAATCATTAATTAATCAGTACATTTTCCTTTCATCGGTATTATATTTCTAATGAGAAATGGATAAAAAGAAAGCATTAAATTTTCGCGGCGTTCAACCGCAAATTTCCAAACCCTAATGAGAGCCTGCGGGGAGGCAAAAAAAATGGCGTACATCGTTCTTGTACGCCATTTTTTTTGGGCAGAGCAGCAGAGCAAAAAAAATGGATGCACATCGTTCTTGTGCATCCATTTTTTGTGTTGGGTTTGGAAAATTGCGGTTAGCCGCGACCTTTGCTTTTCTTTTTATCCATTTCTCATTGGGAATTAATACTCATTTCTTCTATTGCATTACCGTCTCATCTTGATTACTTTGGCTTCAGATTGCTTTTCAATATTTGCTAATAATTTAGATTGCTTTGAAGTTCTTTCTTTTAGCGCAGGTAAATCAACCAACTGCTTATTTTTATCTAATATACGTATGCATTGGTGACTTGGACTAGCTTCCAGATTATATTTAACAGGAATACCGTCTAAAATAAGTGTAACTTCTTTTGACGCTCCAAACTTAAGTGCGTTGGTTAATTTTTTGTACTCTATTGCACTCATTTTTTGAATTGGCAATTTCTTTAATTCTGCTTCTAAATTAAAACGATCCGTTGAATAAGCATTATTATTACCCAATGTTATCCAAGTATCGTTTTCTTTGCAAATAGATTTTCCATTGACTAAGCGCGAGGCTTCTGTGGCGGAAATTTGCACATCTGCATTTAATGAAAAAGAATGCCATAAATGTTCCTGCAACCCATAATTATGCTCAATTTGCAATCTGCCAGCAGCTTCAAAATTTGCAAATTGATAAGCCCCAGTACCAGGAATAATATTAAAATGAAGGATAAATTCTGTTTCTGGACATCGTACATCAGTATATCTAATATGGAATTTAGGAAGCCCCTGAGCAATTAGTTTTTCCAAAGATTTGGAAATATCCTGATTAAAACCGGCATCTTTAATTGCTTTATCCAGTAATAAGAAGTTCTCTCTTTGTCCAATTTTATTCTGGAAACCATTAACGATAGTTCTGTTAAACTTTATACCATTGTTTCTTAAACTTAGGAATCTATTAATCCATCTCGCCAATCTTCCATATCGAATTTTGTCTGCGAAATTATTACTGGTTTTAAACTTTAATCTTCTAATTTCGTCTTTAAGGTACGCCCGAGTATTTCTTTCATTCCGGTTTAATCTTGTACTATAATGCTTAAGAAGAGTGTTATAATACTGTAGATTCAGGTTTTCGGTTTGCTTTGAGTTATCAAAAAGTGGATTATTGATCTTAAATTTAAGATCTTGTTCTACATTTAAGAGAATCGTATCCATTATCCGGTTAACCTGGCCACTCATTTTATAATATTTTTCGGGATTTGAATAAATCTCTATTTTGGATTGAAATCTTTAGATGTCGTCCTCCATTATCTTCTTGAAGTTCAAATATTAGCTGCTTTTTATCAGGAATGGTAGTTTTCGGGATGGCGATAATCCAGTCTTGCTTACTTTTCCCAGCTAAATACGGAAAATCGTCACGATATAAAGGGTCAATTGCTAATTGTTGAACTGATGTTCTTTTAGATACAATTTTATCCATCAGGTATAACCTCGCCCAACCGGCTTGATAAGGAAGGTTAGATTTATTTTTAATGTTGAATTTAAAAAACATAATATCATCACTAAAATATATGCCACGCAATAAGAGTTGCATTCTATATTTTCTTGTATCATCATTCAGAAAACCCTTTTGATGTCGAACTTTATTTACCAAGATGTCCAACTCCTTTTCGTTTACATCTGATTTTTTCTGATATTTTGCAAGTTTTTTTATAGTCATCATTGAATCCTGGGAAATAATTTTATAGGTAGTATTGAAAAGTTTAGGGTCATAGGTTACTTCAAATACATGAATACCTCCATCTGACGTAAATACATGCAAACTGGTAGTGTCTAAATAATTAAATGCTGCTTTCAGTTTTAGTACATTTTCCACTCCTGTAACTTTAGCTGCTACCAATCCATCAATGCCCCTGTCTGGATCATTAAGTACTGTGTATGGAAATACCAAAACAGTGGTTGCTCGATGGGTTACTTTTATCTTGTGGGGTATTATGGGAATTACAGATTCTGGTTGTGAAATAAATTGAGAATATCCAGAAAAGGTGAAACTTAATGCTATTGTAAATAATAATATAAACCTCATTGTTATAATTTTAAATATTATCAATTTTATCTATTGAAGAAGCAGCTGGTGACCTGCTTTAATGGTTACCTTTACAAGTTTTACTTTTCGACGTATTAGATCTTTTAACGTTTGAATACCTGCAGTTGTGGCCTGAGCTGTTAAAGATGGGTCAATTCCTGTCATAGAAAGTGATTGAATTACCTGGTCCATACCTTGTTTTGAAGCGTCGCGTGTTATAGTTCCAGGTATATGGATGCCTGGAATACCATCCATATCATATCCCGAAAGGCTTACAGGATACATTGTGTTATTGCAAACTATGTTTTTGAGGTTAATTATTAGTCTTTCATCAGAGATTTTACATACCCCATATACAAATGTATTTGCAGGGATCTCCTTTTGACCTATATAGATGCTTTCAATCAATCTGAGTTTGATGGTTGAACCATCCTGAACCGTTTGATCACTATGTACTACCGCTTTGATAGCAGTTTTTTCATTACTAATTGTAACCGGATTATTGTCTAATCCAAAAAAATATCTTCGGTCTGCATTTCTAAAGCCAATATTCAAAGGATACTTCTGTACAATTAGAACATTACTATCAGGCCTGGCTCCTATTTTAGATAATTTAAATGGCTCATTTATTTGAATAATCTTGTTTAGCATGGTATCGAGTCGCAATAATTCATGATCCGGTTCAGATCCCGATTGAAGACTTTCAATTAATGCTTCCAAACGGGCTATCTCTGGCTTATTATCTCCTTGAGCTGGCAAATCGTTACTGTCGTTAGTACTGAACGAATTATTACCAGAAGCACTATTCAACTCCTTTAGAATTCTGTTCATTTGTTCATTAACTTTCCGTTCCTGTTGCTCAATTGTAGGACGCTTATAGTTACCCTTATTTGCCTCCATATCATGCTCAAAATGCTCTTCTGTTGGTCCAGGATCAAAAAATCTTTTTGCATATGGCTCTAGTTCATCATCCTTCTTATTGGAATCAGCCTGAGATTGCATGAATGCTTCCAATTTTGTTTTATTCTTTTCCTCAATACGTGGAGCCGGTAGTGCGATATTAAAGCGTTTTGATGAGTCAATAGTAGAACCTTCATTTTTACTACTCTCTATCCCCCCTTTAATTACGTACCCTAGAAAAAGGATAATAATGAGAAAGCATGGCAACATCACTAGTATCTTTCGATACTTCTTAATCACTAATTTCATATTATTACATTTTTGATTGAAAACTTATTTGGGAGTGGTGTTTTCAAGTTTCTTAAAATGCTTATATGTTTGTATAACTTTAATATCTAAACTGTCTGGAAGAGTTATATCGGTAGGTGTTGTAATGGTTTGATGGGGTAGAAAAAAATGATCTTGGTTATCAGGTTTGATCATTTTATATAAATAGAAGAACTGAATACCTATTATCAAAATACAAAATAGCAGGAAAAATAGTTTCCTTTGCCTAAATGTAAATCGCTTTTGCTTTTCAAAAAGGTAAGAAGATAGCTTAACCTGAAATGAATATAGAATTCCTTGTCGAGCTTCTTTTTGAGATATGTCTTTCCGTTTTCTTTTGAAAAGTGAAAATATTCCAAACATAACTGTCATTTTGAAAGAGAAACATCCTTATTTTCCAGTATCCTCCAATTTCCAATTTTTAATCCGTGTGGGTTATTATCAGTAGGCTTAACAATCTTTAGGGTACCTTCTGTTATTAACGATCTTGCTACTTCTGTAGTTGAGCGTTTTATTACAAGCCTTCCGGTATATTTAAAGTGCCAAGGAGAAACATCCATGTTTATTTCGACTTTATCATGTTCTACTACTTGGCGTGCATTTGCAGATACAAAGGAGTTGTAATAACCGCTTTCTTTTAAATTAGAATACTCATTTGCTGCTGAGTTATCTGCCAGGTAAAGGGCCTTATTAATTCCCTTTACAATATCATCCCAATCAGGTTCAATAGTAAAAAAATCATGGTGAAAAGATTCTACATGATCTTTAATTTCGATAGGCCAATACCTCCCCCTATCTTCTGCAAATGCTTCAAACAACTTTCCATTTGCTATAACATATACCCTGTTTTCCCTGTCTTTATCTTCTTTATAATCTATATAGGCCAATGAGACATTTAGAATAATACTACCAGCTAAGGCTATAATAGATAATACTCGGGTAAGTTGAAAAGCAGAATCAATATTTTTAAATTGTTGAAACATACTAATACCTATTTTATTTGTCTCCAGATAATTTGGAATAATTATATCCCCCCTCTTTATGATATGGCTCAGAGTTAGCAGCATCTGCCATTGATGAAGTATAGAGGTCATTACCGTAATTCGAACTACTCATACTACCTGAACCAGCTGTAGCAGTAGCTCCTCCACCAGAGGCAGTAGTTCCACCGGTTATAGCCATACTACCAGCCGTTAGAATTAAAGAATTTGTTTTAGATACAATTGTATTGGCACCAGCTGCATGCACTATATAATTGGAGATACTAGGAATACAGAAATATCCAACTATTCCAACAACAAGAAATATAAGGTAGAGTACATCAGTTTGACCAAAACTTGGAATATTACCCTCGAACATGTCCTTCAAATCCATTTTTAACATTTCAGCTTGTATCTTTCCAATCATTGAACCCATAAGATTTGCAATTGGCAGCCATAGATAAACATTAACATATCTAGCAATCCAAATAGGTAATATATGCTGGAATCCATCGTATATGCTTAAACACAATACAAACGGTCCAAGTATAGATAGTAATAACAAAATGAATGTTCGCATTGAATCGATACAAATAGCCGCAGCGAAATACAATATTTGTAATAAAAAGGATACAAAAAGTTTTATGATTACGTTGATCGAATGATGAATAATAGATAAGGAGAAAGTAAATGCACTTCCTAATGAAGATTCTCCCTTTTCATCATGCTGTTGGTTATACTTATCCCACTCCTCATTACTACTACCAATTCCTCCTACAAGATCTTGCCATTCTTTATTTTCCTCAATTGCTTTCTGTCTTTGTTCCAATAACACTGCAACAGGATTGTTTGACTTTTTGACCATCTCTTTTGTTGCAATAACAGTAGGAGATAAAACGCCATTCATAACTCCCAATACTACGGGATAAATTGAAATGAGTATGGTAACTACTATAGGTTTTACCAAAGGGAAGAAATCTATGGGTTCAGCAGCAGCTAAATGCTTCAAAACTCTTACACCAATGAACCATAATGCACCAAATGCTCCAACGGCCTGAGAAACAACAAGTAAATCCTTGGCCATAGGAATCATTTCCTTATATAACCGATAAAGTATATCATGATACTTACCCAATTGCCCTTCTAAAAACTGGCATTGGCCAACAATGGGAAAAGCAAGAATAAAAATCAATATAAATCCAATTACTATTTTAGACTTCATATCACTCAATTTTGTTTATTAAGATCTTGCAACACCTGGATATCATGAAGTTCTCTACCGCGTTGAAACTTTAAAATGACGGACTTATTAAAAAAATGTCTTCCAAAATCTCTTTTCTCTCTCATATCGTCATATATCCTGTCAATAGCCTCTATTCGTTCTGCGTCACTCATCCTTAGCTTATTGGCAGTGATTATCATTAACAACTCATCAAGATTTTTTAGCGACCGTTTGAAAAGATCCTGGTAAACAATCTCTATATAGTTTGACTCAGGCTCAGATAATATCTTCTTCACAGAAAATGAAGCAAACGACTTTTTATATAATTTTAAGATTTCAGCTTGCATGTTAATAATCTCGACGGCCTTCCTATATTTTTTTACTGTGGGGCTTACATTCAATAATTCATCCAGAAATACTTTATGCAACGAAAAATTCCCCTCAGATAACCCCTTAATGGTTGTATAGCCGGTATTAAGTATTGTATAACCTTTGTACATTTGGGATAAGATAGATTTCAGCTGATTCAATTTTTCGATATTCAAAATAAGTTGCTGTACTTCATAAGACTGTCCCTTTGCAGTAGGCAAGATTATCATCAGGAAAAAAAATGAGCTAAATAACTTTAATAGATTTTTCATGGTTAATATTATTTATATTGCACACTCAAATTATCAAGCTGTTTAATGTCTGATGAACTCATTCTCCGGTGCATTGATAACAACCTAATCTTTTGACCAAATTTTGTAACCCAGGATCTCTTATCCTCAACAGAAACCAGTAATTTATCAATACGCTCAAACCTTTCTGCATCCTTCATTTGAACAAACCCATTTGACAATATTTCTCCTAATTGAAACAAATCATTTATTAGCTGTGAGTAAAAATCAGCAACACTGTTCTCAATTGAAATAATATCTGGTTGGACAAATAGATTTTCGGAGTTTAAAAATGATATGATATCCTGAATTTCAGATTGAATCAATTTGATGTTATTGGTGATGTGATTACACTTGGAATATTTTCTAAAAACCGGTTTAACAGTATATAAATCCTGAAAAAACAGAGAGTGCAAATCAAAATCTCCTTTCTTAATATCACCAATTAATGAAAGACCTGTATGTACAGTACTATATCCTGTTTTTAGATACTCCAAGTATAAACGAAGCTTTGCTATTTGTTCTATTTTATACCTTGTCTGTGTCTTTTTCTGATTGAATATACCCTGTGCAAAACAAGGATGAATTAGAAGAAATATTCCAATTGATATACACAACACTTTAAACATGGCAATACTTAATTTATTTAATGTATCTCCCTTTAGAGAAGTTAGAGTCAGGTATGTTATTTAAAATAAGAGCAGCGCGCTTTTTATTTATTTCTTCTAATAGATATCTATAAATATCTATAGCAGGTGGAATCGGATAGCTATCTGTACCTTTAAATATTCTAGCTTCTCCATCAACTTTGGCATAAACTGATTTTAACCGGAATTCTCTCTTTAATGGATGGTATTCGTAATGAAGGCGATATTGCATTTTATCAAACATATCCCCTGTCTTGGAGGTTCCATGAATAATAAAACTTTGAATAATAGAAGAATCTTTTTTACCTCTCTCTATTGTATTCCTAAACTGAACTTCTACATTAGTATTATGATATCCATTTGTAGCCAAAAGGTGTTTTTCCCGTTCTATTAGATTGTCATAGTATTGAGCAGCTTCCTTCTCTTGAAAATTATTGACTACCTGGCTCAAACTTTTAACTTTTTCATACAATTCCCGGCTGGCCAATACATCGCTACCTTTATCAATAATGATAATTAGTTGAACATCATTCAAACGAGCTTCAATCTGTTTAAGAGTAATTTGTGAATTGAAAACATCAAACTCATATGAAAAAGTAAATAGAACACGGTCCTTTTGATCGAAAACACCCAATAGCTGCATGTCAAATGGCTCACAATCGAATAACAAATCATCCTTATCTATAACAGGCTCCAGAGCCAATTTTAAATGTTCGACATAGCTACCTTCAGCTTCTCCATTATTAAGATATTCTTCAGAATAGCCATTTGCTCTGAGTAATAATGCTTGTTCTGCAACAATACTGTCCAGCTTTTTCATACCTTTCTATTTCCAATCATACATTCTTTTGACAATCTCAAGTTCCTTCTCTGATTTAGCACGTTGAAGGCTCAGTAACCGGTTCCGTTGATTAAACTTTCTCAAGTCTGCTAAATACTTGTCCAAGGCTAAATTTGTATCACTAATAATTTTTAATCGTTCTGCATCAGACATTCGTACACTGAAAGATTCCATAATCAGTAAGATATCATTTACTGTTTCGATACTGGAATTCAAAATTCCTGAGTAAACATTGTATATATACTCTAATTCTTCTTCACTAAATTTAGTATCACGGCCTACTATCTCATAAGCCCTTTTATACTCATTAAAAAGCTGTTTCTGTTTATCTACAATATCTTTGAACTCCTGGTAATACCTAAGGATTGACTTTATCCTCCATAATTCATCAAAATATTCTTTGTACAGTTCTTTTTGCTTTTCAGTCCATTGCGCAATTTCATCCAGCTTAAGCTTTGAAAGGACATTTTCAATCTGTCTTTGAATATTCTGCAAATCAATTGTCCTATTCTGAATTCTTTGAATCTGCAGATCCATCGCCCTGATTACCTTTTTTGCAACTACCTTTATTGCTTCGATGACAACAACCTGAGAAGAAGCCTGTTTTGAGTACAAGCAAAAGGTTATTAGTACAAGAAATATTATTAGGGACTTAAAAAGCATACATTATTATTTGAAATTCTTTTAAATAAATGCAGAGAAGGAATAAGAAACTGCATTATAAAAAAGTAAAAAGTATCACTAAACTTTTACGCAGCAATATTTCCCTGCCGAATATCCTGTGCCAACATTGCAATTCCTTTTTGAATACTGCCATACTTTCTAGCATATTCCTGTACTTTAATTTTCTCCTTTTCTTCAGTCGTATAGCATAAATATTCCTCCAATGAAACTTCAGTTCTATATACTTTAGATACAGTACCACCAAGACTTATAAACACTTCCTTATATTTCTTTGATGGATCATTGGCTTTGTTTAGCGAGAGAATAAGCGTTTTTTCCTTATCAGTTAATCCAAGAAGTTGCTGAACACTATCGAACTTGTTTATATATTTAGTTTGATCAAGTAAAATTTTACAGTCTGAATTATTGATGATTGCATCTTTAACAATTGGGTTGTTTGCAACATCCTCCGCTTCCTGGCTAACAAAACATGTCTCTCCAAAATATTTACGAACAGTCTTTACCAGGTATCGCATATATCCAGCCATTCCACCTTTGGAAATAGCCTTCCATGCTTCTTCAATTAAAATCATCTTCCTTGTTCCTCGTAATCTTCTCATTTTGGAGACGAAAACGGACATTATAATTAATGTCACAATTGGAAGGAGTACAGCGTGCCCGCTTATATTATCAAGTTCAAATACAATTAATCGTTGGTGAAGTAGATCTAAATTTTTCTTTGCATTCAGAAGAAACCCAAACTCACCGTTTCCGTAATAGGGCCGCAATACGTATAAGAAATTACCAATGTCAAAATCTTTATCTTTGACATTTTCACTTTTCAATTTTACAGTGAAATGATCCTGAACGAACTCGTAATAACTATTGAAACAGGGAAATAACTCAGGGTTATTTGATAGATAATCGTAATACAGTTGTATTGAGTCTGAAATAGCTACGTATTCTGATCTGGTAAAGTGTTCATCGTCTTTCTTCCACAATGCCAGGATCATTGTTTTTATACTCTCTTTCCTTTCTGTATCAAGCGTATCCCCTTCTTCCAGGTAAAATGGATTAAACTGTATAGGATTTTTTTCCTCATAGCAGAAATAATACCCATTGACCATTTCACACAATCCACGGTAACTATGGCCAATATCAATTAAAACAATATGGGTTCCTTGTTCATAATAGCTCCTTACCATGTGGTTGGTAAAGAAAGATTTCCCAGAACCGGATTATAATGCCGGGTCACCCATTACTGAATGACCCGGCACAGGGAGGGCCCCAAAATGAATTTATTGCGGTTGGTGCAAATTCCCTTTAGTATTGGTTCGTCAGAAATATCAACATGTATGGGTATCCCAGATAACCTGTCACCCAACCTAATTCCAACAGGAGATAAAGAAGATCTATAGCTAGTTTCCTGGGTAAAAAAGCAACTAGCCTGTTCGGCAAAACTGTCAAAGGTTTCATGAAGTGGTAGATAACCACTTCCCCCAGGTATTCCCGCAAAAAATAGCTGAGGTGATATAATTGTTTCTTCTTTTGCTACAGCATCCATTTGGGCTAAAGAAGAGGAAATATTATTACGAATTTCTTTTAATTGACTTTTATTGTCTGTCCATGATACAATATTAAAGTGAGCCTTTACTGGCAACCTTTGTTGAGAAATTGCCTCATTCAAAAATTGATTAACAGCGTCTCTACTAAGGCTATTCTCCCTTGAGTATGCAGATAATGAATGAAGTCGCAACCTTTTGGACTCCATTTTCTTTAGAGTTTGCTGAACATCATTAATAGTTATATACTGGTTGTAAATATGATTACAGTTTAGCAAGTGCCCAAGCGGGGCAGCGAAGGATACTGAAAATTTCGTCTTGTCTGTACTGTACTTTTCGTAATTGCATCTGGGTCCGCAAAGAGAGGGCAAATCATTAATATCGGCCAAAGTAAAAATCTTGGTATGAAGATCTCCAACTTTCAATTGCCCAGAAAAATCAATGTCTCGAATTAGGGGCATTTCATCTTTTCCTAACAAAAAGCAATATCTTTCTATCAACCCAGCACTACCAACGCTACCTACCAATTCTTCCGTTGAAAGTCGTCTCGTTTTGATAAAAGAACAATCTTCTAATATTTTAATGAATTGTCCTGCCTTATCCATGAATTCTGATAACTCCCGGTTATTAATGGATTGCTCTGTGGATAGGTTGAATTTAATTAAGGAGCTTGTTAAGGAACTGGAAGTTCTTTGACTTGCAGATCTTTTAGTAAGATAAAGATAGCATTGATGGCTATAATAAGGCCTTTCATTAAAATTTAGTTCACTGCTTCTTGATAAAAAGGTTAGATCAGGGTTATCAAAATTGGATTTGTATTTTGATCTAACAAACCAGTCCTGTTTATGCAGTATTGAATGGGCAGGTAATAATCGGATAGCTTTTACCCACGTAAAGTGTAATGCCTCATAATCATCAATGGACAGCGTGAATAATTCTGGCAAAGTAACTTCAAAAGCAATAGTAACATCTCCAGTCCTGGATAAAATACAATTATTTTCAACTTTATAAATTGGAAGCACTTCTTCCAAGCTCCTTTTCTTCTTCATTTTCTATCTCACTTAATTGAAAAAATATGTTCCTTGTTTTTGTTTGAATGCTAGATGGTAATCTTTTTCGGGAAAAATAATTAGTCAATCCATGTTCTCCATACTTTTTACTTATTCGTTGTATAACAGTATAAAATATAGCCGCAGTAGGGATTATAATAGCCATGCACATGTAGGTACTAACACCAACAACATACAAAATTGTAAAGAGGAGTAATAAAGTAACTAATCCAACTGCCAGGTATATTATATACTGGGCTTTAATGCCTTTAAACTCTATACTACGATTGATCCCCTTATTAACCTGATATACAGTTGACATTGAAAGGTGGATTAGGTAATTCCGAAAAATGATTTTAAGGCGGTAGCTACAATCACTAAAAATATGCATGCTCCAAACCAGCTTGCGGCAGCTTTTGAGGTATCACTATCTCCGGACGACCATTTTCCGTAAACTTTTATAGCTCCAATTAGTCCAACAACTGCTCCAATAATATAAAGCAATGTAACGCCCGCCTTAAAATATTGTCCCATTAACTCAGTTGCCTTCTCAATACCTTTTACCCCATCTTGTGCAATTCCAACAGAGCACAGTAATAAAACAAATAGAGATAATAGGCAAAACTTTCCCATGAGCCACTTGGCTCCTCTCACTTTCATTCTGCACATATAATTGAATTAAATAATTGAGAGAAAAAAGCCCGCCTGCTTTCAATACCACTGTTTCAATACACACAGACGGGCTACCACCTGAAATCCACCCCTACCAATGAGTTAATTCCATAAGGATTGTAATTCGGTTTTCGTTAGTTTTATTCCACAATCTCTTTCCACTGAAAGAGCGATGTAAGTATTAATGGAATCAAAGTATTCTGTTTCCAGGAAAATTTGATAAGGAGAGATTATAGCTCGTATTTTTGAGCTTACTTCTTCAGGGTTAGGTGGGTTTGATGCTATATTGTTTAATGTATCCTGTATTCGATCTACAACAATTTCGGCTTCTTTCAAAAGCGCCATATTTTCGTCTTCTAAAATTTCGAAACCAGAATCATCGATCTCTTCGTATTCTTTTAATGATTCTGAATGGGGTGGCAGTGACATTAAAGATCTATTTCCTTCTGTCAATAGTTCTCGAGGGATAAGATCTGGAACCTCTAATATGTTTTCCATGGAGGATACAGGAACCTCTTTAGGGGCAAAAGCACCTTTTTTATAAAGAAACCAATAATACCCTAACACACATACCACTAGGATTAGTATTGACTCAACTGCACTTAATTCGATGGGCATAACCATTAATTTAGATTAAATGTTTTGTGTTTTCTTTCTTAACACAAAGGTGCGTTGGTTGAGAAGCGATATTTCAGAGTATGATCAGAGGCTCGGTTAAATAATTATAGAAATGGGAGGTTAATCTGGTATTGCAGGGTCATTTTTTGGAGGTATAATTTTCGTTCATCTTTTCCTTTCTTTGTTTTACCTTTTGGGCTAGTACTTCCATAACTATTGGATCATCTTTTTTTCTGGCAATAATTTCTTGAAATGTACGGGATGAGTTTTCAATTCTTATCTGGAACAGTTGTTCGAAGGAAGCAAAAATATCCTGGAAAGATTCATCTAAATAGCCCGCATCTTTTGAAGCATAACCAAACTCTACCAATCCTACTTTGGGGCCTTTCCACTTCAGCTGCTTCGGAATTGTTGCCACAGTTGAGCTAAGTGGTTGATTTTCTAATAATGCCAGCTTAATTTCAAGATCATTTTTAACCCTTTCAAATGCGATAAAATTCGAAATTTGGCAGGAGTACTCAGTGCAAAAACGAGAATCTAAGATACAGAATAAGGTATAGGAAAATTGTATGGGTTCATTACTTCGGATAAAGTATTTATCATCTAAATGATTATCGCCAAGATGATAATAAAGATAGAGTTCTTGATGCTCTTTAAAATAACCAGTAATGCTACTAAGTTCTTCTCGAATAAGTATTTTCTGTCCTTCGCGTTCACAAATGGATAATTTTGTCAGTATCTGAAAAGATTTTGAATAATATATTACCTCGCTATAAAAATCAGGCAATATTTTTTTGAAAAAAAATATTTCGTCCTTTGAATTTTTAAACTGATAGTTTGTAATTTTATCCTTCAATTGTAAAACAATGGATGATACCGCCTTGGCAGATAACCTGTATCTGTCTAATAAAATGTCTGTTTGTTGTTCAATTAGTTGTAATTCGTTCTTTAAGCTAGATTTCAATTCACTCACAAATGCTTCCATTTCACAATGTTTTTCAATGAATAATGTCAAAAGCCTTATCTCATAGAAATTCAATTATGATAGGGTGAAATAGGAATGGCATTCTCAAAAGAATCAACCTTTGAGCACAATTATTTCCAATAACTTTTATTAAGAGGATGTAGCGATCTACTCTATAAAAGAAAGCCCCTTGCCATTCTCCCCTATCATATCCACAAACCAAATAATTTTGGCAAGGAGGCTTTCAATATTATCAATTATAACATCACTTGGAATAGCTAAATATCACTTTTATACTAGTTTAATAACAGATATGCTTTATTATTGAACAAAGCGAAAGATTCAATTTTTTGACCACTAATCAGGAAGTATCTTACAAAGCTTTTATTCGCATTAGTAACAATGTATGATCTGTTACTATAGTCGTAGTTTAGGTTCAACTTTTTCAGTTCAGCATCAGCATCCTCATATTTACTGATTTTAAGATCTGCTAAGTTAATGTTCTCTCCTTTCAGCTCATTAGCCAACTCCTGTATAGCAAGGCAGATATAAAATTTCCTTTTTACTCGGGAGGCAACTTTAGATTCCTCCGGTAAAAACAAGATGTATTTTGCGGTTGCAGTATCAACATTCCAGTTACCCAAGGTATATTCCAGGAACTGAGAAATAAGTTTTTTGCTCTCTGTATCGCTTTGAGAATATCCCCTTACTGAAAGGGAGATAAATAATCCAATTACAATTAACGTTTTCATGATTTGTAATTTTATTAGTTGCAGTTTCCAGTATTATTCTCTGAATGTCCCTTTTGGGTAATTGAACCCGTCATCTTCTTCAAATCTTCGCCAAAATTTGCTGGGTTTAATCCGCTTCCTACAATCCACCACCCTACTGTCCTGGGTATATTTAAGCCGGCAGCAACCGAGATATCCAATGCAAAATGAGTGCAATTGTAAGATTCTATATTATACACTGGGTTATGATTCTCTATCAAGGTAAGTATTTTTCCCATTTGCTCAGGCGTTACAGTTGTTTCTAATTTGACATCATATTCAACATTAGAGTCATCGCCCAACTGGCTTTCCGTTGATTTATTAAAAAAGGGGGAAACTCCCTGGCTTGGGTGAAATCCAACTGTTCTTCTATAAACTGTTCCAGCTACATTTTGTTCAATCGTTACGTACGAATGTCCCACTTTTTCTTTTAACCCAAAAGCTTCTGTACTTCCTTCTACTGGTTGGTCTGCATAGAAAGTTACTTTTCCAGCCGATTTTTTATCAAAACATCCTATGTATTCAGAAACGTTGTATATAGGCTTATCAGGTGGGAGTACCATAGGCGCCTGTGATTCTGGATTATTGGAATTACAATCTTCCTGGTAGGGATCATGTCCATGAGGATTTTGACTATCATTTGGTGTGCCGGGGTTAAATGTTTCTTCCCAACCTAAATTACCTTCATTATAATCATCCGGTATCCAAACTAGGCTATTGGAGCAGTCCATATGATAAACCAAATTATCAATGCAATTTCCGTTTCCATCTCCGGTGCAAGAGGTCCAGGCATAACAGCTAGTCATGCTAATGAATCTTAAACTTATTATTTTCGCCCCTGAACTCCTTACATTTCCGTTTGTGGTAATTGTGCTGGTTATCCGGGCTCTTTCAGTATTAGTCATCATACACGGATCGCCGATTGTAGCAGTCGGATCATCAAATGCCCTGTAATTTAGGAATTCGCTCATTATAAAGATAGATCTGGCATTTGCTGTATTTTTCCCATTGTTATATCCATATCTCTCAGGCTTCTGAATATCGAAAAGTCTCCATTTAAACTTGTTTGCTATTTCAAAGACAATGAATGATGATATCTGATCTTCTCCATTACGAGCTATTGGCACTATTGAAGTAAGTTTGCTGTGGGTTGAGGCAGTAAATGCTTTATCCCAAATTGGTAAACCAAACCTATTAACAATGGTATCAAGTTTGGCACTATTGATATTCTTTCGAATAGAATCCTCCAAAAAAGGTATTTGAGAGGGTAAGTCTGTTAGCAGCTGCAGAAATGGGTGATCAACATTAACTGCATTATTGTTAGTAGGATCTTTTCTACAATAAGGGAACAGGATTGTTAGCAAGGTTAACAAAACAACTACAGTTGTTTGAATTAAGATTTTGAATTTGTTAGGTTTCATAAAGATGGTTTTACAATATTAAAATTATGGAGCGCACAAATACAAAGTGTTGATATATATCATCGTTTTTTATTTATATCAGTTCGTATACGGCTAAGCGTAGCTTTATCTATTCCTAAGTAACTAGCCAATGCCGCTAAAGGAACTCTATTGATAAACCGACCATATACAGGACTATCTAATAACCTTTCATACCTTTCCTTAGCAGATAATGTTACCCAGGTGGTCCGGTCGAATGCTAACTGATAGTAATATTCTGTTAGTTTTCTTCCCACGCCATTAAAGACAGGAAATTTCAGGTATATCTCTTCCAGCTTATCAAAGTTTAGCGAAATGCAAATTGTATCTTCTAAGGCCACTAACCTTTCTTCCGCAGGTGTTTGATTAAAAAAACTATAGACTGCTATTATTATATCTTGTTCGGCCATAAACCATTGAGTCTTTTCAATGCCATCTTGTATATGGATAGATCTTACCAATCCTTTTACGGCGAAATAGCAGTTTCTGCACACCTGGTTATAATCAATCATTACCTGTCGCTTTTTAAAAAACTCGATATTTGTTGAAGCTAATATTACTTCCAGCAATTCCCTTTCATTAGCAATTGGCGGGTAATATTGAATCATCATTTTATATAAGGCAGTGTACATTTGTTGTATGTTCTCTTCGGAGAATAGCGGTGGTTTCTCTTTTAAAGATTGAATTGTCTTGTGCATGGTATAAATTTTAAAAAACTATGATTATTTCAAACTATTACCATCGTTACTATAAGTGGCAAGTAGCTTAAGCTATAAAACAAATAGTGCTCTCAATAATCCATTTGGCTAAATGAGCATATTCATCCCGGTAGAGGTAGGGAGCATGAAGTTACACGTCAGTTTTACGCAAGAAAAGACCCTAAATGGTTACAATAATATTTAATATATTGAATTACAATGTATTATGCAGCTATTTCTCTTTTATACTCTTCTATTTTCGCTAATAATTTCTTAAGCCACCATTCGCATTTTACTAAAGTTTTGAGGCTTGGTTTATTATGAAATTTATTTTTGAAACTAGGAAATGCCAAGGATTTTGTTCTTTTTGTCGTGAGCATTTGTGTGATAAAATGCATTACTTTAGTTTGTGTAGTTTTGATAATTATTCCAACATCTATATATAATTTTACCATTACAGCTAGTTCTCTTACTGTTAGGTCAGTGTTTAATTTTGAAACTTCGATGGTATTAGATTCTTCATCAATTTCATTACTATCAACTTCTTCTTCTTCTTCATTTTCTTGTTCGGTTTCCATTAAAACTTCTATCTGTCCTGCATTGTGTAGAAATTCTACATATTCCTTTTCTTTGGCTATCCAAGTTAACATCTGTGTAGAAAGCGATTGTTGATCCTGATGGAGAATTAAATCATTAGACTTATAAGGAGTAGCTTTTATCTCCTTTTCGTAAAAGGTTAAAAATTCAAGAAGCTCTTTTTTATCCTTTTTCTCTTGAAGTTTTTGTCTTAGTTTATTTGTACAGAAAAAATAGTATTCAAAAGAATTAAAATTTAAATGCAAAAGAGTGTAGTGAATCTGGGCATTTATTTCTATTTCTGAAGAGGACTTTTGAGTTATCCAGGTAAGTTCGTTTAAGAGGGTTCTATTATAAAAAAGTACCCCAGAAGTAACCATTTGTTCCTTTCGTTGAATAATATCAATAATTGGCCTTAAAATTAGTTCTAACAAGGCTGGTTCTATTAAATTTTGAGCCGATGCAGCTTGTAGTTCACTTATTGAGGATTGAAATTCTTTACGAATTACGGATCCAAAGGAGTATGGTACAGGAAGGTCCCTCAGAACATAGGCAGGATAGTTTTTTATAATATGATATAATAAATCATCAAAAACTTTTGTAATCTTCTCATAAAAAAGAAGGACGGAATTGTTAGTTGCCGGTAAAAACTCAACCAGGAATTTGCTGTAGTTAAAGAGCGAATTGGAGATTTGAGTTAACATGGTTTGGTGGTCTTGTAATGTAGCTGCAGAGGTTACATTACTGGCCATTCCTTGGAGTTCTTTACTTATTTCGTCCTGGAAGGATGTTACTTTTTGCTGGTAATGATCCAGCTGATCTATGTGAGATCTTATATAATTGGGGTGTAATTCCGTGTTTACAAAGGATAACAAGGATGTATAATTCATAAGCTATGGTTGGTTAAACAATGATTATCAATAGATTGTACAATTTACTGATAAAATTCCAGATAGCCATGTGAGATCCTATTTTTTGGGGTATTGGGCTATTTAATCACTGCCTTGATTGCCTTGACCATGCTCTGCTTAATATCAAGAAGCTATTCAGCAGAGCCAATTAAAACTACAGAATATGAAAAGGAGGGAATATTGAATAGAAAGGCATCAAAAATAAAAACCAGCATCACGACAGATGCCGGTTGAATTTTACGAGAAAAGTAATCGGTAATTAACCGACAGCTTTCAGGTTTAAGGTATGAGAATCAATTAGCATTTTTTGTTAAATGTTAGTTATATGAAATATATATTATTTTCGATTCACCCTGTGTATATCATTTTTTCGTCTTGAAAATACCTATATAATTAAATATGCATCAAATCATCCTACTTGTAGTAACCTTAATTCTTACAACCTCATTTTTCGGCTGTAATAGGAAGTTTAGTAATAATGGCAGGGATCTCGCGCCATTTGGAGAGTTTCAGGTGATAGGAAAACGAATTCAATGTAGCGATACTATTTGGGTTCTTATAGAAATTACTCAACAGTCATCAAATACAATATTTTCTTCTACTGCTTTACCAGATATTTTACAAACTGAAGGACGCAAATTTACAGCATATTTTAGAAGTGCTCAGTTTTCAGAACTGGCCTATTGTTTAAATGATTCAACTTCTTACCAGATCTTTATTCTAGAAGTAATAAAATGGGAATAATGTATTTTTTAATTATGAAGGATTAACCTACCATCAGATTGGTTGAATTATTATCAGACACTAGTAATATCTTGCATAAGATTAAGGTATAATTGAAATTACTAAACAAGGAGTTAAAGTATAAAAAGAAAAATTAGTAAAGACCGCACCGGCTCTAAAAGAAAAGACCGCATTAAAGCTCAGGAATATCCTGGGCTTTTTTGTTTTTGTAAATCTATCAAATTTACAACTGACTTTCTAACAAGCATTTACAAACCCATGGTAAATGAAAAGTGAATCAATTTATAACTCAAAATCACATTTTTTCATTTTATTAACTGATTGAATTATTCGCATAATAATATTAACAACTTCATTCTGATAATGTTTCGATCAATTTTAATTAAACTTAAAATTGATTGAAATATTTTCAACCATTTGTGAGACTTTGCGTACAGTATCGTGAAAACTTACAATCAATTTATATGGCAAGAAGAAAAAGAGAACGCATTATAGCGAATAATGAAGTTAGATTATTCAGTAATTACGAACAAGTTGCCACTCTACATACAGTTTCGTTTACAGTAAAGGAAACCTTTGTGAGAGCAGGAATAATGAAGGAACAGTTGACTTGTTTAAAGAATGTACTGGCATTAGATTACTTTACTTTAAGTTGCATGTTGGCGATTACAGAACGTACGATTCATATGAAAAAGGAAGATGAAACTTTCAGTCATATTATTAGTGATCGGATCATGGGCATTGCGGAGTTATATGGTTATGGTTATAAGGTCTTTAGCGATGGAGAACGTTTTAATACCTGGATGAAATTGCCGAACAGGTATTTCCATGGTAGAACCCCCATTGAGTTGATGGATACTCAGGTAGGTGCCCAAAAGGTAAAAGATGAAATTCGCCGTTTTGAGGTAGGCACATTCTAAAAAAATAATAAAGTATGCTTTTATATAGACTTTGCACAAAAGAATGGCAGGATGATCTTATTGGTGATAGTGGGAGGCAGGTTGATAATTATTGGACTAACGCAGGAATTCCTTGTATATATCTACATAACTCTTTGTCAAAATGCATGATAGAAAACAGGGTATTTTATAGGCTTGGAGAAATTAGCCAAAATATGGTGATGGTAGAATATGAAGTGCCAGAAAATAATTTACGCGTATTTAGGGAAGAGCAGTTACCAGAAGATTGGCGGAATGACAAAGACCCATCTATTGCTAGGAATTTTGGAACTCGCCAGTTAGTTGCTGGAGAAACATTCCTACTTGCCTTTCCCTCTGTAACTATGAGGGATGATGAACTAATATACATAATTAACCCCATTCATCCACTAATGAAAGAGGTAAGGATTATTCGGTCATTTTATCCTCTAAGGATGGAGGTCCGTTCACGACAATATCATGTATAGCCTTGACACAGGAAACAAAAAATAGTTCACTAATGCTTAATACAAATGGATACAAAAGCACGAATCCTATTAGTAGAGGATGATTATAATCTGGGCGCCATTACAAAAAAACGCTTAGAAGAAGCGGGATATGAGGTGGTGCACTGTTCCGATGGCGAAATAGCTTGGAAAACTTTTCTAAAAAGCTTGTATGATATATGTCTCCTTGACGTGGTAATGCCTAAAAAAAATGGCTTTGAACTAGCAAAGCAGATCAGGCAACGCAATGATCTAATTCCAATACTCTTTATTACTTCAAAATCGTTAGACGAGGACAAGATAAGTGGGTTTAAACATGGTGCTGATGACTATGTTACCAAGCCTTTCAGCATGCAGGAATTACTACTCCGCATCGAAGTTTTCCTGAAACGTACCCGTCCTTTGAATGCAGATAAGCGGACTACGTTTGCCGTAGGTAAAACTACCTTTGATTATGGAGAACTTAAGCTGACAGAAAAAAGTGGCAAACTAAAAGCCTCCCTTACACAAAAGGAAGCAGATCTTTTGAAGTTCTTTTGCGAGAACGCCAATAAAACCCTTAAACGCGAGGAAATACTCTATCATGTATGGGGAAAAGACGATTATTTCATTGGTAGAAGTATGGATGTATTTATCACCAAGATAAGAAAACACTTCAGTGACGATAAAGAAGTAAAACTTGAAACACTCCACGGTATAGGCTTCAAATTTTATGTTTCAACTTTATAATTTCGATACTTATTGTTCACCACAGTATCTAAATAGTGGTTCCTTTATATGAAAAATTGCTTTACGAGGGGGTATTTCCAGCGAGACAGATAGGTATAATAACTTTAACGATTGCATTTAGCCATCCAAATAAACACAAAAGGTTTAAAACGAATTTATGGAATATCCTTATTTAGAAGGTCCATGGGTGTATAAAGGCTTTAAGCCAGCAACAATAGAGAGTATCTTGGAGGCCATCAGAGAAACTCTTGAGTATGGCTTTACTGGATCTTTTTGGGTAGTAATTAATGAGAACGATTCTTTGAGTGTCTATGAAGATTTAAAGATTAGATATGAACTTAATGATAATTTCGGAGAAAATGCCTACATAAATCAAGAAATTCAACTTAAAGTTCAGAATTGGGAAACAGTTAGAGAAATATTTGAATTAATATTAGATCCAAAAGTTGTAGGTGTTGGGAAGATTTTAAGGAATAGTGGTAGAAAAGAAAAGAATTATATTTCTACCTGGTTAGCAAAAATCCAGCCATACAAGAAAGATGGACAGGGAGTTGAAGAATACACCCTTGAAGCTGAAGGAATGCTATCAGTTGATTTTAGATATAGTAACGAAGTTGAAGAGGAGAAAATAAAAGTGATAATGGAGAGCTGGGAAGAAGTGGAGAAATTGTATGCTTTATTCCTTGATTCAAAGTTTGATAATGTGAGGAATATCCTAAGGAACAAAATTGATTGCAAAAGGTAAATCTTTACAGAGACGGTCAGTTGTACAACCCCTTAAATGGTTGATCTATTATCAAATATTATTCTGAAATTAAAATTGCTAGTTGCTTGGAAAAGACTAAACAAGTAAAGTAGTAAATCAGTCACGTTAAACCTGGGTAACACCAGGTTTTTTTCACTTATAATGATCGATTAACTCTCATATTAATTGATATACATTCAAATTAAATGCTAAATTTCCACATTGATAATAACTACTAGGAAGTCCAACTTTAGTATTTTGAGTGTTTAAATTCCATTTGACAAGAAAATTAATAAACAGGCCTGTTTCCACAGCTCTGTTTCTATTTCCGAAGGGGCTTTTCAAAAATCACTTGCGGGAAGAAATTGATTGAATTATTGTCAATAAATAGGAGGAACTTACAGTTGAAATAGATCAAATAAGTTCTTTAAGTATGAATAAAGAACTTACACTCTTAGTGAGGTCATTCAAAGTTTTGAATTTGGATGATTTTTTTGACGGTCGTCATCGTTGCATAGCAAACAGGGCTGTATATTCGGCTCTGTTTTTATTTTGAGGAGATCCAATTCATGAAATCCCAATGAATAATAGTGAAATAATAAAAAACCCGGTATATACCGGGCTACTATTTAATCTTTGACTATGATTAGTATTTATTAAATACCAACCTTCTTTTCTATCCTGAACGGATTCGAATATGTTTATTATTGCAGGAATAAAGCAAAAGAAACCCGTAAAGACCGGGTTTGGTTCAGTAGAACTAACCAAAATCTAAACTTATTGTAATGGGTGATCAGCTATTTTATTTTTCCTACTTCACACGATTGCTCTTATCCCATTTCTGTTATAATCGTTTCAAGCAGTTTTTGCTTTAGGTCTTTGGGATGAGGAAATAGCTTTTTAGTATATAACCAATTTTTATGATACTCACCAAAGTTTATTATACCTGATCTTCTGCTATAGTGAGGTTCTACTGTTATTTCCAGTATAACTTTACTTTCAAAAAGTACCAGGTGTTTATCTAAATCCCACCTTATCTCAAAATTATCCTTGGATATATCATCTAAAACGCAAATTAAGCGTATGTTGGAAATTATGATCCAGGTCTGTTGTCTGGATGTCTTAAAGAGCAGGATATGCCCAGAAAAAACAAGATCTTCTGATTTATCCAGCGATATAGATATATGGATAAAACGCTTTATCTCATCTACTTTGCAAAAGTTTCTAAAGCCAAGTATGGTATTAATTAAATTCATTTAAGATTGAATGTCTTTGGGTTTAGATATTTTATTTGCTATTCTTGGAGCCAA
The DNA here is from genome assembly GCF_900129465.1 of Chitinophaga niabensis. Taxonomy (NCBI): domain Bacteria; kingdom Pseudomonadati; phylum Bacteroidota; class Chitinophagia; order Chitinophagales; family Chitinophagaceae; genus Chitinophaga; species Chitinophaga niabensis. The sequence continues at coordinate 2,440,868 of NZ_FSRA01000002.1, read as the reverse complement.
ATATATCCATGTTGTACCCACCATTACACAGGTCTGAAGAGTTGGATTTAAGATTCCCATTATCAAACCAAAGTAGCCAACAATTGCAGCTGAAAGCGGCCAAAGAATAAATACTACAGCATATTTTGTTTTGGATGTATATTGTATTCCTAGTAAAGATCTTCCTTTGAAAAAATAAAATGAAAAATCCAAAATTAACCAGAGAAAACCCACTATAGCAAATGTACCCAGCTGAACTAAAATTTTCCATTCGTAATCAATGTCCTTAAGGTTTTGTAATTCTAACGCAAATTTGCAAATAGCCTCAAAATATGTCATAAAATAGTATAAACATAAATATTATGGTTTAGACAGTTTTACTTAAGCCAACCCGTAGGAGAAACGTCGGGTTATTTGTTTAAGCTAATCGTAGAACAATATTTCAAAATTTAAAACTCTAAATATAGAGGTCATTTATCAGAGAGCACCGGCGAGACGATATTAAGATGATTCTTTGAAGCATGAACGCTGTTGGTTTTAGAAAAAACCCGGTAAAGACCGGGTTTGATCATTTTAAAGAATCAAACTCTAAACCAATTTTACCGATTGGAGTAGATACTTTTTTTTAAAACGGAAGGTGGTTTTTCTATGAAGTTTAGACAGAAGTTCATGGAAACAGACTTTAATGTTTGAACATTTTCATCCTGCCGTTGCCATGTCTTCTGACTGGTAACCCGTTATTAGTTATAACCAGGATTCTGTTGGTTGGCCATTGCAGGATCATTATTGATCTGAACCTGGGGAATGGGATACAACTTATCCTCCTTGGTCCATCCAGCTTTAAGAGGTTTTAATACATCGTCAGCTCTACTCAGGGTATTATCACCTGGAGTAAGAATGCTCGGCCACCTTTTAAGGTCGAACCAGCGGTGCCCCAATTCGGTAAATAATTCATGTTGGCGCTCTAATTCCAATGCTACTATTGCCTGCTCTTTGGATAGTACTGTCAATAAAGGCGGTAGGTTATTGGGAGCTGGTAAGCTTGCTCTGCTTCTTAATACATTAAGATCTGCTATTCCATCTGCTATTTTACCTGGTTGGTTGATTCTAGCTTCTGCGCGGATCAGGTATTGCTCTGCCAAACGCAGCATCATAGAGTATTCATCAATAGGAGTTAGTGATGTTAATTTATATTTATTGGGAAAATAATAAGTGTTCACCCCAGAAACTCTTGATCCTATCCAATTAACCTTTCTTTGGTCATTTGCTTCAAAAGATGTAACCAATGAATTTTTTAGTGCTCCGTTATTTGGTACAGTTGTAAAGATAAATGCACCAGCATCAGGAGCATTGCCATTATCCCTGCTCAACTGCCAAATGGCTTCTTTCTTATTTTTTATGAAAACATCCTTTAAAGGTTGCAACTCATATAGAGCTGTATAATTTATAATGGCACTTGCCTGAGTTTCAGCATTTGGCCAATCTTTAAGGTATAGGTAAGTTCTAGCTAACAAAGCTGTTGCTGCAAATTTATTTACACGAGCACGTTCTGAAGTTATCGTATTATTAGGTGCTCGGTAATTAGAATCTAATAAATTTTGAGCATCTTTTAAATCCGTAATTATCTGTTGGTAAACTTCACTTTTACTGGTTCTAGGGATATTTGAGTTTATTCTATAGTCGGTTGTCTTAATCAAAGGGACATCACCAAACATATTAACCAAGTGAAAATAAGCATATGCTCTTAAAAATTTAGCCTCCCCTTCCAAGCGAGATTTCAAAGCCGGAGTTAATTTTTCGGAGTTAGGCAGCCCTTCCAAAATTGCGTTTGCCTGGAAAATATGTTTATAAGGTGCAGCCCAAAAAGAACTGTTTATAACTGAAGTAGTAGGCAAAATTGTATTCGTAGCAAATTCAATATGTTCAGCATTAGTAGAATAAAGATCTAATTCATCAGCAGAAAGTCCTGCCCTATAGCTGAGACTTGATGTGATTGTTCCGTTTGAATATGAAATACCATTTATCATTTGGGCGTAAACATCAATGATGGCAGCAGTTGCAGTGGACTCATCTGTGAAAACTGTACTTTTAATTAAGTCCGTAGCAGGAGGATCAATCTCCACAAATTTTGTGCATGAGGTTGTAAAGAGTATAAGGATAGCTAGTCCAATTTTTCCATTTTTTTTCTGCATGTCACTCTGTATATAATTCGACTTTGTTTTTTGAATGAGGCTCTGAACTAAATTCAGAATTACATTCGGCTTAATATGGTTGGAAGTAATATCTTGCTTCATGTTTAATGTCTTTATTATTTATTCTTGGTTTACCTGTTTATAATATTTCAGGATTACTTGTCTATCAATATTAAAGTGTCACTTGCAAACCTGCCGTTAAAAAACGTAATGGTGGTAATACATTTCCCTGGCTTTCTGGGTCTAATCCTTTATAATTAGTTATTGTTATCAAATTTTGGCCTTGAACTGATATTTTAACATTCTTAATCTTGGCCTTTTCAATTAAATGGCGAGGTATGTTATAAGATAATGACAGGTTCTTCAATCTTATAAATGAAGCATCTGTAACAGATGCATTACTTGCAGCATAGCGACCATATTCTGTATTTAAAGTTTGCCGAAATTTTTGTACAGTTGTAATGTCACCAGCATTTTTCCATCTATTTAAAACCTCTATGGGTTGATTAAACATTAATCCAGGTTGAGAACCAAACAGAGCTAAGTAATTTCTTCCAGCTTGCTTTGTAAATTGAAATAACAAATCAAGCTGAATTCCCTTCCATTCTATCGTATTAGTTAATCCACCGTAGTATTTTGCGCCTAAAAAATTAATCGATTGTAAGTCAGCTGCATTATAGCTACCATTTTTGTCAATATCTTCAACTTCATGTAATCCGGTTTGGGGATTAACGCCTTTATATTTATACAATTTATTAATACCCAAAGGTTCACCAACTACATAAGTATTGGCATAAGAGGATCCAGCAAGGTTTGGATAGGAAACTAATTTATTCTTAGGAATACTTAGATTAAAAGAAGTATTCCACTTAAAAAATTTCTTATCAAGAATAGTCGTATTTAATTCAAACTCATATCCTACATTCTGAACTATTGCGTCCAAATTAAATTGCACGCTTCCAAATCCTGCTGTTGGAGGTAATGGATAACCTACTAACTGATTAGAAGATCGGTTAGTATAATATGCAGCAGAAAATAAGATTCTATCTCTAAGAAAACCAAGCTCCAATGCACCCTCAATTTTCCTGTTTATCTCCCAAGCATAATCCGGATTAAACAATTGTTTAGGAGTTAACCCAACAATCCCCTGATATGAAGTTGATGTAGTATACAAATCCAAAAATCCGTAGTTAGGTGTTTGGTCACTACCTGCAGATCCGTAACTACCTCTCAGTTTACCAAAGCTTAAGAATCCTAGATTATTTTTAATAAACTGCTCATTAGTAAAAATCCATGCCGCACCGATAGATCCGAAATTAGCAAATTGCTTACCTGGCCCAAAACGACTTGAACCATCTCTCCTTCCAGTTAATGTTAATAAGTATTTTTCAGAATAATCATATGCCAACCGGCCAAAGATTGCGTTGTATCGATATTTTGCGGTATTAAAAGCTGTAGACACATTTGTATTAGGAACAGCACCTATATTATCCATTAATGCTTCAGTAGCAAACCCGGACGCGCTTTGGGATAAAGCTTCTGAGTTTTGCTCTTGAAATGCACTACCTACTAAAACATTTATTCTGTGCTTGTCGATCCTTTTTTGATACGTAATTTGAGGCTCAATAGACCATGAATTATTAAAGCTATTACCAAACTGCGTACTATTTGGAGTCACTGCTTGTATACTGGGAAGTAGTGATGATTTTGGTATTTTGCTTTTCTCTTTATTTGTGGAATTAGTATAACCAAAGCTAGATTTTAAAATCAGTCCTTTAAGTAATTCGTAACTTACTGTTAAGTTAGCAAATAAATTATTACTCTTAGCATTATATGGTTGACGAGTATATTGCAATGGATTTTGGCTAACTCCAGTAGGCCAATTCAAATTACCATTTGCATCCAATAGGTCCGGAGCATTCGGAACATAAGTAAGAGATCTACCAGTTAAATCCTGAGAAAGCAAATTTGTGTTACCTATAGAGTAATTTGCAGAAATTTGACTTTTAAATTTTTGATTTGGAGAAGTATTGACTAAACTAAAATGCGTGGAAAAACGTTGATCTGAATAGTCTCCTGGAAATACCGTTGTTTCCTTATGATATCCTGCTCCAAAGCGATACTGGGAGTTTAAAGTTCCTCCTGAAACCGAAATCTGTCCATCCGTGGTTTTGGCAGTTCCGCCTATTAACTCCTTTTGCCAATTAGTATATTTATTTTGGTCCCATGTTCCATTGACGTCATAGGCATTAATTGGATATGTAGTCACGCCATCGTTACTGAATGCTTCTTTTCTCATTTCTAAATACTGCTGGGTATTCAATAAGTCCAACATCCTGGTTACTTTACCGGCTCCTGTATAAAAATTAGCATCAACTTGCATCTGGCCAGACCTGCCTTTTTTTGTAGTGATTAATATTACTCCATTTGCTCCCCTTGAACCATAGATGGCAGTCGCATCAGCGTCTTTCAACACCTCTATAGACTCAATATCTGATGGATTTATACTATTCAAAGGACTTGCCCCTCTAGCAACAGACAACTGAGGATAAATACTTTGTATACCATTTATGCTAAGGGATGTTGAGTTGAATGGTACACCATCGATGATATACAAAGGTATGTTCCCATTATCTGATGGACTGTTTCGAAGGCTATTTTGCCCTCTAATTTCTACTTTAAAACCACCACCGGGCACACCCGTTTGTTGCGTTATTACGAGACCAGGAACTCGTGCATATAGAGCTGCTATAGGATTTCCGACTGGTTGCTTTTCTATATCCTTCGCAGTTACACGTCCTACGCTTCCTGTGAGCATTCGTTTACTACTAGTGCCATAGGCAATAACCACCTGCTCGTCCAAGCCTGTTGTAGCTCTTTTTAAACGTATAACAAAGGTTTCTTGATCTCTTATAGAAATCTGGGTCATTTGAAACCCAGTATAAGTAATGATTATAGAAGATTTGGCAGGTACATTTGAAAGAGAAAATTGGCCCTGAGCATTAGTCATGGTCCCTATAGAAGTTCCCCTTACTTGAACCGTTGCACCAGGTAAAGGTCCACCCTCCTCCCCTGTTACAGTACCTTTTATGGTTACTCCAGGTAATGAATCATTAAATACATTATTATTTGAAGGTATGGTAGATCCGTTTGAAACTTCATCTTTCCTCCTTATTACGATTCCCCCGTTAACCCGCTTCCAGGTAACATTCTTCCCCTTAAGTAATAAATCTACTGCAGCGCCTATCTTTACTTTACGAACTTTAATTGAAACCTGGTCTTTTCCATTCAAATCAGTTGCAGCATAAACAAATACTACTCCTGTTTGCTGTTCTATGTTTTTAAAAACACTTTCAATTGAAGTATTAGAGACATTCAATGTTACGAGGGCGCTATCCTGGAAAGCATAGCTATTTTGGAAAAAGAGTAATAATAAACCGAAAATCAAAATTGTTCTTCGATATAGCGAAAAGCGTAGGTAGTAGTATTGCATTTTGGACTAGTTTGGCAGTTAAAAAGGAATTTTACATATATGTTGCAACGCATACAGCAATAAAGACCCTGTTAGCTTACTGAAGGGTGAATTAGAAATTATATATTTATTAAGAAATATTGGAAAAAGTTAATAACGGATGGTTAAATTCCTTGATTTTGGTCAAATAACAGCATGATTTATTAGATTTCGTTCAGCCTATCGCGTAGCGAACCGGTAAAAAATGATTAAAATCAAAATATTGCAAAATCAAGGCTATTGCTAAGAGCCGAACCAAAAGTTTAGCCCTTATATATTCTCTACCTAAGCGAAGATGTGTTTTTATAGTGTTTTCACTAACTCCCATTAAAGATGCCGCTTCCTCATAAGAAGATCCAATAACATAAACCAAATTCATAGCGGCCAAACGTTGAGGTGGTAGATCAGGAAGTAAATTATTAATTGATTCAAGAGCATTTTCTTCAAATCTCAGAATTTCATTTTCTGATGTTTGTCCATTTTTAAGAAATGCAAAAGTTTCAGACAGATATAGTTGCTTTCTTTCAGACAGTACTTTTCGTTTCTTTAATGCATTGAGACAACTATTATGAATACAGCGAAATAAATAACCACGAAGATCAACTACATTAGTCCAAATATGGTTATATCGAAACAATTTAGTAAAAAGCTCTTGTACTAAATCTTTGGCTTCTTCAGAATCTTCCAGCACACTATGCGCATGCAGACAAAGAATTTCAAAATACCTTTTGAACATTTCGTCGAAGGCTACTTCATTTCCTTGTTTAAGACCCTCTACAATATTTACATCGTCTGTGAAAAGCATGTTGGTTTCAATTAAAAGGTCGTCGCAATGTATGAAAATGCCTATTAAGTAAGGTTGTCTTTTTGTTTTGGTGAATGAATGTTTAGCATTAAAGAGCTTAAGCCAAACAAGGAGAAAGGTGGGAGTAAGTGTATGTGAAAATTACAGAATCAATATGAGTGTAAAAGTTGCAAAAATCTTTTGTACCTTCTGTTAAATGGCCGTTAATGTATATGAGATTTTCTAAATTTTAGGTCACAACCCTTTGCCAGCAGGGAATATCTTCATAATAACAAATGAAGGATTTCACCAATATTTTCTACTGTTAAAATTTAATAATAAAAAAATATAATTTCCTTCACCCTTAGTTCCCCCTAAAGTGTTCTTTTTGCATCTTATGAATAGTGATTAGTTGGAGTGCTATATATGCCGAAAGTCTTTTTGGCCCCTACTATCTGATAGTTAATCGATTCAACATGAATAAGAGCAAATTTGACCTTGCAAACTTGTACCAAGAAGTCACGAACGCTTCAGCCACTCTTCGCTTTTTGATTTGTAATGATTGTGGATGGAGCGAAGCTACATTTTATAGAAAAATGCGTACCAATAGCTATTCAGAAGCAGAAGTCGATTCAATAAAAAAAAATACGGAAAGCCTTTTAGACAAAATAAAGTTGGATGTAAACAATAATGGCCGCGCAAGGGAGGCGGATACAAGGTTAGAAGAATTTAAGAATACTGCTGAAACTTATGATGAATTAGATAAAATAAATGATACAAAAATAGACGAGAATTCTGTATCTAAAGAAATTACTGAATTAGGAGAGGCATGAGTACAAAAAACAGGAGAAAATTGAAAATTCATCCATATGGAGGTTTGTTCATCGCCCCCGCAGGATTTACCATACTACCAGGGACCCTTTTTAAGAGACTTCCAGTAAGACAGTAGCAGTTTCAAACTAATGAGTAGCAGCACTTCATATGACAAAGAAATAAAAGGTGAAGAGTGGTCCGAAAAGGATTCTGCTGAGTTAGCTCATTCCCTATTAGTATCGGGGAGGATAATTGCAGGTAATTTCACAGCCTCTTCAATTGCAATATATTTTTGGCCAGCCATTTTATTGGGAAATACTATTCTTGATAAAATTGTTGTCGTGTTTATTGGCCTTAACACTTCCGCATTGATTTTTTGGGTATTAGTTTCTGTTTTAAGAAGAAAGAAATGCCCGTAGCCACTTTCCTGCATGAATACGATCCTCCTCTACTGCCCTGCCATGCAGCAAAGAAAGTCCCCAATTTCTCCCCGCATGACTAAATAATGGACTTTTTTCACTAACTCTCCAAATAGCAAAGTCTGATGATCTTAAAAGTAGGCGAGAATCCCAAGACAGGTAATATGGCTGATCCTCAGGATGTATTGTAGTATGGTTCATATATGTCCTATTACGATGAATAATCTTTTCGGATATAACTACCGGTTCCACAATAAGAGACTTTGGCGGAGTTGGCTTGGTTTTCTTCGGAAGCCACAAATGCTCCTGAAAGTGGGCATACCATAGTCGCTGAACCTGATGAATATAGAATATCTGCCCCGCGTTTGGTATTCCAGGAAATTGAATGGTCCACCCATGCTTTGCAGGTGTTATGATCACCTTGCATTCTTTCCAGATTTTAGAACAAGCTCCTGTGTTTGGTTGGTGATGAAAGTTCAGACGCCATAGTTGTATTGGATCTATGGGCACAGGAACAAGGCTTTCGGCAAGTTGAAGGATATTCCCTCGAAAGTGCTCCTCAAGTAACTGTATTGGTTTCTTGTCTAGGTAGTAAATACCATATGGCGATATTTCCTCCAGCTCAACCACAATTTTTTCTCATTTCCTTTCTATCAATAACTATGTGTGCTACAACTCCCCATACTGTAAAATCGTCGTTCTCTTTTACAGGAATTGGGGAGTAGTGATTATTGGCTGCATACAATACCCATCCTTTGGGGGAATGAATCAACTTCTTCACAGTAAAATCACCATTCAACACGGCAACAGCTATATCATGAGGCTCCGGTTTCAAAGATCTATCTACAATTAGATAACTTTTATCAGTCAGATGTTCTCCTTCCATTGAGTTGCCGTCAGTTCGCACAACATAGACTGAAGGTTTATACATGTTTAATAATGTTGGTAGATCAATACTTTCTTCAAAAGATATAGTGCCTGCTTTGCTTCTGGCTCTATGCCTGGTTGATAATATTACTTGAACAACTACACCCAACACTTTGAAATTATCCTCCTCTCCAATAATCGTTGGGTTACAAATGGTATTCTCACTGTATAGCATCCACCCGTTTAATGCCTTTACTATTGTTCTAACTAAATAGTCTCCATTCAAGGCAACTATTACCAGGTCATTGGTTATAGGCTTTAGCAATGTGTCAACTATAAGCAAACTACCATCTGGAGCATGATTATCTACTAAAAAGTCTCCCTCTACGCGTACAATACGCATATATGGTTTGTTCATGCCAAAAAATGCAACAAGATCAATGTCTGATTCTAAAAAATTATCTGCAGGGCTCGGGAAGCCAGCCTTCACAAACCCAATTAAGGGCAAAAAAAGTTCCTCTACCTCCTTGATTCCGTAGAATCGGAGGCCGCTTTTCGCAGCTGCTGCTCTCATGTCAAACTGATTTACACAGCAATATTACTAATATTTTTAGCAAACAAACAAACGAGTTTGCGGAAATTAACAAGCCGATTAACAATTGGCTCTTATCGCCTAAGCAGAAGTTTGCATCCCCCGGAGTCCATTACTTGAGACTACCAGCGGAACGTCTTTAGCCTTCTCCTTACAGGTTCGTCCCTGTGGTGGTTTGTTCATCGACCCCGCAGGAGCTACCATATCTTCGGGGGTCCTGTTCAAGAGACCGCCAGCGGTACATATCCGCACAAAGTAGGTGGGTAAAACCCCAATGGGCCTTCCGCCAGCATTCAAATGGAACTTAATTTATACCCTTGGGCTTTAATCTTAAAAACGTAAACAATGAGAAAAAACACGCGAACAATTACTTGCAGATCTTATCATCGAACATTGTCGTAAGGAAAAACTCTCTTACCTGAAGCTTGCCCACATTGCCAAAATAGATTACCAATGGTCTAAGGAAATACTTAGGGGTGAGGTGGAAACAATGGCATTTGGAGATTTAAAAGATATCGCAATTGCTTTAGGGATTAAGAAAAAAATTGGTCGGCTAAGATACAATTGTATTAAAGCAATGCTGGCAGCAGAAAATCTCACCAGCAAAGAACTGGCTGAGCATATTGGTGTACATACACAAACTGTCAGCAGTTGGGTTACGAATGTCAGTCAGCCGCGCCTTGATGAACTGTATGCGGTTGCTGCGTTCTTACGCATCGACCCAACAGATTTGTTAAGTTAAGAAAATGCCACCCCTAAGGGTGGCTATCAGTGCAAAATAGTCGCTTCTATTTTATATAACCGCGGCGGGACGATGTTTGTACCACATATCGTCCTTGTGGTTGTCAGTAACGCGACTCCGCAGGAATTACCATATATGTCGGAGAGAAAAACCATATCCGGCACTAAATTTCCTCATCATCAAAATCAACTATCTTAGATCTATAATGTTGAAAAAGCCGCTTGTATATGGATTTGTCTACCTCAACCTCTGGTGTAATATTCAACATACCCGTGGTTACCTTAATAGTATGTTTCGAGGTAATACTATACTCAATATTAAATGGTTTTTTCGACTTCAGAAATAGATAGGAAGGCAGAAAAACTGACTGATGAGGATTTAGCTTCCTAAACGTATATCTTAGCAAAGTAAATCCTGGCCGGTCGGTAAATACTTCATTATCTAATATATTTTCTGCCGCACGTTTAAATACCTTTTTCATATAATTCAAATCGGGCCCAGCTTGAAGAAGGCTGAAAGACGGCATCTTAGTATAAGTAAAAGGCATTGTATCCGGATATTCAGAAACCGTGCTGTTAGAAGGCTGCCCAAGGTTTTTAAACAGGAAGTCATCGTCCATCAAACTTTCTAGTACGTCTCCATCCTCTGGTATATAAAGGTTTTCTGCCGTTAGAACTTCTATATCGCTCGGTATTTTAATTTCCAGCTTGATATCCTCATCAAATGAGCCCATATTTTGGATGGCAACTGGTATGGCTACATAACGCTCTATGCAATCAATACATTTAACCAGTTCATCAATTTCTTTTAGCCTAAAATAAAGCTTACGCAAATGCTCATTTTTCTTTTTTTCATCATCTGTGCCTTCGTATCTGTTGCCAAAGGTTAGCATAGTCGTAAGCGTGGGAACAATCCAATTGAGCTCTCCTACATTAAAAAAGCCGGGGGGCGGTTCAATATTAAAATAGGATCGAAGCCTTTTAGATATAAAATCCTTCCGATCTTTATCAAATTCAGCTGACCGAATTTCCAGTTCCATAAAGTTTATGCCCAAGGGGGATCTTTCCGGCAGCGGAACAACCGTTTTTCTCGCTGGAAGATCATATGAAACTGCTTCTTGAAAGGCCGCAAATACTTCCCTTATACCCTTGTAGAAATAGGAGATATTGGAAAGGTCCATAGTAAGGGATTTACCAGCCATCGATTCTTCCAATTTCCCATCACCAGTGTAGCAGGAAAGCAACAAATTCCTCGATTGTGTATACGCACCAAACGCCTTCTGATAATTCCTTTTTGCCCAATCAATTAGCAACTCAGCTACCTCCGTTCGATGGACCTTTTTCTCGAAGATGCTGAATTCAAAAAATTGATAAATAAGCCCTCCGGCAATCAGTTCATAGGCGCCATGAGGTAGTTGAAAGCCTTCATCACTTAAAAACTTTGCAACCTGGTTAGTGATTACATCTTGTAAATATTCAGCCTGAAATGGAATTAACTCAACAAATATTTTTGAAAGGTTATCATCCAATAATTCACTTCCGGTGCGAAAATCCGCGTTTTTCTTCCTAATATCATTTATAAACGTATCTACACCAGTGGCAACATTACCAACAAGCAGCAACTGATATTCGGTCGATGTTGGAACATCTTTAACCATCACTTCCAGCCATCGCACAATATCTGGTTTGCTAAAGTTTTTGTAGGAAGACTTCACCTGTTGGCAAACCAAATTTTCATCTATCCCTGCCCAAATAATATCAACCTTGTCCTCAGGCGTTGAGGGTTCAATAGATACATATTCCCAGCCCTGGTTGCTGAGTGCCTTCATAACACTTACGATTGTCTGAAAAACGTATCCGCGCATGCTGTCTCTTCCACTCATAATTGGCGGTCTTAAAGTATTAATAATCTGATTTAAATATAAGATTTTTTGGAGTCTCATCCACAGACAGTAAATTGCTGGTGTAACAATGTAAGGTTGCCGCGCCTTGATGAACTGTATGCGGTTGCTGCGTTCTTACGCATCGACCCAGCAGATTTGTTAAGTTAAGAAAATGCCACCCCTAAGGGCGGCTACTAGAGCAATCATGAATATTTTCCCAATCATGGTGAAAATAAATTATCAATATTTTGGTATATTTATTTCTACAACAAAAATATCCTAACATGATATCTCAAAAAATAATTAATGAGCAATTTTATCTCGGAAAGGATCTCCTGGATCGCGGTAAATTTAAGGAAGCAATTTTGATTTATGATGGTTTAATACCTGCGGTAGCTAACTACGAAGGTAATGATGAATTTAAGGTGACATATGAAACATCATTAAACAACCGGGGGGTTGGTAAATGTAAGTTAGCTATACAAAACAATGATCTCGGGCTTTATGAAGAAGGAATTGCTGATTTTGAATTATCTGTTGAAGTTTCGGGAATAACTGATGTTCATGAATTGAGCATGCTTACGGCAGGAATCAATCTTATGTTTAGCAGAGAAGAGAAAAAGAAATTTACCGGTGCAAATGGTGAAGGGCTATCAACTACTAATATGAGCTGATCCTATTTATTCTCCGTAATTTCGATTCACCGTCCTAAAAGTTTGTCCCTGTGGCGGTCTGTTTATTGACCCCGCAGGTGTACACAACTTGCATTCCCACCTCTAGGAGTACTACAACCTATTAAACCCTGATGGAATTACCCTATCGCCAGGGTTCCTCCGGAACTCGCTAAGGATAATAATACCAAACCAAACTCAATAAGTTATGTTTCCCTAGAATACCCAACTCATTTTAGTTAATTGGCATAAATTTGCAGTACAATAAAATTATCTACAATGGATCAAGAAATTTTACCTGTACCTGAAGAAGGAGGACAGGATTATGCACTGAAGGCGGCAAAAGGTGCCTTGGGTGCTTTTCCTCTAGTAGGGGGACTAATGGGTGAATTAGTAACAATGTGCATAGAACCTAACTATCAAAAGCGAATGAGGGAATGGATGGAAGCTACTAATATGATACTGACCCAATTGATAGAATCAGGGATATCTAAAGAAGAAATATTTGAAAACGAGAAATTTCAATCTTTGTTTGTTAAATCCTCCAAGATTTACATGGAAAATATTGAAGAGTATAAAAAACCCCTTTTGCGAGCTGCTTTTCAGTCTGCCATTATATCTAATTTAGCATTAGATAAGAAATATATTTTTCTGGATATGGTTGCACAATTAACAGAAACGCAGTTGATGATTCTGAAAGGTATTTATGATAATGAACAGTTATACGAAACAGGCACTCATTTATACGGTGATGCCTTGCGGGAACAATTTTCCGAAAGATATACAGGCGGAGATTTTCATTATTATGAACTTTTGCAGCATGGACTAGAAAATTTTCGGTTATTGAATCATGCAGTTACAGATCCTGCCATAGAAAATAACAATCGAGTGGAGTGGCACCTTACTACGTCAACTATAGGTAAAGAATTTATTGAGTATATTGATTCATAAACTAGCATCGCGTTTTTTTATTCAATTCCATCGGATTTTTATCCTATACAACAGTTCCAATCCAATTCCTTATGATTCCTCCAAAAATATCCGAACAGGTAATTCAGCTAATTCAACAATCCTTATCAGGTTTGGAAGCTGAAAACCCAAAAGTAGATTTCAAAGAAAAATGGTATGATTTAAAGGATAAGCGAGGTATTAGCGAATTCATTAAAGATACCTCTGCCATAGCTAATACTTTCGGATTGGAAGGCTTAATTATTATTGGCTATGATGATAAAACTAAAACATTTACAGATGCTTCCTTTTCACATTGCGGACTTAGGGATAGTGCTGACCTCTATTCTTTAATAGTTAGACACGTAAGTGACGCTTTTGAGATCAATTATTACGAAACGGAATATGAGAAGAATATCCTGGGTGTTTTACATATTCCCCCGTCATTGCACAAACCGCATTTAATACGTAATTACCAAACCTTTGACAAGAATGGTCTAATTAAAAGTGAAGTTGAGCAACGGATTTTTGTAAGAAAGAATACAGGCACATTTCCAGCAACTAAGTATGATTTAGAATTAATGTACTATGATAGGAAAAACATTATTCCTGAATATGAATTACACGTTACTATTGATCTTAAGATACCTGACATTGGACCATCAAGACATTTACAAAATGGGAAATACCACTGTATTGGAGTCACAGCCTCTATAAATTTTACCTTTGAAAATACGGGCCGTCGTCCACTATCCTTTAAATTTTTAGAATTAACAATGGCGTTATATGAAGATTCTGGTGCTTCTGAAAAAATTTCATTTAGATCCAAGTCTCTTTTGAGCCCAGATTGGTTTCATGGCGGAGTATTAAAGTCACAAGAAATTCGACTCGCAAGAATTAATCTTGAAAGTTTAAGTTTCTCTGGTTGGGGTATTGAAAGTGCTACAAATAAAGTGAATGAATTTAAGTCTCAAGGTAAAGATCTTATAATTAAGGATTTTCTCGTTCATACTACAAATAATGTAACAATTATACCTAGAGTTATTATAGCCTAGTTACAAGTATTTATAATATCAGGTTAACCACCTTCGTTCCTCCAGCTGGACAATTATTTTGTCCCTGCGGCGGTCTGTTCATCGATCCCGCAGGTGTACATAACTTACATTTTTCCCTTCAGGTGCATTACAATCTATTTAACCGTGATAATGTCTTTTTAGGGTCTGTACTGGCGCCCCCGAAAAAGTTACCTACTGCCAGGTCCTTTTTCAAGAGATCCCAGCGAGACATTCCCACCTTCGTCCCTGCGGTGGTTTGTTCATCGACCCCGCAGTGTACTTTGATGCTTTCCGTGGGCTTACTGCATAGCGGTTGCAGCACTTTTGCATAAATTGACTTAGCTAAAATTTCTCTTATGGCAATATCAACCCAAAATAGATTGCCGGCATACCTGGATCAAAGTCTACGAAATAGGCCAGGAGAAATATGGAAAAACATAAAAGAAGTAAATGGTTATTACCAGGTATCAAACCATGGCAGAATTAAAGGGTTAGAAAGAGAAATATTTACTGGCAATGGAGGAGTAAAAATATTGCAAGAAAGGATATCGAAACTAGTAGTTTATAAAGCTCCTAACAAATACCATAAAGACTTCACATTTCAATTGATTGTCAATATAATGGTTGAAAGGAAACAAAAGTCTTTTCCTGTTAGAAGATTAGTGTATAAATATTTCGTGCAAGATTTTGATCTTAGGGACAAAAAGACAGTCATCTTAGTTAAAAATGGAAACGGATTTGATATTTATCCTAAAAACCTAATGGCATCCACCATCATAAATAAAGTAAGAAGGTCTGTCAATCTTGGGAGAATGGTGAATAACTTTGGTCACATAGATTTAGAAAAATCAATTCAAGCTTCTACTAAAGTCACTTCTAAGAGAGTGAGCCAATATGGAAATGACGGGAAAATCATTAAAACATATGCTAGTATTCATGAAGCAGCCAGGATAACTGACATTTACGTTAATTCAATCAGTGGAGTTGTCAATGGAAGAGAGAATACTGCAGGAGGCTATTATTGGCGCCATGGCGAAGAAGCATCTATAGATATTATAGCTCTAAAAGAGCAAAAAGCAGAGCATCGTTTATTACTTCGCGGAACTAGGGTAACCCAATACGATCTAAAGGGCAAATTCATTGCTTATTATAATAGCCTTAAAGATGCTGCGAAAGCAGCTAATTGCGGCTATACTGGTATTTCAGCGGTATTAAGAGGAAAAGCAAAAACAGCTGGTGGTTTCCATTGGGTAAAAGGTATTTCAAAAAAGCGTTTATTACTACAGTCCTGAATAATTCAATCTATTTTGGATCGATATATTAGAAATTTATACGTTCATAAAATAAAATTCCACATACTGAATTGCGTTTGCAGTAATGACTGTTAGTTTTGTAATTGATAGACCCAAAGGCTAATTTTCCACGGAATCAACTTCACAATTTTACTCATCATTCTATTCCCAATAAATCTTTATTGCAATAAACAGGGGTCTCCGAAAACCTGCATAACAGAGTAGGAATTGTTCTTTATCTCTCAATTCAGTTTTATGAAAAAGAAATTGTTTTTATCAGCATCTGCTTTTATGTTAGCAATTGGCGGAGCTTTCGCAACCCAACTTTTAGTTGTAGATCTGGGTTACAGTAGAATCCAAGATGTACCAACTCAATCTGCTCCTTGCGTTGATAGGAAGGAATGTGATGGAGGCCAGTTTGCATGTAAAGCTACTTTTGAAGACAATGGTATCCTTTACGTAGGAATTGATATGTACAAGGTTCCAACTACAAATCCTTGCACAATTTTGCTGACACATTCAGAAGAAAATTAGGTCCTAACTATTAAGTTAAATAGGTATAACCCCTTTATTGAGCGGTTATACCTATTTAATTTCTAATTATTCAAATCTGATATTACTAATACTTTCATTTCTTTTTCTTTTTTAATAATATCAAGCCCATTTTTTCTCAATTCTTTTCTGACCTGATCGAAGTCTGACATGAAGGCTGTTATGTTTATATCGATTTCGCCAGTTAAATTTGTCTCATCGAAAACAGTAATCAAATTTGGTTCTTTCATATACCTTACTAGCAAATATGGAACTTTTGACCAATTATAGTTCTTTAAAATTAGGCAAGTTTCATCGCCTTTAAACGAAGTCACTGTACTTTTTGATCTGAGTTTTTCCAAAGCATCTTTTTCTGAAATTATTACCCAAACAGGCACAAATCTTTTTTCAATTGTAGCAGTATAGCCAAAATATTTTTTCAAATCATTTTGTATGTATTCCATTATATTTTCCTTCGTTGCCTTTGATGGAGGCATATCTAGACTATAATTATACAACCCTTTAATTATTCTATCATTCCAGTCGAACAGCGATGAATCTTTTATGTTAAGCACAGGCTGTCTGTGGACTTTTTCGTATAAACTATCTCCCATTGTCCAATGATGTTTACCGAAATATGCCAGGTTGTATAAGAATGGTAAAGCTACTCCAGCAATTTTGAAGCCTTTTCTTTTGAATTGGTTTGTAAGTTGATAGTCGATTGGGGGTAGAAAAAAATCTTGGTTTGTATACTTTGATAATGTCGATTGAAATAATATTAAAGAATCTGAATCTTTCGGATTTGAATTATTTATTCCACTTATGAATTTTTCTCTTTCTTTAGGGAAAAATGTTACAGATTTACCATCAGTTAATTTCTCTATCTTATCATTTGTAATATCTCTTCCATCTGTAATTGCTACTAGTATTCCGTTGGGGTCAATTATATAAACATAAGGGAATGAATGTATCTGGTATTTCTGTATAATTGTAGAGTCAAAAGCACAAGCCAATTTGAGTTTTTGAATTTCGCTGACATTTTCATAAGTTTCAATAATCGCATTTCCTCCAACATCCTTTGAAATATCTCCAACTAGCATAAATTGTACTTTATCTTTAAATTTTTCATGCAATATATTTAGATGCGGAAAACTCTTTATGCAAACTGCGCAACCTTTGAACCACAAATCTAAGATCAGCCATTTGCCTCTAAAATCCTTGAGGGAAGCTTTTGTTGTTTTGTAATTAGTAATGTTATCCAGTGTGAAATCCGGCATTGGTTTTCCTACTTCTGGCTTTTCAACATTTTTTACATTGTCTATTGAGTTATTAATTGATGCCATTCCCACTTGCCCCATTGTTACATTACCTACTGTTATTGTAGCCGCCAGAATTACTATTAGTTTTAATGTATTCATCTTTGGTCATTAATAAATAAATGTTAAGGAATATTAAGTTATTATTCACTGCGTTGTGGACGCAGTAACAATTCTCATATACTAAGACCCAAAGAGGAGGCTTAAGGGTGAATTTTTCACCAAATCTGAAGAAAATATTAATAGTAATTGTTCTACGGAGTTCCTGAGCTGAGATAAAAAAGTATCTACTGTATGGCATCTGCAGTATCATTGAGTAATTTTATATAGGGATTTCCTAGATTCCAAACTCTCCTATAGTTGAATTCAAGCAGAACTAATTCCGTCCAACTTAACCTTACACATTATTCAGGGGAAGCAGAAAACCTGTACAAAAGAGTAAGCATTTCTTATACCATTCAATTTAGTTTTATGAAAAAGAGACTCTTTCTATCAGCAGCTGCTTTTATGCTGGCCATTGCCGGAGCGGCAGCTTCAAATTACTCAACTTCTGTATTATGTTATAGTCGCGCAATAGATGTAAATACTCCAGGAGGGGAGCAAGAAGAACTTTGTGAAATAAGAGAGTCTTGTGATGGGGGACTGTTTGTTTGTACAGTAGATTTTCAAGTAGGAACTGTAACATATACTAATGTTAAATTGTATTCACTTGCAGGTCCTGGTGATGAAACTACTTGCACTATTGAATGCACAAGGTCAGAACCTTAAACGAAAAATAGTTATACCATATTATTAAGATATCGTCGGAACTTGAATTCAATACCGATATTAAACAAGGGGAAGCCGAAAACCTGTAGAAAAGAGTAGGCCATTCCTTTTACCTTTTTAATTTAGCAATATGAAAAAGAGACTTTTCTTATCAGCTGTAACATTTATTATGGCCATTGGAGGTGCATTTGCATCTACTTATTTATTCCCTCAGATAGGGTACAGTAGAATACAAGATGTAAATGAACCTGGAGGTGAACAGCAACATCTTTGTGTACCTAGGGAGGAATGCGATGGTGGAATTTTTGTTTGTACAGCCGATTTCCAGGAGGGATCTGTATTTTACGTTGGAATTCAGTTATATGGATTAGATATTCCTGGAAATCCAACTGATTGCAATATTCAATTAACTAGATCCATTCCATAAAGCGTTGAATCTAAAAAATACTAAAAATAGCCTCGTTATCTGAAGGTCAACCATTCTTTACATATAAGGGAAGTGTGATAGCATAATTATAGATAAAGAACCAGGGGAAGCTGAAAACCTGTAAAAAGAGTAGGCAAATCCTTTTACCTTTCAATTTAGCATTATGAAAAAGAGACTTTTCTTATCTGCTGTGGTTTTTATCCTGGCAATTGGTGGAGCATTTGCTTCACAGCTATTAACTGCAGATATTGGTTATTCAAAATTGGTTGATGTACCAGGACAAGAAACCTTATGTAAAGCAAGGATCGAATGCAATGGAGGTCAATTTAATTGTACAGCTACATTTGATGAAGGACTTGTTACTTATGTAAACATTCAGATGTATAAGTTGGCAATAGCATCAGACTTGACATCTTGTACAATTGTTTTAACTAGAGATACTCCTGAATGAAAGTTTCTCTATACTAGAAGGGCTGAAAATATCTAATCAGCCCTTCAAACTCCGTAATACAATGTTTAGGAGGTTAAATTATTCAGAAATTACTAAAACTTTCATTCTCCGCTTCTTCTGCACAATATCAAGCTTATATTTTTGCAACTCTATTCTAACTTGGTTCAAATCGGTCATTAATGCATCAATTGAAATATCTATCTTTCCTTCCAAACCTGATTCATCATAAAATGGCGTCAAAATAGTTTCTTTTAAATTATTGCCTAAATAATATATCAAGTGCCGAGCGTCAAAATTTCTTTTCTTAAATCCGGCTGTTGCAACAAAATACCCCTCACCAGCATCAGAATAAAATTTACCATCTTTGTTTCTCAGCAATTCTGCAGCACCCTCGTTAGCGATTAAGGCCAGTACATCCATTTCTCTTTCTTCAAGTCTAACATTGTAGCCAAAATAATTTTTAAGATCACGTTGCATAAATTTCATAATATTTCCCTTACTTTCCATCCAAGCAGGAACAAAAAAACTGTAGTTAAACCAAAATTTTGGAGATTCTACATTTGTGAATGGTACTTTATCCTTAATATTCAGAATGGGAAACTTATAATAATTATCATAAAGTACTTTATTATCTCTGCCCCAATCTCCATACCCAATATATGCAATATTGTACAGTTGATAGAGCAGCGATCCTGAAGATGTGTAGCCTTTTCGCTTATAATTCGAATCATTAAGTTGGTAATCTATTGTATAATTTGAAAACTCTTCTTGGGAATATTTAGTTAATATCGAATTGAAAATAACATTTTGATTTTCCATTTTGTTATTCGTCCCTAAAAATTCCTGTCGATCTGATCTCACCGGAAAAAAACTGACTTCATTTCCCTTAAAGAGAGCTGTAAGTTTTTCAAAAGTTAAATCCCTTCCATCAGTGATAGCCCTAACAATTCCATCTGGGTCAATAATTATTAAATGTGGCATGGCCATAATGCTCCAATCTTTGTATAATTTAAAATCATAAATAATTGGGAGCGAGCTTAAGTCTTGTTTGTTTCTGAGTTTTCTATAGAATATTTTCGTTGTTTCAGATCTATGCCATTCGCCCTTATCATCATTAACAGCAGCTAATAGAACTATCTGTAATTTATCGCTCAACTTATTCTGTATTTCGTTCATCTTTGGAAAACTTGATATACAAGAAGGACACCCCAAAAACCAAAAATCAAGTATCAACCACTGTCCTTTCAAATCCTGGAGACTAACTTTGTTTGTTTTGAAATTCTCTATACTGTCCAGGGTAAAGTCAGGCATAGGTTTTCCTACTTCTGGCATTTCCATTTTTTCAGATAGGGAATTGTTGTCCTGGGCCATGGCGGCATTATTGCTAGTTGATAATATTGCAAATAGGATAAATATAAGAGTGGTATTTTTCATTATTAGCTGTTATCGTTAAATAAATAACACTGCTATATAACCGCAGCATATTAAGAGAGTTATACTTCGTTTTAAAACGTTTTCTCCCATATAAGACCCTAAGAATAAGGTTAAGGGTGAATCGCCGCACTTTTTTATAGAAAGATCTTGAGTATTGCATCAAGAAAAAACCTCCCTAGATAAGGAGGTAGCAAAATTTTTTGACACTAAAAGGATTAAGACAAGTTGTGCTAAAAATATAAAAACTATTAAATGATATGAATTAATTGGGATTTTCCTGCGTTAATTGAACGGTACAAGATGTGGGATCAGATGGGTTATTAAGACCATATAAAGCTATGTT
Source organism: Chitinophaga niabensis (assembly GCF_900129465.1). Lineage (NCBI taxonomy): Bacteria > Pseudomonadati > Bacteroidota > Chitinophagia > Chitinophagales > Chitinophagaceae > Chitinophaga > Chitinophaga niabensis. The sequence goes on along the minus strand of NZ_FSRA01000002.1, from coordinate 2,419,851 downwards.
AACATATACTATATCACATTCAACAAAAGTGGCAGTACATATAAATGGTCCACCAGGACATTCTCCTCGCAGTTTACATGGTTCTGGTTGACACTCAACATCAATTTGCTTGCTATACCCAAGTTCCGGGGCTGCAATAAATATATTTGATGCAAAAGCCGTGGAAATAGCCAATAGGAAAGTACTAAAGACAAGGAAAAAGGATTTCTTGTTCATATAAAAAGGTTTAAATTAATACAATGGCTAACTATGATTTCAATCAAGCTCAGTAGACATGGATAATGGAATAGTACATTCTGTAGGATCAGTAGGAAGATTTAACCCATACATGGTCCATTTATAGTATAACGTGCCTCCTATCATAAAACTTGCTTTGCAAACGAACTGGCCACCGTCACAATCGCGACGATAAACACAAGGTTCTTCCTGAGCAGGAAGCGTAAGCCAACTGGTATAACCAGGTGCAGAAATAAAGTAATAGGAAGCAAATGCCCCAGAAATAGCAGTCAAAAATGTGGAAAGGAACAGAATAATGGTTTTCTTTTTCATAAGTACAAATTTAAAGTCAATTAACATTTTCAATTATTATAACCCATAAACTGCAATGTACAATCTAATTGTTCATCCATTCCCAATAGCCAAATACCAGTATAAGAAGTGCGATTTAATACAAGAAACTGAAGGAAAATAATTTCCCAATAAAAATAAATGCATCAATCAAGGGGTTGACTGAGATAATAACAATGTACATTCTGTACCCTCTAGTTTAAACAACCCGAAGTCCACATAGGTTGTGTTTCCTATAGTAAATGTTGCAGTACAAACGAATGTTCCCAGGTCGCAAATTTTACGGAATTCACATGGGATCGTTTGCTTAGATACGTAGACCATTGAACTATACCCGTCTACTGGTATAAAAAGATTTGAAGCAAATGCTCCTGAAACAGCAGTCACAAATGTGGAAAGTAACAGAATAATGGTTTTCTTATTCATAATAGTGAAATTATAGGCTAAATAATATGGTTCACTAGTGGTACAAAGAATTGTGCAAGATGTTGGATCACTAGGATGATTAATACTATACAATGGAATATTAAAGTAGAAAATACCGTTAATACTATTCCTCTATAGGTAAAGAACGGGTTTTTGCTATGGTGCAAGATGTCAATCCTAATAATTCATATAACTGAATTGAAGGATAAACTCCTCCGCATTCAGTTTCTATTGTTATCGTGCAGGCGTATAGTCCACCATCACAGTCGGCTTCTCTTGCCTGACATGGAATACTTTGAATATCTGGGAGATCTGTATTTTTCGAATAACTGGGTCCATCTAATAGCGAATGAGATGCAATAGCTCCACTTATTGCACCAATAAACATAATGATAGTAAGGGCTGTTCTTTCAATTCTCATACATAGATAAATTTTCCCTAATTAAAGTTAACAGCAATCACTGAAATGAGCAGACAGTATGGATTTTTTCTACTGTATCTCGAATAATTCCTGCGGGGTCGATAAACAGACCGCCACAGAGACAATGCCTCGGGGCCGCAGAGCAGACCACCAACTGGACAATATTTTCAGTAAAAAAAGGGAAGTTCTTCACCCTTTATTCGATACTTAAGGTCTTATTATTGAAGAATTTTTCACTGCGCCTACAACGCAGTATGAAAGTTTAATATCTATTAACATTTATGTTTTAATAATTAAGATGAAACCATTAAGATTAATAATAGTCCTGGTGATTAACACATTGGTAAGTAATTCAACAAGCGGCCAGGTGAACGAGGTAATGTCAAATAATACTTTAACCGGAGTACAAAAGGTTGAAATGCCGGAAGTTGGTAAGCCTATGCCGAACTTTATTTTAGATAATATCAAACATTACAAAATAGATAAAGCTTCCCTTAATGATTTTAGGGGCAAATGGTTAATTATAGATTTTTGGATGACCACGTGCGTACCTTGTATAAAAAGTTTTCCAAAAATTGATTCCTTCCAAAGGAAATTTCAGAACCAAATTCAATTTATGTTAGTTGGAGTACCGCATAAAGGTCTAGATGGAATTGAAAACCTATATGAGGGCTTAAGAGTAAAACAGAATTTAATACTTCCTATCGCTTTCGATTCCACCTTATATAAGGTTTGGGGGCCATTCTCAGTTCCACATATTTATATCATAGATCCAAACGGAACTCTTGTTAGCATTACTGATGGGAGAGATATGTCAATTAGTAAGTTACAGGAACTAGTTAACAATAAAAAGCCAACATTTTTTATCGAAAGTGACAATAAATCTGTTTATGCCAAGGATAGGGAAAATATAGAAATTGATTCTTCGACATTATTTCAATCTAAGCTATCTAAATTTACTGAAGGTAGGTTTTTCATACAACCAATAGACTATCAATTAAATTATAGTATAGAAAAAAGAAATGGTTACAAGTCCAATGGAATTGCGTTGCAATTTCTATATAATTTAGCCTATTTTGGAAAACACTACTGGACAAGAAGAGATTCGTTATACACTAAAGTTTATCGTCAACCAATCTTTGAATTAAAAGATCAAAGTGTATTTAATTGGAGTGATAAAACAATACATGGCTTATATAATTATATAGTAACCTTACCATCATCCAAAGTAACAAAAGAATATTTAATGAATTGGATTCGACAAGATTTATCCCGATATTTCGGTTATGCTGCTTCAATTGAAAAACGAAAAATGCCAGTATGGTTATTGATAGCCAAGCCCGGTGCTATTGAAAAATTAAAGTCAAAAGGCGGAACTCCTAATACAAGCGATAAATCGGGAGCAGGAGGTGCAGGGGGGGTGACGCTTACAAATACGCCAGGGGTTACTTTAATTTTAATATTAGAAAGATATCTTAACCAAATGATTCTAACTCCTTTTTTCGATGAGGCTAACCTAAATTATAACATTGACATCAAAATAGATGCGCTTATGTCGGATATTGAAGCTGTCAGGAAGAACTTAAAAGAATTCGATTTAGACATCGTAAAAGGCGAAAGAGAAATGGAAGTTTTAGTTATAAAGGATAAGTAATTCCTAAGTTATCTTAATAAACTATAGCCGCACTTTAGCGGCTATAGTTTATTAACAAAGAGAATTAAGGAAGTGGTTGTGACAGCAGTTCAACACAAACATCTGTAGCAGTTAAGTCATACAGTGGAATGTTATTGTAGGTAATTCCCCCTTCTTGGAATGTTGCATTACAAACAAAATTACCGCCTGTACACTCAATGCTTCTAATTTTGCAAGGTACTCCCTGATTTGGCACATCTACAAGCTTTGAATAACCATTCGGTGGTAATAATTGAGTTGCAAAAGCACCACCAATGGCCAACATGAAAGCTGTACCTGCTAAAAACAGTTTCTTTTTCATAAAACTAATTTGGAAAATTAATTAAAATGCCTACTCTTTTATACAGGTTTTCGGATGCCCCTGTTTATTGCAATAAAATCATTAATGGAAAGCTGAAATAATAAGGCATAATGCTCTTTCGGAGAAACTAAATATTGTGATTGAGTATATAACTAGTATGGTTCATCCATCATCACCGAAAGTCAAGTTGTTATCAAAATTTTAACCTGGATTAGGGTATAGATCTAGTACAAGCAACTGTGCAATCTGTCATATCGGTTGGATTGTTTAGCCTATACAATTGGATATTTGTATAAATGATCATTCCTTCTTGAAAGTCTGCTGTACATGCAAATGGCCCACCATCACACTCTAATCTTGGTTCACATGGAAAATCTTGAACCCCACTAGGTGTAGAGACATCAACTATCTTACTATAACATAAATCACTATCTACGTTTTTGAAAGAAAATGCACTTGCTGTTGCCATTATAAATGCAAGAACTGATAATAAAAATGTCTTTTTCATGGTACTAAATTGAAAGGTAAAAGGATATGCCAATTCTTTTATCAGGCTTTCAGATGTCCTTATAATTTGTTGTAGTGTAGCTAGTCTTATGAGATGAGATGTTAGTGGATGTTCTATTTGCGGAACTTAAACTGGAGCTGTTAAATGTAAAGTTAACAACCAATACTGCTGTTAGCATACAGTATCACTCTTTTATGTTATTACTTCTGCGAATCTCGTCTTGCTAGAGGTCTCATTAGTCTTGCTGGAGGTCTCATTAGTCTTGCTGGAGGTCTCATCTAATGGACCCCGGCTGTACGCAATATTCGGGGTCAACATAGTGAGCCCAAAAGGACTGTATGGATGTCAATGGTATATACTGCGGGGTCGATAAACAGACCGCCACAGGGACAATGCCTCCGGGCCGCATTGCAGAGCACCAACGGGGCAATATTTTCAGTAAAATAGGGGAAGTTCTTCACCCCTAACCTCTTTATTCGGGTCTTATTATGTGAGAGACTTTTACTGCGGCAATGGCGCAGTAAGGTTATATTAAAACAAATTGATATTCACATACTAACACTTGAAGATGAAAAAACATAAGTTATTATTTCTGGTAGCCAGTTTAACAACTATAACAAATTTAGTAATGGGCCAGGTGGGAATGGCAACGAATAATTCTTATGAGTCCAGGACAATAAAACTTGAAAATCCAGAAATAGGAAAGCCTATGCCGGATTTCACATTAGATTATATAACAAACTACAAAACCACTAAAGCATCTTTGAATGATTTCAAGGGAAAATGGTTAATCCTAGATCTTTGGTTTAAAGGGTGCGTTGTCTGCATAAAAAGCTTTCCCCATGTAAATGAATTGCAAGAAAAATTCAAAGACAAAGTTCAATTCCTATTAGTAGGATATAATGCAAATCGAGTTGGAGGGAATTCAATAGTGCAAGTCTATGACGATTTTAATAAAGAAAAAAAGCTTAAAAATTTAGTTTCAGCTTATGATTCAATAATCATAAAAAAATGGAATGTATGGTCCTTCCCATGCGTTTTTATTATAAATCCGGAGGGCACATTAGTTGCAATAACAGATGGACGAGATTTAACTGAAGAGAAAATGCGGCAACTAATAGATAGAAAATCAGTACTATTATATCCAAAAGATAGAGAAAAATTCTCTGCAGGCATTAATAATATGCATCCCAAGCCATCCGATTCTTTGATATTGTTCCAATCCAGCCTGACAAAATTCACTAACCAAGATTTTTTCCTCCAAAGCATTGACTATCAACTTAACTCTGATATATATATTAGAAAAGGGTACAAAGTAGCTGGAATTCCATTAAACCTATTTTACAACCTGGCCTACTTTGGTAAACACCATTGGATTAGAGGAGATAGCTTATACGAAAAGGTGTATAGACAACCCATTTTAAACCTGAAAGACACGTCCTTATTTATTTGGAGTGATAGACAACTTAAAGGGTTATACAATTATAGTTTAGATGTTCCTAAAGAATTAGCAACTAAGGAAGGCTTAATGAAAAGAATGCAAGGAGATTTAGAAGGCTATTTTGGATATAAGGTAACAGTAGAAAACCGGAAAATGCCAATCTGGAAATTAACTGCTAAAAATTATTCACACGAAAGACTTAAAACAAAGGGAGGACCAATAGTGTATAAAGGGGAGATAACAGGTGTGACATTTGGAAATTTTAAATGGTCACAATTACCCTATTTGTTAGATAGGTATATAAATGAAATGAGCCTTGTAACACTAATTGACGAAACAGGCATCACAGGCAATGTAGACCTTAAAATTGATGCATTAATGTCTGATATACACCAGGTAAAAAGGGAACTGCAGAAATATGGTTTGGATCTTGTTAAGGAAGAGAGAGAGATGAAAGTTTTGGTTATCTCGGATCAAAAATAATAAACAATAATTCTAAGTTGAACTGGTAGAAAAACTACCAGTTCAACTTGTAAAATTGAGACTATCAAGGGATTGACCTTGTAAGAGCAACTGTGCAGGTAGTTACGTCAGCAGGATTGCTAAGTCCATACAATTGAACGTTAGTATAGATGATAGCACCTTCTTGGAAATCTGCAGTACAAGCAAAAGTTCCACCATCACATTCTTCCCTTACTTCACAAAGATCTTGTTGTACACCAGTAGGGATGGAAACATCAGCTTTTTTACTGAAACCTGGTTCAGGAAGCAATAATTGAGATGCAAATGCGCCACCAATTGCCAGCATAAATGCAGCAGCAGCTAAAAACAGTTTCTTTTTCATAAAACTAATTTGGAATCATTAATAATGCCTACTCTTTTATACAGGTTTTCAGCTACTCCTGACCTTATTGCAATAAGAATTACTTGATACTTATATGATCATTAATTTCTTCTGGTAAAGAATACATACATAATGTATGTTCATAGATTGCTATAATTCGATTATTCACTATTCTATATTGTTCGGCTTTTGCTCCTTTAAACTTTGGCATGTAAAAACTATTTATGTATTCGCCATTCTCTAAGGAGTATACATCTATTGTTTCATTTTTATTATATTCCTTTGATTGTTCATTATCGGCCCTCAATGCAGAAGATATGTAAAGGCGATTTTTATAAATTGTACCACTCCTATTTACAAATGTAGGTGGGGCAGACATAATCCTTTTACTGTGCGAAGTAACATCAGCTATTTTAATTTGAGCTACTCTATTAGTATCTATGGAATGACCCTTATAAATTATATTTAGGCTGGTATCTAGCTTTAAAAATTCGTTCCGGTAATAATAGAGGTAAATTAAATTTTTGGTTTCAGGATCAATTATTAAAGTTCCATCGGTACAAAAAAGTCCATCAACCTGTTTTTCCAAAACGTTGGGCATAGGTTTCACATAAGGACTATCATTAGTTACTTTTAATAGAAGATTCTCTTTATTCTTCACCCCTTTTACTAAAAATGAATTTGGAGAAACGTTAATAGCAGATGTAAAAAAACAAGACCTCTCAAAATACTTTGAAAGACTTAGTTCATGCAAATTACTTCTGTAAATTGCAGGTGTAATCCCATCAGAAATATATACAGTTGGGGAGTCTACAATTAGTCTTGCAAGCTTCCAAGCACCCTTTTCATTCTTTTCCAGGTGTTGTGTGTAGGTAGTAGTATCAGTTAGATCACTATTTACCACAAGTATATGCATGGCTGAAGAATAATTTCCCAAATAAATATGGTGATCAGTATTACCTGCGAAATAATACGCTGTATATTTAGTATCAAGTACTTTTTCAAGTTTTGCTTTTGCAGGGATTATATTTCGTACAAATCCGTTCTTAATTGAATTCGGTCTAGGCATAAATGCATAAAGAATAAGTACGAGCCCCCCACATGTAGCAATACAAATAATTACAAACTTGGCTATTTTGTTAATTTTCATCTTAAAAAAGTTAATAAAGCTTATAAGTATTTAAGCATTGGCAAAACGAGGACCATTAGGTGTATTCCCTTCTGCTTTTGTTTGTAGAACAATTCCTACTAAAGCAACAAGAACAAAGAATATATTAAAATAAAGGTGTTGTGTCCAGGACATACGTTGTATAACTCCACCGCATGAACAAGGCACTTTCTCAGATAAAGTGACTAGTACAATAATGTACGTAGTAAAAAGCACCATAGCTGCAAAAGATGCATATAAACCTTTTAAGCGATAGCGAGGTATTGCCAGCATTAATGCAATTACAATTTCTCCAATAGGAACAATGAAAGATAAAGGAGTGGCAAACTTTGTAATTAACGGAGATTGGCCTATGATGCCTCTAAAATTATCGTAATCAATAAATTTGGAGACAGCCGTGTAAACAAATAGAAGGATAAAAGAAATACAAATGATTTCAATAATAATCTTGCGCATCATAAAATATGTTTTAGTCCAACTTGGGATAAAGACTTAAATATTTTGTATTGGGTTTTCCTAAATAAATATTTATGTAAAATTATGAGGCTAATATATACGTGGTTTAATGAGAAAATGCTAATGATAAAACCCTAAATAAAGGATCTGGGTAACTGTCTCAATGGCTAGGTCCTGTCTGTGCTAAATGGTTACTAATTTTGCTGTGTCTCTTTGATAACTCAAAACTACTATCACCTACTGTAAAACGACAGCAGTGAAAATTTTATTCTAAAATCATTATTCTGAGTCCTAACCAAGAGACCTTTCACGTGTCACGAATAATCTCTTTTAACTCCTGCGGGGTCGATAAACAGACCACCACACGGAAGCTGTAGTCCCGCTAGTGATCTTATGTAATGGCCCCCGGCGGAAAGTATCATTCGGGGACTGTACAGCACTTGCGGAGTCGATAACAGACCACCAAAGGGACAATGGCTACTCAGGTAGTGAACAAGGAGAGTATTGTTAATACTGTTAAAGAAGTTGTCATTAACATTGGAAATAGCTAAATTTGGCTGTTAACTAACTGAATTACAGATATTTATTGATAAATGAAGGAATTAAGTTCAATCGATAATGAACTATTTGATGCTACATTTAGGAGTACTTATCCTGTGCTTTGCATGCACGCCCATCAAATGTTGGGAGATGTGGAGGAAGCAAGAGATATAGTACAAAGCGTCTTTATCTCCCTATTAGCCAGGGAAACACCACCTGAAAGCAATTTGAAGGGATACCTATATAAGGCAGTCCATAACAGATGTTTGCATGCCATAAATGCCCGAAAAAGGAAGAGAAATTCAATTAAAATAATGACTTTTTTATCAGATGAAACAGCATTTTCTTATCCAGGTGAAAAAGAGGAACAAAAGAATCTGAAAAAATTGATGGAATCGCTACCTCCTCAACGTCAAAAAGCTATGGAATTGGTTTTTTTCCAGCAATTACAGTACAAACAGGCTGCAGGACGGATGGGGATCTCAATAAATTCGTTAAAAACACACATTAAACTTGGGCTTTCCAGCTTAAGAAAATCAATTTTAACAAGATAAATTACATTTGATTCACCCCTTTTACATCTTTTTTTGTTTTATATAAGTATGGATAGACTTGATCTTTATACATTACTGCTAAGAGAGCATTATGATCAGATAACTGATCAGGAGCGTATTGAACTGGAGGCTATTTTAGCCGAAGATCCTGAAGCACAGGAGATGCAGAAACAAATAAAAAAATCTGTTCCAGAGGATCAAGCTAAGGAAATGATGGGGAAGATAAATGTGGAGGAAAGTTTGTTGCTGGTTAAGCAGCGCAATAAGGTGTATCAGCGTAAAGTCAAGATTAGACGTTGGGCAGCTGCTGCGGTATTTATTCCAATACTTGTTGTTGGTGGATATTTTGCTTTCAAGAATAATACTCAAAGTTCGGTTAATAAATTAGCTCAAAATAATGAACTAACGCTTCAATTGGCTAACGGTCAACAAATTTTATTACAAGATACTGGCACTCAAAAGATTGTAGCAGGCGATGCTCAATTAAACAACCAGAATAGGGTGCTTCGTATTGATAATAAGGACTATCCAGGAGGTTGGAACACGTTGAAAGTACCTCCCAAATTAGATTATAAAGTGATTTTAGCGGATGGTTCAGAAGTTTGGCTTAACAGCGTGTCAAGTATTCGTTTTCCATTAAAGTTTACAGATGAAAAGCGCGAAGTATATATAGATGGGGAAGCCTATTTTAATATTGCACCTGATCCGGATAAACCATTCATTGTACATAGTAAGGGAACAGAAATAAGGGTATTAGGTACTGAATTTAACGTCAACACATATAAAACAGGCACTACTGTTACATCATTAGTAAAAGGCAAGGTAGCTGTAGAAAATGCTGGCAAATTGTATGAACTTGTACCAGGTAAAGAAGCGAGGATAAATGAAAGTGCCGGTACAGCAACTGTTCAAGATTTCCACCCTTTTACGACCCTTTCCTGGAGGCAGGGAGTTTATTTTTTTGAGGATGAATCATTATCTGAAATAGCTGAAATGATCAACCGTTGTTATAATGAGCAGGTTATAATGGATAATCCAGCAATAAGTAAACTACTCTTAAGGGGGAAATTTAACCGGCATCAACCTGTAGAAAATTTGATGGAAATATTAAATAATACAGGCAGAGTAACCTTGTATAGAAAAGACGGTGCTATTCATTGCAAGTAGTTAATGCGAATACATTGCAGTACAATTAAGTAAATTTATACTAGCAATAATAGCTGCGAAGCTAATTTTACATTTTTCATATACAAAACCTCCTTAGCACAAAGGAGGTTTTGTATTTTTTATAAGACTTAATATGGTAACCATTTTTTATGAGGTAGATATTCTAGCTATTACGTTTCAGTTTGATAATATTTTGTAATCGAATAAATAAATTTTTTAAAATAGGTGAGCCAATAGGTCTTTTAAACAGTCTTATTATTACTCTTACAGTAAATACAATAATAATAATTATGCAAATCCAGGGGACAATGATTGGTGTATACATAGTCAAAAAACTTAAAAATGAAAATCTAGTAATTGAAAAATGTTAAATCAAATATTGCTTATTTGCATAAAAAAAACAAATGTTATTTAATTCACTAGTGTCTTATAATATCAACGACTACAGATCTTCCGTTCTCATCCTCAAACTCTTGCTGACAGTATTGTCCATTTTTTTCTATATCAAAAGCATAATTGAATTTTGCTCTACAAAAATACACTTGCATACCAACCTTCAATTTCATACTATGAAATAATTCACCTCTAAACTTGATACAATTATCTTCGAAATCCCACTGCTCGTTTTTAGATACCTCGTAAAATGCTTTCTGATCCCCGATATCTTGAACATGTTTAATACTATCTCTAATAAAGTTCTCAAAATCGAAACGCTTATCGAAATATTCTTTAAAAGAACTCTCCACTCCATGTTGAATTATTGTTACATCTGGAGGTATTTCCATAGATGGGTCAACAAAAACTCCATCTTCATTCATAAAACCGGAAACATCAACTTTTAATAGGGTTGGAATAGCTTTAGTATAGGATATATCAATTTCTGCTACTTTTTTTACGGCTTCCAAATCTTCAGTAGCTACTAACAATTTTACTCTTGGATAAGCATTTGCTTTAGCGTAGGCCCCAGAAGTGAAACTCTTTGCAATTACATATCCATCCTGAGCACCACACAGATCTATCTTGTCTGCAAAAACTGTAACAATATCTTTATCTACACTTTTGGAATCCCAATTTTTGCATTCAAAAATTAAGATCGTTTTGTGAATCTCTGAATGTTCAATCTCAACATAAAGATCAATCTCCTCCTTATTTCCTTCAGGTGTAATTAATATCTTTCGCGGTTCAACAATAATTTTGGCTTTATTACAATCGTATAGTTTTGAAATTACTGATTCCTGCAATCTTTGGAGTGCATTTTCGAGGCTTAGCCCCTTCTCATGGGAAGTACTCATATAATCTATTTAAAATAATATACTATAATATATTGAATTAGCAAGGGGGGATTTAAGAAAAAGCTGCATAATATAACTAATTTTAAATAAGCACATCTGTCAGGAATCACAATACCAGCTCTGGAAGAGTAATCTATAATAAAAAGCCCCGGACTTAATAGTCCAGGGCGGCATTTAAATTCCAATTTAAGCTTAAGACAAAAAATTAAAACCCTATTTAACTTCAAGTATTTTATATTTTTCTAGCAAAGCTTTTATGTCTTTTGGGAAAACAGGTTTTTTTAATAAACCTACTGCATTTACTAATAAAAGATTTTCTACTTCTTTAGAAATTAAGTCAGCAGAAAGCATTACAATGGGAATATTCTGTAGTATTATATCCGCTTTAAAATAAACAAGTGCTTCAAATCCATCCATTACAGGCATCTTTATATCCAATAGAATTAAAGCTGGTATAATTTGTTTAGTTAATTTAATACCCTCTTCACCATCATTAGCTGTTTCAAGCTTAACCCCATAATGAGAGAAAAGCTTAGTTAAAATAGTTTGATCAATCAAATTGTCATCTATCAGAATAACCCTTTTCATAATATCATTTCTATACTGATCAAAGCAACTTTACTAACTATAGATCATTACCAGAATAATCCTTTATATTGGATATAACCTTATCCAACAATAGTTGAAAGATGTTCATAATTCTTTCCTTATCAGCTTTTGATAATCCTTTTTTACTTTTTGCTTTACGATAGAAAGTTGCTTCACTCCATCCACATTCTGTACAAACACGTTCTCTAAATGAAAGAGATAAGTCTAGAAACTGGTAATACAAAAACCCTAAATAACTTAGCTTTGGGCTTGGCACCTTTGCCATATTAAAACATTTAAAATTACAAAAACCCGAATGGGCATTTAAACCTAGAGGAGAGTTAGTGGGAAGGAATAAAAAAACGCAGGCCACACCTCACCATGCCATCGAGGTACTGGTATACCTAAGCAGACAGGCTAAGTGGACCCACGCTTTTACGTGGGTGCTTCACTTTATCAGCCTCTCGTCTGCTTATTCAATTGAAAATTACCAGTTTTCGAATGACGAGATCTTTTAGCGAAAGCTCCTTAATATTTTAGAAGTCGCAAAAGTAGAAATTATTACATACTAACTGTTATGTTCAGGTGTAATTTACGAAAAATAATGAAATGTGTGATATATCACACAAACAATTCTACCATTTTTTGTCACTTTTATGACAATCATGGAATCAAGCCGGTATATAGTAGAATTGATCAATTTTGGTAACAACGTGCGAACAAAAAGGACAGCTTTGGGAATGACCCAGGATGATCTTTCTTTTCATACCAATATTGAAAGATCTGAAATAAGCCGGATTGAAAATGGGAAACGGAACATCGAGTTTGAAACAATTGTAAGGTTAGCTGAGGCATTGGGTACTAGTACCTCTGAATTATTTCTTCCTGAGAAAGATGAAAATAGTTTAATCTAGTACTTTAAAAATGAATTATGTAAGTAGTTATATATCATTCATTTAATAAAAAAAACCGGAGAAAATATCTCCGGCTTAAAACCTATAAAAAACCTAACCGGCTCTTCTGCCCCCTCTCCCTTGTCCCTGGCCTCTCCCCCGATCTTGACCCTCACCTTGATCGTTTCCGCCTTCAAGCATTCTTGCTGCTGCAGGTGTAATGTTGTTATTATCCTCGCTACCGACAACAACAAACTTTTGAGAAGTTTCTACTCTAACCTTATTATCATTTAACATTAAACGATTACCATTTCTATCAAAAACGTGAATTTGCGCAGTTTTCGGATTAGGAACTAAAGTAACTCGTTCACGGCTTCCATCTGGTTTTCTAATCATTGCAACACCAGGATCACCGTGTTTCATGTCAAAGATCATATCCTCCTTTTCTTGCTGGGTCATTCCTAAAGGAAGCCGGCCTAATTCCTTAATAAGGTTAAAATTAGTACTATCACTATACTCATGGCGCAAATAAGGTACAAGCTTCCCTTCTTCATTTTTCTTGAATTCTACTCTGCTCCATCGTTCTGTTCTAGTCCCATCTCGTCTTTTAATATCCTGATGAATATATTTTGCGTCCATCATTTTATACATATCATCTATCGAATAACCCTTTTGCGCATAAAGATCAAATTGAAGGGAAAAGCTTTCTTTGCCAGGCTGCGTTAACGATGCTGTAATTGCATTTGCATAATACCGACCGTCTTCCTCGTTTAAATCCAACCGTGGCTTAATAACCAATAAATCTTCATTATTTTTACCATATTTAGCAGATGCTTCAAGAATAATAGTTGGTTCTCCATTTTTCATTGCGGCCATAAGAGCATCATTAAAAACCCCTTCTAAACCAAGTCGTGGAAATACTTCAACACACAAATAATCATGATTTTCAACATTTACTTGTTTCATAACTTCAATTTAAATTATAGAATAAAAACTCATAAACTTATATTGGACTGGGGGGGTGGGTTATTCTTACTTTTTTTTATTAAATGCTTCATAGTTGGGCTATTCCTAATTTTGTTCATTTCAGTATCTATAATATATCTCGCATCTCTTTTAACCTGGTAAAAATTTTCCATCACTGTATGTTCATCAATATTTCTGATGATTGGAAGTTGTTTATATGCAGCTTCCTCTTTTTTAATAGCTTCGATATCATTAATGATCCTAGCATGGAAGACTTTATTCTTTATTGGCTGTTGTGGAGTATCTGCTACTGCACCTACAAATTCACCAGAGCTAAGATTTGAAATTCTGGATACAGGAATAGCACTTTCCAGCTGAGTTGACTTACTTATTGAAGTATCATTAGCACTTATAGAAAATGATTCTTTTAATTGATTGATTCTTCCAATTCGTTCACTAAGTGCTTTAGCACTGTCTCCCAAAACCTGCCCACTAATTATGTTACCGCAAATATTCATTATCACTTCGGCTTGCTCCTTGCCATAATCCCTTACCATCTGCGACATGTCTTGCAATCCAACTAGAACGGCTATACGATTCGATCTCGCCGTCGAAATTAAATCTACACTTGCTGTCAAAGTGGGATACTCATCATATATTAGCGCACATGGCTGTTGGTTTTTCTTATTTATCAGCTTATGCATACGTTCAACGTAAAGGCTAATAACTGCACCATACGTACTTTGCTTGGCAGGATTATTTCCAACAGAAACAATTTTTGGAGATTCTGGGTTATTAACATTTAAAGTAAAGTCAGATCCTGTTAATACATAATAAATAGAAGGCGATACTAATCGTGCTAACGAAATTTTCGCGCTGGCTATTTGTCCCTCTAATTGCTCATTAGCACCTCTTAAATAAGCAGATATGAATGGATTGATTAAAACTTCAATTTCTCTCTCCATACTAAGCACAGGAAAAAGTTCATCATATTCCATCTGGGCCAACTCAATTGCATGAGGTAGAGTGCAATATCTTCCGCCATCATATTTCTTCAGAAACCAGAAAATTGCAGTAACAAAAAGAATACAACTTTGCACAAAAAAATCGCTAATTTTCTTTATCCAGTCTCTATTAAGAGCTAACATTAGTGTTTGGCTGCTTTCTGATGCATCGGTTAATTCAAGCATTGTTTCAGGATACAACACATTGCATCTATGCGTTCTCGATAAATCGTCAAAATTGATAACAAAGAATTGGGGCCTAACGGGGTACTTATGAGCATGCTTTAATGCATGATTATAAAGTATAAGAGTTAAATCAGGAAATTTGAAATCGTATAAAAAGAAGCAAAACTGTTTTTCAACCAGTTGTTGGATATAATTGCGAACGACCCAAAAACTCTTACCTGATCCAGGAGTACCTGATACAATGCATGCCCTAAAAGTTTGAATATTTATCCACCCCTTCCTTATCTTATCGCGAAACTTGTATTCTGTGGGAAGATTTACTGAATATTCATCAGAAAGCAATCGTTCCTCCTGTGGAAATTGTTCTGCCCAATCATTAAAAACATCTTTATCTAGCCTGTTTTTTATGAATCTACTAACTTTAGTTCCTCCCGTTAAAATAAGTACATAGCCCGTACTCGTAAGTGATACATATAAACATGCTATGATAGTTGGAGGGGCTGTTATCTGCAATAACCAGGTAGAAGAAAGGTAAAACAGCATTCCTATGCCTAGATAAGTAACAATGGCTTGAATAGTTAACTTTTCATCTTTCCTTCCTTTTACTCCAAGTAGTGAAATACAAAGCAATAGAAGGATAGCCAACTTAGGCTTAAAAAAGCCACTAAGAATTGGGAAATTGTTAGATAAATTAAAGATGACCCTATTTAATAGTTCTAACGACCACCCTAATTCATATACAACCGGAAAGCAAACACTATAAAAATGAATTAACAATAGTAGTATGCTGCCAAATCGTATAAAATCTAATATTTTTCGTAACTCCTGTATGTTTTCTCCTGTTTCCATCTGCACATAATCAATTTCACATTTTCAAAAAAAAACGTAACTGCTACCAGGGTTTTCGCTTCTTTCGTTTCTTTTTCATAAATTCATTAGATACCCCAGAATCTCCTTCGTTATTTCCAATCAGGTTTTTCGAAAGATCTATCGCAAGTCTGCCAAGCATTGAAAAATTGTAGGAATTTTCTGAAAGTCTACTTTTATTCGAAACTTTGATGTATTCAGCTTTATCAAAGCGAATCTTAGTTTCAAGAAATTCGAGAGAAAGAT
The DNA here is from genome assembly GCF_900129465.1 of Chitinophaga niabensis. Classification (NCBI taxonomy): domain Bacteria; kingdom Pseudomonadati; phylum Bacteroidota; class Chitinophagia; order Chitinophagales; family Chitinophagaceae; genus Chitinophaga; species Chitinophaga niabensis. The sequence goes on along the minus strand of NZ_FSRA01000002.1, from coordinate 2,403,723 downwards.
TAAGATCATTGCAGTTGAATACTGCCCTATTAAGATTGTCGATAAAATAGATATTCTCAAGTTTGTCGTGTTCATTAAACTTTAGCTCTAATTGAATTCTTTTTGCTGCTAGGTATTTTTTGAACCCATTGAATGTTAACTTTCTATATTTTGCGAAAACAGCAGATAAAGTATTTTTGGTATAGTCAGTGTATTTAGGATTATATTTAAATTCTGTAGAGAAGGTTTCTGTCAGCCTCGATAAGGTTGGCTTTGTATAAATAGAACTTGCTTTAATAGGTATGCCATCTTTATTGCCAAAAGCATCTAATTTTGAATAAACTATCCCACCATTAATATGTAACCTTGAACCAGGTCGTCCTTTATCAGCAATAACACCTTTAATCTTAAGTATAGCATTAAACTCTTCAAAAGATGAAAAATGATATTTAGAAACAACATCACGTACAGTGTTTGAAATAAAAGCCTTAGTATTTTGTTCACTGTAACTATACTCCTTAGAATTCTTAATTGATTCCGCTGGTATTAGTCCATATTCTTTCTCAATGTCCTTCCTAGCAGGTTCAGATAACCTTTTACCTATATTATGTAAATAAATAGAACTTCCGTTGGGCCGTATTGTAGGGGACACAATATGTAAGTGCGGATTGTTAGTGTCCTTATGCAGGTAAACCAAATAGGGCTGATCACCAAATCCAATCTTCTTCAAATAATCGTAAGCAATCATTTGCATTTTCTCATTATCAAGTTTATCATAAGGCGAAAAACTCAAAATGATATGAGCAGTATTGTATTCAATTTTTGAATTCTTTTGAATAATGCGTTCAAACCTGGTTAATTTCTCAGTAAAATTCAGATCTGGAACATCACAAGAAAACCTGGAGGCTAGAATTAATTCTGCATCATCCTTCCTTAACTTTGCTTCATTATAGGAAAGTGCTTTTCTTATAGATTTTCCAAAACTCATTCTGACAACCATTTCTTTCCCAATTTTGAAATAATTAACAGGGTCCTATCTATTTTACTTTCTAGTCGTAAATACTCTTGATAGCCAATTTTTGCATAAAAAGCCTTTTTCTGTTCTTCAGGATAGGTATTAAACAATTTTGCCAATTGGTTAATATTGACGCCAATTGCTTTAATTTCCCCGCGAATGACAGCAAGCTCTTCTAATAGTAAATCCATTGATTCATCATGGATATATACCTTAATGGGATTTTTGTAGATTATTTTTCTGACAATGCTACTGATCGTTTCATTCTTTGTTCCGGCTATCAGTCTTTCTATTTCATTATACTTTGACTGGTTAACTCGCGTCCAAACCAAATGCTGCAAGCCATCTTCACCTTTAGTTTGCCCCTTTCTCATAAATCACATTGTTCATCTTTAATAATTGAAAGGCATAGAAAACCCAATGTTGTCAACAACACTACATCTTGCTGGGCGCAACAAATGGCGCCCTCACCCTCTCCGTAGGAACGGGTGGAACCGTCCTTCGGACTCCAAGGATATTGTACAATAGTTGGTGGTTGTTAGCGCTCTTTCGCTTTTAGATCTATGACCGCGAAGACTAATTCTCCTTTAAATCCTCACACTGTATCATTCTATAAAAGCCTTTTCTTGTTCAAATTTTGGTCGTGGCGCTTGTATACTCCTTATGTGATCTGAAAAAACAGTTAATACCTTTTCGTCAGCCAGAGAAGGGAATTCGTTTTTAATTCTGGCAACTTCATTCTCATTAAGTAATCTGCCAGCTCCAGTCACATCATCGTGTACCGCCCATCCGTTGGAATATTTCTTTATATAATACATAGTTTTAGATTTTATCCTTTTCACCTTTGGAAGCTACTTTTGTAGGAATTCCTTTGGCAGCAGTTTTGGGTGAACCAAGCAATTTTTTAGGATTTACAGCATCCACCCCAATAAAGTGCATAAACCCTTCCGACAAAAGTTTAGGGAATCTTCTCTTAATCATGGCAATTTCTTCGTTAGTTAAATCCTGGTTGCTTTTATCCTCAGTATCCATGACAGACCATTTATCATAAAATTTGCAGATGTAGTACATATGCTCAGATTTATTATTTAGTTGATTGGGGTACTTCTATCGTCTAATGTTTCTCCCCTGTTCATTTTTTTTAGCTAACTCTAATTCGTACAATTTTGTTATCCGCTCTCTCCCTCGCATCTGCCTCTCTAAATCTTCGATTATTAACTCTTTCTTTCTAAATTTCCCATCCTCTTGAAAAAATGCCTCATGGGCTCTTTCAATCATTCTTTCTCCATCAAGGGAGGTTCTGGTTAGGTGGGCGGTTAAAATTTCTACCTTTGCCTTATTCTCATCAGTCGCATTACTTATTAAAAAACAAAACCTACGCATTTCGGTATATTCGTTATTAGGAAGAGTAAGCGTACTCTTTTCTTCCCATAATTTAATGCCGTTATCATATTGCCCAAATGTTTCAATAGTGAAATCGTTGATATCAAATCCCGTATCTGTTATTTGCTTTTGTATTCTATCCGGCAAATCCGATGTACTTATATCACATTTCATTAGTCTTAAAGAATTGCTTTAAAATCTATTTAACCCGTTTACGTTGTTGACTACTAGAAGAAAAGTGCTCCCACGGTAAATTCTTATTTTCCTTCTTTACAGTTTTCACTACTTGATTGTAGTGATTATTAGCAATAGTGGCAGATTGTATAAGATCTTTAGGGATTCTGTTGATTCCAATTTTATTTTCATGTAACCGGTTTGCAATAAACTGTATAAGAGATCCGTGATCTTCGAGTTGTTTTAAATTTTTATATCGCCAGCCCTCACCCTCACTATAAAATACATTTATTAACTCTTCCTTTTTTCCGGCATATAATCCTTCTCTAATCTTTCTAAAGTTGTTTTGTACCAGGTATGAAGGGAATAAGTTAGTTTCCGTAACTTTCCTCATTATAGCGTCAAAGTCTTTAAATGTTATTTCGCGCTCTTCCAAAATATCCAATTTCATAAAAACGAATTTGTGTTTCAAGCCATAATAACTAGAGCTTTTTATAATTTGATATCCCCAAACTCTCTACCCTTTTTAATCGGTCAATATTAAATTTTTCGCCAATACTTCTTATATGAAGGACTTCTTCAGCCTTTTTAATAATTTCAGATCTCTTCGGCAAAGCATCAATTGAACTAAAAAAACATTCAGATAAAATCTCGCTGTTGGAGGGATCACAGCCCTTTTCTATCTTATTTATACTTATGCTTAGGTTATCAATTATGTATGGATTTTCTTCCCCTTTATCATATATCCAAATTGTTGTTTGTAGTAAATGAGGGATCTTATCAGGAGAAAACACCTTGCACTTGTCCTTATAAATCAGAACATCTATTCCGGATAAAAAAGGGGTTTTTGATAATTTATCGTAATCAAACCCAAGAGCCTGCAAGCCTTTCTTTAATTGATATTCTCGACTTATCATAACCAAACATTTAATGAATATCTTTATTAAAACGCCAGGGCTCCTTCTTCAATAGACTAGCGATCCATTGATAAGCAGTACTTTTCCAGTTTCTTAAAGGGCCACCTTTTCGGCTTGTCCAATATTTCATTTCATAAAAGAAAAAAAAGCATTCCGCTTCTGCAGAAGACATACCTTTCTGGTTAAAATAAATTTGGACTTCTTCTATCCGTGGTGGGTTTCCAGGTAATAAAATAGATAATGGTTTCATATTGATGGTATTTATTTACTGCTTATCAGGTTTCCAATATTTATTTAAATTCCTTTTATGATCAGCAATTAGTCTATTGATATCATCAATATCATAATAGATAGTTCCACCAATTTTACTAAAAGGCAATGTTCCATTACTTCTCAGTGTTTGGAGGGTACCATAGGAGATATTGAGTAGTTTTCGCACTTCATAGGATTTTAACCACTTTTTGTTCTGGTTATCATCCGCTTTAGATAATAGGGCCTGGATGGAAAAAAGAAGATCCCGCTTAAAAACTTGCAGATCCTCCCAGGTTACCCATTGATTCCTGGATAAAGATCGCTTTGTCGGTCCCCCCATTTTCGCCATTGTTTCCATACTGCACTAATTCTTAATGCAAATATGTGGTCAACAAAAAGCGAAAATTCAGAGTAGGATCAGAGGCTCGGAAAGAATTATTTCAAAAATTGCAGAAGTGGAGGGGAATTAGAATATAGGATATACCTAAAAACATAAAGCCAAGCTTTCGCCTGGCTTTATGCCGATCAGGGATACCCTAGTCCAATTATACTTAAAAGAATATCATTTATTCATTCAAAAATAAGCCTTTTCATGAAACATTATCAATAGAAAAAGGTGTTATTCACCATGCCTAGCGAGAAAGTTTCTCCATTTCTGAAAAAGATCCATTTTCATATTTTCAGAAACGTAGGCTTTTTCCATTAACTTTAAACGAACCATTGCTTCACTTTTTCCATAGCGTTGTATAAAAATATCTACAATATGTTTATCATAATGAGATATATTAGAAGAATCCACGGGTTGCTTTCGGGTGGATCTCAATTGATCCAATTCAGCTTTAGCATCAACTAATTCTCTTTGAAGCGAGTCAATTGTGAGCTTATATTGAAGAGTTTCATTATTATTATCATTACAGGCCTGAAGAAAGAAGCATGCCATGATAATAAAATTTAGTCTTTTCATGTTTTTGTTTGGTTGCAAAGGGAGATATTATATACATTCAAATTACGCAAAAAAATCCGGAAACTAGAAACTTGGACATTTGCCGTTCGAATTGTCAGTCTTTTTAAAACAGTTACAATAGCCAACTATTTCCACACATGGTAAAGTTCTTTTTTAACCTGGTCTGAACCAATGATATTATTCATCACCTTTAAACGAGCCAAGCCTTCACTTTTTCCATAATATTGTACGAACACTTGTTCAAAATGCTTATCTATTTGAGAAATAACAAAAGAATTCAAAGGCTGTTTTCTTGAACTTCGTTCTAACTCTGCTTTTGCAAAGCTTAATTCCCTATTAAGAGAATCAATTATTAACCTTTCCTGGGTAATCCTGTGATTTTGCCCATTACATGCCTGGAGCATTAGACACGCAATTAATATAAGGTTTGCTTTTATCATTTTTTATTCTAGTTGCAATGAGAAATATTGTATATACTAAATTTACGTAAAATACTCATTTCCTCAAACTCTTTACCTCCTCTTCATTTGCAAATAGTTAACATTTAAATTTCACATCTGTCCTATCTTTAAAATAAAGAGAATTCCATTCGGAACCTTAGTAATTAGTAATTCTAAAATAGTAGATTTTCCCACCAAATGAATGTCTATCCACACAATCAACTAGCTATTAATAATATCTTGGCCCTGCTGAATAGTAAAAGTAAGGTTTGTGTTGTTCATCCAACAGGAACTGGTAAGGCAGTAATTATTGCTCAACTTCTAAATCACTTTTCAACCCGGAAAAACATCGTAATTGGCCCAACAACACTGATTGAAACGGAAATAAGAAAGCATACACAAAAAGATTTCATTTTCTATACATTTAAGGCATTGGAATTGATGAGTGATGAAGATATAAGCAATGTGTTTTTTGACAACTTAATTATTGATGAATTCCATAGAATAGGAGCAAAAGAATGGAATAGGATTATTAAAGAAATTGAATCTAATAACATCAAATCAAAGTTCATTGGATTTTCCGCTACACCTATCCGATACCTGGATAACAACAGAGATATGGCTCAGGAATTCTTTGATGGGAACATAGCTAGCTACATTTCACTGGTTCAGGCAATTAAGGCTAACATTTTACCCCTACCTCGATATGTTTCAGCCATTTATAGTGTGGACAATGAATATCGAAGTTTAGTAAAGAAAATAATCGGAAGTAATAGCCATAAAATTTACACTGAAAAAATACATAGTGCCATTATAAATTGGGAGAAGGCTTCGGGCCTTTTAAGCATTTTTACAAAACACTTACGCTCTTACGATAATAAATTCATAGTATTTTGCTCGAAGGTTTCAGAGATTGAGGCCGCAAGAAAAAAACTGACTTCTATATTTCAATCAATTAAAGGAAAGGTAAATTCATATACGATTATATCATCTAATGGATATGCCCAAAACAACGTTTTACTAAAACATTTTTCTGATGATGATGGTCCTTGTTTATGTTTCACAGTAGATATGTTTAATGAAGCAATACACTTGGACGGAATTAAGGGAGTGGATGGTGTAATTCAATTAAGATTTACAGCAAGCCCCAATATATATTATCAACAGATAGGAAGATGCCTATCCGTTAACCAGTTTCGCCAGCCCATTGTTTTTGATCTTGTGAATAACTTTAACTCAATTATACATAGCCAGTTTAAAGGTGAACTGGAAAAGGAGTTTCTTTCGAATTCCAATGAGCTTCCACAAATACCAATTGACGCGAGGTTGGGACGAGCGACCACGAATAAAGACCTGATTAATGTATCCTTTTTTGATGAAACCAAGGAAATAAGGGAGTTGTTTGCCAAGTTTTCCGGTGAATTTGATCCTTGGGAAACTCAGTTTGCATTGCTCGAGGAAACAATTAAAAAAGGTCAACCCATCACATCGAAAGAGAACACTGCCTGTTTTCGTTTCATCAATAGCAATAGACAAAAGTTTAGGTATGGTTCACTAGATCCAGAAAGAGCAAAAAGAGTACAGGATCTGGGCATCAGGCTTGAGGTAGTTTCCAAAAATAAATGGGGCATGATAAAAGATGGCGCGGTGTGGAATATACCAGGAACACCACTTTTTAACTGGATGCAACATCAGCGTAGCAGATTTTTACAAAGTAAACTAACAGAAGAAGAAATTATTATACTTCGGAATGCTGGACTGGATTTAGATTCCAATCTACAAAAATCATTTGATGATTACCTTAGTGAGTACAAATTATACAGGCTTGATATTAGTGTTACACCCATGAACAAAGAGTTGAAGAACTGGGCAAAAAATCAAAGAAACGGTTATTTTAAAAACAGAATTTCAGCAGAGCATAAACAAAAACTAGATGAGGTTGGATTTATAGGATATACCGACAAAGACAGGCAATGGGAATTGAGCCTTAACAAATATACTTGCGGCAGCATCGATAAATCTATATTGGAATGGATTAGATGGCAGAAAGTTGCATTTCAGGATGGATTTCTTAAACCATGGAGAGAAGAAAAATTGCGAGCTGCTGGTTTCGATTTTACACCTACAAAAATCACGAGCTGGGAAGAAACTTTTGAACTAATCAAAAATAATCCGAAATGGGAAGAAGTAAAGGCTTTAAAAAAATGGCGCATCGAGCAAGGAAGAAGATTTAGGGAAGGTTGTTTATCAGAGGAAAAAACTGAGTTGTTAAGATCAATAGGTATCCACTTTTCAAGTGTGCCATTTCGTGCTTTCAATACACATAAAAGCTTTGAAGAGCATCTTGAAGTATATAAACAGTTTCTAAATGACCCTGCAGAGCCATCCATGAGCAAAGAGCTGAAAAACTGGGTTGCAAATCAGCGGTCAAAGTATAATAGAGGAAGGCTTTCTACGGCACAAAGACATGCTCTCGATGCATTAGGCATTATGAACAAACCTGTTAAAGAACGAAGTTGGCGATTAAAGTTTGAGGATTACAAATTGGGTAGCAGGAGTTCTGTATTATTAGAATGGGCTAGTAGACAGCAAAAGGAATATTATAAAGGGACACTGGAAATTAATAGGAAAGAAAAATTATTAGCTATAGGATTTAATTTTAATGCTATTTCAGTTATTATCTAGCCTGATTAAAAAATTAATTTGGCACCCAATGACATTATCTGATCCATTCTACTACCTGTTTATAGCAGAGTTAATTGATTTTACCGTCCATTATACCCTTGTATAATTTTACTGGAAATATTTCTAGGTAAAAATTCCTAGACATTCTAACGAAAAAATGTTTCTTTGCCAACAATTCTTTATTAACAGGGCTTTCTAATAAAAGAAATGCCAAGTCCCTGGCCATCGCAGATCCAGAAATATCATTGACCACATTGCCGTTCTTAATTTCCAGCCTGAAACCAAAATGCTTGCGGTTGCTCACTTTCATGAAATAACTGGATGGAATTGAAAAGCCTTCCCCCAAGCCCCAATTAACGCTTCTTGTTATTTGGGACTGGTATTTTTTCCATACTGGGACATACAAATACTGCCTTTTACTCATATAATATAATTCTTAAAATATACAGAATATAATTAAGGGAAAAAATTTCCTACACAGCCATTAACGGTTATTCAATCTGGGACTGCCCCGATACAATGCGAGAAGTTTCAATCTTTCCATTATTCTTTTGCCCCCAAGGCTTTTTTACGAGACCAGTTTTTCCAATTTTTCTCAACACTTCTACATAGTCTCATTGCCTGCTCCTCATTGTCAGCGGTCCAAGATTGTTCATACCAAAGGTTCCGCATACCTTTGTCATCAAGGAAAAGCACTATAATATGCATGGCTAAACCAGGATCACCCGTATGAACATATACATCAGTTCCGTCTCTCAGGGGACCTTCCCATGTTACCAGAACATTTATTTCGTTAAAATTAACTGTGTGTTTCATTTAAGCTTAATCAACTTCAATTTAACAAAAGTTACAAAAATTTTGAAAAGGATAATAATAAATGGTATTGGACGAGTTTTATGCCAAAGAATAAATGCTTTGTGGCTACGTTTTCAAGAAATTCATAGTTTTAGCTTGAGAATATTTAGGCTGAAATTATTTGCGTAGAATAAAGCTCTAAGGGTTGCAACGCATTTTTCTCAGCCCATAATTTCTCTAATATTTTAGCAGCCTCTTCCTGAGTTATTTTGATGTATTTGTAAAAATCCTTTTCCTTTTTATGGCCACTAATCAGCATAATTAATTTAACCGGTGTTCCTGCCAGGAATTCATTTGTACAAAATGAACGCCTTCCTGTATGTGAAGTTATCCAATCAGATTTTGGTCGAGTTACTTTATTAACGGTTATTCCTTTTTTATAGGAAAAGGTTATAGGTTGATTTAATCCCGCAAGTCTCCCAATTAATTTGATGTTTTTGTTAAACTCTGAATTACTAACATAGGTAATCCCTTCTTTAAATAATTCTATTAGAATTTGTTCTGCTTCCCTCCTTAAAGGGATTACAACCCGTCCATCTGATTTTTCTTGTTTTAAATAAATTCTTCCGTCCCGAACATCTTCAGGTTCTAAGGTAGAAAAATCACTAAAGCGTAATCCTGTTAGACATGCAAGGACTAAACGATTACGATCATTTATTAATTCTGGAAATTGGGATAAATCAGTATTATAAATTTGAGCTATTTCAGAAAATGGTAAGTAAATAGCATCTGAATCCTCTTCTGGGCTTTTGAAATCCTCCATATTAATTGGAGCTATGATTTTCCGCTTTGCCCGGTCTTTGACAAATCCTTTCAAATGTTTGATGTCTTTACTAATGGAGTTTTGTTTTAATCCGATTATGGGCTCTTTAAATCGAGGTTGTTGGTAAGTATAGGTTAGGAAATGCGTAAATCTATCATAAAAATCAAAATCCAGACACTGAAACGTAATAGGCTTACCCCTAAATTCTTCAAATGCCTTTAGATGATCTGACATCGTTTCATAAATGGCTATTGTTTCGGATGAAACCGTACCTTTTTTATCCTTACAATATTGTTCAATTTGATAATAAATGTTTAAGGGATCGGAGTTATCCGCAGATAAAGGATCTCCCAATAAATCTAATTTATCCAGGGTTGAAACATCGAAATTGGGTTTAAAAACCTTCTTTACGAATTGGCCCTTATCAGTAACCCCATTCTTATTTACCCATTTAATTATTTCAGTGGCTATTTTAAGCTGCCTTTCAATTTCTTCATTAAATAATGAAAAATCTCCATATTCAGTAGGCAATTTAGAGGAAACACTTTCCGTCTTTTTATTCCAGAATTGGGGAGGTATGGCAATTTCGGTATTCAATAATTTAGGAGTTTCAGCACAATACTGAATAAATATTAGGCTGGTGCCATCTCTCCGCTTTTTACTTACCGGGCAAATCGGTTTAATTGGTAACAACATTTTGCACTAAATTTTAGTCGAGTTTAGTCGAGTTTTTAGTCGAGAATAAATGTTGTCAACCTTTGTAAAGGTACTAAAATGAAATACCGAAGTGTTGTTAAGAAACCTTCAAAACCCTTGACTGTAAAGCAAATGCTGTAAAATAAAGAAAGGATCACTTTCGTGATCCTTGACTGAGGAAGTTGCTATGCGGACCGGACGGGACTCGAACCCGCGACCTCCGCCGTGACAGGGCGGCATTCTAACCAACTGAACTACCGATCCTCAATATCAGCGGGCTTTTAAGGCCTGCTTTATTCCTTTGAGGGGCTGCAAATATAGAAATTTTAATGTCAAACCTCCAAATATTTCTGCTAAAAAATCTGACATTCTCACTCCGGGGATTACCATTATCCATTGAAGTAATAGTTTTCCTAAAAGGAAAATATTATTCCCATTAAGAAACATTTACTATTTTGATGGGAAAATATCATACTATATGAAGGTGATCAGATTAATCTGCCTGGTAGCTGTTTTAATGAATTTATCTAAACAGCATGTCTTTGCACAGAAACGGGTTGTTATTATTGGCCTTGATGGCTTCAGCGTTGATGGTTTCAAAACAGCCAGGCATCCTAACCTGGATAAAATGATAGCTGATGGCGTATTGTCTTTGACCACCCGCCCCGTAATGCCATCCGTAACATTACCAAACTGGACCAGCCATTTAACAGGATCAGGCCCGGAAGAACATGGTGTAACTGATAATAAATGGACCCTCGAGAACCAACGCCTGAAACCTTTGGAAACAGATAAAGAAGGATATTATCCTTCCATCTTTAAAATCCTGAAGGATCATGTACCCGGTGTTAAAACAGCCTTTTACTATAATTGGGCAGAATTACCTAATTCGATGAATAAAAAATACTTCGATGAAATTTCATTTGAATGGAAAGATAAATACGATAGTAACTATCAAAGAGCATTTGACTTCATCGTAGAAAACAGGCATTCACCCACGCTGGTTTTCTTATACAGCGTGCATACAGACCATGCAGGGCATAGTTACAACTGGATGTCACCGCAATACATCACTGCCATTGAGCAGGCCGATACAGCTATTGGGATCTTTTTAGATAAAATAAGAGCGGAAAAGTTATATGACGATACACACTTCCTGTTGATCACAGATCATGGCGGGCATCCCAAAAGCGGCCATGGTGGTACCAGTATGGAAGAAATGCAGGTGCCATGGGCTATTACAGGTCCGGAGATTAAAAGATCCGGCTTAACAAACATGTATAACAGCAATAAGAATACGGCAATGGTAATTGCCAGGTTATTCGGCGTGAAAGAAAAGGACCTGCCCAAATGCTGGACAGGAAGTATACCAGATGGTATATTTGTTAAGAAGAAGTAACTGTTTTTTCTTACATTAACTAAGAATAACCCACATCATATGAGAAAACACTGTGCTGCGCTCACGGCCTTTTTGCTGCTTTTCCAATCCTGCATCAAAAAAGCACCGCTGAATCCTGAAGCTGATATAGAGACGTTCACGGTTGATCCCGCTTTACTGACCAGCAATGTGTTCATTGATCAATCCAACCGGAGAATTATGCTACATCTGCAGGCCAGTGCATATAACAGTGGAATTGCCCCTGTGCTGAAGCTCTCAGGCGGAGCAACAGTAGTGCCAGCCTCAGGGGACTCCATTTTTCCTAAAAAAGGACCGGTACAATATGTGGTTACTCCGCAGAATGGCGAAGGGAAAAAAACATATACGGTACAGGTGGTGAACGTGGGTAATTGGTCATTTAATTTTGAGAACTGGGGCATCAATGCCACCGATAAATATGAATATACATTAGAGGCAGATAACAGCACCATATGGTCTTCCGGCAATCCGGGACTGGCCTTATCCGGTTTCCCCAAACAGCCGGAAGCTTATCCTACGCATTCCACGCCCGAGGGTTACCAGGGCAAAGGTGCAGAGATGATAACATTGAAAGGTACACCACTGTCTGAATTAGTAGGTATCCGGCTCATTGCGGGTTCCCTGTTCCTGGGTAATTTTAATACCTCCGCCGTGTTCGTGAATCCACTGGCAGCTACAGAATTCGGGCAGCCATATGTAGGAAGACCTGCAAGATTTACCGGTTATTACAAATACACTCCCGGCGCAGCTTTTCAGGATCAAAACGGCAATATTATTGCCGGCCAGCAGGATAAATGCTCTGTTTATGCTGTTCTCTTCAAAGGTCCTGAACACCTGGACGGCACTAACATCCTTACATCAGACCGGGTATTAGCCAGCGCTGTTTTAACAAACGGAGCAGCCAGCAGCACCTTTTTAAAGTTCGATATCCCCTTCACATACCTCTCCAACGTTCCCCTGCCTGAAGATCTGCGTATGACGATTGTAGCTTCTTCCAGCAGCGAAGGGGATCACTACCGTGGTGCTATCGGAAGCAAACTGGTTGTAGACAGCCTCCGTATTATTCCTCAATAACCGATGTACATGAACAAAAATATCCTGATCGCACTATGCATGCTGATAGCCTTCAAGGCCAATGCTCAAAAGAACATTCACCAATATGTGCATGCCGGGTTTAACATAGGAGCACTCGCTCCCGTATCCTTACCCAATACTATCCGTAAAGTAGAAAGCTACTCACCACTATTTTCTCCGGCTATAGGTTATGAGATCGTATATGTTATAAAAGGAAAATGGGGTATCGGAGCCGGATTAAAAGTTGAGTATAAGGGCATGCGGGTAAAAGACAGCGTGCAATATTTTCATACCATCATCACCCAACAAAGCAGTTCGGGAAAAAGCGAGTTTGAAGGGGATTTTACCGGCACCAACCAAACCAAAGCGCATAACCTATACCTCACGCTGCCGATAAATGCTGTGTTTCAGCCATCTGAAAAATGGCGTTTCAAACTGGGATTTTATGCCGCTTACCTTCTGGCTGCTTCCTTTGATGGTACAGTATCAAACGGCTATATCCGTAATGGCAACTCGTTTGGTGAAAAGGTGATCATTGATCAGGCAAATTTTGATTTTGCAAAAGAAGAACGAAAGTTTGACTGGGGGCTTCAGGGCGGCGCTGAAAGAAAGGTCGGAAAAAGACTGGCTGTTGCCGCGAACCTTCAATGGGGATTACAGCCTGTATTCCCTTCTACGTTCAAGGGAGTGGGGTTTAACATGTATAATATTTTCCTGGGGCTGGGGGTTAGTTATAAATTGTGAAAATATCAGAAAGTGTAAATAAAACTCCCTTCCTGCAAAACCATTTCGCCTAGATTTGAGGGATAATCCTAACCGATGGCCAGATTCACCCTGATCCTTTCCACGATACTATTCCTCTTTCATGCAACCGGAAAAGGACAGGATAAAACAATTACCCTCACTGTTCCTGACAAGAAGCTTTCCATTACGATCGATTATTCAAACGGCTGCCGGATAAAGCAGCTGCGTATAAAAGGCAAAAATACTTTGTCCTCTTCCGGTGTATACACAGGTATTCGCACCTCCGACGGCAGCTTTTCTTCTGCTGCTTCACAGGATATTAAAGTAACCAAAAATGCAGGGACTGTAACTATAAGCGGCATAAACTATAGTACCATAAAGGAAAAATGGGTCTTTAAAGTAAAAAAAGATAAAATACAATGGGACATTACAAGGGAATATGATCAGGCTGCCAGGCTGGAAGAAATGGCATTCCCTCAGTGGAACTTTTCCGACCTGTCTGTATGGAAGGGTGGTATTATGGACAACGGGGGCATGGTCTGGTGTAAATATCTTAAAGAAGTAAATGACACCTATGGCGTTCATACCGGAGGTGTTACCTTCTGGAATGCTGAATCAGGAGATGCATTGCGTATCACTGCAGTATCAGACAGCAAGGTCGCAGCTAAATATTCCCACAGTCCTCAAAATGAATTCACCTGTACACAATTCATAACGGATGCCCCACTGCAGCAACGATATAATCTAAGCCGCTATGTGGCTAAAAAGGCAGATGTGTTTGCGCCTTTTGAAGTGAAGAAAGGAACAGTAACCGCCAGTTATGAGTTACAGTATGTGGATTATAATAAACAATATTCAAGGGGAATACTTCCCGGCATTGATGCCGTAGCGGTCAGAGAGTTGTTGAACACAACCGGGCGGTACGGCGTAGTAGATAATAATATAGTAGGGGCAAATGGCTGGCTTACCAATTGGAAATGCCTTCACGAACCTTTCTTCGCCCAGATCGGAATGGCGCTGAACGATGAGAACTATACCCGGAATATGTCCGCAACCCTCGATCAGGAACGCGATCTGGCGATGCTGGAAAATGGCCGTGTTCTCTCCCGCTGGCATAATGTTCCCGGAGATGAAATACGCGGGACCTATAATGCCCAAACCGGGTACTACGAAGCCATGTGGGGATATACCATCGACTCCCAAACCGGATACGTGATCAATACCAGCGAACAATTTGAACTGAATGGTGATGTCAGCTGGCTACGCTCCCACCAGCTAAGCTGCGAGAAAGCATTAGACTGGCTCATTCAACGCGATTCCAACAAGAACGGCATCTTTGAAATGATGAACGATGGCATTGCCGACAAAAAAGCCAGCGATTGGATAGATATTGTATGGGCAAGTTTCGAGAATTCTTTTGTGAATGCGCAGTTGTATGAAGCTTTGATGCGCTGGTCTTCATGCGAAAAGATTTTGGGCAACCAGGAAAAAGCAGATCACTATACAGCAGTGGCACTGAAGTTAAAAACTGCTTTCAATAAACCGGTAGAAGAAGGTGGCTTCTGGTCAGCCTCCAAACAACAATACGTATACTGGCGTGATAAAGATGGCTCCATTCACGGCGACAACCTCGTCACGCCCGTTAACTTTGCAGCCATTGCTTTCGGCATCTGCGATGATCCCAAACGGATCGCATTGGTGCTTGATCAGATAGAACAAAGAACTGCAGCTGAAAAGCTCTTTCACTGGCCCTTGTGTTTTGATTCCTTCAAAAGAGAAGAAGTGCACAGCGGCAACTGGCCTTTCCCTAAATATGAAAACGGGGATATATTCCCTACCTGGGGATATCTTGGGGTGAGGGCTTACACTAAATATAACAAAGACATTGCCCTCAAATACATCCGCAACATCCTTGAACAGTATAAGAAAGATGGTCTCTCCTCACAACGGTACAGCAGAACGACGCAACTGGGATTAGGAGATGATATCCTCGCTGGTATTTGTACGAGCATAACAGCTTTGTACACTGACATCTATGGGGTCCGTCCTAAATGGAACAGGTTGGGAATTGAGCCCAATATGAGTAAGCCGCTGAATGGGGCCAAGTTCTCTTACACCCTTCGCGATACGGTCTATAAACTTGAGCTCAGTGAAAATAATTACATGATGAGTACAGGTAGTTTTTCCATCAGAAGTAAAGAAAGTTTTGGTGCCGGTATGAAGGGGAATACACTCACCTATTATCCTCAAAATAAAGAAACGAGAACGCTTGCCATCAGTGGCCAAGGCATTTCGATAGTAGTGACCAATATCTTCTCCTGGACCATTAAATCCTCCGGCGATTACCAATTTATGCTGAACGGATTACAGCCGGGCTCAGGCTACCAGGTTTCCATCAATAATGTGCTTCAGCACATCCGTGCAGATAAAGATGGGCGCCTTTACATAAAAAGTAATTGCAAACCGGATACCAGGTTCCTTGTATCATTAAAGGCCTGATGCATCCCTGTATTCTTTAGGAGACAACCCATTCTTTTTCTTGAACAAACGGGAGAAATAAAAGATGGAGCTAAAGCCTGTCTTAAAAGCCACTTCATTAATGGTTAGACTGGTAGATAAGATCAACTCCTTTGCTTTGTCCAACCTCAGGTCCAGATGGTATTGATTGGGAGAAGTACCCGTTACCTCTTTGAACAGCTTTCTAAACTTCGAATAACCCATGGGCAATTCCTTCACCATTTCTTCCAGGCTGATCGGTGTTTCTATGGATTCCTGCAACAGGAATTTTGCTTTGGAGATCAATTTCGATGGCTGATCCTCCACATCAGGTGTTTTGTATTTTGATATGGCATTGAGCACAGCCAGGATCTGCAGCGTAATACCTGTAACCGCCTGCCTGTATCCCACTTCAGCCGCTCTTACATGTCTTATGAGTGCATGAAAGAGCTGCAATAATTCTTCGTGAAGCCCTACATCAAGGCAAGGATCTCCGGCAGTAAAAATGCCTTTCTGCATCAACTCAGCCGGATAATTGCCATTAAACCCAACCCAGTATTCTTCCCACCCTGAACGCGGATGCGGTTTATACCTATGCCATACACCAGGGTACAGGAAAAAGCAGGAGCCTGCTTTGATCGGGATCGGTTTTGTTTTCGCAGATTCCAGCACGCCTTCTCCCTTTGTGATATAAACAATGTAATAGCTATCTAATATCCTGCCTTTATTCCAGGTAAAGGAGTGATCACTCGGATGCTCACGGTTATCCGGGTAATTCTTATTAGGGCCAACCCTTGTAGCTCCTACTGTGTTGACGTAAAATCCCCAGCTTTTTTCAAACTCGGAGATGTTTAAGTATTTATGATAGTTCTCCATAACGCATGCACTTAAGATAGTAAAAAATATCAGAAAGGTAAAACACAGCTGATTTTGGTAAAACCAGTAAGCCAGAGCTTTGCATAATTTTGATAGAAATAAATTCCATGAATACAACTATCACACAACAACAAATTTCATCTTATCAAACTGATGGATACATCGTTATTGAGAACTTTCTGAATGCAGAAGAGCTCGAAGCATGGAGAGCAGCGGTAACAGAAGCAGTTGAACAAAGGAAGGGGCAGAAAATGCCGGGTAAAGGGATTAAAGTAGGAGAAGATGACGGAATAAATAATGATGCAGAATATTTCAACAAAGTGTTTGATCAGATGATCAATCTTTGGCAGACGAATGAAAAGGTTAAGCAACTCATGTTCGATCCTAAGATCGGTGAAATGGCTGCTAAACTGGCCGGGGTTGATGGGATCCGCATCTGGCATGATCAGGCCCTGATCAAAAAACCCTGGGCTAATCCTACCTCCTGGCACCTGGATACCCCGTTCTGGTCTTTTTCTGACAGGAAGGCATTATCCATCTGGGTAGCCCTTGATGATGCTACGCTTGAAAATGGCTGTCTCTTTTTTATACCAGGCTCTCACAAAGAAACCAGTTTCGATAATCCGGGCATTGGCAAGAACATGGATGCTATTTTCACCAACTATCCCTCCTTCCGCTCTTCCAAATCCGTTGCTGCTCCCATGAAAGCAGGTAGTTGCTCTTTCCATAACGGATTAACTATTCATGGGGCACATGCGAATATGACTCCGGGGCAACGTCGGGCAATGACCTGTGCTTACATGCCGGATGGGAATACTTATAATGGGATACCGAATGTATTGCCAGATGAGTACTTAAAGACGTTAAAGGTAGGAGACCCGCTGGCGAATGAGTTGCAGAACCCTTTGATCTATTCTTCTAAATAGTTTTTTAAGCTCCGGGACTCCCGGAGCTTATTTTTTTCGTAGCTTTCAGTATCATGTCAGATACAGATCAGCAATTACTGGACGCTGCCCTGAAAGGTGATCTGGCCACTGTAGAAAAATTAGCTTCCCAGGGAGCCAACATTAACTACAGTGATCAATGGGGAAACTGTGCAGTATTTTCTGCCGCCTGGGAGGGCAATATTGAAGCCCTGGACTTATACTACAAATTAGGCGCTAATATAACCCTGGAAGGCAATAACCTGCTTTGTAACGCCGCCTATAATGGCCAAACGGCATCCGTAAAATGGTTCCTGGAAAAGGGCGCTGACCCCAACTTCACTTTCACTAATACCGGAGAAAACGCACTTCATTATACCATCTCCAAAACCAGCGAAATAGATCAAAGAACTGAAATTGTAAGGTTATTGGTGAATGCTGGTACAGATGTGAACAAAAAAACCATCAAAGGCGCTGAAACCCTCTGCTTCATGCGGGATGCTTTCCTGAAAGCGGAAACACCACTTCACAGGGCAGCAGCCTATGGGAACGTAGCCATTATTAAGTTGCTGATAGACGCCGGTGCAGACCCATCCGTAAAAGATGCTAATGGAGACACCCCTATTTCCTGGGGCAGCTGGCATCTGAGAGATTCAGACGTACTGAAGCTGTTACTCTACGGCAATGTAGCCCGCATCTGGTAGTTAAAAACTATTATATAATGAAACCAGGAGCATTTTCAATTAGCCTGAGTGTTAAAGATATTCACGCCTCCCGGCAATTCCATGAGAACCTGGGATTCACCGTTTCCAGGCTGGGACGAGAATGCAGCAAAGCTCAACATTTACAACGATATCCGGGATATACTAAAACATTTGAAAACAACCGGGACCGGCTTTGTGTCTGAAGCAGATGAGTCAACAACCGGCCCTGCCAGTTTTACAACTACTGCCCTGATGGTAATACTATCCTTTTAGACCAACATATTTAAAGATGTCTCTCCGCGCAACATTTATCAAAGCTGCCATCTGGCATGGTTCATTGGAGGAAGCGGATCAATATCTCGCTGTTCATCCCGAATTATCCTCCGGCGATATTCACACAGCTGCGATCACCGGCAACGTTGAAGCCGTTCGCCGTTTCCTGGCAGAAGATCCGGCGAATGCTACCGCTATTTCAGAACCTTATGGCGGTACAGCCCTTGTATACATGTGTCTGTCCAAATACCTGCGCCTGGATAAGAGCAGAAATGATAACTTTTTGCAGATCGCAACCGCCTTGCTGGAAGCAGGTGCTGATGTCAATTCCGGGTTCTGGACAGAAGGACAATACCCCGAATTTGAAACTGCCTTATACGGAGCAGCCGGTGTTGCTCACCATGCCACTTTAACGAAACTGCTGCTGGAACACGGCGCAGACCCCAATGATGGCGAAGCCGTTTACCATTCTCCTGAAACAGACGACAACGACGCTATGAAACTGCTCGTTGAAACGGGCAAACTGGCCCCCGAAAACATGGCACTCATGCTCATCCGTAAACACGACTGGCATGATCATGATGGTGTAAAATATTTACTGGAAAAAGGCACCGATCCTAATGCCGCATGGTTCCGTGGCTGGTATCCTTTGCATCATGCGTTGGCAAGGAGCAACGCGCTCTCCATTATAACATTGCTGATAGACCACGGCGCTGATCCCTATCTGAGCAATGATGGGCTGACCGGAGTTCAGCGTGCCGCGAGAGAAGGCCGCGGTGATGTATTAAACCTGTTCGCACAGAAAGGAGTATCCATTGAATTAGAAGGCATTGATCAATTAATTGCGGCCTGTGCTATGGGAGATAAGGAGGCTGTGCAAACCATTATTAAACGATCGCCGCAGCAGCTGACAACACTTAGAAGTATGAGCAGTACATTGATGGCCAGGTTCTCTTTGAACAATAACAAAGCCGGTGTTCAGCAATTGCTCGATTTGGGGATTGATGTTAACACACCCTATGAAGCCGGAGATGGATATTGGGATATCCCTGAGGGAAGCCTCCCTATTCATATAGCTACCTGGCTTGGCTGGCCGGCTACTGTGCAATTACTCATTGAACGTGGCGCATATATTGATATACCGGATAAGAATGGCAATACCCCACTGGCATTGGCTGTAAAGGCCTGCGTAGATACTTACTGGACATACAGGCGTTCAACCGGTTCAATAAAAGCATTACTGGATGCCGGTGCATCTCCTGCAAACATTCCTTTACCTTCCGGCTACCCTGAGGCAGATGATCTGTTGCGGGAGGCGTTACAACATTAGGCCTTTCCTTCGT
This sequence comes from Chitinophaga niabensis, assembly GCF_900129465.1. NCBI lineage: Bacteria > Pseudomonadati > Bacteroidota > Chitinophagia > Chitinophagales > Chitinophagaceae > Chitinophaga > Chitinophaga niabensis. Next base: position 2,383,750 of record NZ_FSRA01000002.1, on the reverse strand, counting down.
TCTCCTTTTTCCTGTATGCAACGATCCTCTTTATCAGGTCCAAAGGCAGTGGGTCCTGATTAGGGAACTGGATAGCGGATTTAGATACCTTATATCCTTTCAGGTCTTTTTCAAATGTTTTAAGCAGACCGGCACTCCATGGATTAGATAAGGAAATGTGTTTACTGGCTGCAGAATAATAGACCAGGTATCCCTTATATTTAAAACAAGGGATCTGATAACTTATTACCTCTTCAGCCTCAGGCACTACCTTGTGAACAATTTCACGGATGGATTGCATTCTTTGCTGCACTTCTGCCGGATGAACCTTATGGTATTCATCAATTGTTTTATAATCCGTTTTTGCCATGGTGATACGTTTTAAAGTAATAGATATAAGATACAATTAAAATCGTTAAAATAATGAGTGGGAAAAAGCTCACTCCACTTGCTCCATCTACAGCAAAATGACTGATACATGCAGCAACAAAGTTAAACGCCAATCCTGCATACGCCCATTCCTTGATGGGTCTCGGCAATTTCGTAATAATTAATGCAATAGCCCCAAGCGCTTTGAATGCAATCAGCATATAAGCAAAATAGATCGGATAGCCCAGGTAAACTGTTCCTGCCGTTGCGGAGGATGGGGCAAAAATTAAAGCTGATACCGGCATTACACCTTCAAACAGGAATATAAATACTGTTGCGACCCAGAAAATAATCTTGTTCTTCTTCATAACCAGCGTTGTTAACCTGGCAGCTGAGCCATATCCATGTATATAAATTCCCATTGATGACCATCGAGGTCGGCGAAGCTATGCTGATACATCCAGCCATGATCTTGTGGTTCTTTGTAAACAACGGCGCCCAATTCTTTTGCTTTGGACACTACACCCTCTACCTCTTCTTTGGATCCAGCATCTAAACAGATCAATACCTCCGTGTACTTTTGGGTATCCACAATCTCTTTGGGAGTGAAGGTTCTAAAAAAGGGCTCTGTGATTAGCATTGCATAGATGGCATCACTGATAACCATGCAGGCAGCATTTTCGTCGCTGAACTGCGGGTTAAAACTGTAGCCAAGCCCTTCAAAGAAAAGCTTCGATCTGTTCAGATCTTTTACGGGGAGATTGATAAAAACTTTTGTAGCCATGATTTAATTTTTTTGACACTACAAAGGAACGTGTTCCGGATCCGGGCACGTGGTCAAAAACTTGGATAAGCTGGTAAATTTTATGGTTTGCTGAGTTTCCTGAACTCCAGGGGAGACATACCTTCCTGTTTTTTGAAGAATTTACCGAAGTTGGCTGGGTCTGAAAAGTTCAACTGATAGGCAATTTCAGCTATTTCAAAATCCGTATGCCGGATCAGGGATTTGGCCTCAATAGTCAACCTTTCACTAATATAGGAAAGTGCATTTTTACCCGTAACGGACTTTACGGACTGAGAAAGGTAATTCGGCGTCACGGCAAGAAGGTCTGCATACTCCTGCACTGTTCGTTTATCGATGTAGTGGTTATTTACCAACTGCACAAATTTCCTCAGGAGGATCTGCTGCGGGGTGGCCAATCTTATTTCTTTTCTCCGCTCGGTAGCAAATTCATTTAAATGATAGAGTAGGGCCAGTAATTTGATCCGGGCTTCAAGATGATGTTCTTTATCAGTTCTTTCATAGGTTGCAAATACTTCCTCAAAATGAGGCGCCAGTTTTTCGAAATTGGTATGATCAAATTTAAAGAGATTGGTGTGCAACAAGTCAAACAGTGAAAACTCTTTATGGAAGTTTGGCTTGAAAAATGAAAAACATTCGGGTTTGAAGTAAATAAGGTATCCGTGCGCGGCGCTATCCCGATAAAAACTATAGATCAATTCCGGTGACTGAAAAACCAGGAAGGAGTTTAGGTTAGTTTCATTGGTGGTACCATGGATGACCTTAGTATTACCAGCTTCTGTGAAAAGGGCCAAAAAATAAAATCCTCTTCTAAAGGGCGGTTTGTAGATATCCCCTTTATGTTCTTTTAGCCGCAGGCAGTAAAATAGGGGATTAGTGGTTCGTTGCTCTATGGAGATAGAGGCTAAGAATTCGTTGATATCGGTATAATAAGGAATAGTGTTCATGAATCTCCCCAGTTGCAAAAAAAGGCTTCAATGCTGCCTGCTAAAGATAATAAGCTTTACGCATATGATAAACACAGGGCCGGTAATGCCTGGGGATACAATTTGCAACTGTCAAATGCTATTTCTTAACAAAGCAGGGGAATTCGTTGCTCAGGAAACACTGAATAATATAGAAAATAATTCAGCTGAATGGATCCATCTTTTTATAGAAGGTAAATGACTGAACCCGAATCTCAAACCCTATTCCAAAACGAAAAAAGCGAAAAGGAATAATTCCTCTTCGCTTTCTGCGGACCGGACGGGACTCGAACCCGCGACCTCCGCCGTGACAGGGCGGCATTCTAACCAACTGAACTACCGATCCAACTTACCCTCTAGCACTCAGAGCCTTACAGCCCTACCGTTTTGGGATTGCAAAGATAAGGACAAATAAATCATACCTGCAAATATTTTTTTTGCCCGCCGAAACCTAAGTCCCACGCACCAAAACCATCGTACACTTACTCGTATTATCTGTCCGCAGTTTCTTCAGGGATATATATTCAGGATCATAATACATTCCCAGGGCCGCCTCCTCAGAAGGAAACTGCACTATCGCATTCATCATCCTCCCTTCTCCTTCCATTACAATCCCCGAAGTATCAGATGCCAGCACTTCAGCCCCATATTTCTTAAACAAAGGAGCTATAGCAGGCCCATATTGAGAAAACCCCTCCCAATTGTCGATGTCATAACTGATCATGTAGTAAACCATAAAAATGATGTTTTCACCAAAATTACCCTCCATTACGGCCCGGTAATTGCGATATCCTGCTTTTTATTAAGTAAATTTAAGAGAGCCAAAACACCATATATGAGATACCTCCTCCTCCTCGTATTATGTTACAGCTGCAATACTGCTGCCACCAATAATAAACAAGACAGCAGCATCGTGGACGGCGCGAAAGAACTCCTCCCCGTTCAACCAGCCCCCACACCTGTTGTAAATCCCCAGGCCGAACAGATCCTTGCGCAGGACACTACCTTCGAAGACGGCTCCATCCCATCAACCTGGCAGAATGCAGGTTTTGATGATCCCGCAGGCTTCAAGGAATTCCTCCTTTCCTTTAAAGATTGGGTGAAGAAAGACCAGGTGGATAGTATTACGGCGTATATTCGCTTCCCATTAAAAAATTATAAAACACCGGAAGCCTTCAGAAAAGCTTATCCCAAAGTGTTCGACGACAGCCTGAAAAATGTGGTCGAAACACAGCGGCTGGACAGGATCTGGCGGAATTACCAGGGTGCCATGATCGGAAGCGGACAAATATGGTTTAACGCCGTTCCGGAAGGATATAGAATAATTGCGATCAATAAATAAATGGAACTATCACAAGCCATAGAACTCATCAGGTCTGATGATTTTGATAAAGACACCATTGCCACATGGGCCGATCTTGGTTGTGGCAGCGGCCTCTTTACAAATGCCCTGCTGAGTTTCCTTCATCCCAAAAGCACTGTTTACGCCGTAGATCAATATCCCGTAAAGATCAATCATCCCGCTGTGATCTTGAAGCAGATGGACTTCATCAAAGAAGACTGGGATTTCCCAAAGCTGGATGGGATCTTGATGGCAAATTCACTGCATTTTGTAGAAGATAAACCCTCTTTTTTAAGAAAAGTAAGAGCTGCCCTGAAACCAAACGGTACACTGTTACTGGTGGAATACGATACGGATACCCCCAACCATTGGGTACCCTTCCCTGCCAGCTTTTCTTCATTGAAAAGAATACTGCTCGAAGCTGGTTTTAAAAATGTACACCGCCTGCAGGAACAACCATCCATTTATGGCAAAGCCAATATCTATGCTTCATGGATAAATTAAAGTACTGCTTTCTGGTAATATTGCTCACCGCCTGCACCACAAAACCACGCGAAATAACACGGGGATTTTATTTCTGGAAGCAACGCTACGAAGGGCAAACCAACCCACTGGCCCAAAAGCTCTACGTGAAAATGTTCGATGTAACTTGGGACGCTAAAGCTGAAAAAGCCATCCCCGTTGCGATACTGGACAAACGGGCACCCTTCCCCGACAGCGTAGAAATTGTGCCGGTAGTATTCCTGATGAATGAGATCTGGCAAAAGGAAGATACGCTCATAATGGCCCAACGGGTATGCAAATTACTGGAACAGCTCTGCAAAGAAGCCAAAGAAGTACAACTGGATTGCGACTGGACGCGCAATAGCAAGGAAACGTACTTTGCTTTCCTCCGGAACATCCGCCACCAGCCTTTCATGGCAGGCAAACAATTATCGGTCACCATCCGCATGCACCAGGTAAAATATACCCGCAGCAATGGCATCCCACCTGCAGATAAAGGTTTGCTGATGTGTTATAATATGGGCGACCTCCGCAAATGGGGAGACCATAATTCTATCCTCAATATGGAAGAATTGAAAGCCTATACAGGTGATGATCATATCCGCCATTATCCGTTATCTTTGGACCTGGCTTTGCCCCTGTTTGAATGGAGTGTATTGTTCCGGAATAAACAATACGCAGGCCTGCTCCGTAATATCGAAAGCACACAACTGGAAAACACAACGCTCTTTACACGTAACGGCAAACAATTATACACCAGCCTGCAGGACACTACCCTCAACGGTTATATGATCCGCAGAGGAGATGTGATCCGGTTCGAGACATGCAGCCCCGGCCTGCTGAAAAAAGCAGCCCGTTACCTGTCAAGGCAAAGACAAAATTATAACCCAACTATAATCTTTTATCATCTTGATTCAAAGTACGATCAGCATGAACTGGAAACGATTTACCATATTTTTGAGTAGCTTCCTGCTCTGTTTCTTTGCAAAGTCCATTTCCTGTGGCCCGGAGCCGGACCCATATGATTATTACCCCAACTTCTATAATCCCGGCATAGGCGCCCAGCAAGGCTTTGAACCTTTCTATTATACCAGCCTCTCTGTTTATTATGGAATGGATGAACCGGAAGAAAATGTAAATCTTAAGGAATGGAGTACCTTCTTTCAGGAAAAAATAAAAGAAAAGGACTTAAAAGAATTCATCTATAACTACAGCCGCCAGGAAATGGCCGCGCTATATACACTAATAGATAAAGGCACACCGCAACAATTGCCAGACAGTATGATGAAGAACGGCCTCACCCGTTATTTCATAGATAGCAAAGACAAAGAAACATTGGGTTACTTCATGTATGCCAAACAATGCGAACCACATACCGGCAGTACCGATGCCTGGAATGTTCCCGCTCCGGACTCTGCTGCCATGAGCCGCCTTTCCCGTAATGGCGTTCAATTATATAAAGCCTGCAAAGATCAACGCATTAAGGAACGTTTTGCCTTTCAGGCCGTACGCATGGCTCACTACAGCAAAGCCTTCAAACAAGCCATCCAGCTCTACGATTCACTGGCTGCTCCCATCTCTTCTTCTTCCCTCATTCATTACAAAGCCCTGGCACTCAAAGCCGGCGCATTGTTGCGTACAGGCCAGCCTGCACAAAGTGTATATCATTTCTCCCGCGTTTTTGAAAACGCGCCCTCCCAAAGAACACTCGCCTATCTCAATACAGGGTGGGCCGCGGCGGATCCCAGACAGGTAATGAAATTATGCGCAAATAATAACGAAAAAGCCACTGTGGCCGCCATGTACGCTTGCAGAGCAGCAGGTCTTAACCCCGAAGGATTAAGGGAAGTATATCAACTGAATCCCCAATCCCCCATGCTGGACGTACTGCTCAGCCGGGAGATCAATAAACTGGAAGACGGACTGCTTTATTCCGTATTGGATGGTGATGCAAACTCCTGGGGGTTTATGGAAAAACCGTCAGAGGCTAAGGTAACCGGCATACAGCAATTGTTAGACAGTATGGCTACAGGCGGGAAAGTAAAAGAGCCTGCATTGTGGCACACTACTTCAGCCTACATCTCATTTATGTTAAAAGATTATGCCGGGGCGAATAAAAGGCTTGCCGCCGGTAGATCAAATAACAGCCGCGCGGCTATTCAGGACCAATGGGAAATCATAAAACTATTGGTAGCAGTGAATGAGCAACCCCGTATCGACAAAGATTTTGAAGCAAAACTGCTGGAATCTTTCAAATGGCTGGACTCCCGCATCACACCTGTCAAAAGGGACAATTATTTCCAGTACCCCGGGACCAATAAGGAGATCAACGACATGTTCTTTTCCCGGATGTACCGTAACCTGCTGGATTTCATCATTGCTCCCCGTTACACCAAACAGAATGATCTGGTTAAAAAAGCCCTGATCCTCATGAAAAGAGATGAGGTAGAGCAGTACGCTTTCCGCTATGGCACCGTCTCCGGAAAGGATTTTATCTCCGACAGCCTGAACACTACACAGCTGCACGCCCTCTACGACCTTAAACAACAGAAGCGCAAAACGCCCTACGAACAATATCTCTACGATCAACTAAAGTTGAGCGACAACGAACTGGAAGAGATCATTGCCATCAATTATGTGCGCCAGCACGATTTTAGCAATGCAGTCACCTGGTTCAAACGCAGCGGGAGTTCCAATCATTCAGAAAATGTATTTACAGATCAATTGCAGGACTATGGATATGAAACAGATACAGTCGGCATCAGCCAACTGGATTATGCCATTAAAATGGTGGAACTTGAAAAGAAGATGAAAGGGAAGAATGTAGACCCAAATGTATACTATGAATATGCCACCGGCCTGTTCAGTATTTCCTACTACGGGCACGCCTACCAGTTTTCTGTAAATTACCGCCCCAGCACCTGGTGGTATGAGCCTGCTCATGAAAACAACCCTTTCCTGAAACAATATTTCGGATGCTACCGCGCAGAAGAATATTACAAGAAAGCGGCAGATGCTTCAACGGACAAGGAGTTTAAGGCCAAAGCCCTCTTCATGGCAGCCCGCTGTGCACAGAAACATATAAATGCAAAAGAAGAAGACTGGTCCAGGATGGCCATTTACCAAAACCCCTATTTCCCCTCTCTGGCAAAGGATTATAGCCAAACGGCGTTCTACAGGGACATCATCGGCCAATGCAGTTACCTGAAAGACTATGTGAAAACAAAACCTTAATCATCCAATTCCTCCAGGTTGAGGATAGCATCTGCAATTTTGGTTAGTAATTGCGGGGGCACTTTTCCCGTATACTGATACGGACGGAGGTCATATTGCCTGTCCAGCGCAAACGTAATGTCCTCCCCCCGCACATGTGCAATAAACACGGCAATGTTGTTCCTTAATTCGGAACGGACTTCAAATTCTTCCCGGTCTACTGTCACTTTGAAGGAGGTCATCATAAGCCACAATTTACATTTTTATGACGGGAAGCGGGAATTTGCGAAAAAGATTCCCTTTTGCGTAAATACTTTTCCCGATTTCGAAGACGGTTTCCCTGCTCCTGCCGCAACTTTGCACAAAAAAATTCATGCACAGATATTTAACCTTACTTTATCTGCTATGCCTGCCCGTTTTGTCGTTTGCAAATGAAGACAATGACGGGACCGGAACCATCAAAGGAACCATTATTACATCAGACAATAAACCAGCCTCAGACGTAACAGTACAGTTAGGCGATAAACTGAAAGGTACCCTCACCAATGAAAATGGTGAATTCACTCTACGCAAAGTGAAACCCGGCAATTACATCATCCAGGTTTCCCTGTTAGGATATGCCCCCCTGCTGCAAAACATCACCGTAGAAGCCAATAAAACCACCATCCTCAGCTTCCAGCTGCAAGCCAGCGATAAGGAGTTAAAGGAAGTGATCGTAACCGGCAACAAGAACAAATTCGCACAAAGAGAAAGTAACTACATTGCCCGCCTGCCATTGAACAACCTGGAAAATCCGCAGGTCTACAATGTGATCTCCAAAGAACTCATGCAGGAGCAGATCGCCATCGACTATAAAAATGCACTCCGCAATATCCCCGGCGCCGCTGTTGGATTCGGCGGTGTAAATAACGGTATCACTTACCTGATCTTAAGAGGTTTTTGGGTAACCAGCCAAATGAGGAACGGTATGGCCGCTATGCAAAGTGGTGGCATCGATCCGGTAAATGTAGAAAGGATAGAAGTATTGAAAGGCCCTTCCGGCACACTGTTCGGTTCCAGCCTGATCTCTTTCGGCGGATTCTCCAACCTCGTAACCAAGAAACCTTTCGAAACCACCAAAGGGGAGATCTCCTACGCTACCGGCAGCTGGAACATGAATCGTTTAACCGCAGACGTTAATACGGCTTTAAACAAGGACAAATCCCTGCTGCTCCGTGTAAACGCAGCCCTCCATTCAGAAAACACTTTCCAGACCTTCGGTTCCCTGCGCAGTTTTGCCATCGCCCCCAGCCTGTCCTACAAAGTGAATGACCGCCTGACCCTCAGCCTGGATGCAGAACTGTACAAAACTAAACGCAGCACCCTTCCGGCTTATGGATTTGAAAACGTTACCTTCAAAAAGATAACAGACCTGCCACTGGATTACAAACAAAGCCTGAGCAGCGGCGATCCTTTGCTGGAACAGGGTAACATGAACATCTTTGCCCAGGCGGAATACAAGATCTCTGATAAATGGACCTCCTCCACGCAATATGCCATCGGTTCTGCCACTTTTGATAACACCAATTACCTCTGGCCAATGAAATGGTACAACGATTCCAGCGTTGTACGCAGTTTCTCAGCAGGCAGGGGTAATACCAGCAATTCTATCCAATTCCAGCAGAACTTTACGGGAGACTTCAGGATCGGTAACCTGCGGAACAGGCTGGTAGCTGGTGTGGAAGTATACTACCTGGCTAACAAAACCAATGTCTACGGTACCTTATTGTATGATTCCATTAATGTACGCAAGCCCATCAAACCGATGTCCCTGGCCCGTATTAATGACATCGTAGCGGGAATAGGTTCTCCCAACCAAACCTTAGCCAAACAATACCGCTACAGCGCATATGCTTCTGATGTGCTGAACATTACAGACCAGTTGCTGCTGATGCTGAGCCTCCGTATAGACCGCTTCGATAACAAAGGCACTTCTACCAATGGCGCCAAAGCTCCTGCTGCCGGAGTATACAGTCAAACATCCGTGTCTCCCAAACTAGGCCTGGTATACCAGGTAATGAAAGATCGTGTATCCGTTTTCATTAATTATATGAATGGATTCCAGAACGTAGCCCCGGTTACACAACCGGATCAGTCTATACTTACTCCCAAACCACAATATGGTAACCAGATTGAAGTAGGTACCAAGCTGGATATCATTCAACATAAACTCAGCGGTACTATCAGCTATTACAACATCAAGCTCAACAACGCCGTACGTAATGATCCGGATAGATTAGGTTTCTCTATCCAGGATGGGACCCAGGTGAGCAAAGGAGTAGAAGTAGACATCATCACCAACCCGCTGCCAGGGTTAAACATCGTTGCCGGTTACGGATATAACAACTTCGAATACACGAAAGCGAACAAGAACCAGGAAGGTACCAGCAATGGCCTGCCGGTGCATATGGGAAATTTCTGGGTAAGCTATAAATTCTCCGGCAATGCCCTGAAAGGTTTTGGTCTTGGTTTTGGCGGTAACCACATGAGTGCTGTTTACCCTAAGAACGAAGCCGGTGCGCTCACCATTCCGGAATACACAAAGTTTGATGCCACTGTTTTTTATGACTATCAGAAGTTTCGCCTCGGTCTGAAACTAAATAACGTAACAGACAAAAGATACTGGGGTATTAATAACGATCCTCAGAATCCAAGACAGATCATCGGTAGCGTTTCATATAAATTCTAATTATGCAGCAAAGCATTCAAAAGAAAAAAGGTAAATCAACCTGGCGCCGTATCAACAACTGGCTGCACCTTTGGCTGGGGCTCACATCAGGGATCATCGTATTTATTGTAAGCATTACAGGCTGCCTGTATGCCTTCCAGCACGAATTGTCTGATCTCACCCAACGCTACAAATTCGTGGAAGCAGAGGCCAAACCTTACCTCTCTCCTTCTCAATTGAAAGCAATTGCTGCAAAAGAAGCCTTTGGTGCCGGAAGAGATACCGGCATCAACAAGATCACAGGCATATCCTACGGCAGTCCGGATAAAGCAGCCCTGGCTACTTTCATGGATAAGAAAGACGGATATACCATGATCTACATCAACCCCTACAATGGTAACGTACTGAAGAAAACAGCCCTCAAGCATGATTTCTTCCGTTTTATACTGGAAGGGCATTTTCAGTTGTGGCTGCCCAGAAAGATCGGCCAACCCATTGTAGCTATAGGTGTACTCATATTTGTTGTGCTGCTCATCACCGGTCTCATTATGTGGTGGCCTAAAAAATGGAACAAAGCCAACAGGAATAAAAGCTTCAAGATTAAAACAAACGCTGGTCCCAAGAGGATCAATTACGATCTGCACAATGTACTGGGCTTTTATGCCATGGTCATTGCACTGGTGATTGGGCTTACAGGGCTTGTCTGGGGCTTCCAGTGGTTTTCAAAATCTTATTATTATACGCTCACAGGAGGAAAAACCCTCCCCAAATTCCAAAAAGGCGTTTCAGATACCTTATTGGCAAAGACTGCAGTACTGGTGTCTCCGGAAGACAAAGTATGGGCACAGATGCAAAAAGAACACCCTGAGCAAACAGGTACCACACAGGTACAGTTTGCGTATTTACCTACTGATCCCATCGCCGTGATCTATAATCCGGCAGAAGGAACTTACTACAAAAGGGAGTTCAGGTATTTCGACAGGTATTCTTTAGCAGAACTTAAAGGCGGCGGCATTTATGGAAAGAAATTTGCAGACGCTTCTACCGGAGAAAAGATCTACCGGATGAACTACGACATACACGTTGGTGCCGTTTTGGGCCTGACGGGCAAGTTCATTGCTTTCTTTGCCAGCCTAATTTGTGCCAGTTTACCCATCACCGGGTTCTATATCTGGTGGGGCAAACGAAAGAAGAAGTCCGGCAAACAGGTAAAGCCTGCCACAAAACGGCTGCCCCGGGTAGCCGCCTCCTTGTAAAAAGAAGAGGGTGCTCCATAAGGGCACCCTCTTCTTTTATATATCTAAGATAGGCTTGACATAGGCTTGAGATAGGCTCAAAGTATATGATTTGACCCTCTGAGCAAAGGTTATAGATACCACTTCTTATAACGAAGCAACCCTTCCAGGAAATAATAATCCGCATAGGTCAATGGCACATCCACTTCCGAGTTCGCCAGGAAATGCCCCACGCTGTTCTTCAACAGAAAACCACCGTTCTCCCCCAGTTTTGCCCTGTACGCATCAGACGACAAAGACTGAAGCATCACAACAGCAGCATCCACATACTTCGCTTTATCTGCCTTACCCACATACTGCCCCAGTTCCAATAAAGCAGACGCTGCGATAGCACCCGCAGAAGCATCCCGGGAAGTAGGTATTTGGGGAGCATTGTAATCCCAGTAGGGGATCTTATCAGCTGGCAGATTAGGATGGTTCAGGATAAATGCTGCAATACCCTGAGCCTGGTCCAGGTAAGTTTTGTCTTTTGTAAAACGGTACATCATGGTATAACCATAAAGCCCCCAGGCCTGCCCTCTGCTCCAGGCAGACGTATCATGTGCCCCCTGTCCGTTCACCTTTTTAATGATGCCGCCGGTGGAAAGATCGTAATCCACTATATGAAAAGTACTGTGATCCGGGCGGTAGTGGTTCTTTAAAGTAGTGTTCGCATGGGTGATCGCAATCTCACGGAACTTTTTATCCCCACCCTTTTCAGCCGTCCAGAGCAATTGCTCCAGGTTCATCATGTTATCGATGATCACGGGGCAGTTCAGGTTCTTGCTTTTATTCCAGGATTGGATGGAATGAATGGAGGGCCTGTAGCGGGTGATCTGGTAAACAGCTGCCGTGTCGATCACTTCTTTATATTTCTTGTCCCCGGTAATGCGGTAAGCATTTCCAAAGCTGCAATAGATCATGAAGCCAATGTCGTGATTGCCCGTGTAGCGCTTTTCCTTTTCCAGGATGGCGAGCCTGCGCTCGGCTTCAGCTTTTACATTGGCGTCTTTTGTATACTCATACAGGTACCAGAGTGTGCCGGGATAAAAACCGCTGCACCACCATTCTGTATCAGAAGTAACAGACCGCCCTTTTGCAAAGGTACGGGGCATCCTGTTGGCAGGCGTACTGTCCTGCAGTACTTTATATTGCTTCACGGCAAATTGCATGTTCTCATCTATCAGCTGCTGCATTTGCTTTTTGGAGGGCTGCTGGGCCATTGCGCTGAATGGCAGAACGAGGATTAGCGCTAGTTTTCCTAATGTGGATCTCATGGGAGACTGTATTTTATTGACTGTGAACGTGGTTAGGATGCAAACGTTTGCATCACAGAGGATAAAAATACCAAACGGATTGAATTAAGCAAGGATTTTTTTCTATACTTGCGCCCATGCGAGTTTTCCTGACCACCCTTCTCCTTTTTATATCTACTGCTTCCATTAGCCAGACCTATACCGGAAAAGTGACCGCCGTAAAGGACGGGGATACGATTGAAATGCTGGTGAACGGCAAACCCATCAGGATAAGGCTCTTTGGAGTAGATGCCCCGGAAAAAGGGCAACCGTTCGGGGAAAAATCCCGGCAGTTCACGGCAGATCAGTGTTTCGGGAAAGTGGTAAAAGCTGTACAAAAAAGCAGGGACCAATACCGGCGTATAGTGGCAGAAGTATTTTTGCCGGATAACAGCTCTCTCAATTACCGGTTGTTGCAGGCTGGTTTTGCCTGGCACTATACCAATTTCTCCAAAAATGAAACATGGGCTGCTGCTGCGTTGAAAGCAAAAAAGGAAGGAAATGGATTATGGAAAGATGCGCATCCCGTAGCCCCCTGGGATTGGCGGAAAAAGAAATTCAAAAGATAAATTGGCCTTACCAGATCCGGTCCTTATTCTCGAAGGCCTCCAAACGTTCCTTATTCCATTCAAAGATCACAAATACCAATAACAGGGATCCTATGGTGATCAGGGTTCCGGTGATCGTCCACTTCAACCTGAAGGATGAAGCAGATAAAAATGCCAGTTGAAAAAAGAATAAGCTGCCGCGCAAACCACCAGCGTAACCAGGTAAGGAACAAATACAAGGCGGAACTTTTTATAGAAACTTTCCATTGGTATAAAGAATACAACAATATACTGCATTCCCGGAAATGTATTAATATAGCAGTATGAAAACACCGCAACATACTGTAACACTGCGCTTCTTGGCAGAACCCTCTGATGTGAATTTTGGTGGAAAGGTACACGGTGGCTCCGTGATGAAATGGATAGACCAGGCTGGTTTTACCTGTGCGGCAAATTGGAGTGGCCAGTATTGTGTAACAGTATATGTAGGAGGAATTCGTTTCTATAAACCTATCTCTATCGGGGACCTGGTAGAGATCTCTGCTTCAATTATCTATACCGGTAATACCAGTATGCATATCTCTATCCATGTATATGCAGGTAACCCAAGGCAAACAGAGAAAGTAAAAACCACGCACTGCATCATGGTATTTGCGGCTATCGACGATCAGGGCAAAACAATACCCATCCCAAAATGGGTGCCGCAAACTGAAGATGAACTGAGTATGGAAAAATATGCCCACCGGCTGATGGACCTTCGTAAGGATATTGAAGACGAAATGAAGCAATTCCTTTAAGCGATCGCACGGCTCAAAGCCTGTGCCTGCCCTGCGCTATACACTTCTGATAATAATTCCCGCACATTGATCTCTTTTTCAAAGTAATGATCAATGAAAGTATAGGTTAATCTTTGTGACTGGCCGATCACATATACTGCAGGTAATGGTGCATTTTCTTCGATACCTGAAACACGGTCCCAAAGCGGATCTGTTTCTGCATAAATGCCTGCACCGCGTGCAATCTGATGATTATGGTCAATTGCTATGGGGAAAGTATAATTATGTTTGGCAAGCTCCGCTTCCAATTCTTTCCTGTCATCTGCAGAAACCACCAGCAACTGGCCACCCATTACCTGGATGTCTGCATGTAATGATTCCAGCTGTTCCAGGTAATTCACACCATAATCATTCCAGTGAATGGAATAAAATGCCAATACCAGTGGTTGGTTCAGTAACTCGCTACCTACTATGTAGCTGCTCTCCTGGCGCAGGAAAGAAAATGGTACTACAAAATCATCCTTATGCAGGTGGAACAATGGAAAAGTACTTCCGGTAACAATCGGTTTGATCTTTGTTCTGTCTAATGGTTTAGTGTTCCTGATCTCGTAGAATTGGGGCAAAAAGTCCGCATATCGATTAGTAGTACGCATATGTTTTCTTTAATGTTGTTGGTATAATGATCTTAAAAACGGGTGATATTCTGATGTAAAGATAGGGATATTTTTCTATTATCCTACTAATCCGGTAGACTTTATGTAAATAAACGAAAAAACCCGCTCTGCGAGCGGGTTTCTCTATTTAAAAAAGTTTAAAATTATTGCTTATTGAACTCGCCGTCAGCAGTAATGGTCACTTCTTCGCTCAGGGCGGCGGCAGGGAACTTGGAACCGAAGTTAAAGTCGCTGCGTTTGATGGAACCGGTTACGCGGAAACCAGCTACGGGCTTTTTAGTCATTGGGCTGTTAGCTGTACCACGGTACCAGAGGTCCAGGGTCACAGGTTTAGTTACGCCATGCAGGGTCAGGTCGCCTGTTACTTTATATTTACCCTCGCTTACTTTTTGCAGAGAAGTGCTTTTGAAAGAAACAGTAGGGTTAGTGGCAACATCGAAGAAATCAGGACTTCTCAAATGATCGTCACGTTGGCCAACACCTGTATTGATGGAAGTTGCCTGAGCGGTCAGTTCAAACTTTGCATCGCTGAAATCAGGTTTATCAGATGTGATCGTAGCGTCGAAGTCAGTGAAAGAACCGGAAACGGTAGAAAGACCCATATGTTGCACATCAAATTTCAGTTGTGCATGGGCTTTGTCTACTTTCCAGGCTGATTGAGCAAAGCTAGTTGCGGATGCTGCCAGCAGGAAGATAAAGAGGGTAATCTTTTTCATAAAATCTGTTTGTTTAATTTTTAACAGGTTTGCAAACTTATGTACATTTGCTTACAATTGGTAAGCGGTTACCTGAAGGTAAGTGGTTACTTTAAGGTAAGTTATATATTCCTTATAAAGATATGCTATGTTAAAGTTACAAACTATTTCAGCAGAGTGGGAAGCTTGTACAGCCCTCAGTGCCGTTCAGGATGCATTATACGTTTTAAATGGCAAATGGAAGCTGCCAATTATTGTAGCGCTGAGCAGCGGCAACAAACGTTTTAATGAATTGCAGAAAACGGTGAAGGGCATAGCTGCCAAAGTATTATCCCATGAATTGAAAGAACTGGAGCTGAATGGTTTTGTAGTACGCCATGTATATACTTCCACCCCTGTGATGATAGAATACGAATTAACGGAATACAGCAACTCGCTGGGCCAGGTAGTGGATGCCTTAAGGATATGGGGCACCATGCACCGCGAGAAGATCCGCAGCCAGTTCAAGCAATTGGTGTAAGGCTTAAGCCTCTCAAAGCTACCATTACTGCAATGCTGTTCAGGCATCACTTAAACTATTTCTTCAACGCCGTTCCCAGGAACCTGCTCAAACCTCTCGCCGCATCACCATATGCATCTGCAATCCGGAGTGCCGGATCTTCATCATACTTCCCTTTGGCAGATGCATCCTCGATCCTGATCTTCACGATCGCCTTTTTAGGATTGCTGCTTTCCACGATCCATGCCTCTGCATCCAGCTTCGCAGGTTTGTTCTTAATGCCAATATTATAACCCGGCTCCAGGAGCATCGGTTTAAAGATAAGCTGGTAGCGGGCATCAGGGAAATCTCCCAGCTGAATATCAGAAGCCTTTTTAAACTGTTCAACAAACTTCGGTTCGTAGTGTTTGGCTTTATCATTCGTCCATTTCTCCTCCCATGCGTATGCACTGCCTGGTGCCCTTTTCTCTGCCTCCGCCCTTTTCAGCCTGATATAATTTGCCTCCCGGCCGGCATCCCCCACAGAAAGTTTAGTATAATCAAATACAATATGAAAGGTATCCACTCCCTTCAACCCTTCAATTTTTCCGGAAGCCAGCTTCACATCCTGCGCCTTTGCAAAAGAAGCCAATAATAACAAGAGGAAAGAGAATATTCTGCATTTCATTTTGGTATGTTTGTTTTTATATTGATATAAATGTAATATAAAAAAACAGCCTCCGCAAGTGCGAAGGCTGTTGACAGATTGTTTCTGTGCTTTTCAGGCTGCTTTTCCGGGGGGTATAAATACAATACAATAAAGAGTAACACCTATTCAAATAGATATTTTACGCAGATATCCCTCAGCAAAACGCTGTTGATAATACTCACGCGAATATTATAGTTGTTTGGAAAACAGTATGAAATCACATACAAAACAATAAAAACGAAACAAAACAATAAAAAGTAAAGACTCGGGTTGAGTAAAATGTGCATACGCACAACAGGCACAAGATAATGCCTGTAGCTTGCTAAACGTTTCTCCTGCTTTTTAATGTGAAAGTACCATGACACCCAACTATCCTCCAATAACAAAATATTAGCCCTTACTGAATGAATAGCCTCTCCCATGACACAAAAGGCGGGGTTTTTAAACAAGCATTTAATGGTTTTCAGATCGAAAGGCATAAAATCATCTAATCAACATGACAATATCATGACACAGCTCAAACGCGCCTAATATTAGGTTTTCAAAAAATATATATTCATTTAACGTGAAAAATCGTCTTTCTCAGTTCATAATAAATTGAGTATTTAAGACTACGGAAACGCACCTACGAGTTGTTGAAAATTCACATAGAAATGGAACAAACCTTACCAGATTTTGTTTCTATATTAGTCTTTTACATTGTGTTCGAGAACAAACATTTATCCCAACTAGCTTAATTATCGCCAACTAGCTTAGTACCTATTATTAAACCTTCAATTTTTCGTAATGTCAATGAAAAACATGCGTAGTGTTTTCCAGGGGGGATGCTTTACAAACGTCCGTAGCGCACCTGGAGAAACGGGACCACTTATTCTGAAAGGATCAGACTCCACCATCAATCAGGGCCAGTTCATTAACATTCGGCCGATGTATTTCTCAGACCAGAACTACACCGTTTGGGTGTATGACATGGAATTGGTCAAAGAAGAGGAATTAACGGTAATACTGCCAAAGGTATCTGCAGCTATGCTCTATAACCTAAACGGCAGATCTACCCTTAGCATCTGTAAGTCTCACCAGTTGAAACTGAAGGAAAAAAGCTACAGCCCACTCTCTCTTCAGCCAGGGCAGCACACCTTAGTGATGGACCCGGGTTATTGCAAGGTACTCCTGCTGCTTTTCCATCCGCCTTATGTTTCCCCGGTAACCGACCTCAGGATAGTTCCGGAGGAATATTCAATCCGGCCGAAAGTAGAAGCCAAGCTCATTAACCAAACCTGCCAGCAATTGATTGAGGATGTACAGCGTGACAATTATGGTGGGGAGCTATGGCGTTTAAAAAGAGAAGTACTTATCCTTGACCTGTTCTTTAGATCGCTGGATGAGATAGGCATTCCTTTGCAAAAAGAACAACCATTCCAGCTGCATCCGGATTACGAGCGGATGGTAAAAGTACAGGTATACATCAAGGAGAATATCGATAAAAAACTCTCTGTTCCCATGCTGGCCCGGAAATTCGCTATTCCCCCAGCCCAGTTGCGGAGAACTTATTTGCAGGTATTTAAACAACAGATGTGGGAATATATACGTACGGAAAGGTTACACCGGGCAACAGTATTGCTGTTGGAAACAGAAATGCCGGTACATGAAATTGCCTGGGAAGTAGGATATGAATCCGCTGCGGGATTTACACGGGTATTTACCTTTACCTTTAGGCAATCTCCCACGGACTACCGCAAATCATATAGAAAAGCGAGTTAAAATTTCCTTGCAAAGATTCTTTTCATAACGGCAACGGAAGCTCAAAAAATGATCGCGATTTTTACAGCAGAATTTTTACATTTGATATGAGAGTGCATTACATGGCCTGTAACTGAAAGAGTATCGCATCATCTACTATTCATCCGCCAAACTCCATCTTTATTTATTTTTTCGTTCGAGAAAAGTAGCTTTCCATCCTTTAGTTAATCCATATCTAAATCCTGTCATCAGAATAATTTATTACTATGTCACGTCGTAAATGGATAATGGAGACCATTCTGCTACTGCTGTTCATTCTATATATCTATACTGCAGGGAGCAAGCTGATCAATTACAACGCCACCGTATTTCAAATGAATGCTCAGCCATTTGACAACAAGTATACCCCTTTTCTTGTATTGGGGATACCTATCGCTGAGTTCATCGTGGCCGGTATGCTCATTTTCAAAAGAACCCTGCTAAAGGGGCTGTGGGCATCTTTATTTCTGCTTACTTTATTCACAGGTTACATCGTTTTAGTTAAGCTCAATTATTATGGAACAATTCCTTGTTCCTGCGGAGGAGTACTAAAAGATCTGACCTGGACGAAACATCTTTTCTTCAATTTATTCTTCATGGGTATTAGCATCGTTGGGATCCTTCTGGAAAGAAGGGGTCTGCAATCCCGGCAGTTTAATACAATGAGTTTGTCTTAAAGCAAAGCACAAAACTATATTTATGACAGGTGAAATGGCCATACCTGGGTCAAATGGCCAATCCATACATTAGACCAATTCTATTAAAAATCAACTATTATGAAAAAGCTCAAGCTCGCATCATTAGCGTTAGTTATGTTTATTAGCGCCGTAGGCGCCTATGGGAACTACAAGGCGAATAATACGCTTTATTACATTGCACCAAACACATCACCGTGGGCAACAAGCTATATGGTAGCATCAACACCTCCCTCCGAAGGCTGTGTTGGCAATGCTGAATTGGTTTGCACAGTTGTTGCTTCATTTGGTTACACTTCAGGACAATTCATTCCAGCTTCAGAAGCTGTCGTTTTTACACTGTACAATTAATGCCAACAAAAAAGAAGGATTACTTCAAGTTAAAACCTTGAAGTAATCCTTCTAAACTATGATTCATTATCGTTCATTCTGCTGTATACCAGCTAGATCAATTTCGTTCTGAGGGAAAGGATAGATGTATCTTTTATCATTAGGTTGAATTTCATACAAAGTGCCATTATACAATCTCTTGAGAACACGCGCAAAACGGGGTTCTTTATTGAGTCTCCTCAAATCCTGCCATCTGATCTGTCCTGTAAAAGGTAATTCCTTCCTTCGCTCTTCAAGTATTTTAACTAATGCAACATCACCATCCGTAGCCACGAAATCGGTATAGGCACCCTTTTTGTATCGGTTCTTTAACAATTTATTCAGATCATCCGTTGCTGAAACTATATTATTCATTCTTGCATTACACTCTGCTCTGATCAAAAAGACCTCATTAATTCCTATACCATCAAAGATCAGATCATTACCTGTGTAGCCTCCTCTATACTTGGCCCTTCCAACATTATCAGTAGCAAAGAAGTATGTTTTCCTAAGATCATTATCGTCATAAGACTGAAATAATAAACTATCAACAAAAGACCTGTTAAACGAAGCGCTAGGTGCAATTCCTGCATGTGGATATCCGGTTGCATAAAATACAATCTCCGGATTCTCCAATTTAAAGTCGGGAAACCTATAGGGTTTAGTAATCGAAATAATTTCGTCATTAAAATCCAATAATCTGGCAGAATAGGTTAATGCAGAATCAGAGAAACTCTTCGCGTTTGTATAGCTACCCATTTGAAGATAGGTTCTGGCCAACAATGCAAATGCAGCAGACTTGCAAGGGCGGGTTTTATATACAGCCGTTACTGGCAATAGTGAAGCCGCAAGTTTCAAATCATCGATGATTAGTTTATAGGTCTGCTCAATAGAAGATCGCGGCTCGAGATGATGAACATCTGATTTTGTTCTAATACAAATACCAAGATCATTGGCGGCGGTACTTGCATTATAATGCTTACAAAACACTGCTGCGAGTTCAGAGAAAAGCATTGACCTGAAAAACAATGCCTGCCCTTTGACATTATTATATTCAGCAAGCTTGTCAGTAGCGATATCAATAGCTGCAACCCCTTCAAGTACAACATTGGCACTGGCAATGATATTGTACGCTGTGTTATACTCTATTGAAGCTTCAACTCCAAAAATATCTTTATTCCATAGATAACTATTCCTGTCCATAGCATTTATTACTTGTACGGCAGCATCTGGAAAATAATAATTATCTGCTCCCAATAGGCCCAGTGTGGGATAACCTGCATTCATTATTATGCTGTTATCAAGGATTGCCTGAAAATCCTTTAATGTTTCGGGCACATTATCGGTTATTTGCCTTTTCGCATCCAACCATTCATTTTGCTTCTTACAAGCACAAAAAGCAAGTGCACAAACAAAAAATACGCTTAAAACAGGTTTCATTTCCTCACATTTTAAAAATTAGCTTGAACGCCTAAGGAAAAAGTAAAAGGATTAGGCAGGTTATGGCTACCGGGAATATGATATACATCCGGATCAATCTTAAATTTATTCGCCCGCCAGATAATACCCAGGTTATTCAGGTAAGAATAGATCTGGATCCTTTTAAACCTGGTCCTGAATGGCCCCGAATCCCCAAATGTATATCCAATCCTAACATCCTGTAATCTCACATGATCTGCCCGCTCTACCAATAATTCAGAATATTGATAAAAATCATTTCGTTGCGTATTAGTGGGGTAGCTAAGGGACGGTACGCTTGTTCTAAGCTCATCACCTGGTTGCTTCCAACTCTCTGCATAATCGCGATTCATATAAGCATTCAGTGTAATCAGATAATTCAGATTAGCACTTGGTCTTCTGAAATAATACCCCAGCTTATATATAATGTTAAAAGACAAGGAGAAATTCTTGTATGCCAGATCATTCCTGAGAGAACCAAAATAGGTTGGAGTGGCAGATCCATGATACACCAGGCTATCCGGGCTGGCGTTCCTTATGATCCCATTATAGTCCTTGCTTATTTGTCCATTGAGCATGCCCTGTGGATCACCTGTTTTAGGATCTAAGCCTGCCCATCTATAGCTTAAAATACCTCTCAATGGTCTTCCAACTACATACAATAAAATTTCCGGATCCTTCGTGATCACAGAACTGATAGTTGGCTTAAAAGAATATGCCGTGATCTTATCATGCAAAACATTCAGCAGCAAGGTGGAATTCCATTTTAGGCCTCCTCTCATGATTCTTCCTGTAACAGATATATCCCAACCTTTGGTCAATGTACTTGCAGAGTTCTTATTCACTGAAGAAAATCCGGTTTGTGGCGCCAATGTTGCTTTCTCAACCAGATCAATTCCATTTTTCCTGTAATACTCAATTGTACCGGAAAGCCTGGCTCCCTTCGTACTAAAATCAACCCCCAAATTCAAAAGTTTCACCTTCTCCCATCTTAATTGATCATTAGCCGGACTCAGTGCAATAATGGAAGAAGCCCCGGTCAAAGGATTAGTGAAATTAGTTCCTGTCAGGTAAGCTGATCCATTGTAAACATTGCCGTTGAAACCATAAGAAGCCCTTAACTTCAGATAGGGCAACCAGGTGATACTGTAGAACATCTCCCTGTTCATCTCCCATCCCGCACCAACAGACCAAAGTGGCGTGATCTTCTCATTTGCTTTCACACCAAACAGGTTCGCCCCATCTTTTCTTCCACTCAATGTAAAGTCGTATCGTTTGTTATAGCTATATCCAACGTTAGCATAATAGGAAACATACCTGCTTAATGTTCCCAGCACAGCTCCATTCAGCGGCAATAAAGGAGTATTCAGCGTAGATGTACCCACTGGATTGGTGGGATACAAGATATTCAGGTTCAAATTTCCGTCCGGCATGCCAAATTCATCAAAATGCCCTACCGTATTCCTTTCCGTACCTGAAGCAGAGATCTCCCTTATTTCAGCACCCACAATACTGGTAATATCATGCTGGCCAAAGCTCTGATTATAATTCAAACTTGCCCTGAGGTTATGGATCCGCCAGTCGTAATTGCCCTTGGACAAAATGCCACCTCTTGGGAAATTATATTTTATCGTCTGGGTAGCCGTATCATATACAGAAAACCGGTTGATCAGGTTTCGGGTAAAATACGTCTCCTCACTTCTATAATTCCTTGCTTCGATCAGTTGTTTCTCGTGCTGATACAATACTTCCGCATTGAGGAAAGAAGCAAATTTATACTTAATCGCAGCCCGGAGAACGATCCCCTGAATCGTTGTATAATTATTCCCTTCCTTAATTTCATCCAATGGCCTGTATCGCCAATCCAGGAATCCAAGTCTTGAAACACTGTCTGTATAGTTAGTCCTGTAATCTCTCATAGTAGGCAGGGCCTCTCCATTTCCATCTGCCAGTTTAGCATAAGGATATAACACATCATAAGTACTCCCTCCCGTTCTAACAGCACCATACCTCAGTTCATTATGCTGCGTCACCTTACTATAGCTGTAATTCATAAATGCCGTAACCTCTAAGTTCTTAGCCGGCATGAACATACTGGAAGAGGTAATCGTAGTTCTGTACATACCATTCCTGACAAGATTATCCCTATTCCTGTCGTGCCCCAGTGATAAATAGTAAGTAATATCTTTAGAACCACCCCGCAGGTTAACTGCATATTGCTGGTTGATCGAGCTTTGGTACATATGCTTCAGGAAATCCTTCCGCACATCGTTCCCTTTTAACTGATTGATCTGCGCTTCTGCTTCTTCACTGGTCAGTTGTTGCGCTCTTTCTTTAGCGAGGATCTCTACCACAGGAGATAAAGGGGGTCTGCTTGTAGTATTACTAATATCTGAATTGAAATATCCCAGGTTAAAGAGATGGCGTTCAATGGAGATGTAATCTGCTGAATTCAAATAATTCGGATCATAATATAGGTTGGGCCGGCTTCCAATAGTGATGTTTGTATTGAAGTCGATCTTCATCTTCTCATTCAGCCTGCCTTTTTTGGTAGTAAGAACAATTACCCCATTGCCGCTCCTGGCTCCCCAAATGCTGGCTGACGCAGCATCCTTTAACACCGTAATGGATTCAATATCATTTGGATTAATATTCCGTACATCTCCTTCATAAGGGAAATTGTCCAGTACGATCAGGGGATTGACGTTCACCTGGTTCGGAGATAAAGTGCTTAAACCTCTGAGCGAAAGACCAAGAGAGGTTACAGATGGCATTTTCGAAATATTGCCCGGCGTGGAAGTGGTAAAGTTCAACAGCCCGCTGGTCACTCCATCCAACCTGTCCAGGATATTTGTCCCTACCCTTCTTTGCACCAGCTCACTGTCCAACGGTACGAAGGAACCCGTAGAACGTTCCATGGGCAGACTTTGGTAACCGGTAGATACGATCGTGACGCCTTCCATTTGTGTAACGCCTGCATCCAGGGTAAAGGAAAGTTCGGTTTCATTCTCCAGGAAGAACTGTTTGCTGAGATATCCTACAGAACTGATCACCAGCCAGGTACGTTTGGGAACATTATCAATGCTAAAGCGTCCATTCGCTCCGGTGCTGGCACCTTTGTTGGTTCCTTTCACTACAATGGTGGCACCGGGAAGGGGATTACCCTCTGCATCCATAATAGAACCGGAAACTTTAAGTACTTCTTTGGGTTTTACTTCGGCAGACGTTTCCTTCTGATACAGTACGATCTGCGTATTCACCAATACCCAGCTGATATTCAAACCCTCCGTTACTTTATTCATCACATCGCGGATACTTGCATTCCTGAAGTTGACCCGCAACTTTACTTCTTTGTTTATGATGGAATTTTCAAAAGTAACGGTAAGGCCTGTCTGTTTTTCAATGGCTTTGAAAATATTGGCAATGGAAACATTACCGGAATAAGTGAGGGTCCGTTCATCCTGAACGGAATTTTGGGCATGCGTTGCCAGGGAAATGAACATGCATATGATCATCCATTTGGGGTGTCCACTGATGAAAGGCATAATCTTACCTGACATTGTTAAATCCTTGAATTTTTCATACGTACTGATGCCCATTGGAGCAACAGGTTCCTGGATGCAATAAACCGGCAATCAAATTCTATTCCCACAGACATTGGTTCTAGGTATAACAACCTGAATATAAAAAAAATTGGTCGACGATATACAAGGTAATGCCGGAAAAACATTCTCTAATAAACAAAATCCTATGCTGGCGATAGGATTGCTATTGTCTTAAGCCCGGTAAATTCTTCTATCTGTGAGATCATTTTAGATTCCCCAATAATTCCCGCAACGTTTTCAAGGCTATTTTCACATGACTTCTAACGGTTTCCATATTCAATCCCATTTCCAGCCCTACTTCCCGATAGGTCTTTCTGTCCAGATGGGATTTAATGAAGGCCCACCTCCTTTGCTCCGGTAAGGTCTGAACAGCTTCGTTGATCCTTTTGCGTATTTCCCACACTTCTGCATAGTTCTTATGCTCAAACTGAGGAGCCGTTTCAGAAAAACGGTCCTTCTTCCGCTGATTGTTCTGTACAACACGCTGGCGGCTAAGTGAGTTATTTCTAACCGCACAGTATAGGTAGGACCTGTAGGCAGCCGGTTTAACACGGTCAAGGTGACCCTTCTCCCAAAGTATGATAAATGTTTCCTGCACAACATCTTCAGCTTCATACAGATCACGCAGAATACCATAAGATTCCATGATCAGCGATTCACGAAACTTAAAAAATAGCTTTTGCAGTATTTCCTGAGAACGGCCCGAATCCTTTGGAGTTGTGCGATCTTCCCTCATGGCTCACTGGATATAATTAATCGTAAAACAAATGGAAGAAAACCAAAACAACGCCCCTCGTCTGCAGGAGCATGTTTGGGTAAAAACAATTCAAAAATAAAATATTGTTTTCATTGAAGTTACAGAAAATAGCAAAGAGGGGCTAAACAAAAGATGTTAATCTTCGGTTAATAGAGCTTGGGGTTGGGCAATGCAAAATGCTCCCTTAGCAGGGAGGGTAATGCGACAAAAAAAGATTGGGGATTAGGATTACTAACGAATGCGTTCGGAATTTCTGACAATTTCGATATGGTATCCCATGAGAGACAAAAGTTCACTGGCATCATCTAATTTCTCCATTAATTCTTCACGAACATTTGAGCCATGTTCACCAGCTCTGCAGGCAATTTCCTCCCAGTTGAGATTGTCCTCAAGAAGGATGTATTGAATTCTGTTGGTAATGAGATCAATGTTGTTCATGGTCAATTCAGTATTAATAAGTTACGTGTTACTGGAGATCGTCTGTTATTATTGTAAATGGAGTATGTTACCTTCTAATTTATAATTCACGCCTTTAGCTATTTTCAACACAGCGAGGAATTCTTCAAGTGGCCGGCCCTTATCCAGCTTTACATCAAATTTATAGGCTGCAATTGCCGGGTTGTCGTACACAATCTTTACATCATACCACCGGTCCACCACATCTGCTATCGCCTTCATGTTTGCACCTTCAAAAAAGTGCACCCCGTCCATCCATGATAATGCCCTCGATGCTTCAAACCTTTGAACCACAATAGGTTCGCCGGTTTTCCAACTAGCCTCCTGGTTAGGCTGCAGTAACACTTCCTTCCCTGCCGCAACGGCTTTAATGCTACCCGCCACAAGGGACGTTGTTGTTTTACCAGGCTCATAGGTATTCACGTTAAAGGATGTACCCAAAACCCGGATATCTCCATTAGGTGTATGAACAATAAAAGGTTTCTCTGCATTCTTCGCTACCTCAAAGTAAGCCTCCCCTTTCACTTCCACCTCCCGGGTATTCCCTGTGAAGGAGAAGGGGAAACGCAGGCTGGAAGAAGAATTGAGGGTTACAACCGTACCATCCGCCAGCAGGATCTTATAATCCTTTTTAGCAGGTACCTCCAGGGAATTCCACAAACTGCCTCCCCCCGGCCGCTGCTGATAACGCAATGTTTTATTCTCACTCATCAACTGCACATCACCAATCAACCTGGAACTATTAGATTCCGGCCCGGTTAAAGCTACCTCCTCTCCGGAGTATAATTTTAACCTGATATCATATGATTTCTCCGCTTTTTCCGTAGCGGCTGAATAGTTAATAGATTGTTGTTGGGGTTTAACCCAAAGGAACCAGGTACCTAATCCAATCACTAATAAAACAGTAGCCGCCGCTACCAGGTTACGAACGGTCAAGTACCTCACCGGTTCATCCTCCCGCTCCATAATAACCTCCATCAATTCATTCCACCGGGTACTGGTGGGCCTTTCCCTTAAAAGCTCCCTCATTTCCGGAGACGAATACAATTCGTCCAGATCCCGGCACATTTGCCGGATCCCGGGGTCTTCCATAGCCGCCTCCAACTCCAGCTTCTCCTGTTCGGAAAGCTTATCCATAAGTTGTTGCAGGTATAATTGCCTGATATGGTTGTGATCTGGTTCCATAAATGATATTAATCGATGTCAATAATAAGATGAATTTTTAAGGGGGACAGGGTGTATCCCGTCTGAAAAATAATTCAATTTCTGCAGTAACCATGCAAAAACGGGAGGGTAACTACGTGTATCTCAAATACTTCTTTTAAGCGTCATCCGCCACCGGCCTGTATTCACAACATTTCCCGGCAGGATGGAACAGCATTTGGCCCATAAAGGCATTAATTTCTAAACAATGATCAATCAATTTGAAGTACCCGCGCTGATTGAAGACACGCTCCCGGAATTACGCAGGCCGCTGCACCAATTCCCTGCTATCTTCCATATTTATCAGACTGTTGATTGCCTGAACAGCTACCTTATCCGCCAGTTGCGGAATAAAAACTATCCCCTCCTCGAAAAATGCCTCCGCCTGGCTGGCCGGCTTTATGAAAGAGGGAACCCAATTGTGAAAAAAGCAGTTACCCAGATCATCGTACCGGAACTTTCCAAAGAACCGGTACCCGATAATATCAGCCGTATCAGGTTATACTCCCTGATCCCGGCTTCCCTCTATAATTTATATATGCAACATCACCTGAACATACAAACGAAAAATAAGTAACAATGGACTCATCTGCAAGATCGGACGAGGTCGTCGTCCGGGACGAAACTATCATACCTGGTAACATTACCTCCGAAGATATTATCATACGACCCGCTACTGCTGCAGATATACCATACGCTGCAGAAATAGCCGCAGAAATGGAATCCTCTGCTAAAGCACGCGGCACCGGTATCGCCAGACGTACGCCTGGTAGTATCGCCGAAAAGATCCGTCAGGGGAAAGCTGTGATCGCATTAACGGTCTCCGGTAGATGGGCCGGCTTTTCTTACCTCGATACCTGGGAACAGGATAAATTTATTTCCAACAGCGGATTGATCGTTTCTCCTGCTTTCAGGGCCAGGGGTATCGCCGCCATTATTAAACAAAAGATCTTTCAGTTATCCCGCGCCTTATATCCAATGGCCAGGATCTTCAGTATCACTACCGGCCGCGCGGTAATGAAACTCAATACAAGACTGGGTTTTGAGCCAGTTACTTATGCAGACATCACGCACGACCCGGCATTCTGGGAAGGGTGCAAAAGCTGCGTTAACTATCCCATCCTCTGCGCTAAAGGCAAACAAAACTGTTTGTGTACAGCTTTGTTGTTTGAACCATCGTAAATCACTACCTATCTACGCTAAAACGATTTATCTTTGGTAGCATAAAAATCAATTCCTAGCGCATGAGAAGATTTTCCCTCGCCCTCCTGTTTTCGTGGCCTGCCCTGCTTTTTGCACAAAACCCGGTGAAATACGTAAAACCCATCATCGGAACGGAAAAGATGGGCCATACCTATCCCGGCGCTACTGTGCCTTTCGGGATGGTACAGCTAAGTCCGGAAACGGACACGCTTCCATATGAAATGAATGGAAAGTATAATCCTGATGTATACAAGTACTGCGCAGGATACCAGTACACTGATAAAACAATCGTGGGTTTCAGCCATACCCATTTTAGCGGAACTGGTCACTCCGATCTGGGAGACTTCCTGATCATGCCAACTGTTGGTCCTCTTCAATTAAACCCCGGTACGGCTGATAAACCTGAAAGTGGTTATCGCTCCCGCTTCTCTCATGAAAATGAAACGGTGGAAGCAGCTTATTATAAGGTGAAACTGGATGAAGGTAATATCCTGGCGGAACTGACGGCCAGCAACCGCGTAGGTTTTCACCAGTATACTTTCCCGCAATCGGATCAGGCACATATTATCCTGGACCTGATGGCCGGTATCTATAACTATGGTAATAAGAATGTATGGACCTTTGTTAGGGTGGAAAACGATTCCCTCATTACCGGGTATCGCCAGACCAGCGGATGGGCCAGGACCCGTACCGTTTATTTTGCCATGACCTTTTCCAAACCATTTAAAAAGTATGGGCATCAGAATAATGTGAATGATGTGTACAAAGGTTTCTACCGCAAATTCGACCAAACCACCAATTTCCCCGAAATGGCCGGCCGCCAGATCAGGGCATGGTTTGATTTTAATACCCAGCCCGGCGAAAAGATCAAGATCAAATTTGCTTTATCTCCCGTAAGCACGGAAGGCGCTCTGCTCAACCTGCGTACGGAAATTCCGGGATGGGATTTTGATGCCGTAAAACAGCAAGGCCAGGAATTATGGAATAAGGAATTGTCCAAAGTATCCATAAAAACAGCTGCTGAAGATGATATGATCAATTTCTACACGGCCCTGTACCATACTTACCTGAGCCCTACCACCTATATGGACGTGGATGGCGGATACCGCGGCCTGGACCAGTTAAATCATAAAGCAGAAGGTTTTACGAATTATACCACTTTCAGCCTCTGGGACACCTACCGCGCATTACACCCATTGTTCAATATCCTGCAACCACAACGGAATGCTGATATGGTACGCTCCATGCTGGAACATTATAACCAGAGCGTACATAAAATGCTGCCCGTATGGAGCCATTATGCCAATGAAAACTGGTGCATGATCGGCTATCACAGTGTTTCCGTGATCGCAGATGCTATCATGAAAGGTAATATCAAAGGATATGATGCCAATAAAGCCCTGGAAGCATGTGCCAACACAGCTCGTTACAAGAAATATGATGGGCTGGAATATTATATGCAACTGGGTTATGTGCCGGAAGACAAGAACAGCTCCTCTGTTTCCAAAACACTGGAATATGCGTATGACGACTGGTGTATTGCACAGGTAGCCAAAAAACTGGGCAGAACGGACCTCTATGATGAATTCATTAAACGCTCCCTCAACTACCGTAATGTATTTGATGCCAGCACAGGCTTCATGCGCCCTAAGATGAGCGACGGTAAATTCAGGAAAGAGTTTGATGTGCTCAGTACGCACGGGCAGGGTTATATTGAAGGGAATGCCTGGAACTACAGCCTCTATGTTCCCCAATATCCTGCAGAAATGATTGAGATGATGGGTGGTAAAAAACAATTCACCGGCCACCTGGATTCCCTTTTCACTATGCACCTGCCGGATGAATTCTTTGCAGAAACAGAAGACATCACCCGCGAAGGCATTATCGGAAATTATGTACATGGTAATGAGCCTGCACACCATGCGGCTTATTTGTACAACTGGACGGACGCTCCATGGAAAACACAGGAACGCGTGCGGATGATCCTGCCAAAGATGTATAAACCTTCCTCTGACGGATTAGGTGGTAATGATGATTGCGGACAAATGAGTGCCTGGTACATCTTCAGCTCTTTGGGCTTTTACCCGGTTTGCCCCGGCTCTGTGGAATATGCATTAGGCAGCCCTTCCGTACAATCCGCTATCCTTCAACTGGAAAATGGAAAGACCTTCCAGGTAGAAGCAGTGAACCAAAGCGCCGCAAATGTATATGTACGTAAAGTAGAACTGAACGGCCAGCCATTTAACAAACGCTTCATTACACATGATGATATCATGAATGGCGGAAAGATCGTTTTCTATATGGACCGTAAGCCAAAGAAATAAGCAAAAAAAAACATCCCGAAGAATCGGGATGTAATGTCTACAGTGAACAATGAAATAGCAATTGCTACTATTCCAGGATTTTATAATCAACCAATTTATTTCTTAGAAGTAGAGTAAGAATAAGGGAATGCATCTTCTTTTGTACCCCTTATTGTTTCTGGTGTTGCCCCCATCGTCAGACGCATGTTGCCACCTTTCTGAATATCTTCATGTGCGATCCAGTTCTTCGTAAGTGGCTTACCGTTCAGCAAAATGTTCTGCGTATAGATATTAGTAGCGCTGTTACCCGCTGCATCGATCACAAACTTCTTTCCATTCTCCAGGGTGAGTGTCAGTTTCGGGAACAGTGGCGCGCCTAAAACATACTGGTCTGTTCCGGGGCAAACCGGGTAAAAACCCATGGCAGAGAACACATACCATGCGGATGTCTGCCCGTTATCTTCGTCACCGCAATATCCGTCAGGCCCGGCATGATATAATTTATTCATTACCTGGCGTACCCAGTACTGTGCTTTCCAGGGCTGGCCGGCATAGTTGTATAAATAGATCATGTGCTGAATGGGTTGGTTACCATGGGCATATTGCCCCATGTTACCGATCTGCATTTCGCGGATCTCATGGATCACACTACGGTAATAGCTTTCATCATAGATAGGAGGCATGGTGAAAACAGAATCCAGCATTTTGGCAAACATCTCCCGTCCGCCCATCAAAGTGGCAAGGCCCTGTACATCGTGAAATACGGACCATGTATAATGCCAGCTGTTACCTTCGGTAAATGCATCTCCCCATTTGAAAGGATTAAAAGGAGCCTGGAATTTTCCGTCCTTGTTCTTTCCTCTCATCAGTTTCGTTTCAGGATCAAGCAGGTTACGGTAGTTCTGGCTGCGTTTAGCAAACCTGTCAATCTCTGCCTGCGGGCGTTTCAGTGCAATAGCCAATTTGTAGATGGTGAAATCGTCATATGCATACTCCAATGTACGGGCAGCGTTTTCATTGATATCCACATCGTAGGGAATGTAACCCAGCTCGTTATAATACTTCACACCTTTACGGCCTACGGAAGTAAGCGGACCTTCATTCTCTGTATTTTTCAGGATGGCTTCATATAAAGTATTGATATCAAAACCACGCACACCCTTTAAATAAGCATCTGCAATCAGGGAGGCGGAGTTGGAACCGATCATACAATCCCTGTGGCCGGGGCTTGCCCACTCAGGTAACCAGCCGCTTTCTTTGTAAGCGTTGGCCAATCCTTCCATGATATGACTGTTCAGCTCGGGATACATCATGTTGAAGAAGGGGAAAACGGCACGGAAAGTATCCCAGAAACCATTATCCGTAAACATATACCCGGGCAGCACTTTTCCGTTGTACGGGCTGTAGTGCATGATCTTATTCTGTGCATCAAATTCATAGAACTTGCGGGGGAACAGCAATACACGGTACAGGCAGGAATAGAAGGTCCTGGTCTGATCAACGGAACCACCTTCCGGCTGAATGCGGCTTAACTCTTTGTTCCAGCTGTCTTTAGCTTTCTGGCGGGTAATATCAAAGCCATCCTTACCCAATTCCCTTTGCAGGTTCAATTCAGCCTGTTCAAAGCTGATAAAGGAAGAGGCTACTTTCAGGTTCACCTTTTCGCCTTTGCCGGTTTTGAATCCAACAACTGCTCCCACGTGACCGGCTTTATATTCAAGGGTATCTTTCACCAGCTGGTTACCATTAAAGGTTTTCGCTACGGTGAAAGGCTTCTCAAAATAGATAACGAAATAGTTCTTGAAATTTTCAGGTACACCGCCACTGTTACGGGTGGTATAACCGATGATCTTGTTCTCTGCAGGGATCACTTTAATATAGGATCCCCTGTCAAAGGCGTCTACTACTACAAAAGCACTATCCGTACGGGGGAAGGTAAAGCGGAATTGCGCGGCTCTTTCTGTAGGTGTGATCTCTGTGGTTACATCAGCATCCGCCAGGTATACACTATAATAATAAGGTTTTGCGACCTCAGCTTTATGGGAGTACCAGCTGGCACGGTCGTCCTGGTTGAACTTTAAATTCTCCGTTACGGGCATAATGGCAAACTGGCCATAATCGTTGATCCAGGGAGAGGGCTGATGGGTTTGTTTGAACCCGCGGATCTTATCTGCGGTATACTGATATGCCCAACCATTTCCGATGGTATTGGTTTGTGGCATCCAGAAGTTCATACCCCAGGGTACGGCAATGGCGGGATAGGTGTTCCCATTGGATAAACTTCCTTTAGAATCTGTACCCATTAGAGGATTTACCCATTCTACCGGATCTGTTACTTTGGAAACCGTCTGTGCATTCACCTGTATTCCCGCACATAAGGCTAATATCAACCCTGTTCTTTTCATAATATAAGCTGAGATTTTATTAGCAAAATCGATTTAGTAAAAAGAAAGGGGCCGGCCCAGGAATGGGCCAGCCGTTAGATGCTACTCTTTATTGTTTGTATGATAAGCACTATAGAATAAACATTTTAGTCGACATAACCCGGGTTCTGTTTCAGGCTGGGATTAGCTGTAATCTGCCTGCGGGGAATAGGGAATATCTTCCATTTGTCATTGTTCGTAGCAGTGTGATCCCACCAGGAATTGGTTGTAAATTTACCAAAACGGATCATATCACTTCTGCGTTTCCCTTCAAAGATAAACTCGCGGCCTCTTTCTGCCAAAAATTCATCCATAGTTAATGTTGCCACCGTATAAGCCGCTGCCGGCCAGTCTTCTACTTTGAAAGCACGTTTCCGTACTTCGTTCACCAGGTCAACCGCAGCCTGGGTGGGCACATTATTGTTTTTACGTGTTAAAGCCTCTGCTTTATTGTAATAGATCTCCGCCAGGCGATACAGCACAAAATCGTTATTCCAGTAATTCGCATCCAATTGAGTACCAGGCAGATACTTCGCAAAACGTGCCCCACTGTTCTCTTCTCCCCTTGTCATGCCACCTGGCCCTGTTTCTCCTTCTGAATTACGGCGGATCTCTTTCACAAAAATAAGCGGCTTATTGTTATATTCTTCCGTTCCCCTTAAAACCGTATCCCCGGGGTCCGTTGCACTCCTCATTGCCGGATGTTTATATTGCAAACCTATCAGCATCCAGTTGCTTTTACGCAGGTCCTTGTCTTCAAAGGCATCAAATGCCGTAGGAATAACCACGATGCCGTTATTGCCCCCGAAAGTGGCATTATAGGCAAAACGCTGGTTATAGTGCCATAGGTCACCACTCCATCCAAACCTGGCATTCCCTACTGTATAATCATAAGCAATTTGGAAAAGGTTCTCGGGAGAAGTATGGTTTACATTACTGAAAGGCTTCATGATATCTGTTTCCAGCTTGGGAACAGTCCCAAAAAGGGAACCGCCTTCGCCGTTGATGATCTTGTCGCAATAAGTAATGCATTCATCCCATTTCGGTGTTCCCGCCCATTCCTGTGCATTTAGGTATAGTTCCGCCAACATCGCATATCCACCGGCTTTTGAGATCCTCCCTACCATGGCCGGTGCGAGCGGCTGTAGCAGTTCCACATTGTCCTTCAACTCTTTTTCAATAAAGGCCCAGACTTCTGCCCGGGGCTTATTGGGAGGATTCAAAGGTTCTCCAACGGTTGTAATAATAGGAATATTTCCGTAAAGATCTATGAGTTTTAAATAATGCCAGGCACGAAGCACTTTGGTTTCCGCTATGATAGAGGCTTTATCGGCTTCCGTCATTCCAATCTTTGTGAAATCCACCTTTTCAAGATCGGAAATAGTATTGTTACAAAAGCCCATCCCCCAGAATATCAGCCTCCAGGGGTTCCAGGCATTCGGATCATCTACCGTCCAGGTATGCTGGTGCAAACGGATCCAATCCCCTCCATCGTAACCATGCCTGCCTTTCTGAGGCCAGGCCAGCTGATCTCCGGCCAGTTCATTTACACGCCAGTAACCTACCTGCCCCGTGGGAGCCGCCCATGCATTAGCATGTGTAAAAGGACGTAATACTGCGGCCATTACTTCCTGCCGGTTGTTGTAAAATTTTTCAGCATTCACCTGGCTGTATACATTCTCATCCAGGTTGGTACATGCATTCATACCTGTGAGCATAGCCGCCAGGCCCAATAATATATGTTTCTTTTGCATTGTTTTCATTTTTTAGATCCCTGTTAAAATCCAACCTGAAGGCCTACCGCAAATGATTTTGTTCTTGGATAGAACCCCCTTTCATCAATACCGGTAGTTAAACCGTTATCCTGTAATTCAGGGTCCAGGCCGGAATAATTGGTGATAGTGGCAATGTTCCTGCCGGTAGCATACAAACGCAGACTGCGGATATACTTGGTGGGTAATTTGAAATTATACCCCAGCGTAATATTATCCAGTTTCACGAAATCGCCTTTCTCCAGGTAGTAATCTGAATACTGCGGAGCATCGTTCAGCTGACCGTGTACAGTAAGCCCTCTTTTCAGCATATTGTTCGGCAACCATTGTTTGTTGGCGAAGTACAGGTCTTGGAGGTTCAGGATCTTGTAAGCGAATTTGCCACGGAAGAATATGGTGAGGTCAAAGTTCTTGTAACGCACTGTATTGCTCCAGGAAGCCATGTATTTGGGAATACTGTTACCCAGTACTGTTTTGTCTTCCTCCGTCATTGCAGCTGCTTCTGCTTTGGAACCATCTTTCTTGTAGAACAGCCATTTGCCCTGGTCCGTAAAACCGGCGAAACGTTTTCCATAGAAATTACCGATCGTTCCACCTTCTACGATACGGATGGCATTACCCAAGGCACCGGGAGAAGGTAACCCGCCAAACTCCAGCAGGTTAATGCTGAACTTATCGTTGGAAAGAGACTTCAGTTTGTTGTTCTGATTGTTGAAAGTAATGTCTGTGCGCCAGGTCACTTCTTTGGTTTGAATGGGAATGGCATTGATGTAGATCTCAAAACCTTTATTGGTGATAGTTCCCACGTTGGTAAACAAACTCTCTGTTACATAAGGCGGCAGTTGTGCCACTGCATTGATGGCCAGGTCTTTTGTTTCCCTGGTATAGTAGTCGATAGAACCACCCAGGCGGCGGTTTAATAAAGAGAAGTCTATACCAATGTTATACTCCTTCTTTTTCTCCCAGCGCAGGTCCGGATTGGGGTTCTTGGAAGGGCCATAGGTTTGGTACCAAACACCATTTTGCAGATAACTACCACCGGTGCTTAACATTACCTGGGATAAGTAGTTAGCCCAGCCATCGTTACCGGTAACACCATACCCTGCACGCAGTTTCAATTCATTCACCGCAGGA
The DNA here is from genome assembly GCF_900129465.1 of Chitinophaga niabensis. Taxonomy (NCBI): domain Bacteria; kingdom Pseudomonadati; phylum Bacteroidota; class Chitinophagia; order Chitinophagales; family Chitinophagaceae; genus Chitinophaga; species Chitinophaga niabensis. The sequence goes on along the minus strand of NZ_FSRA01000002.1, from coordinate 2,348,263 downwards.
ATAGCTTTCATAAATTCTTCTTCACTCAACATCCATCCCACAGAAACGGAAGGGAAATTACCCCACTTATTGTTGTTACCGAACTTGGAAGAACCTTCATGGCGTAAGCTCAATTGCGCCATGTATTTTTTGCGGAATGCATAGTTCACCCTTCCGAAGAATGCGATCAGTGTATTGTCTTCTTTACTGCTTCCCATACCGGCTTTACCCTGAGTGAGATAAACACCGTTTCCAAGGTTCCAGTCGGCAAAAGCATCTGTGAGGAAACCGGAGTTATTGGCAGAGAACCATTCCTGTGTGGCATACTGATAGCTGTAACCACCTACTACCTGTACATCATGATCCCCGGCGATATTTTTAGAGTAATCAATAGTAGATTCAAAAATGCGGTTTACCTGGTTATCATTCCTTTTGTAGGCATAACCACCTCCCTGGTAATCGTTCTGGGAAGAACGGGAAGCCCTGTTGCGATACTGACGGTCGTTCCAGTTATTACGCATGATAGCACCAAAGGCAGACACATGTAAGCCATCGATCACTTCCAGGGTCACCTTTGCATCACCGGACAATGTTTGCTGATCGCGCTCAGATAATTCCTGTTGTAAACGTGCAATAGGATTATAGTTGTTGAAAGCAGTTGTTTCAATGTATTTGCCATCAGGCCCGATGATCGGAGCCGTGGGATTCCTTTGCACGGCCTGTTCAAAGTCTCCCGTACTGCCGCCCAGCAGATCAGCTTTATTGAAGTTGGTTGCCAGGTTGATCTGCATGGTGAGCTTACCCTGTAAACCAGTTTGATTAAGGTTCAAACGACCACCGTATTGTTGACGGTTATTACGGATGGCAATACCCTGCGCATCGCTGTAGTAAATGGCTGCACGATAGTTAGATCTATCCGTACCACCAGTGGCGGAAAAGTTATGATAATGACTGAGGTTATCTTTATTGATCAGCATATCATACAGGTTAACATCAGCACCAAGGTGATTGGTGGGTGTGGTAACTGCTTTGTATTCTTCTGCTGTAAGGGTTACCGGCTTTTTATCCACCACTTCCCTTTGCAGGTATGTAGAATAGTTGAACTGCGGTTCACCGGATTTACCTTTTTTAGTAGTTACCAGTATAACCCCGCCATTACCACGGGTACCATAAATAGCCGCAGCGGAACCATCACGCAATACGTCAATAGAGGCAATGTCGTCCTGCGTTAACAGGTCAAGATTACCACCGGGGATACCATCAATTACAATCAATGGGCCATTGGTACCACTGAGGCTCGTTACACCCCGCAACTGCAAAGAGGCCCCTTCATTAGGGTTGTTGCCTCTTGTGCGGGTAATGCTCAAACCAGCCACTTTACCTTGTACAAGGTCCATGGCGCTGCGGGTACCACCCTGGTTAAAGTCTTCCGCTTTAATGGAAGTTACTGCAGAAGTGATCTCTCTTCTTTTCAACGTACCATATCCCACCACCACTACATCATTCAATGTTTTGGAAGAGAGTGCCAGCCCTACATTTATTTCATCACCGGGGCCTATCCTTACTTCTTTTGTTTCATAACCGATAAAAGAAAATTCAAGGGCTGCTGTCTGGGCGGGAACAACAATACTGTAGGTACCGTTCACGCCGGTGGCTGTACCGCTGTTACTGTTCCTGATCTTAACAGTAACACCGGGGAGGGGCGTATTGTCTTTTGCATCTATTACCCTGCCCTTGATGGTACGGGTCTGTGCAAAAGAAAGCGAGGCTATAAGCAGGAATAAGGTGCTTAGCCAACTCACGCGCTTTAGATACGTGGATTTTTTGTTCATTGCAAATGAAATTGAATTGGTTAATACTATGGGTGTAAAATCTTTCGTCCCGGTTACTGATGTTCTGGCATAGCATTCCCATTCACCTCCTAAAGGACGCGTCAGGAAAGGGCAAAAGATTTTAGCCATGACATTGGGCATGTCAAGCAAAATCGATTTAGCAGATGGTTTTAAAGGCGGAAACCTGGGTGGCAATACTGCGTTGCCAGATTACTATCTTTTCATTGTGAATAAAGGTTTTTGGTATTTGAATTTTTCAATAAGTGATGCCTGCCAAAGTGGAATCGTCACGGCAGTACATCAGGTTTTCTTTGTAATTTTTCTTTGTAATTCTAGTTTAACGTTAGCATTGATTCCCTCCCGGTTGTATAGCGTTAGCGGGTCACCTCCCAACCAGGAAATAAGTTTAGTTCGATTTATACTTCTAAAATGTATTCAAAACGTCACGAAAGCTAGGTTGCTGTTAGCCTGAAATCCCTTGTTCACTCTTCTTTGTGGCTTTCTTTTTCCATAAGACCTTCTCCCTTTCGGGTGCTAAATGCAAAATCGATTTAGCTAAGTGTTCTAAAAAAAGACCCAAAAGGATCATTGTGCTTCAATTGACCTTAACAAGCACACCATAAATGTATAATTAATTTGCCTGAATCAAAATAATTTTAACATTTTTTCTTCAAACGGGTTACTCTTTTTTTCGTATACACTTTACCGCAAAGGGTTTTGCGGTATATTAAAAAAACAGGATGGTCAACGCTTGTCAGGCAGAGCCCCGTTGAATAAATTTACCGGGCACTTCTACCTGGTTCTTACGGGTGGCGGGTTTACTTTTATCTAATTGGTTCATCAACAGGGTCATTGCCGTTTTGGCAATCTCTTCTATAGGTTGCTGCACCACTGTTATGCCGGGAGGATACAAACGGAATATATCATGATCATCAAAACAGATCATGGCCATATCGTGTGGTATCCTGAGGCCAAGGCCTGCTATACTTTCCAATCCCAGTATACCCAGGTAGTTCGTGGAAAAGAAAATAGCATCCATGCCTTTATTGTCTTTTATAAAATCCTGTATGGTCTTAACGGCTTCTTCCCGGGGAATGTTATAAGAAAGCCTGAGGATCTGTTTGTTCCGTACCGGCATGTCGTTATCCCGCAGTGTATCTTTATATCCCTGCAAACGCTGCTGGATCTGTACCAGTTCCATATCTACCGTTACAAATCCTATCTTCTTATACCCTTTCCCTACCAGGTGTTTTATGCCCTGTTTCACACCACCCGCATTATCGATCAGCACATAAGGCACCGATACTTCCGGGAAATAACTGTCCATCAAAACCACCGGGCGTTTATGTGCCTGTAATTGCTGAATATCCTTTTCCATACCGGGAGCCGGGGTGATCAGGTAACCATCTACCTGCTGGCGGCCCAGCATCCTGATCAGGTCCCCTCCTTTCTGCGGATTATTCTCGGTACTGCAATACACAATGTTGTAACCATATTTGTCGGCCTCGGATTCTATCACCCTTGCCAATGCGGCGAAAAAACTACCGGAAATACTTTCTACCATCAGGCCAAGGGTTTTGGACTGGCCGGTACGCAAATTCACGGCTACAGAGTGAGGGGTGTACCCTGTTTTTTTCACTACAGCCAGCACTTTCTCTGCCAGCTCATCGCTGATCCGCATCTGGCGGGCCTTTCCATTTAACACAAACGAAACGGTGGATGGCGCAACACCGGCCATCCTGGCTACATCTTTAAGGGAGAGACGCTTTATTTCCTGGCCTTTTTCTTTCATGGTGGTTATGCGCTGTTTTTATTGGCCGGGACTTGCGGCTCGAGGTTGACGATTACAGTATAATGGCTCACTGACCTTCTAAGGACGGAATTTACGGTTAATAATCGGAATATGCCGGTACTTAGGTCCAATAATATAACACCGGCTTTGCCGGAGGCCGTCTGAATGTTGGCATTTATCAAATTCCCAAAGAATTATCTACCCTGCGATAGTTCATCCGCCACAATACATTCGCCAGCTTTCGCGCGGTGTTCTTTACAAATGTTTCACTCTTCTCAGGGAAATAAATATGGAGAGATTCATGCAGGCTCACTTCCAGGTGTTTTCGCCCTTGCAGGCGGCTGTCTATTACAATGGTATTAACACCGTAGTCGGACATGCCAAAGGCCTTTTCTCTCCCCAGTTTGCGATAGATAACTTTCATACCTTTCGTATTTACCTAAAGGTACGAAGATAATCAGGGCCTTCTTACCATGAATTTACGGGAACAGTTCACCTCATCCTTTTTCATTTGAGAAAACTCTACCTGTATGTTACTGTAGTTGCCTTTATGTTCCATGATCACAGCAAACCTCCGCGCCACATTGTTAGCAATGCGTTCCAATTCCACGGGATCCATATTGCAATAGTACACAGTTGAATTAATAAGGTCAATGTGAAAAACACCATTACCGGCATTGTTTCCTATAGCAGTTCTGTCGTGCATGAGGGACGCTTCACAGCCACATTCATCCTGTAACTGCAACAGGAAAGACTCCTCTGCTGCAGAAAGCTTCTTTTCATTACAGGCAAACAGCAGGAATAATACAGGGAAGAATATTTTGCTCATACGGCTAATATTATGCGGTCTGTGTCTGTGGAGGCGCTTCTCCCTTAACACGGAAGAGGGCTGCCGTACGTTTAGGATTGCCCACTACCCACACTACATCTCCATCTTCCAGTACAGTATCTGATATAGGATTTAAGATCCGCTGATCGCCACGCTCAATGCCTACCACCATACTCCTGGCCAATTCCCGGATACCGGACTGGCGGATGCTTTTACCAAACACTGCAGAACCGGTACGCACATCAAACCGCCGCAGTTCCACTTCTGTTCTGGTATGTTTGATCTCAGGCAGATGCATGTCGATATAATTGCGGAAGGAAGTGATCTGCTCATCCGTACCTATCACCTGCAAACGGTCTCCCGGATAAAGGCGTTCCGTTTTAGGCGGAATAGGGATCAGGCGTTCTCCCCTTTCGATCATGGCTATATTTACGCCGTATTTCTCTCTCAGGATAAGCTCTTCCAGGGTTTTGCCCACACCATCCCATTCCGGCCGGACTTGGAAAGAGGCAAGGTGCGCATCCCATGGAGCCAGTACGGCGGCATCCGGTTTGGCTGCTTTTGCTGCTGCCTCTGCTGCTTCGCGGGCATTGAAGTTTTTGAAGAAACGGTCTTCCAGCCTGTTATAAAATACCTGGATCCTGCGGGACAGCAATACCAGCACTACCACCATTACAAAAGTAACAGAGAGGGCAATGGCAAAAGAGAAGAACCGGTCCAGCATAAATCCGATCATGAATACGGCTAATCCAATGCGGGCTATCCGCAGTAACCATAAAGGGCCTTTGTATTTATTCTGCTTACGCAGGTTGGAGAAAGCCGTGGTTTGTACCTGCCTTACTGCCAATGCCCAGAGGAATGGCATCATGACCAGGAAAGTGATGATCCCTGTAATGATCCTGCCCCATAAAGGGTCCATCAGTTCATTCATTTTCGGAAGCAGGTATAAGGAAGAAAGCAGGCCAATAGCCACAATGATCACTGTACAAATAACGGTGTTGGTGATATAGGCTTTCAAAACTATCTGCCAGTCACTTGCTTCAGAAATGGTTTGCGCACCGCTGCTATACCTGCTCAGGCTGGCTTTCCATTTTTCAGGTAAACGTTTATCCAGCCAGTTATAGAAGGGTTCCGCTACCTTGATCATATAGGGCGTGGTGAAGGTAGTTACCGCAGAAACGGCCACAGCAATAGGATATAGAAAATCACTGGTTACTTTTAGTGTAAGCCCCAGCGTAGCAATGATAAAAGAGAACTCCCCGATCTGCGCAAGGCTCATACCCGCCTGTACGGAAGATTTCAGTGGCTGACCGGATAATACTGCGCCTATTGTGGTACTCAATGTTTTACCTACCAATGTGATCACCGTGATCAATATTACAGGGCCAAGATACATTTGCAGCATCTTTGGATCAATGAGCATACCAACGGATACGAAGAAAATGGCGCCGAACAGGTCTTTCACAGATTTGATCAGATGCTCTATCTTCTCTGCCTGCGTGGTTTCAGCAAGGATGGAACCCATGATGAATGCGCCCAATGCTGCAGAAAAGCCTACCTGTGTAGCCAATACCACCATCAGTAAACATAAACCCAGGGAGGTTACCAATAAGGTTTCCTCACTCATCAGCGATTTGGTTTTCTTCAATAAAGTGGGAATGAAGAATATACCGCCAATAAACCAGAGGATTAAAAAGAACACCAGCTTCACAACGGAAATGAGCATTTCAGTACCGGCAAACTGCTGGCTCACGGCTAATGTGGAGAGCAACACCAATAACACGATAGCGATCAGGTCTTCCACCACGAGGATGCCAAATACAAGACCTGCGAATTTTTGCCCCTTTACACCTAATTCATCAAATGCACGGATGATGATGGTTGTGGAAGAAATAGACAATACTCCTCCCAGGAAAATACTGTCCATCGTATTCCATCCCAGTAACTGACCGGTACCATATCCCAAAGCGAGCATTACCACTACTTCCACGAATGCGGTAATAGAAGCGGAGCCGCCTACTTTCATTAATTTCTTGAAACTGAATTCCAATCCAAGGCTGAACAATAAAAAGATCACTCCTATCTCAGACCATACCTTGATATTCTCTTCTTCTCTAACGGTAGGAAACAAATCAAAATACGGACCTACCAGGATACCGGCTATTAAATAACCAAGCACCAGTGGCTGTTTCAGCTTTTTAAAGATCAGTGTTGTAATGGCTGCTGCACCCAGGATAAGGGCGAGGTCCGCAATAAGATTTGGTAAATGAATCATACTCCCGTCGTTTCGTTGGTGGCTAAAATAGCAAAAAAATCCGGGAGATAGGGTTAATAAAGCACAAGGAATGCAGCATTTCTACCGCATTCCTTGTGATTGCAAGACTATTCTTGTATTAAAATTTCATTAAAATATTTAGCGTGCAGCCCATGCTTTATAACGCAACAGGGCTTCCAGGAAGTAATAATCCGCATAGGACAAAGGAACGTCCAGTTCAGATTTACCTGGCATGGAACCAGTGCTGTGCATGAGAATGAAGTTATTATTGGCACCTTCTTTTGCCCTGTAAGCAGGACTGGCAAGGCTGATCAATGCATCCGCCCCTGCATTCCAGTAACGTTTGCTTTCTGCTTTATTCGTGTACCGGCTCAGTTCAAGCAGGGCAGAACTCATTACGGCAGCGGCAGAAGCATCCCTGATAGCATTCGGGATCTCGGGAGCATCATAGTCATAATAAGGCACCAGGTCTTTAGGCATACGTGGATGGTTCAGCATAAAATCCGCGATATGGCGGGCCTGGTCCAGGTATTTTTTATCCTTTGTTTCCCGGTACATCATGGTATAACCATATAATCCCCATGCCTGCCCGCGGCTCCATGCAGAAGCATCTGAATGGCCCTGGTGCGTTTTTTTGGCCACTACATTTCCGGTGATGGTATCATAATCCACTACGTGATAGGAACTATAATCCGGCCTGTAATGATTCTTCATGGTAGTGTTGGTATGTGTTACCGCAATCTTGTAGAAAGTGGAATCGCCGCTGTTCTTTGTAGCCCAGCACAACATTTCCAGGTTCATCATGTTATCGATGATCACAGGGCATTTCCATCCTGCGTGGTCCCAGGAACGGATAGCACCGATAGTAGGTTTGAAGCGGGTGATGAGGGAACGGGAACTCGTCATCAGGATGTCTTTGTATCCCGGTGTTCCTTCCAGTCTTAAGCCATTGCCAAAGCTGCAATACATCAGAAAGCCAAGGTCGTGCGTGTTGGTCCTGTACTGGTCCGGCAGCAGGTATTCCTGGCGTTTCAGGGCTTCCTGTTTGAATGCAGGATCTTTCGTGTATTCATAAATGTACCAGCAGGAACCCGGATAGAAACCGGCTGTCCACCAGTTAAATTTAGCCGTCATCAGGCTGCCGTCTTTATTCGTTGATCTTGGAAAAAGCGAATCCGGCAGGCTTTTCATCATATGTTTGTACTGCGCAGCGGAGAAGCGGAAGCTCTCATCTACCAGTGACAACATTTTTTTCGTGGAAAGTTTTGTTTGCGCCTGCGTATTGGTCAGCCAGCAGGCGAGTAATAAAAAGACCAGCTTTGTTTTCATAACGTTTTCAATTGTGGATTACTTCTTTTTTCTGCCTGGCCCGGCAGTAGATTCCCGCTCGACCAGGGTAATAGGCACTATTTCCTGTGAATGGCGGTAAGCCGCAGGATGTTTAGCCTGGATAAGGTCCATCAATGCAGCCACGATCCGTTCGCCCATCGTGGAAGGATATTGGTCCACAGAAGTAATGGAAGGTGTTACGATCTCTGTGCGCGGGTCGTTGGAATAACCCACGATCTTACATTGTTGCGGCACCTGTATACCATTCTTGCGGCAATATTCCAGGATAGTGAGCGCTGTGGTATCGTTTGTTGCAAAGACGCCATCCGGGTAAGGCTTCTGCGAGAAGATCTTCTCTGCAGTCTGCCATGCATTTTCTTTTGTTAGTTCATGAAAGAACACTCTTGGCTTTTTGTAAGGCAGCTTATTCTTTTGCAAAGCATCCTTGTAGCCGGCCAAACGTTCCTTGTAAAGGTTACAGGTAAGCGGCCCGGAGATATGTACGATATCTTTACAGCCCTTATCTATCAGGTGTTCCGTGGCAAGAGAACCACCCAGGAAATCATCTCCTTTGATCACTTTTACATTGTATTCTTTAGGGGGTACCCGGTCAAAGAATACCAGCGGAATATTCTGCTGTTTGAATATATCAAAGTGGGAGAAGTCTGAAGTGTACAGTGTAGCAGATACAGCCAGCCCATCCACCCTTGCTGAATACAAAGTATTCACCAATGCAATTTCCTGTTCAAGGGAATCATTGCTCTGGCAGATGATGAGGTTATAGCCATACTCCTGTAACTTATTCTGAATGATCGTACTGATAGCCGCCGGGTAGAACATGGAGATCCGGGGAACGATCAGGCCAATGGTTTTGCTTTTATTATTCCGCAAACCGGCTGCCATGGCGTTAGGGCGATAGCCCAGCTTGCGGGCCATTTTCTTTACGCGTTCTTTGGTTTTGAGACTGATGTTGGGATGATCGTTCAATGCCCTTGAAACGGTGGACACCGAAAGCCCCAGCTCGTCGGCGATATCTACAATTGTTTTCTCAGTACGAATGGCCATAGTTGATAAGTTTTACCTACCCATCCAACCGCCGTCTACCGTCATAACGGTGCCGTGCATATAGTCAGATGCGTTAGAAGCAAGGAATACAACTGGTCCCATAAAGTCTTCCGGCTCTCCCCAGCGGGAAGCAGGTATACGCTCCAGGATGCTCTGGCTGCGTTTCTCGTCTGCGCGCAGGGCGGCAGTATTATCTGTTGAAATATAACCGGGGGCGATTGCATTTACATTTACGCCACGGGAAGCCCACTCATTGGCAAATGCTTTGGTGAGTTGCCCTACAGCGCCTTTGCTTGCTGCGTAACCCGGTACATTTATTCCACCCTGGAAGGTCAGCAATGAAGCAGTGAAGATCACTTTCCCCTTTCCTCTTGCGATCATTCCTTTCCCTATCTCACGGGTAAGGATGAACTGCGCGGTTTGGTTGATGGCGATCACTTCATCCCAATATTCATCAGGATGTTCTGCTGCCGGCTTGCGCATGATAGTCCCTGCATTGTTCACCAGGATATCGATCACCGGGAAGTCTTTCTGAACCGTTGCAATAAAAGTATGCAATGCTTCGCGCTTCCCAAAATCGCATTGGTAGGCTTTAAACTTTCTGCCCGTGGCCAGCACCTCTTTTTCCACATCGCTGCCGGATAGTTCCAGGGAGGCGGATACACCTATGATATCTGCCCCGGCCTCTGCCAAAGCCACGGCCATGGCCTTTCCGATCCCTCTCTTACAACCGGTGACCAGTGCAATCTTACCTTGTAAACTAAAAAGATTCAATACGCTCATGGTGCGAAAATATTTTATCTGGTAAATGATATTTTAACCGGGTCCTTCAACCTGTCAGCCTGATCCTGCAGGTAGCGGAACCATTGGGCGGCACTAGTGATGCGCCCTGCTTTATCCCAGGCAGCCCCGGTATAGTAAGTTACTGTTTTGTTCTTATCTGTAGCTGAAACAGCCAGCAGATGGCCTTTAGCTACTACCATCTCTTTCACCGGGTTCAGGATCACACAGCCTACTCCCGTGGTGCCATCCTTTCCATGTACGGGTTCCCAATATCCCATCACACCTGCTGCTTCCTGCAGCCACATGCTCCCCGGCTCATTCCTTTTGATGATGCCGATGGCCACAGGCAGTGTGTCTGTGAACCTGATCTGCATTTTGCTGAGCTGTGCGCCGGCATCCAGGGAAATGGTTTTGGTTACGTTCACCGTAGCGCCATCTACCTGCCATGCATCATAGCTGAGTTCAAAAGTGGTACGCAAAGGCCCGCTGTCCAGGATGCGCCAGGAGGTATAGTTCTTAGGGAACCAGATACTGTCCTTCAGGTAAGGAGCAATGCCACCGCCTCCCAGTGTATAACCTACATGATAATAATCCAGTCCCTCTCCTTCATCTTTATGGTAATTGTTCCTTTTGTACCAGTTGTTGATCACCAGGTTTTCCGTGCGTTTACTCCATACATCCACACCATAGGCGTTTTCCTTTGGCGTAGCCTCTAATGCCTTTCCATACATACGGAAAGCCACACGGTCGTTCTCCCAGGCAAAGTCGTCCTTCCTTTCCGGTACGTATCTGCCAAAGGTCTTCTTTTGTACGGGCGCCGGAGTACCTGCCACGAAGGTGATGCTGATCTTGCTTTTAGCTGCTACGGGAGTTCCCAGCAATATTTTCACAGGCTCCTTTCCGCCTTCATAGATCAGCTGGTAGGCTATCTCCTTACGGGTAGCTGCATGGATGATCTTAAAAGGCCCTTTCTTCAGTGAGCCGGCCACCTGTGCATAATCCAGTTCCACCAGGTCGCTGGTGGTAGCTGCAGGATTGGATAAGGTAACGGAACGCTCCTGGGCCTGGCAGATAAAAGCCACGCCCATCCACAAACACAAAGAGATGAATTGCTTCATGAATAGTTTTGAAGGATGAAAGTATGATCGTTAGCGTAAGTCAGGAATGGCGCAATGGTCCATATCCCCGTAATCCAGGTTCTCACCTGCCATGCCCCAGATAAAGGTGTAATTGCTGGTACCCGCGCCGGAATGAATAGACCATGGAGGAGAAATAACGGCTTCGTTATTCTGCATCCAGATGTGCCTTGTTTCCTGCGGCTGGCCCCAGAAGTGGCAAACGGACTGCCCCTGCGGCACTTCGAAATAGAAATATACTTCCATGCGGCGGTCGTGTGTATGCGCCGGCATGGTATTCCAGGTATTGCCTGGTTTCAGTTCCGTCATGCCCATCTGCAACTGGCAGGTAGGTAATACGGCGTTCACCAGCAGTTTGTTGATGGTACGGTGATTGGAAGTTTCCTGTGCCCCCAGTACCACTACATCTGCCTCTTTGCGGGTGATGTGGCGGGTTGGATAGTTCATGTGGGCAGGGGTGGAATTGATGTAAAAAAGGGCGGGTGCTGCAGCATCCTTACTGGCAAAGATCACCTCCTTTTTACCTTTTCCAATGTATAAAGCTTCCTTGAAGTTGATGGAGAATACTTCCCCATCTACTGTTACAGTACCTGCGCCACCTGTGTTGATAATGCCCAGTTCCCTGCGTTCCAGGAAATAACCGGCTTTCAGGGGATCTACTGTTTCCAGTTTCACGGCTTTTTTCACCGGCATAACGCCTCCGGTAATAAAGCGGTCATAATGACTGTACACCAGGCGGACGGCATCCGCTTCAAATAAAGGTGTGATCAGTAAAGCTTGTCTTGCCTGTGCAGTATCCCAGGATTTAGCTTCCTGCGGGCTGCTGGCGTATCTGGTTTCAATAGACGTGCTCATTAAAGTGGATTTATAAAATGCCTGTTCAGTAAAAAGATATAAACAAAAGTATAATAACGACTGGAAAGGTAATATGAAAACATGAATATTGCAAACGTTTGCATGATATTGCTATAAAACGGTCAAATCTACGTGGCAAAGGGAATCCAACCCCGGTTATGAGCTGGTGTTTATTTAACTTTGCAGTTGGTTAATATCCAATCAAAAATCAAGATTTTAGTATTAAACCAGCGTCTGCAAATGCGCTATTTTAGCAAATCATGAACACGTATCTTCAGATTCATCCGAAAGACAATGTGCTGGTAGCATTACAAGACTTACCGGCAGGGCAGCAAATACAGTTCAACGGCTCAACAGTACAACTGAAGCAGAACGTTCCCGCCAAACATAAATTTCCTCTGAAAGACCTGCAACCCGGAGATTCCGTGGTAATGTACGGTGTTTTAGTTGGTAAAGCTGTATCTCCTATACAGGAAGGTGAACCCATTACGGTGAACAATGTTCATCATGATGCGAATGCCTTTCATGAAAAGGATGGCAATTACCAATGGCATCAGCCTGATGTTAGTCACTGGAAGAACAGGACCTTCAATGGTTTTCACCGGAAAGACGGGCAGGTGGGTACAAGGAATTACTGGCTCGTAATACCCATGGTATTCTGCGAGAACAGGAATGTTGGCGTTATCAAAACTGCATTTGAAAAGGGGCTTGGTTTTGCTCCTACAGAAGTTTACAATGAGCAGGTGAACGACCTTGTGCGCCTGTATAAAAGCGGCAACCTGGACGCTATTAAGAATTACGAACCGGAAACGATCACACATTCTTCCAACCGCAACCCGGTATTTCAGAATATCGACGGTATCAAATTCCTCATACATGAAGGAGGCTGTGGTGGCACCCGCCAGGATTCCGATGCACTCTGTGCATTACTGGCAGGATACATCCACCATCCGAATGTAGCAGGGGCTACGATATTGAGCCTTGGCTGCCAGCATGCGCAGGTTTCCATCCTGCAGGCGGCACTGAAAAAACTGGACCCTGAATTTGATAAACCCTTGCTGGTGTATGAACAGCAGACCAGCGATTCTGAATTCAGGATGTTATCCAATGCCATCAAGGATACTTTCCTTGCCCTGGTAGAGGCTAACAAAGTGGAACGCAAACCTGCTCCGCTTTCTAAAGTAGTGATAGGTTTGGAATGTGGTGGTTCAGACGGTTTCTCCGGCATCTCTGCCAACCCGGCCATCGGCCATACTTCAGATATGCTGATCGCATTGGGTGGCACCTCTATCCTTTCCGAGTTCCCTGAGCTTTGCGGTGTGGAACAGGAACTGATCAACCGTTGCGAGAAAGAAGAAACAGCAGATAAGTTTATCTCCATCATGCGCGCTTACGCTAATTCAGCAGAAGCAGTAGGTTCCGGTTTTGATATGAACCCTTCACCCGGTAATATCAAGGACGGTCTTATTACCGATGCTATCAAATCTGCCGGAGCAGCCAAGAAAGGTGGTAACTCTCCTGTAACGGATGTGCTGGATTATACAGAATATGTAAAGCGGCCAGGGCTAAACCTGCTCTGCACTCCCGGTAATGATGTGGAGTCTACTTCAGCAGAAGTTGGTTCAGGCGCTTCCGTAGTATTATTCACTACCGGCCTGGGAACACCAACCGGCAATCCGATTGCACCTGTCGTAAAACTGGCTACCAATAGCAGGCTCGCTAAACGTATGCCGGACATCATAGACATTGATACCGGCAGTATTATCAGCGGTGCAAAAAGCATTGAAGCCATGGGAGAAGACATTCTCGAATATGTAGTGAAAGTAGCGAGCGGAGAAGTTTTCACAAAAGCAGAGATCTTACACCAGGATGATTTCATTCCATGGAAACGTGGCGTGAGCTTATAATCACAACGATAAAAAAAGAAAGGCCCGGAATGTAATATTCCGGGCCTTTCTTTTTTTATGCGTACTTAAAATTAATCTTCTTTGATCACCACCTGTTCCATACGCGGAGCAAACAAGTGCATCGCTACCCATGCCAGCAGATACATCACACCACAGATCAGGAACAGGATGTTATAACCTGCGCCGATATTCCCCAATGCTTTGAAGTGATCCAGTAAACCACCTACTACTATCGGGAATAATAATCCGCCTATTGATCCGGCCATACCACCAATCCCTACTACAGAGCTCAGTGCAAACTTAGGGAACATGTCAGATGCGGTGGTGAAGATATTGGCAGACCAGGCCTGGTGCGCTGCGGCAGCCAGACTGATCAATGCTACCACTGCCCACATATTAGTTGTGTAACGCGCAAAAACAATGGGCACTACACAAACCGCGAAGATCAGCATCGCTACCTTTCTTGCTTTAAATACCGGCCAGCCTTTACTGATGAACCATCCTGAAAGATACCCTCCACCAATACTACCTACTGTGGTTGCTGTATATACAATGATCAGCGGCAAACCAAGATTCTTCATATCCAGTTTGAAAGTAGTAGAGAAATAAGAAGGCAGCCAGAACAGGAAGAACCACCAGATGGGATCAGTTAATAACTTACCGAATACAAACGCCCATGTCTGACGGATAGCAAACAGTTTCATCCAGGGCACTTTACGCTTAGCCGTCTGTGTTTCATCTTCCTGATCGCTGTGGATATAGGCATATTCTTCTTTAGATAATTTCTTATGCCTGGAAGGAATTTCATACATCACCAACCAGAAGGCCAGCCACACAAAACCGATAACACCCGTCCAGATAAAAGCTTCCTGCCAGCCATATGTTCCTGCAAGCCAGGGCACAATAGCAGGAGCAGCCACAGCGCCGATATTAGCACCGGAGTTAAAGATCCCCGTAGCTAAAGCTCTTTCCTTTTTAGGGAACCATTCTGCCGTAGATTTGATGGCCACGGGAAAGTTACCCGCTTCACCAATACCTAACAATGCACGGGCAGCACCAAACCCAAAGGTGGATTTAGCCAATGCATGCGCCATAGCAGCGATGCTCCATACAACAATAGACACTGTATATCCCACCTTTGTACCTACTTTGTCCACAAAACGACCAAACAGCAGCAATCCAAGTGCATAGCAACCTGAAAAGACCATTACGATCTGTCCGTATTCACTTTCAGTCCAGTTAAATTCTTTCTCCAGAATAGGCTTCAGGATTCCAATTACCTGACGATCAATGTAATTGATCGTGGTAGCAAAAAACAATAAAGCACAGATGCGCCAGCGATACCGCCCGATTACAGTGGAATTCATTTCAGATTGATTGTTTAGGATAAATACTTCTTCGGTCAAATTACTGCAACGCCCTGATAAATGCAAACGTTTGCGCCACTTTTGCACTCAATCCTTTCCAGTCCTTGTTTTCAATAGTGGATTTAGCCAGGAGATTAGACCCCATGCCTACACACACTACTCCTGCATCAAACCAGGTTTGCAGGTTACTTTGTTCCGGTTCCACTCCCCCGGTTGGCATAAATCGGGTAGTGGGGAATAAGGGTTTGATGGCTTTTACAAAACCCGGCCCCAAGGAGCTGCCGGGGAATAATTTAACGAGTGTGGCACCGTTCTTTTCTGCCACCGCTATTTCAGACGGCGTCATACAGCCTGGTACCCAGAAAATGTTCTGTGACTGGCAATAACTTCCTGTTTCAATATCCACGATCGGACTCACAATAAAGTCCGCTCCCATTTCCGTAAAGGTCTTTGCATCCGCTGCACTTTTGATGGTACCGATACCGAGATACAGATCCGGCATGGTGGTAGTTTTCAGATCGCGCAGGCGGGCAAAGTTCTGCCTTGCATTTTCTCCGCGGTTGGTGAATTCAAATACACGGATCCCTCCTTCATAACAGGCACGCATTACATCGCAACAAACTTCCGGATCATCATGATAGAATACCGGTACTATTTTGGAGGATTCAAATGCTTTTAAAATAATATCTGGCTGTGGTGTCATTTTCTCTTACATCAATTGTGTGATAGATTCCTTTGCTGTCAAATTAAAATCGCCGGTACGGAACAACTTTGTGTAAGCTGCGGCGGCGGCGTAGGAAATAGTTTCCTGGTTCGAGTACCCATTCAGGTTGGCATGGATGAGGCCGGCCATAAAACTGTCTCCGCTTCCTACCCTGTCTACCACTTCATTTGTTTCGTATTGCCTGGAAACAAATAATTCCCCGTCTTTCCAATATACGGCATAATATAAATTATGCGAGGGTGCACTGGAAAAACGGAAGGTGAATGCTACCCTGTTACAAACAGGGAATTGCGCTATAATAGCTGCAGCTGCATCTTTCGCGGCCTGCAGGTATTGTTCTTTTGTATCTGCTGCAATAGCTTCCTGGTTAAGCGGTGTGCCCAGCATCATATTAGCTGCCCATATATTACCCATGATCACATGGCAATATTTTGTTAGTCCGGGCATTACGTTGATGGGCTGCTGGCCATATTGCCAGAGCTTACTGCGATAGTTCAGATCGGTGGAAATGGTCATTCCCTTGCGGGTAGCTGCTTCCAGCACCTCTTTACAAATGATCACGGCATCCGGGTTGAGTGCTGGTGAAATAGCACTCCAGTGGAACCATTTTGCATCGCCCAGCAGATCGTCCCAGTTCACGGTGCCGGGTTTGATCTCGCTGAAGCTGGAATATTTACGGTCGTACACTACTTCTGCATGTTTCAGATCAGATCCCTGCGCAAGGTAATAAGCACCAATGCGGTCTCCGCCCCACAACATCCTGTCCGTTTGAATACCGATGGTTTGTAACTGTTCCAGTACCTGGCGTGATAAACCATTCTCAGGCGCCTTACTGATATATGCCACGGTATTTCCCCAGGTAGCTAATGCTGCGGCCACATTAGCTTCAGCACCTCCTACAAAGATGGCTGCACGCTGCTGCGCCCATTCCGGGGAAAGGCGCAGTAATATTTCTCCAAATGTTATAACTGATACCGGCTGCATTAGAAATTAAAATAGGCTTTGGCGTTATTGTAACTGATATCCTGTACCATCTTTCCTAACCATGGAATATCTCCTGGCAGTTCACCATTCTCCACATCATTGCCGATCAAATTACATAATATTCTTCTGAAATACTCATGTCTTGAATATGACAGGAAACTGCGGGAATCAGTTAACATACCTACAAACCTGCTCAGAAGGCCCATATTGCTCAGGGCGTTCATTTGTTTTTCCATGCCATCTTTCTGGTCAAGGAACCACCAGCCGGAACCGAACTGCATTTTGCCTGCAACCGTTCCATCCTGGAAATTACCTACCATGGTAGCATATACTTCGTTATGAGAAGGATTCAGGTTATACACGATGGTCTTTGCCAGTTTATCTTCTTTATCCAGCCTGTCGAAGAAGCGGCTCATGGCTTCGGCCATAGGCCAGTCTCCGATGGAATCCACCCCCGCGTCTGCGCCTAAACGTTTCAGTAAACGGGAATTATTATTGCGGATAGCACCGGCGTGAAACTGTTGCGCCCAGCCTTTTTCATGGTTCCATACGCAAATGAAATGAAGCGTGGCGGATTTGAACATGGCTGTTGCAGCATCATCCAGTTGTTTGCCGGCCATTACATCTTTAAATGCCTGCTCTAATGCTGCTTCTGTAAAATCAGCATATATGAAGAAGTTAAGGCCGTGGTCAGAAAGTCTTCCGCCATTTGCATGGAAGTAGTCGTGCCTTTTCTTCAATGCGGCCAGCAATGCGCTGTAGCTGTTGATATCAATATCCGCGGCGGCACCCAGCTTTTGCAGATAGGCTTTGAAGCTGGCAGGATCTTCCACTGCCATGGCTTTATCCGGGCGGAAAGTAGGTAATACTTTAGTGGCAAATCCCTGTTTGCTGATGGCTTCGTGATGTGTCAGCGGATCTGCGGGATCGTCTGTTGTGCAGAGCGCATCTACTTTGTAATGCTGCAACAGCGCCTTGGTGCTGAACTTTGGCAGCTGTGCGTTACAGGTTTCGTAGATGCTTTTAGCGTTATCGCCATTCAGTACTTCTTTTATACCGAAGGGGTTCAGCAGTTCCATATGCGTCCAGTGATACAAAGGATTACGCATGGTGTAGGGAACAGTTTCTGCCCATACTTTGAACTTGGTCCAATCATCTGTTCCGCCGGTGATAAGTTCTTCATTCACACCGTTTGCACGCATGGCGCGCCATTTATAGTGATCGCCTTTTAACCAGGCTTCTGTGATAGTAGCAAACTGATGGTTGCCGGCTATTTGATCAGGAGGCAGGTGATTGTGGTAATCAATTACCGGCATGTCCTTCGCATAGTCGTGGTAAAGCCTTTTGGCCGTTTCTGTTTTGAGTAAAAAGTCTTCCGATAAGAAAGTTTTCATTGCGCTGCTTATAAAACCTTAGAGTGATTTGTAACGTATGCTTTTACGCCATTCTGCATCATACCTACCAGGTGATCGGTTACGGTATCAGCAAAACCCGGGATATTATTGAGATCGGTTTCCCAGAGGCGGCTGTCTCCGCAAATACTGCGTACCATGCCTGAAACCTCCGTATAGCCCGGGGTTTCAACCGATTGCCAATAAGATGCAAAAATGGGTGCATTGTCGTCAGTGATATCGTAGAACGCGTCTTTGCGCTGTCCCTGATATTTACCATCTGTTACGCGCACAGGTTTCAGGAAAAGTAACGCAGCGGCAAACCCTAAGATCAGCATTTCGGGTAGTACACCTTTGGCTTCCCGGTAGCGCAGCAGGGTCTGCACATTACGGGCGTTCATTTTGGAACTCTGCTGAAAGGTAATACTTATGAGTTTATGTTCAATAGAAGGGTTGGCAAAACGGTCCAGCACATCCTGCGCAAATACAGCAGTCTGAGGTCCTAATGCACTGAGCGTGGGCAGGATCTCTTCTAACACAACCATTTCAAAGAAACGGCGCATATAGGCATCCTGCATACATTCATACACGGTATTCAAACCGGAAAGGTAACCCAGGGCAACAGCTGCGGTGTGGCTGCCATTCAGGATCCTTAATTTTTGCTCGCGGTAAGGTGTAATGCTGGGTGCTATCAGCATCCTGGCATCTGCCTGGTGGAAAGACAGTTTTTGGGCAACGGCGGCATCTCCTTCAATTGCCCAGAGGAGGAATGGTTCTGCTTCGATCCATAATTCATCTTCGTAACCTGCTTTTTCCCAGCATTCCTTCAGGTCCTTGGGTTTGCCCGGTACGATCCTGTCTACCAAAGAACTGCAGAACTTGTTGGCAGCAGAGATCCATTCAACGAATGCTTCCGGCATTTTGTTAAAGGCTGCCAGTTGTAATACGATCTCTTTGAGGAGTTTGCCATTATCTACCACCAGTTCCGTAGGTATGATAATGAATCCCTGGGCCGGATGTTTCTTATATCGTTCGTAAAGGATGGCCAGCAATTTACCCGGAAAGGAAACAGGCACCCCGGCGGCTACATTCTCTTCCACATACTGGATCCCCACTTCGGTAGTGTTGGATACGATGATCTCCAGGCCCGGCTGCGTGGCAGCCTCTAATATTGCCTCCCACTCTGCATTCGATTGCAAAGTACGACTAATAGAAGCGTTCACCAGGTATTGATCAACCGGTTCTCCTTGAGAAATTCCTTTAATATGTGTAGTAAAAAGGCCATCCTGTGCGGCAAAAGCGCCGGCCGGCCCATCTGTGGACTTTACCACTACCACCCGTCCCTGGAAGAGACCTTTTTTGTTTGCCTTGTCTATCAGGTAATCTACCAATCCTCTTAAAAGTACGCCTGTACCAAACTGCAGCACTTTTTCAGGATAATGGAAGTATTCAGGTGTAATACCCCAGGCGGGGTTGTTCATAACGTGTTTTCTATTCAATCTCGAAAGCATGCATGCGAAATTTATTAAATAACTAAACTGTTTAGCCGATAAATATATAGTTAGTATTCGAAATTATTGACAATTTACTAAAGATTTGCGGATATAATGCACATCAATCGTTGTAAATACCTGATTGGTTAATATTTATGCAGTATCTGGTAATTGGCAACTATAGGCCCATCATCACTATCTATAAGCTAAACCTGCCCCTTTAGCAGGATTTCTGTAATTTTGCATCCTTAACCAATTAACAGATGAGCAAGCTTGGAAAAGTGCTGGTTGCCATGAGCGGGGGGATAGACAGTACGGTCACTGCCCTGATGCTCCATGAGCAAGGCTATGAAGTGGTGGGCATCACCATGAAGACCTGGGATTACGCTTCTGCCGGACCTTCCAAAAAGGAAACGGGCTGCTGTAACCTGGATTCTTTTAATGACGCCCGGGCTGCTGCCGTACATCATGGCTTTCCGCACTTCATTTTAGATATCAGGGATGAATTCGGGGATTTTGTGATCAACAATTTCGTGGATGAATACATTGCAGGCCGCACGCCCAATCCGTGTGTGTTGTGCAATACACATATCAAATGGCGCGCCCTGATGAAACGGGCGGATGCCATGGATTGTGAATTCATTGCTACGGGCCACTATGCCAAGCTCCGTATGGAAAATGGCCGCGGCGTGATCAGCAAAGGAGTGGACGAAACCAAAGACCAGAGTTATGTGCTCTGGGGGCTGGACCAGGATGTAGTAAAACGTACCCTGCTGCCCCTGGGTGGATACCGCAAAACGGAGATCCGCCAGATGGCCATGGACTTCGGTTATCCTGAACTGGCTAAAAAGGCGGAAAGTTACGAGATCTGCTTTGTGCCGGATAACGACTACCGTGGTTTCCTGAAACGCAAAGTGGATGGCCTGGAAGAAAGGGTGAACGGGGGCAATTTTGTACTGGCAGACGGCACGATCGTGGGTAAACATAAAGGTTACCCCTTCTATACCATCGGGCAGCGTAAAGGGCTGGATATTGCTTTGGGCAAACCCATCTTTGTTACAGAGATCATCCCGGAAACCAATACCGTTGTACTGGGTGAGGAACATGAGTTGAACCGCAGTGAAATGACGGTAGGCGGCATCAATTTCGGTAAATATGATCATCTGCCGGAGGGCATTGAGTCTATTGTAAAGATCCGGTATAAGGATAAAGGTACCCTGGCCAATGTTTACAGCGGGACCAATGATACAGTGAAAGTGAATTTCTACGAGCAGGTGAAAGGCATTGCCCCTGGTCAGTCTGCCGTGTTCTATGAAGGAGACGATGTATTAGGCGGCGGCATCATTCGCCGTTAAATGCTATAAAAGGCAAAGAGGGCTGTTCCCATAAAAAGGAACGGCCCTCTTTCTTTTATGTCTAATCCTTGCTTTATCCTTGCTTTAAAGTAGCTTAAACCCGCTCTGGATGGCAACATGAAGCAAGGATGAAGCAAGGATGAAGCTACCATGGCAGGTTTGAGCCTAAAAGCCCGTTACCCGCCAGGGGCGTTTTGCGACAACTATACTGATCTCCCTGCCACCGCTACAAACATCGTATCCGCATTCCGCTCATACCCGCTCACAATTCCGCTCTCTTCTATCTTCAACCCACACTCCTGTTCCAGGAAGGCTACGGCCTCCTCATTTTCTTCCCTGAACACCGAGCAGGTGATATACACCAATGTTCCTCCGGGGGCCAGAAAAGGGGCCACATTACGGGCTATCTGTTTTTGCAGGGTTGCGTATTCCTTGATCTGTGCCGCTTTGAAAAAAGTGATGCTTTCCGGCGTACGCCCCCAGGTGCCGGAACCACTGCAAGGCGCATCGAGTATAATACCGGAAAATTGCGTGCGGGGCAGCGATGCTCTTAAAGCAGGCGAAGTGAGGTCCAGCACTTTGGAGCTATAGTTCTTGAGGCCCGCTTCTGCAAAACGCCTGCGCAGGTTCTCCAGGATGCTCGCCCTTACATCACTGGCAAAAAGATGAATCGCAGGTTGCAGATCGTGCAGAAGAATGGATTTTCCGCCACTCGCCGCACAGCAATCCCACCAATGCTCTCCTGCCTTTGGATGAAAACGGAAACCGGTTTCCTGTGAGGACAGGTCCTGCACTTCATACCAGCTTTTATCCGGGATGATCAGTTCTGTTTTTGTGCCGTTCGGTAATGCGATCGTATTAGCACCGATCTGTTCATACATGTAATTCCCTTCCAGCAAACGAAGGATGGCAGCTAACTTACCGGGCCGGGCACGCAGGAATAATTTAGGTTGTTGCAGGAAGGAACGCGTAAACCGTTCCGCATCAATGCCGGCAGACAAATGTTTTGCAAAAGGGAAAGCGGACGTTGCATCCCATTGGAGCCCCAGGGTTGCCAGTTTATCTTCAAACGAAGCAGCTACATTCCATTCCGGCTTAAAGAAGGTCAACAATTCATCCGGCGCCTGCTCACACAGGAAGGTGCCAAGTAAGATCCTTTCTTTCAGAGGAAGGGAAACCTCCCAGTTCCCCAGCCGGAAGAAGTGATACACTAATTGCTGCACCCTCTTCCTGTCGCGGCTTCCCATGTGCGGATGCGCCTTGAAGAATGTTTTGAGATAGTGATGCAGGGGCAAACTTCCGTTATAACCTGTAATGATCTTCTCTGCAGCAATGATGTAATTTTCCCAACGCGTCATGTTCGCAAAGATAGGGATACCCGCCACTTTTTTTATTATCTTCATATCTATCTAAACCTTGCTCCAATGCGTTGCGCAGTTACCTTTTTACTTTTATGCCTAACCATTAGTTGCTTTTCCCAGGAAAAATATTCCGCTGAAACAGAAGAAAAGATCCGCCAGGTAGAAAATAGCCTCGGCAGCTGGGTATCTTTCGATAATGCCCCACCCCTGAAGCTCAACCTCCTGGAACGGATGAAGTATTACAGGGTACCGGGTATCAGCATTGCCGTGATCAGGAATTACAAACTGGAATGGGCACGCGGTTATGGTTTTGCAGATGTGGAAGAAAAAAGGCCCGTTACCACGCAAACACTTTTCCAGGCTGCCTCTATCAGTAAATCCCTCAATGCAGTGGGCATATTAAAACTGGTAGAACAAAATAAACTGAGCCTGGACGAAGACATTAACAAGTACCTTAAAAGCTGGCATCCTTCCGCAGATTCCGGCAAGATCACCATCGCGAACCTCCTGAGCCATACTGCAGGCCTTACAGTACATGGATTTGGAGGGTATGATGCAAAGGATACATTGCCTACTGTGCAACAGGTCCTGCAGGGAAAGAAACCAGCCAACTCCCCGGAAGTGAAACCTGCATTTGCTTCGGGCACGCGTTTTCAGTATTCCGGCGGTGGCACTACTATATCTCAACTGATCCTTACAGAACAAACGGGCAGGGCCTATGATCAATACCAGCAAAAGGAAGTGCTGGACCCTATGGGTATGACCAGCAGCTTTTATACGCAGCCGGCGCCGGTTTCCAAAAAAGACCTGCTGGCTACGGCATACCGCGCAAACGGTAATCCGGTAGAAGGAAAATATCACGTGTATCCTGAAATGGGCGCCGCCGGCTTATGGACAAATCCTGTAGATCTCAGTAAATACATTATCGAAACACAACTGGCCTATGAAGGCAGATCTTCCAAAGTATTATCACAGGCCATGACCAAAAAGCGGCTCACACCTTATATTGATAAAAGTGCCGCGCTGGGTGTTTTCATCATGGATAACAAATGGTTCAATCATAATGGCGGTAACGAGGGTTTCAGATGTGTGTACTATGGAAGCCTCGAAGGCGGCAACGGTATGGTGATCATGGTGAATTCTGATAATTTTGAAGTGATCACGGAAGTAATGAGAAGTATTGGCGCCACTTACGGATGGAATGAATTCAATAAGACCAGTGTACGTTCACTGGCTACTGTACCGGCAGACACATTGAAACAATACCCCGGCACCTACAAATTCCAGAACATCACCCTCACCGTAACCGAAAAGGATAACACCCTTTTCATCCGGCAGAATATGGGCAATACTATGCAGATGTATTTTACTTCCAATAATGATTTTGTGATTATGGATGCTCCCTCAGACAACCGTTTTGAGAATGGAGACCTGGTAGTAAAACAAGGCGGCAGGGAACTCCGTTTTACGAAGCAGTAAAATAATTACCAGCCAATTAGTCACAATTGTGTATTTTGTGCAAATAATCAACCATTTAGATAGAAATTATCAAAAAATAAGATGCAGTATTAGTTTTTGTTATGCATGCACTGGCCACTTTTGAGGATGACGCATTACTGGATTTAATCAAAGCAGACAACAGGATAGCGTTCAATGAGATCTACAGCCGATACTGGGACCGGTTGTATGCCACTGCTTTTCATCATCTCAAAGATTCCACCGCCGCAGAAGAAATCGTACAGGATGCATTTATTACTATCTGGCAAAAACGCCATGACCTGCATATAGAAAGTCTTCCCAAATACCTGGCTGCCATGGTCCGTTATGCCGTTTATCGCAGGATGGCCCGGGAACAGCAACGCCAGCAGCACCAGCTTTCCGCCGGTGGCCTGAACCCTGCCGTTACGGATGCAAAAGATGTAGATCACAAGCTCCTGCTGGAGATCGTGGATAAATTAAGCTGTGAACTCCCCGAAAAGTGCCGCCTGGTATTCCGCGCCAACAAACTCTACGACCAGCCCCTTGAAGATGTGGCCCGTGAACTGAATATATCCCGCAAAACCGCCGAAGCCCATCTCACCAAAGCCTTAAAAGTAATTCGCCTCAACCTGGGAAAAGCATTTCACTTCTTTTCCTGGTTCCTGTAAAAAATATTTTCTCCACACTAAGGGTAAGTGTATTCCAAAGCACTCTATATAAGAAACACCCTTCCACAATCAACCATGGAACAAGAACAAATCAATAAACTGGCACAAAAGTTCCTGGAAGGGACGGCTACTGACGCAGAACAAAAAATGCTGCACGATTGGTACGATGGCATCAATACGCACGAAGAACTGCCTGTGGACGGAGAAGCCCTCCGCCTTCGCATGCAGCAAGCCATTGCCAACAGAACAGCCAAACGCCGGCCATGGATAAAACGCCTGGCTGCCGCAGCTGCCGTTTTATTAGTGATCACCGCCGGAACTTATTTACTGCAAAGGAATAAGCCGGTACAAACAACCAAAACGCATCCTTATAAAGAAGATGCGGCACCCGGTACCAATAAAGCCATCCTTACCCTGTATGATGGTACTACCATTGAACTGGACAGCTCCAAGAACGGCGCATTGGGCAAACAGGGTAATACAACGATCTTAAAAACAGCCGGCGGGCAACTCGCTTACCAAAGCAATGACCAGCCTGCAAGCCAGGAGGTCCATTATAATAAAGTAGTTACGCCGCGCGGAGGTCAATACCAGATCATGCTGCCTGATGGCACAAAGGTTTGGCTGAACGCAGAATCATCCCTGTACTTCCCCGCAGAGTTCACCGGGAAAGAACGGAATGTGAAACTTACAGGAGAAGCCTACTTTGAAGTAGCACACAATGCACAGGCGCCTTTTATTGTAAGCGTGGCAGATGTAGATGTGGAAGTATTAGGCACGCACTTCAATGTAATGGCCTATGCCGATGAACACGCTATCAAAACTTCCCTGTTCGAAGGAGCGGTGAAAATAAAAGATAACCTGCTGCGCCCCGGTCAGCAAATGCAGGTGTACAAAGACGGGCGTTTCAAAGTGGTGACAGACCCTTTCATGGAAGATGCCATCGCGTGGAAAGACGGGATGTTTGTTTTTAATAACGACAACCTGGATAATATCATGCGCAGGTTAAGCCGCTGGTACGATGTAGAAATAAGTTTTTCAACTGATAAAATAAGGAACAACGAATTCACAGGCCAAATATCGAGACATGAGAAATTATCGGAAGTTCTGAAGATGCTGGAACTTACCGATGCTGTACATTTTGAGATAGAAAGAAAGAAAATTATAGCCATGCCGTAATAATACAGGCAGGAACAGATATTAACGATCAACCATTGAATCAGGACCAGTAAGTATAACTGGCTATTCCGCGCAGGCTGAGCGCGCACTTGTTGCTATTAATTACTTTTTAAAAAAGTATCGTCTAGTATGAAACTAACTGACTATTTAAAGTCACCTCCCGGGGTGACAGGGCTTCGTATTGCCCGTTTGCGGCCAGGTAAAAGAACACACCTGCTGGCCCTATGCCTATTGCTTGTTTTTATGCAGGCTGCTGCCAATGTGTATGCACAAAAGGTTACACTGTCCGTAAAAGACATGCCGCTGACCAGGCTGTTCAGGGAAGTGAGAAAGCAAACAGGTTTTGCTTTCCTTTACAACAACGCTTCTTTGCAAGCCACCAAACCTGTAACCATACAGGTTTCCGGCGCATCGCTGGAAGAAGTGATGACGCTGGCCCTGAAAGGTCAGCCGCTCAGCTACACCATTTCAAATAACACCATCATCCTTAAAAGCGCACCTGTTCCAAAAGAGGAAAAACTGGTACAGGTACTTCCTATCGAAATAAAAGGAAGGGTACTGGATGCTAAAACAAAAGAACCGGTAGTGGGCGCAACCGTTGCCGTTAAAGGAACCAGCACCGGCGCTATTACAGACCTTAACGGAGATTTTGTACTGAAGATCAACAAAGGGGATCAGTTGCAGATCAGCTTTATGGGGTATGAAACGCAATTACAGAAACCGGATAAAGACGGGCGTTTTGTATACTCCTTACAAACATCACAACAATCTATTAAAGATGTGGTGATCACAGGGATCTTCAGCCGCCCTAAACAAAATTTCACCGGCGCCGCTTCTTCTTTTACCAATGAAGACCTGAATAAAGTAACCAATTCAAACGTGCTCACGGCGCTCAAATCGCTGGACCCATCCTTCCAGATGCCGGAGAACATCAGCTTTGGTTCTGATCCGAATAAATTACCGGAAGTTGTGTTAAGAGGTGGGAACAGTCTTGTTGATCCCAGCCAGAGCAGCACTTCCAACGTGTTCAATTATTCCAACGCACCCAATGTGCCCCTGTTCATCCTTGATGGTTTTGAAACCACACTTTCGCGGATCAACAACCTGGAC
Source organism: Chitinophaga niabensis (assembly GCF_900129465.1). Taxonomy (NCBI): domain Bacteria; kingdom Pseudomonadati; phylum Bacteroidota; class Chitinophagia; order Chitinophagales; family Chitinophagaceae; genus Chitinophaga; species Chitinophaga niabensis. Next base: position 2,321,370 of record NZ_FSRA01000002.1, on the reverse strand, counting down.
ATTAACCGTATTGCTAAAGTAGATATCCTCAAAGATGCCGCAGCTACGGCCATTTATGGTTCCAGGGCGGCGAACGGCGTTATAGTGATTGAAACCATCCGCCCTGCCAGCGGCCAATTGAGGGTTACCTATAATGCTACGTTAAGAACGGATGTACCGGACCTTACCGGTTATGATCTGCTGAATGCCCGTGAGAAACTTGATCTTGAAGTACAAACAGGCGTATTTAATAACACTTTCAATTTTGTAGATGAACAATTAAAATACTACTACAATCAAAGAAAAGCAAATGTGGAACGCGGTGTGAATACAGACTGGTTATCTAAACCACTGCGCACCGGCGTAAGCCACAAACACAATTTATATGTGGAAGGTGGCGCTAACGATGCGCTGTATGGTGTTGGCCTTACCTACGATAATGTACAAGGCACCATGAAAGGTTCCGGCCGCACAATTATCACAGGTAATTCTTACCTCAGTTACCGGTACAAGAACTTCCAGTTCAGGAATGACCTGACCCTGAGTTTCTGGAATGGAGACAACTCTCCATATGGTTCCTATACCCAGTATTCCCGCTTAAATCCTTATTGGACACCTTATGACGAAAAAGGCAATCCGTTGATCTACCTGGAAGATGTACGCACAGTAGACGGTACCAGGTTAACCAACTTTGACAGGTACGACAATCTTGAAGGTGGCGGCGTGGGCAGACCGGTAAATCCTCTGTATAATGCCAGCCTGAACATTGCCAGCTTTTCGAAGAACCAGACGATCACCAATAACTTCTCAACACAATGGCAGGCCTTCCCCTGGTTACGTTTTTCCGGCCGCCTTGCCATTACAAAGCAGGTGGATGAATCGAATAACTTCAAACCTGCGCAACACACTTCCTTCGTTAATAAACCTACTTATGAAAAAGGTTCTTACGTAAAGAACTATGGCAAACAGAACATGCTGGAAGGAATGCTGATGGCAGATTTCAATAAGAAGATAGACCGGCATCTGATATTTGCCACACTGGGCCTGAATGTACAGGAAACGGGCAATGGCATTGAATTTTATGAAGCACAGGGTTTCCCCAATCCAAGATTGGACCAGATCATCCTGGGCAGCCGTTACCCTACAGGTGGCAAACCTTTCGGATCCGAAAGCATATCAAGGCTCGCAGGCTACCTCGCTAACGTGAGTTACTCTTATGACAGCCGTTATCTCTTAGACCTCTCCTACCGCCTCGATGGATCATCCCAATTCGGATCAGAAAAACGTTTTGCACCTTTCTGGTCTACCGGTCTCGGATGGAACCTCCATCATGAAAAATTCTTAAGCCCCCTGCGCTTCATCAATCGTCTTAAACTCCGTTATTCAGTAGGTTACACAGGGTCTCAGAACTTCCCCAGCTTCCTGGGCATCACCACCAGTGCTTATTATGCAGAGGTTGATTACCGCGGTGTATTGGGCTCCCGCTTAATGGGATATGGTAACCCTGCACTCGCATGGCAGCAAACCTACAAAAATAACCTGGGCGCAGATATCACGCTGTTCAATAAGCTGGATATCACCGCCAACTATTTTGTTGAAAGAACAAAAGGCAGTGTGGTAAGCATTTCCACCGCTCCTTCTTCCGGGTTCAGTTCCTATTCCGATAACATGGGGGATGTACTGAGCAAAGGCTGGGAAGTGAACGCCCGTTACAATATCATCAACAATCCAAGGAACAGGAACAACTGGTCCATATTCGTGAATGCTTTCTCTGTGAAGAACACCATTGAAAGGATCTCGAATACGATTGCCCAGATGAACAAAAAGGCAGACACTTCAAAATCGACATTGCCGCTTCCCCGCTTTGCAGCAGGGCGTTCTATTTCCTCCATCTGGGTAGTGGAATCGCTGGGTATTGATCCGTCTACTGGCCTGGAGATCTATAGAAAAAGAGACGGCACCCTTACCAACACTTACGATCCGTTGGACCAGGTGATCATGGGAGACACAAGGGCTAGCGTGGAAGGAACTTTTGGTACCAATGCAGAGATCAATGGTATTGGAATGAATGTATTCTTCCGTTTCCGATATGGCGGGCAGGCTTATAATCAAACGCTGATAGACCGCGTGGAGAATGTAGCTTATACTTATTATAATGTTGACAGAAGAGTGTATGAAGAGCGCTGGATGAAACCGGGCGACCACACTTTCTTTAAAGGCTTCACCAATGCCGGTGGTGCTTCGATGGATGAAACCAAGGCCTCTTCCCGGTTTGTACAGGATAATAATGAATTGATCTGCGAAAGCTTATCTGCTTATTACCGGTTCCCGGAGCAACTGAATAAAAGACTGCGTTTGCAGAATACCCGCATCACTTTCTTTACCAGCGATCTGTTCCGTTTTACCAGTATTAAAAGAGAACGCGGCCTGTTCTATCCGTTCAGCCGTACTTTCAGCCTGCAATTACAAACCAGTTTCTAGTGCTTAAAAATACGAACATGCAATTTAGTCGAAAATATAGCCTGATCTGTCTTCTGGGAGTTGCCATTTCATTGGCCTCCTGTAAAAAATGGCTGGACGTAAAGCCCAGAACACAGATCAAGGAATCAGAACAATTTTCCACCCGCCAGGGTTTCATTGATGCCCTCTTCGGCCTCTATCAGCGTACAGCTACAGACTCCCTCTATGGCCAAAGCCTGAGCTTTGGTGTGCTGGATGTACTGGCCGGCCGGTATGAGAATAAAACAAGTACCGGTAACTGGTATGGTAACCTGGCCAGGTATAATTATACCGCCACTACTCCCGGCGCATTAAACGTGGAACGTAAGATCAGTGAGATCTGGGGCGCCGCCTACTCTGCCATTGCACAGGCGAATTACATCCTCAAGAATATAGATAACCGCAGGGATATCCTGGATGATAACACCTATAACATCATCAAAGGAGAAACCATCGGCATGCGCGCCTTTCTGCATTTTGATCTGCTGCGCCTCTATGCTCCGGCCTATAATACAGCCAATGCAGAAAAACCTGCTATCCCTTACATGGAGCAATTCACCATCATGCCGCAGGACAGGCTGACAGTAGCCGCCGTGATGAACAAATGCGAAAAGGAATTACTGGAAGCGGAAACATTGCTGGCCGTGAATAAAGATATCGATCAGATAGCCGGCAACCAGGGTTCAACTTCTGTAGACCTCTTCCTGATGTACCGCCAGAACCACCTGAACTACTGGGCAGTGAAAGCTACGCTGGCAAGGCTCTATCTCTACAAAGGCGATAAGGTGAATGCCCTGAAGTATGCCAAAGAAGTGATAGATGGTAAGAAGTTCCGTTTCATCACTGCCGCAGAGATCAATAACGATGCCGGCAGCCTCGCTTCCGACATGACCTTTTCATCAGAACACATCTTCTCCATTTATGTTTCTGATCTGAGAAGAGTAGTGGAAGATATCTTCAAACAATCTCCCAACAATAACAACGATCTCCGTGACCTGTACAGCACCCTCTCAAAAGTGGAGGCGATGTATGAGGTGACCCAGCCTGGTTATGGTACAGATCTTCGTATCCCGGGTGCTTCAAAACCTTTGTGGACGAATGCTACCATCGTGAACATCCTTTATGTGTACACGAGGAAATACCATACGGATAACCAGGATAATGTAAAACAGAGGCTGATCCCTGTAATACGTTTGTCCGAAATGTACTACATCGCCGCAGAAGCTGCTGCCACACCGGATGAGGGATTACCCTACCTCAACACAGTAAGGGTAGCCCGTGGTTTACCCGCCCTGGCAACATCGGCTACGCTGGAAGCAGAGATCCTGAAAGAATACCGGAAAGAGTTCTACGGAGAAGGGCAGTTATGGTACTACTTCAAACGTAAGAACACGGTAACTATTCCAGATGGTGTAGGCAACCCGATGACGGAAGCGAAATACATCTTCCCACGGCCACTGGCTGAAATTGAATTTGGTAAATAAAAAACGGAAAGAAGATGAGATCATATATATATTATTTCCTGCTGCTCACAGTAATACTGGCCGCCTGCGGTAAAGACGACAGGCTGATGTACAAGGAAGATCCCCGGATCTACTTTTCCAAGTTTGCCACCAATCCTGACAGTACGGATTATTCCTTCGGGGTTAAACCTGCAACGTTGATGACAGACACGGTTTACCTCACCCTGCGTATCATGGGCACCGCCACAGATAAAGACAGGGAGATCAAACTAACCATTGCTGATTCTTCCAAAGCAAAAGCCGGTTATCATTATAACATAGGGCCATTGGTAATGCCTGCTAATGCATATGAAGTAAAAGTACCGGTATACCTCTATCGCAAACCCGGTTTAAAGGATAGCATCGTAACGATTGATTTTACGGTGGTGGATTCCAAAGATTTCAAACCCGGTTATGGAGACAAGCCCGGACTAAGCGTATATGACCGCCTGCATTATAAGATCAGCTTCAATGATCAATTGCTGAAACCCGCATCATGGGATTCCCGCCTCGCGGTAAGCTTTGGTGTATACTCTGCCACCAAGTTCAAGTTCATGATCCAGGTAACAGGTAAAACAGACTGGAACAGTACCATTTTCCCGGGAGATCAAAACTTCCTGATCCAAACCGTAAAACTGGCGCTCTATAATTATGAACAGGCCAATGGCCCCATGCTGGATGAAAACGGCGTTCGCGTTGTATTCCCTTAACCGATCAAATGAATCTACATGAAAGCTAATCTAACCATCATAAGCATACTGGCCGTGTTGTTCAGCAGTTGTTATAAGGACAAAGGCAACTATACCTATGCAGAACTGAACAAACTGCAAATAACGGACACCTATGGCGCTGTTAATGTGCCCATCACTTTCGGGGACACGCTGAAAATAAATCCGAAGATCACACAAACCACCTCGCCAAATGAAGAGAACCTTACATTTGAATGGATGGTGTTTGATAATTCTCCGGCCAGCAATTACAACTTACCTAAAACAGTGATCGCTACCACCCGCAACCTTGCGGTAAAGATCACGGAGCCGCCGTTCTCTTTAGGCCAGAACTACCGCCTTACCTATAAGGTAACAGATAAACGTACCGGCGTAAGTTCTTTCCTCTTTTACAATCTTACTATTATCAACAAGTATGCACAGGGATGGATGTTCCTGGAAGATAAAGCAGGCGTAGGCGATTTCTCTATGATCCTGCCCAACGGTTCTGTAGAAAGGAATGTGTATTCCTCGCTGAACGCAGCAAACCCAATGGGCAAACCCGTGAAGCTGGAGATCACACCTTTCCAGATCACGGACGACCTCTCTCCTTCTTCCAAAAAGATCTACCTGCTCACAGAAACAGATGGTATGGAACTGAGTTATCAAACCATGTTGAAAAAGTTCAACTATGGTTACCTGTTCTATGCAGCACCATCCATCGTAAAACCTGCCCGTCATACCTGGGCCAGCAGCAGCACCGGTACCAGTTTATCCGGTTCATTAGGTGTGGCAATAAATGATGGCAAGCTGCATACCAACCTCGTAGGTGGTTTCCCGGGTTCAAAGAAATGGGGAGCATCCCTGCTCACACCTGCCGGTAATCAGAATTATACCCTGGCGCCTTTTGTAGCCGGTGGTACTACTTACACGGTTACGGTATATGATGCGCTGAACAAACGTTTCTACAGTGCAGGAGGTACCGTGCTGAATGCATTCCCCGGAGCCGCCAGTTCAGTATTTGACATGAACAATGTTGGCATGGACCTGTTATACATGGATTCTGCCAACGTAGTGCGCGAATACAACTGCGTGTTCAAAGATGAAACCAATACGCCCTGGCTGCTGAAGTTCAAAACAGTGGCTACAACCGCAGCGCCAGTTATTACCCTGCTTAAAACACAGATGAGTGCGCCCGATATTGTGAACTTGACGGCTGCCGCATCTTCTACCCTCACACCACATATCTATTACGGCGTAGGCAATAAGATGTACAAGTACGAAACCACTTCCAATATCACTGTTCCGCAATTCACTTTCCCTGCCGGCGAAACAATTATCAAAATGAAGTTTAACCGCGTACCGGGTGGTACCTCTCAACTGGTAGCTGTTACCTGGACGGGCACAGAAAGTAAAGTGTACTTCTTCGATGTTTCCACCGTAGGAGATTTTACTACTTACACCAATGTTTACAGTGGCTTTGCAAGGATCGTAGACCTTGGATATAAAGTACCATAACCTTAAAAAATACTTTGAATGAAAAAGATCATCGTCTGTTTAATGACCCTGGCAGGATGCAGCAGTTTAGTGCAAGCGCAATCCTTTACAATTAACGGGAAAGTGAAAGACATCCCTGACAGGAAAGTGTACCTCTCCCACCAGGAAGGCAAGAAGGACATCTTAGATTCCGTGATAATGAAGAACGGCAGCTTTACCTTTAAAGGTAAAGCACCCGGTGCTTATTTCTACTTTATCCGGGTGGACGGCATACGCAGGGGTTTTGGCTTCTTTGCAGAGAATAAGGTAATGACCATTACGGCAGACAGTACTTTTAATGATGTTCAGTTCAGTGGCAGTGAAAGCCAGGTACAATGGAAAGAATGGGGTAAAACCTGGCAGTCCATCACGCAAAAAGCAGGGCCGTTGTATCAGCAGATAGATGCTGCTGAAAAAGCAAAAGATACTGTAGCCCGCGCAGCAGCCCGTAAAGGGTTTGATGATCTGGGTAATGAGCTGGATTCCGCAGTAGTGAACTTCATCAGAAAATATCCTGCTTCCCCTGTTTCTCCCTTTATCATTATTGACCGTTACATCAATTATCCTGCACCGGAAAAAGTGGAACGCACTTTTGCTATGCTCAAACCTGCTGCACAGCAATCCGCTTATGGCAAGGAGATTACGGAAACCCGCAGGATCGCTGCCAAAACCGGTATCGGGGCAACACCTGATTTCACCCTGGCAGATACTTCAGGGATTCCTTTCAAACTCTCCAGCCTGAAAGGAAAGTATGTACTGGTAGATTTCTGGGCCAGCTGGTGCGGTCCCTGCAGGAAAGAAAATCCGAATGTGGTAACTGCATATAATAAGTACCATGAAAAAGGGTTCACTATTGTAGGTGTTACGCTGGATACCAAGAAAGATGCATGGCTGGCGGCTATTGCCAAAGATGGTCTTACCTGGGCGCATGTTGGTGATCTGCAAGGCTGGAAAAGTGCTATTGTAGAGGAATACGGGATCAGGGCCGTGCCCACTAACTTCCTACTGGACCCTTCCGGTAAAGTGATTGCGAAAGATCTCCGGGAAGAAGCGTTACAGAAAAAGCTTGAAACTATCTTTTCAAAATAGAACAGCTATCTTTTCAAATAGAAAAACCCAAATTAAAGAGGAATTGCATCGATATGCAATTCCTCTTTGCTTTTTTCCAAGGTTATATTTATTGTGAATGTACTTTGTTGTTGATGGTATTCTTTATTGCAGGCACACTTTGGCATTTCCGGTATTCCCTATTGTGAATTGCCTGCAGCGTTTCCTTTATTGCAGCCACGCTTTGGCATTTCCGGTATTCCCTATTGTGATTGCCTGCAGCATTTCCTTTATTGCAAATAGCCTTTAGTGCTTCCTATCCCGCCTGTCTTCCCTTCTATCCCTGCGATTCTCTTTGCGATCACGTACATCCTCTCTCCTGTCGCGCACATCTTCACGTTTATCCCGTACATCTTCCATCCTGTCTTTAATCCCCCCGTCGTGTTTTGCATCCCGTACATCTTCCCGTACATCCCTGCGATCTTCACGGCGATCGCGGACATTCTCTCTTCTGTCACGCACATCCTCTCTGCGATCGCGTACATCTTCACGCCTGTCACGTTTTTTTTGTGCAAAAGAAGCAGAGGTTATAAAACTGACACCAACAATAGCGGCTAATAATATTCCTGTTTTCATATAAGTGGTTTTGAATTTGGACGTGGAATGATTAACAGAGTTTAACGCGAAAAAATAAACATTGCACGATTAAGCTTTTGCCGGCACGCTTCGTCTAAGCGTTCCTCCTTACAGGCACATGACAATTTTAAGACCTGCTAACCTGATAACTTCAGCTATTCCGCGTGAATAAACTTGGGTTAAAATATGAGCAGTTCAGTGTAAGAATCTAAGAAGCCACCCACTCACTAGAAAAGTTCAGTGGATATTTGTTAAAGAAATTATAAAATTAATCGGCAAAACAGCTTATCTTATCGTTGAAATCGGGATCAGTCATAACTATGTCACATCGGACTATCAAATTTTAATATTGCCGGATAAGGTCATAGTTTAGTTGCAGAAAGAGCATTTTAATCGGGATAAAAAACCAAAAGCATCTAGATCGAGACTCAGAGCAGAGCATCATATACCAAAATCGCAAACCAAAATCAGTTAGAGAAGATTACCATCAGGACAGTGACACCCTTATACGCTGAACAGGCGCATAGTGAATGAACCTGCGAATACATCAACCAAAGATGGTACATCAAAAACAGTGACTCAGAGGAATAACTAATCCAGCAAATCATCAGACAACAATGAACCAATGAGAAAAATATCCTTCAAAACATTTGACTAAATCGATTTTGCATTCAAATACCTAACTTTTTAAGTTACTCTTTAACGCATTTACCATGATAATATAGACATCTAGAGACAATACAGCCATCTTCTAAACGCCCCTCCGGGCATAAATACACTGCTATCCTTACATAGCAGCATGGCCGTTTATTGCCTTTTTCCCAACTAAAATCTATTCCTAACCATAAAAACACAAAATGACTTAGTACATCTGAATGATTGAATTATTAGCACTGATCTAAAACTTATCAAAACAACCAAAATTTAAAATTATGTTTAAAAGAACGCTCCAGCTGATGTTCCTGATCCTGCTTTGCCTGCATGGATTTGCACAGGAACAGAAGGTGACTGGTACCGTGAAGGACAAGACCGGCGCTCCTTTACCCGGTGTAACAATTACAGACAAGGACCTGAAGACCAGCGGCACAGTTACCGATGTCAACGGTAATTTCTCTCTCACTGTAAAAGGCAATTCCAAGATCATCGTATTCTCTTTTATTGGTTATGATAACCAGGAAGTAAGTGTTGCCGGCAGATCAACCGTGAATGTAGTACTGGAAATAAACTCCAAGATGCTGGGAGATGTGGTGGTGATCGGCTACCAGGAAGTTTCCCGCCGTAAGAACACGGCCGCCATTGCCACCGTTAAAGGTGATGCGATTGCCAACCTCCCCGCGCCCAGTGTGGATATGATGCTGCAAGGCCGCGTATCCGGCGTGAACGTACAGAACTTTTCCGGCGAACCCGGGATCCGTAACTCCGTTGTAATACGTGGTAACTCATCCGTATTGCGTGGTTATGATGAAGCACGTGCATTAAGCGCACCGCTTTATGTGATAGACGGGATCCCTACCTCCGTTACAGAATTTGGCGGTATAGACGGTTCCGGAACAGGTACCAATGCTATTGCCGGCATCAACCCTAACGACATTGAATCAATTGATATCCTCAAAGATGCATCTGCTGCCGCTATTTACGGTTCCCGTGGCTCCAACGGTATCATCATCATCAAAACCCGTAAAGCAAAGACCGGCAAACCGGAATTCAATTTCAGCACCTATGTAGGTATCACACAAAGACCAAAGCTCATTGAAGTAGTAGGTGGTGCTGAAGAACGCCGTATGAAAATGGACGTGCTGAACCTCTATAACGGTTTTGCAGATAACCAAACGCTGCCGATGATGCTGACAGATAGTCTGAACCCTGATTTCAATAACGCAACAGACTGGCAAAGTTATTTCTACCAGACCGGCATGATCAATAACTATGATCTGTCTATGGCAGGCGCTACAGATGCCATCAACTACCGTCTCAGCCTTGGCCATTATAAGGAAGATGGCGTGATCAAAAATACCGGCTTCAAACGTTACTCCATCCTGGCCAGCATCAATGCAAAAGTTACTCCCTGGCTGAACAGCTCAAGCCGCTTCAGGGTAACCCGTACAGACCGCCCCCGCGCTATTAATGAACGTACCGGCAGTTTCTTTGCGTTTGATACCTATAGCTTACCTTCCTCCTTCTTTGCCTTAACGGAAAGTTCCCGGGAATACCTCCTGGGCAACAAAAACCGGCAGGATAAGAACATCAACAATAACCTCCAGTTCTCCAATGCCTTTAATGTAGACCTCGCAAAAGGCCTGCTCTTCAATACAACGGTGAACTATGAAAACAGGAGCTCCAACCGCGACTACTTCCAGCCTTCCGTAGTACGGAATAACGGTTACGGATATGCTTCTTCCTATTCAGACAAAGTGGAGATCGCATCCCTCTTTTCAACACTTGAATATTCCACCAAATTCGGCAATCACCATCTTAACCTGATCGGTGGCACCAATATGGAGTACACTAAATGGAACTGGAACTTCGGTAGTGCAGACCTCATTCCCAATGATAATGCATGGGCAGTGAACGTTGCCAACAAACAGTTCTCCAGCACTTCTTCTGCAACAGAAGAAACCGGTATGCAAAGTATCTTCCTCCGGTTGAACTACGACTTTAAAGACCGTTATTTATTGTCTGCCGTGATCAACAGGGACGCTTCCTCCAAATTCGGTAAAGACAACCGCTGGGGTACCTTCCCTTCCATTTCTTTAGGATGGATCATATCAGACGAACCTGGCCTTGAGAACTCCCTGGGCTTTATGAACTTCCTGAAACTCCGCGGTAGCTGGGGTATCACCGGTAACCAACCCGAAAGGAATTACCTGGGATACAATAACTACACCGTGAACCAGGCCGGCTTTGCAGACAATCGTGACGTAACTTCTTACAATGGTACCTCTGTGATCACGCCGAACTATTACTCCGGTATTGCGCAGAAAGACCTTTCCTGGGAAGAATCCAGGCAGGGTAACCTCGGTTTGGAAGCAGGTTTCTTTAAAGACAGGATACGCCTGATCGTAGACGTTTACAAACGTGAACTCACCAAAGGATTCTTTGACTTCCTGCTTCCCAATGCGAGTGGTTATACTTTAGCACAAACCAATGCTATCGGGTTGCGCAACTCCGGTGTGGAAGTAACCCTTAATACCCGTAACCTCAATCCCAAAAGCGCATTGCAGTGGAATACAGACATTACCTTCTCTTATAACCAGAACGTGATCACCGCACTGCCAAACGGCGGACGCAGTATCATCTTCAACTATAATACAGGGGTATACGGTTCAGACTACCTGCTTTCAGTTGGCCTTCCTGTGAACCAGTTCTATGTATTTCAATTCAAAGGCATTTATTCCCGTCCGGAAGATGTGCCTTATAACCTGCTTACCGGCCAGCCGATGAAAAACTTCGTAGGCTGGGACTACCATGCAGGCGACCCGATACTGGTAGACCAGGATGGTAACTTTGACCTCAAAGAACCCATGGACCAGATCATTGGCGGCGACCCCAATCCCAAGTTCTATGGAGGTATCCTCAACAACCTTACTTACAAAGGTTTCTCCCTTGGCGTTTTCCTCAGTTACACTTTAGGCAGGGATATCATGAACAGCTACGAGAACCGCCGTTTGGAATACCTGTTCGAAGCTACAGGTGATAATGGTGAACGTAACCTGGCCTCAAGAGCTATCATGGATATCAACAAACTGAACTTCTGGAAGAAGCCGGGAGACATTGCAACGCTACCGACCTTTTCACTGGTAGAGGGAACACGTTCTCCATACCGCTTCTTCGATAAAACCACCATGTATATTGAGAAAGGCGATTACCTCCGTATCAAATATATCACTGCGGGTTACAGCTTCAACCAACAGGTATTGAACAAACTGAAGATCAAACGCCTCCGCCTCTACGGTGTGGTAGATAATCTTTACACCTTCCAGAAAAGCACCATTCCCGATGCAGAAGGCGTAAACGCTTACGGTATTTACACCGGCGACGGATATCCTATCCCCAAGAAATTCACCATTGGTTTAGACTTTGGCTTCTGATCACATCAAATCTGAATGAACATGAAACGACTTAAATATATACTTCCTGCACTGATGACCACCTGGTTCTTAATAGCAGGCAGTTCCTGTAAAAAAATACTGGAGCTGGAAAGCAAAAACGTGCCCTCCAGCAACAAGTTCTGGAAAACGGATAAAGATGCATTAGCCGGCCTGCTGGGTGGTTACTCCATGCTGCGCGATGCATTAACGGATGAGAACAGGTATTATGTATATGGCGATGTGCCTGCCAATACTTTTGAGATCACTTATAACTCTGATTATTCCATTCACCAGCTCCGCGATGGTTCCTTTGATGGTGTGTATTATGGTTACCTTGAAAATCTGCAGAACTGGACCAAGTTCTATAAAGCCATTGCGCAAGCCAACCTCCTGATCAAAAAGATCCCGGACATTCCGGAGAATACTTTCAAATCCGGTCATAAGGAATATTATCTCGGAGAATCCTATTTCCTGCGCGCTTTCAATTACTTCTATATTTCCCGCGTATGGGGAGATGTGCCTTTAGTATTGGATGCAGTGGAAGACGTTGCCGAAGCTAAGAACTATGGCCGTGAGAAACAGGATGTGGTACTGAAACAGGCATTGGCTGACCTGGATAAAGCAGTAGAAATGCTGCCCCAATCCCCCATCAGTTCAAGCGATCGTGGCATAAGGGCTACCAAGGCCAGTGCACTGGCATTAAAAGCACATATCTATGCATGGATGAAAGATTATCCTAAATGTGAAGAAGCCACCCGCGACCTGGTAGCGAATCCCAGTACATATGGTCTTACATTCATCACAGATTCTGCCGCTTATTCCAAAATGGCGATCGGTAAATCCACAGAAGCCATTTTTGAGATCAACATCAGCTATGAACAAAGTGAGGCTTCCTGGAACGGCATAGGTGAGAAAACTTTATGGGCCCCCTTCCTCGCAACACGCGAACCTAACAACAAGGATGGCGTACCCTGGAGAGTACATCCCGGTACAAAGAACACCCTTTTCTGGGAAGCAAATGACCTGCGTGAAAAGATCTGGCTGTATGAAGATGTAAGGCTCGATATGACCATGCTGAAGAAATATTCCAACGTGATCTACAGGGATGGCGATCTGCAAAGGGATCCCCGCTATTCCAACAATATCCTCATCTTCCGTTTGTCTGACATTATCCTGCTCAGAGCAGAAGCCCTCTACAAACTGAACAGGGAACCTGAAGCCAGGATACTGCTGAATAAAACCCGCAACCGCGCAGGCATCGGCGACCTGGACCCCGGATTGGTTGGCATTGATTTCTTTTATGAGGTGATCTGGGAAAGAGGCCGTGAATTATTTGCAGAAGGCCATTTTTACTGGGACCTGTTACGCACCGATATTGGTACAGAATACTTCAACAGCCTCTTCAAGGATGCGATGCATGCAGGCAGCCCCTCATACGGACGTAACTACTGGCCCATTCCCCGCGTATTGTTTAAAGACAATCTGCTGATGAAACAAACACCTTACTGGAATGGCAGGCTCTAAATCTGATCAACTAAAAACGACTATCATGAAACTTTCCATAAAATGGCTGACAGCCTTTCTGCTCCTGGCCGCTTTTGCATCCTGCAAAAAGAACGATTACTTTATAGGCGGCAGCTTGCATAATCCTAATTTCAACGGTACTACGTATGATTACCTGAAGACCAATCCGCTCTTCGATACGCTGGTGCTGCTGATAGATAAAACAGGGTTGAAAGATGAAATAAATGCTGCGGGCACCACTTTCTTTGCGCCCACAGATTACTCCATCAAAAATTACGTGAAGGATGTAGTACAGGAACGCAAACGCCTGGAAGCAAATGATGAGAACCTCATCTTTGATTTCAAAGACCTCGATTTTGCGAAGCTGAAAGATTCCGTACGTGCTTACATCTTTGGTGAAAAGATAGAAAGGGCAGGCCTTAATGCAACCGGTAAATACTACAGCGCAAAAGATGCAGAACAACGCCACATCTCCCTCCGCGACGATCCAAGCGGTGGTTATTCTTCAGGCGGGCTCACCAATATTCCCAGGTACATCTATTTCACCAAAGTTATTGGCGCCCTGGACCCGCTGGATAATTCAGCTGTTCCTTCGGAAGAAAAAGATGCGCGCATTGTAGCACAAACCTCCGGCATTATCACAACGAATGGCGTACTGCATGTACTGGCTAACGGGCATATTTTCACATTTGCAACTGCACCTAAATAAGATCATTTATGAACAAGTATAAAACTCTTCGAAACTGCCTCATCCTGGGCGCTTTTGGCCTTGGTTTGATCACAGCCTGCAAAAAAGTACCTATCGGTTATATCAGTGATCAGATCCGTTACGTGAGCGATACTTTTCGCATACCAAGAGGGACCAATTATAAAAGCGACCCACAGGGCTTTGAGCTGGATGGCTCCAACTACCCCATCAGTGTAAAATTGCTGGAAGTGCGGGACCTTGCTACCGGCAAACCCACCAACCTCTTCAACGAACCACACGAGGTGTATATCTGGAATGCTTTGTTCAATGTAAATACAGATACTACGGTGGCATTGCTGAATAAGAAAAGGAGCAAACAAACCCTGCCCTCCCTGGAAGTGGTGGAAAAATCCGGTCAGCTGATCCTCAATGAAGGTTCTCTGGAGATCCCTGCCGGCAACTACGCTTTCGATCTGCAGGTAACCAATGGAAGTGGTACTAAAACCTTCAAGAGCATTTCAGTGCTGCAGATGATAGACCAGCCTTTTGAAGATAAAGGAACCGGTTGTGCTTACTTTATAGATGGCACCAACACCAGTGGTGATATTGCAGTGCCGACTATGAGCTACAAAAAAGTATCCAACGATGGTTACCAGGTGCGCCTGAAAGTAGTGGATAAGAATGGTTCACCATTCAATCCTAAACTGGCAGAGTTACAAAAACGCGGGGACAGGCCTTTATTTGAAACGTATGCTAAGTTTAACCCGGTGGAATATACAGATACAACCATGGTGTGTAACTATGAACTGACCCCTTTCCCCATCCTGGAATATCCGGGTTATGGTTACCTGATGTATTACCGTATACCGAGCAACAAAGTTATCATTGATGCGGGCGTAACACCAAACGTTCCCGGTCAGACCTACAACGTGAATCCCCGTTGGGCATTCCGCCTGCTGGTGAAAGGAACATATGAAGTCACCGTAAGATTACCCAAGGTGACCAGAAAACCTTAGAGAGTACGCTAATATCTCAATCAAGGCGAAATCGCCTGGCTGTAATGGCCGGGCGGTTTTGTTTTTGGGGAGAACATAAAGTACAGCCGCCGTAAGGGATTGTTTTTCACAGGCACAGCTCATAAAAAAACTGCCTCCGTTTCCGGAGGCAGTTACGATATACGGTTATACGTTACGGGTAAACTAGAGTTTCAGCAAAGCCTTCACCGGATCCCTTCCGAACAGCAGCTGCTCAGGGTTTTCCAGCATTTCCTTCACTCTTACGAGGAAACTTACAGACTCTTTACCGTCAATGATACGGTGATCATAGCTGAGCGCCACATACATCATGGGAAGGATCACCACCTGTCCATTCACTGCCATCGGGCGGTCCTGGATCTTGTGCATGCCCAGGATGGCTGATTGCGGGATATTAATGATCGGGGTGCTCATGAGTGAACCGAACACGCCACCATTGGTGATGGTGAAAGTACCACCGGTCATCTCTTCCATGGAGAGTTTGTTATCTCTTGCTTTGGTAGCCAGTTCCACTACTTTCTTTTCAATGTCTGCCATACCCATGCTTTCCGCGTTACGGATAACAGGTACTACAAGCCCTTTAGGAGCAGATACGGCGATAGAGATATCACAGAAATCGTGGTACACCAGTTCTTCTCCATCTATGTATGCATTTACGGCAGGGAATTCCTGCAATGCAAAACAAACCGCTTTTGTAAAGAAGCTCATGAAACCCAGGTTCACACCATGTGATGTTTTGAATGCTTCTTTGTATTTGCTGCGGATAGCCATGATGTTAGTCATATCCACCTCGTTGAACGTGGTAAGCATGGCTGTTGTATTCTTGGCTTCCACCAGTCTGCGGGATACTACTTTCCGCAGGTTGCTCATTTTCTCCCTG
This sequence comes from Chitinophaga niabensis, assembly GCF_900129465.1. NCBI lineage: Bacteria > Pseudomonadati > Bacteroidota > Chitinophagia > Chitinophagales > Chitinophagaceae > Chitinophaga > Chitinophaga niabensis. The sequence continues at coordinate 2,305,250 of NZ_FSRA01000002.1, read as the reverse complement.
CGTTCCACACGGCTGAACAGTTCATGACCAACAGGTACACCCGGATTTTCCAGGGCAGCCATTACATCATCTTTCAGGATCTTGCCATGGGCGCCGCTTCCTTTAATAGAAGCAGGATCTACTTTTTTATCTGCAATCACTGCAGCAGCAACCGGGGTTGCTTTAACATCGTTAGGGAGTGGGGCAGCAGCAGGTGCCTGAGCTTTAGGTGCAGCAGCGGCAGCCTGTTGTTGAGCAGGTTGTGCTTTACCGGCAGGGCGTGGAGCAGAGGTATCTATCTGGCAGGCCACGTCTCCTATATTTAAAGTATCGCCGTCTTTCGCTATTGTTTTGAGTACGCCGGCTTCTTCTGCATTCAGTTCAAAAGTAGCTTTCTCAGATTCCAGTTCGCACAGTACTTCATCACGCTCTACGTAATCGCCGGTTTGTTTCAGCCATTTCAGGAGGGTCACTTCACTGATGGATTCTCCGATGGTGGGAACCTTGATATCGATGGTACCTTTGTTCACAGCGGGAGCTGCAGGTGCTGCTGCCGGAGCCGGAGCTTCAGTAGCTGCTGGTGCAGGAGCTGCTGCCGCAGGTGCAGCAGTTGTGGCAGCTGCGCCGTCTGTATCAATAGTGCAGGCTACCGCTCCTATTTGCAGGGTATCTCCTTCCTTTGCAATGATCTTCAGCACACCTGCCTTCTCTGCATTCAGCTCAAAGGTGGCCTTTTCTGATTCCATTTCGCATAATACCTCATCCTGCTTCACAACGTCTCCGTCTTTTTTGAGCCATTTTGCAAGTGTTACTTCGCTGATTGATTCTCCTACCGTGGGAACTTTAATTTCGATTATCATGTGTTAAACCCTCCATTCCGCTTATGCGTAAAGTTTTGTTTTGCGAATTTACTAGTGAATTACAAACCAGCGTTATTTTTTTTGCTTAACCTTAAAGGCAGCCTCTACGATATCCTGCTGTTCTTTAGCATGCACTTTACTATAACCTGTTGCCGTAGCGGCGCTGGCCGGGCGGCTGATCACATCATATTTGATCTGGCCCAGGTTCATTTGCAGGAAGCTGGCAGCACCCATATTCAGGGGCTCTTCCTGTACCCAGGACCATGCGGCACCTTTATATTTTTTCTGGATAGCTTCCAGTTGCCCTACCGGCAACGGATAGAGTTGTTCCATCCTCACAATGGCCACATCTTTCCGGTCTTCTTTCATTTGCTTCTCACTCAGGTCGAAATAGACCTTACCGCTGCAGAACAATACTTTCTTCACGGCGGCAGCATCTGTAATGAACGGATCGTCCAGCACTTCTTTGAACCCGCCCTGCGTGAATTCCGCGATGGGGCTGTAGCTCCTTACGTGACGGAGGTTGGCTTTGGGTGAGAAGTTGATCATCGGTTTGCGGAAAGGCAGTGCCAGCTGGCGGCGTAAAGCATGGAAGAAGCTGGAAGCCGTTGTACAGTTGGTGATGAATATATTCTGTTCAGCACATTGTTGCAGGAAACGTTCCAGGCGGGCGCTGGAGTGTTCCGGCCCCTGCCCTTCGTAACCATGCGGCAACAACAGCACAAGGCCGCTTTGCTTTTGCCATTTGGTTTCTGCAGATGTGATGAACTGGTCTATCAATGTTTGTGCGCCGTTCATGAAATCCCCGAACTGCGCTTCCCAGATGGTGAGCGCGTAAGGGTTGGCAATGGAATAACCATATTCAAAACCCAGCACTGCAAATTCGCTGAGCAGGGAGTTGTAAATACGGAACTTGCCCTGCGCTTCGCTCAGTTTGCTGAGGCGGCTGTATTCTTCGTCTGTTTCTTCGTTACGCAGTACGGCATGGCGGTGTGAGAAGGTACCCCTCTTCACATCCTGGCCGCTCAAACGTACGTCCCTGCCTTCTGTGAGGATGCTGCCATAGGCCAGCAATTCACCTGAAGACCAGTCCAGCAGCCCTTGTTCGCTGTATAGTTTTTGTTTATCCTGCAGCAGTTTCTCCACTTTACGTAATGGTTTGAATCCTTCAGGAATAACCATGATAGCCTGGAAAAGTTTTTCCAGCTGCTCTTTTGAGATAGCCGTATCAGGAGATTTATCGAAGTCTGCCGGTGTGGATTTACGCAGTTCTTTCCACCATTTTTCCGGGGTCTGGTAAGTGTAGGGAAGCGGACGTTGTTTTACATCATCCAGGCGTTCCTGCAGGTCTGCCCAGAAAGCTTTTTCCATTTCCTGTGCCAGGGAAGCATCCACATCCCCTTTAGCGATCAGCTGCTGGGAATATACTTCCCGGGGATTAGGGTGTTTATCTATCTCCGAGTAAAGTTTAGGTTGTGTGAACTTAGGATCATCTCCCTCGTTGTGACCGTGTTTGCGGTAGCAAACCATATCAATATAGATATCGGAGTTGAACTCCTGGCGGTAACGGGTAGCGATCTCCGCAATTTTCACGGCGGCTTCCACATCATCCCCGTTCACATGGAACACCGGGGCCTGTACGATAGAAGCTACGCTGGTGCAATAATCAGCGGACCTTGCATCTTCAAAATCGGTGGTGAAACCGATCTGGTTATTGATCACAAAGTGCATGGTACCACCGGTATAATAGCCCCTGAGCTTACTCATCTGGGCTACTTCATATACTACGCCCTGGCCTGCAATAGCCGCGTCTCCGTGGATCAGGATGGGGAGGATCTGGTCGTAATCGCTGTTATAGATCACATCTGCCTTGCTGCGGGCGAAACCTACCACAACTGGGTCTACCACTTCCAGGTGGGAAGGGTTGGGCGTGAGCTGTACATTCACCTCTTTACCGGCTGGGGTTTGAATGGTAGAACGGAAGCCCAGGTGGTACTTCACGTCCCCGCTGCCCATCGTGGTATCAGGGATGGCAGTTCCTTCAAATTCAGAAAAGATCTGCTCATATGTTTTACCGAGGATATTGGCCAGTACGTTCAGACGGCCGCGGTGTGCCATACCGATCACTACTTCCTGCACACCATATTCGGCAGAAGTATTGATCATGGCATCCAATGCGGGAATGGTGGTTTCGCCACCTTCCAGGGAAAAACGTTTCTGCCCGATATATTTGGTATGGAGGAATTTTTCAAACATCACACCCTGGTTAAGCTTCAGCAGGATGCGTTTTTTCTGCTCAACAGTGAGTGGCTGGCGAACGGTGGTTTCCATCTCTTTCTGCAGCCATTCTACTTTTGCAGCGTCATTGATATAAGTGAATTCCAGGCCTATTGCTGCCGCATACACTGATTTAAGGTGCTGCAGGATCTTATCCAGACTGGTTTTACCAAGGCCGATCACCTGGCCGGCAAAGAATTCTGTTTTAAGGTCTGCGTCTGTAAGGCCGAAAAAACTGAGGTCGAGGTTAGGTTGGCGGTCCTTCCGGGGACGAATGGGATTGGTATTGGCCACTAAATGGCCTTTTTTGCGATAGGCCTGGATGAGGCGGTATACGCCCAGTTCCTTTACAAGCTGTTCGCTACTCACAGGCAGGGTTGCCGTGCCACCAGCAGCAGGGGCTGCCGCTTTACCGTTAGTATTGCTCACCGCAAAGTCAAATCCTTCAAAAAACCTGATCCATTCCGGATCTACACTGGCCGGATCTGTACTATACTCTTTGTACAGCGATTCGATATACGCCGGGTGCGAGTTGGTGACAAACGAAAAGTCCTTCATTTACAACGAAATTTAAGCTTGGTCTTTGATTCTTGATCACATTCCGTAGTTATATAACAAATAAAACGGGATATGGGATTGCAAATATCGCTAAAGATTTGGGATTTTATGGTATTTCCACCGCGGTTTTATGAGGATTTCAAGGGTTAATATGTGTATAATTTGTTATCTTTGTGCCCGCTCTCCGGAAGGTTATTTCTCTGGCTTCGGAGGAAAACCCTTCTTTTTATTTTGTTTGTAATAAGTAAAAACATACCTTTGCCCTCCGAAACTTGAAAATTACACAATGGCAAACCATAAAGCAACGAAAAAAGACGTACGTCAAAGCAGAAAGCGAAATGAGCGGAACCGTTACTACGGTAAAACTACCCGTAATGCCATACGGGACCTGAAAAAGCTGACTGATAAGGCTGCGGCTTCAGATAATTTACCTGAAGTGATCTCTATGATCGACAAACTCGCTAAGCGCAATATCATCCATAAGAACAAGGCCGCAAACCTGAAGAGCAAGCTCTCTGTAAGGGTAAACGCCCTGGCTTAAGCTGCGCTGCGTAAACATACTTCAGCTCTTCCCTGCTAAAGGGAAGAGCTTTTTTTATTTGTACCTGATCTTCTGCTTTTCCTTAGGGAAAGGCTTTTTTATTTGTATTACCCTACCAGGAAGGTAGAGCATTCAATTTTGCAAGTAGCTAATGATCAATAAGATATAAGCCTTCCTACTGACACCCTCCTGCCATCCTTCAGTGATCCTTCAGTGGTTTTCTGTGGCAGCAAGGGTTTGAGGGTGTTTGACTGAAGGATCACTGAAGGATGGTAGAAGGATCACTGAAGGATACCACGAAAAAGTCAGGGATTTTCACCGCTAACCCTGTATTTTTGACCAAAAGGAACCATTTTAAGCCTATTTATGAGGAATTTCTCCATTACCTTACTACTATCCTGCCTGACAATCTCCGTTTCAGCCCAGGACTTCACCACCAAATATGAACGCACCAACACCAAAGAGACCGTTACTTACCACGAATGCATCGCTTACTATAAAGCCCTCGTAAAACACTATCCCCAGCTTAAAATGCTGGAAATAGGGAAAACCGATGCCGGATACCCCCTGCACCTGGTAGTACTCTCCCAGGACAAAGACTTCAACTTCGAAAGCCTCCGTAGAAAGAACAAACGTATCATCCTGGTAAACAACGGTATACATCCCGGCGAACCGGATGGTATTGATGCCAGTATGATGCTCCTGCGGGACATTGTGCAGGGAAAGAGGAAGTTACCGGCAAATGTGGTATTGGCAGTGATCCCCCTGTATAACATAGGCGGCTCCCTGAACCGGAGTGCTTTTTACCGGGTGGACCAGAATGGCCCCGAAGCCTTCGGTTCCCGCGGCAATGCCCAAAACTTAGATCTGAACCGGGACTTTATCAAAGCTGATTCCCGGAATGCCCGTGCCTTCCAGCAGATCTACCAGATGACAGACCCGGATGTGTTTGTAGACAATCACGTGAGCAATGGCGCTGATTATCAGCACATCATGACATTACTCACTACCCAGCACGGTAAACTGGGTGGCGTGATGGGTGAATTCATCCACAAAACCTTTGAACCCGGCCTTTATCGTTTAATGAAGGAAAAGGGCTACGATCTGCTCCCTTATGTAAATCACTTCGGGGATACACCTGATAGCGGCTGGGTAGCTTATGCGGACGGGCCAAGATATTCCAGCGGTTATTCCACCCTCTTCCATAGTTTCGGCTTTGTACCGGAAACCCATATGCTCAAACCCTATAAACAACGTGTAGAAGCAACCTATGCGCTGATGGAATGCTTTATCCGGTTCACCAGCGAAAACAGTGAAGAGATCAGCAGGTTGCGTAAACAAACAAAAGAAGCGGTAAAAACGCAGGAAAGGTTCCCCCTCAGCTGGGCACCCGATATGAGCCAATTTGAGTATTACACTTTCAAAGGGTTTAAAGCAGGAAGAAAACCCAGCGGGATCTCCGGATTACCCCGCCTCTATTATGATCGTAATCAACCTTACGAGAAACAGATCAGGATCTTCAACACCTTCACAGGAGCTGATTACGTGAATAAACCGGAGGCCTACATTATTCCACAAGGCTGGTGGGCAGTGATAGAACTGCTGCAGAACAATAAAGTGAAAATGCAACAGCTGGCGAATGATACCACCATTGAAGTAGAAGCTTATAAGATAGAAGATTATAAAACACCGCAACGCCCCTATGAAAAACACTACATTCATAATGGCGTAAAAGTGAGTGCCAGCAAGCAAAAACTCAAATTCCTGAAAGGGGATTATTACATCCCCATGAACCAAACGGCAAACCGTTACCTCATAGAAACGCTGGAACCAACTGGCGGCGATTCCTTCTTTGCCTGGAATTTCTTTGACGCGATACTTGGTCAGAAAGAAGGGTATTCAACGTATGTATTTGAAGATACGGCAGCAGAATTCCTGAAGCAGCACCCTGAAGTGAAGAAAGAACTGGAGAAGAAAAGAGCGGAGGACAGTACGTTTGCACAAAGTGCATCTGCACAGCTGAATTTTGTATACCGCAATTCTCCCTGGAATGAACCCGGGTTTATGCGTTATCCGGTATATCGCATTGTTAAGTAATTTATACGATGCCGCATTCATTCAACACGTATTCTTAATGATAAATACGCCCTTTATGAAACCCTTATCCTTACTCCTTTTGCTTATAGGCAATGCCGCCCTGGCACAGGTACCTGCATTGCAATATAAAACCGGTGCCAAACACCGTTATCAGCTGCTCACTTCCTTCAGCTATAACGGGCAGGCACAGCCTTCTTCACTCGCTGTTTGTGAAGTGACCAGCGGCAAGGATGAGAAAGGAGTGCCTTTCGAAGAAGTGAAATGGATCAGCCTGAAGAGCATCAAAGGAACAGATACTACAGATGAAACAGCTACCGCATTGGCTGTAAAACCCTATACGCTTTCGCTGGACAGCCGCGGCAGCCTTGCATTACCTAAGATAGATGTAGCAGGCATGACCGGCCCCATCACTGATTTTCACACCTTCTATGTAGCCGTTGGCCCGCAGCTGGGTTTGCAGCAGCTGAAAAAAGCAGGGGATAAAGTACTGAAGCCAGACCTGGTGAAAGGTGATTTCTCGAATGGCAAAACCATTCTTACAGGGCATGATTGTTTGCAGGTTGTTTCCACTCTTTCCGGAATAAACAAACAGCAGGCCCATATTAAAACACAATTCCTCCCTCCTGCCAGCCCCTGCCTGGACCTCTTGCTCCCAGAGATGAAAGAACCGGTGATCAAAGACACACTGAATAATTTTCAAATGGTACGCCCCGGTGCGGCAGGGTTATATAATGTGCAGTATGGCCGTGAGTTCTTTACCATCAATACTTTCATCCGTACCACAGATGGCAGGATTGAAAAGGCCAACATGCATAACCTCCTGAACCTGAAAGTAAAACTGAACTGCGACAGTACCTACAAACAATGCCAGCATGAAGTGCCTTTTAAAATTGAGCGGGAGTTAACATTGGAATTATTATAATATATTTACTGCATTTCCCTAATCCTTTGAAATAACCTTTGATGTTCCCTGTTACTATTGTTATCATTGCATTGCATATCATCATTGCCATCCGCCTGGTGTTCTTTAACCGGCAGGAAGTGAAGAATACAGAAACGGAGCCAACCTTACTGCAGATCTTCCTTGCCGGTATCAGTATAACATTGCTTTCACTGGGCAAAGGCTGGGTCAGTATTTTAATAGCAGCCATTGTGTGGGCGATATTAAAGTTTTATAAACGTAAAAAGATAAGTAGTAGTGAGTAATCGTTTCTTTCAATATATATCCAGGATCTTTGGCGGCGGAACAGTTCCCAAATCAGGGCCTTCATTCGAAGAGCTATTGCAAAAGGAGATACTTCAGGATAAAACCTTCCTCATTACAGGATTTAAATCCTTTGAGGTTTTCTTTAATGTAGAGTTCAACGATGCCAACTATGCACAGCTGCAATCATTCATTGAGCAGGGAAAAACAGATAGTTTCGATAAAACGGCCTTCACTTATGACCATACGCTGGAAACCTTGTCTGTAGCACGGTTTCAGGCACAGGATAACCTGGAATACATCGCATTGTTCTATGACCCGGTAGATTACTTTTCTAACCCGGAGTTACTGAAGATCTATGACCTGGCATCTGTAAAAAGATAGAATACCAGCAGGGAAACTGTTTGGCGGGACCTGTTAAGCGGCACATGCGCAATGTTGCCATCGAAGAATAATGCATCTCCTTCTGTCATTTCAAAAGATTTATCTTCCAGCATGTAATCAACTTTCCCTTTCAATACATAAATAAATTCATAGGCAGAAGTAGTTACCAACGGGCGGCTGGCACCTGGTTTCAATTGCAGGATGGAAATCTGAAAAGCCCCGCCGGTTTCCATACTATGCTCCAGGATGGAGAAATACTCAAAACCCTTAGCCCCTTCCTCCTTCTCATACGCAGTGAACTGATCCTTAGGAAGAAAATAATACCCCGGGAATTTATTGTCCGCATTCAACTGGGAAAAAAACACTTCCGGTGAAATACCCAATTTCTGGATAATGGTGAAAAGCGTGGGAATAGTAGGGATCATCCGGCCATTTTCAATCTTGGAAAGCATGGCAGAGCCAATACCGGTAATAGCTGAAAGGTCTAACAGCTTCATGTCCTTTTCCTTCCTGTACTTCCTGATGATACCACCGATCTTAAAATAAACCAATTGTTCCTTTTCTATGGGTCCATCCTGTGTCATATCCTAAAAATACATTGTCTTTACTTTCCTGGAAAGAAATATTTTTTCACTTTAGTAACAATTAGGTAATATTCACTATCTTATATTTCCTAAAAAGAAATATAATTTCGTAAAGAGAAAGTAACTATTGTACTATGACATCAGGTAAACTTGTTGTTTTCCAGGGGCCCGGACAGGCTTTCCAGCTGCAATCGGCTGAAGTAAGGGCTTTATTACCAGGGGAAGTACTGGTAAAGAACCGCTACACTACGCTGTGTGGAAGTGATCTTCATACTTTCTGCGGCCTGAGGAAAGAAGTGTGCCCTACTGTACTGGGCCATGAAATTGTAGGAGAAGTGATGGCTATTCACCCCGCACATTCCGGATCTGATCATAATGGCAAACAACTCCGTGTTGGTGATGTGGTCACCTGGTCTATTTTTTCCAGTGATCCGGAATCTTACTATGCACTGCACGACATGCCTCAAAAGGGAGACAACCTCTTTAAATACGGCCACGCCAAAGTAGAAAACGTTGAAGTATTTCACGGTGGCCTGGCAGAGTATTGTATCCTGAAGGCCCATACGGCCATCTTAAAACTTCCACGCGAAATTCCCCTGCCCATCGCCGCCACGCTTAATTGTGCTATTGCTACTGTTGCAGGGGCCCTGCGCATAGCAGGTAACCTGGAAGGAAAAAATGTGCTGATCACCGGTATGGGGCTGTTGGGAATGACCTGTGCTGCCATGTGCAAAGATGCAGGTGCTGCATGGATCATTGCGGCAGATATTACAGAGAAAAGGTTAGAAGAGGCAATGGGTTTCGGGGCAGATGAAACCATCGATCTGAAGAAGGATAATGTAAAGCTGCCCGCCAAAGGAATAGATGTAGTATTTGATATGAGCGGCTCAGCTGATGCGATGGAATTTGGCATTGACAGCCTGGCCATAGGTGGCAGCGCCATTCTGATAGGCGCCGTTTTTAACACCCGGAAATTACAGGTAGATGCAGAGAAAGTGATCAGGAAATTACTCACCATAAAAGGGCTGCACAACTACAACTACCAGGATTTCACCTATGCGCTGGACTTCATTACAAGGAACTGGGAGAAATATCCTTTCGGCCAGGTAGTGGGAAAAGAGTTTTCACTCAACGAAGTGCAGGAAGCGTTTGAGTATGCTGTACAGTTTAAGCCGCTCCGCGTGGGCATCAGGATCTAAACACCTCACCACCTTTCACGCGCTGCGTGAAAATAAGTATACAATCACATGCGAACACCAAAACACAGCTTCCGGAACATGCAGTGGAAAATGCTTTTCATTACCATGTTCTGCTATCTCTTCTTTTATACAGGCAGGCATAATTTCGGCTGGGCTGCTCATGCCATGGCAGAAGAGCTGCACATCTCTTTTGAGAAGATAGGCTGGGTAAGTTTTTCCATGTTGATGGGATATGCTGTTGGGCAATTTATTAATGGCAATCTCGCAGACCATTTCAGCCCGCGGGTGATGATCCCTTTAGGTGGTCTTTTATCCGTACTCACCAATGTGGCCATTAGCTTCTCGTACTCCTTTCCCCTGATCTTAATATTATGGACCTGCAATGGTTATTTCCAATCTATGGCATGGGCTCCGGGCGGCAAGCTGATCACCAACTGGTGGCATAAAAATGAAAGAGGTATGGCATTAGGTTTCTACACAATGGCGGCAGGTGCCTCTTCTGTTGTTACTTACCTGCTGTCTATCTTACTTGTACAACAAAACCAGCATTGGCAGGTACTGTTCCGTGTGCCTGTATTATTCCTCCTCACAGCATTGGTGATCTTCTACATCATTGCACGCAGCAAACCTTCTGATGCAGGATATGCAGATATCATAGCAGCTGCCCCCGCAGGAACTGAAGACAACTGGAAACAACGTTATAAAAGTGTGCTGGGCAACTGGCGCTTTCTTGTAGCCTGCCTGGCCATAGGTTTTCAAAGTATGGCCAGGTATGGTTTGATCTTTTGGGTACCTATCTATTTCCTTGGCGGAAATTATAAGAGTGATCCGCATCAGATATGGGTAAGCCTGTTACTCCCCATAGGTATGTCCACTGGCGCTTTTTCCTTTGGGTTCATTTCAGACAGGCTGTTCTCAGGCAACAGGCCCTCCTCCATCAGTACGGGGATGCTGTTATGTGCCGTTGTTTCTATGACCATATTCCTGCTGCCCGTACAAACAGGTGTGGCGGCGGGGATACTGATGTTCTTAGCCGGTTTCTTTGTATACGGCCCCCAGGCCAACTTCTGGCCATTGTGCCCCGAGTTATTAGGGGAAAGATATGTAGGTACCGGTGTAGGTATTATGAACATGAGCGCCTACTTATTTGCTGCACTCGGCGAACCTGTAATGGGTAAAGTGATGGATATAACAGGGAGAACGGATGTGGTATTCCTTACCGTAGCTGTTATTGCGCTGCTGAGTTCCGTTACGATCATGTTCACTTACTCAGCAGGAGGAAAGTATGCTGGTCTCCGTAGAAATGATTATAGATGAGCACTTTCTTCAAACCCTGCTCCTTTATCACGCGCGTAGCGATCCACAGCGCAAAGGCAGAAGCCGTATCATATTCTCCGCATAAGGTTTTAAAAGGAAGGGAATGAGTAGCAGGAAAATATTGCACCACTAAGTTGTGGTAATAGTGATCATGATTGGTATCGCCGTTCTGGCCGGTGATGAGCAGATCAATATCTGAAGGTTCAAGATTGTGCTGCCTGAGGAATGTTTCCAGTGCGGCATGCAATTTTTCTTCCGTGGGTTTATACAACATCTTAATGCCTTCAATACAGGCCTGGGGGTTGTTCCCGGGTTGGTTGCCTAACAGGAAGAAAGCAGCTCCTTCTCCGGCAATGGTGCCTGGCGTACCACTGGTCAATAATTCCGCGGGTTGTGTGAGGGCTTCTTTCCAGTAACCGATGCGGCTTTTGATATAGAAATGCTCATCGGAGATCTCTTCGAAAGCACCCGCCAGCACTACGTCTGTATTACCTTCGTTGAGCTGCATCATGCTATCCAGCAGGGCATGCTCAAAAGAAAAACCGCGGTGAACGAAGGTGTTGTTGTATTGCATATATTTCTGTTGCAGGGCAATGAGGCCGTTCACAGAATTATAGGTAGACTGGATGAAGGGTGTGGGATTGAGCGCAGTTTCCGCATACTCTGTAATGTTCTTGAGGAAACGTTCTGTATCCTGCAAACTGCCTTTACCTGTACCGGTGATAATAGCGCCCGGCATGTTCACTCCGCCGTTGCGTAAACATTGCAGTGCTGCTACCAGGCCCATTTTGAGCACACGGCTCATACGGCGTAAACTATTAGGGGGGATGAAACCGCTGTAATCAGGTTCCTTTATACGCAACAGGTTCTTCTCCGACAGCTCGGGAAGCTGTGGAACGAAAGGGCCGGAAAAGCTCTCCTGTGGAGAGATGGCGGCGCTGGCCTGTATGTAATATTTACCCTTCATATTTACTGATCACGAGTGATGCATTATTTCCACCAAAACCAAATGAATTGGAGATCACGTTCTTCACGGGATAGTTTTCCAGCAATTGTGTTTCGGGTGTAATGTTCAGTTCTTCCATCTTTTGGGAGAAATGAAGATTCGGAAAGATCAACGCTTCCCTGATGGCAAGTACGCCAAAAATGGCTTCTATAGCGCCTGCGGCAGCTAAGGTATGCCCGGTGAATGCTTTGGTGGAACTGAATTTCGGCATCGCTGTGCCAAATAAGCGTTCCAGTGCAATCCCTTCTGAGATATCGTTGTTTAAAGTAGCGGTGCCATGTACATTCACATATTGTACATCTGCCGTACTTCTGCCGCTCATCTTCAAAGCATTTTTCATGGCTTCATATGCACCATCTCCTTCAGGAGAAGGGGCTGTGGGATGAAAAGCTTCGTTGGTATTATTCCAGCCGCTCAGTTCTGCGAGTATCCCTGCCTTACGCTCTTTCACCAGCGATTCACTTTCCAGCACAAGGTAAGCCGCGCCCTCTCCCAGGTTCAGCCCGTTACGCTGCTGATCAAAAGGGCGGCAGAATTGCTTATCGATGTTCTTGAGGGAATTGAAACCGTTCATGGTGAAACGGGTGAGCGCTTCCGTACCACCACAGATGGCACGTTGTACCAGTCCCTGCTGAATGAGGCGTGCGCCATACATCAGTGCGTTGGCAGAAGAAGAACAGGCTGTGCTGATAGTGGTTACATATTCATCGATACCAACAGCATCTGCAATGCGTTGTGTGCAATCTGCACAATCCAGTGTATCAATGTATTTGAGGAAGTCTCCTTCTTTGTTGGGGTCCAGGATATCGAAATATACTTTCTCCGTATCACACATGCCGCCTACAGTGGAGGCATTGATAAAGGCGGTGGGCAATTCCCGCGCATCCTTTATACCGGCAGATTGCAGGGCTTCCTGTATGGCTACCAATCCTAAGAGGGTGGTACGGGTATAACCAGGAGTATCCTGTACGCCGGCCATAGTGGCCAATGTTGGCGTGTCTGCCGCTACTTCTCCAACAGGCAGTACATCTTTATGAATGGTATCGATATGACGGGTATATCCCAATCCACTCTTCTGCCCACGCAAATGACGGAGATTTTCCTGCACATTGTTGCCAATAGCAGAGATCATACCTACACCGGTTATAAACACACGTTCTGCCATGCCTTTTCTTAAGCTGGTTGTTTGCTCTGGATGAACTCAGCCATGCTTTGTACGGACTGCAAAATTTTGCGCCCTTCGCGGGGATCTTCCACTTTGATCTTGTATTGTCTTTCCAGTAATACCATCAATTCCAGTGAATCGATACTATCCAGTCCCAATCCTTCGCCGAACAATGCAGCATTGTCGTCAATATCTTCAGGGCGGGTGTCCTGCAGGTTCAGAGCTTCAATGATCTGCTGTTTCAATTTCAGTTTTAACGCTTCCATAATGTTGTAGGTTTCACGCTCGTGGCGCCTTTCCAAGGGAGTAAAATTAATTGTTTTACCTGTGTTAAGAAAATGTTTATTCCTTGTTAACTGATCCGTTTCTGTTCCACCCATGCCGCAATGCCCAGCATCACTAAGCCACAGGCCAGTAAACGGGTAATATCCGGCAGGATGAACCTTGTATCTCCATTCCTCAGATACACATCATTTATTGCATCCAGCCCCCAGCTCAGGGGAGATAACCTGCCTATGGTCTGGATCTTCTCCGGCATGATCTCCAGGGGGATCCAGATGCCGCCGATGGCGCTCAGGATCACAATGGAAATAGCGCCAAAGTTCAGTGCCTGGTTGGGTGTTTTAAATAACGTACCGATCAGGATGCCGTATGCCGTAGCTGTAATGCTGATACTTAAAGCTGTTATGAATCCTGCCAGATGGTTCACGCCCAGTTGCAATGCGGGGAGGTCCAGCAGCGGCATCCCATAAATACCCACTGCAATCATCAGGTAGAATTGTATTACACATACCCCCACAAAGAACAGGAGCTTGCCGGAAAGGATGGAGAGGTAATTGCCGGGAATGAGCTTCATCCTTACCAGGCTGCCGTCTTCCCTTTCGCGGATCATGTTACCTGCAATGGGGATCACAATGAAGAACATGGCAAAGATGCTCCATGCCGGTACATTGTGTTGTACGGAATTGGAGATCACATCTATCTCCTGGTGTTTGCCCAGGTTGGTTTCCTGCAAGCCTACTGCTTTCAGTTTGATGGCAGGGAAGGTATCTGTTGCGGTACTGTCCTTACTCTTCAACTGCATCTGGATGCGTTCCAGCAGCAGGTCTGTTTGAACCTGTGTGAGGAAATTATCCAGGGCCTGGCGGATAGCGCTTTTGAATGCTTTTTTTGCTGCAGGGTCGAAGTAGAGTTGTACAGCCAGTGAATCTGAGGCGATGGCCTTTACCGGCAGCTGTGCCGGAATGCCCATCCTTTTGGAGATGTCGTTCACGATCTTGTTGGCATTGCTCACAATCTCTGCCGTGCTGCCTTTGGGGATAACGATGCTGATCTTATAATGCCCTTCTCCTATTAATGTTTTAGCGGTTGTTTCACTAACAGGCTGGTTATTTAATGAATCTATTACATTGAATTGCCCGCTGCTGCCCAATCCTTCCCTGATATAACGGCCCAGCCTGCCATGATCGTTATCCACGGTGAGGATATCGAACTTCACTTCCTGGTAATCTTTAAATGGAGCATCCTGTATGAGCGCCATTACGGTAATGAGGATAACCGGCATCGCAAATAGCAGTGCCAGTCCCGCTTTATCCCTCAGGAGCAGCAGCCATTCTTTTCGTATTGTTGCAATGAGCCTTAACATGTTCTTTTAATCTCTAACTGCGTGTCCTGTATAATGTAAAAACACATCTTCGAGGTTCCTGCATTCAGGATGCTGCCGGATCAGGTCCATCGGATTGCCCTGTACCACCAGCTTTCCTTCATCAATAATGGCTACGTCTTCACAGATCTGCTGTGCTTCGTCCAGTAAATGGGAAGTATAAACTACACTGTTCCCTTTCTGATTATATTCTTTTAAGAATTGAAGGATCATGCTGCGTGACTGCACATCCACTCCTGCTGTTGGTTCATCCAGGATGAGCAGGCGGGGTTCGTGCAAAATAGCGGCGATGATATTGGTGCGCCTTTTCATACCACCGGAAAACTTGCCCACTTCTTTATCTGCGGCTTTTTCCAGTCCGAATATTTCCAGGTGCTGATCTACTTTCTGCTTCAGGGCTTTGCCTTTAAAACCATAGAGGTTACCGAAGTAGCAGAGGTTCTCTTTTGCCGTGAGCTGCGGGAACAATGCTATCTGCTGCGGCACAATGCCAATGAGCCGTTTGATGGCTTCACGGCGGGATGCGTCCTGCGTGATATCAAAGATCTTTACACTGCCGCTGCCCGCTTTTACCAGGCCGCATAAAATAGAGATGGTAGTGGTTTTACCGGCGCCGTTGGGGCCCAGCAAACCTACGATCTTTCCTTCCGGGAATGAGAAGCTCAGCCCTTCCAGGCTGGGCGTTAACGCTCCTGCGTAAGTTTTATGCAGGTCCTTTACGGCTATGCTGGTCATAACTTCACTTTTGATAAACGGCGGAAGATCTTTTCTTCCTCGTCTGCAATATGCAGCAGCATATCCCCCAGTTCATTATATGGACTGTTATCCACTACACGGGCTTTACACACGCGGCCGGCAGCAAATGCAAAGTTGCGCCAGAGGTCGCCTACCAGTGTAAGGTCTTTTCCGATAGTGATCAGCTCTTCATTCTTCAGTAAAGTACCGGCTTCCTGTAAGAAGGCGGCATACATGAAACGGAACCCTGCACCGCCGGTACCAATTTCTTCCTGCATGCGGATGATATTGCCGAGGTACAATGCTGCACGTCTTTCGCCCTGTTTTTCAGGATATTGTTTTACACGTTTGGCGAGGTAGCGGATGCCTTTAATACCGAACTGCGGCATGGGCACCTTGAGCATAAAATAACAGGCCTGTTTGATGCCTGCTTTGATGGGACCGGCAAAATCAACGGTTTGCGGTACGCTCACCGGGTAGTACATTTTGCCTTGCGGTGCGGGGAAACCTTTTGCAAAACGCGCCTGCTCAAGGCTTTTGGGATCTATTTTCGTTACAGTGTCCATTACAGGATCGCTCACGAGATAATCATCTCCTTCTTTCCCGAACACTACCAGGTTATGTGCATTAAAGTGGAAACGGTAAGAAGCAGGGAAATAGGTCAGGTAATACACACTGGATTGCATACCTACAGGTATGCCTTTGGCGATCACATCCTCCAGCGCCTGTTGTGCTTTTGCGGGGTTGCTGAATTTATGTGATTCCATTTTTACGCCAAGGCGTTTGCAAACCCTGGAAAAAATAGCCCCCGGCCAGATGCGGTAAGTGGTGCCGGGTACGCCGTTCACTTTCACAAAGGGCAGGTGGCCGAAGAAGATCCCTGCGCCGATGCCGAATGCCATGGGCTCGCTGATCTTCAAACCATAATGGCGGAACAAATTAGAAACTACGCCGCTTTCGCAATGAGCTGTTTGTACGTGATGGAACGCTGTCATGAAAGTTTTTTATTGGGGTCGTTGGAATGGCAACAATTCACCCTTTTGTAATACCTCTGCAGGGATGGAAAAGATGGCCGCATACTTTGCTATCATTGTGGCGCTCAGCTTTTTAAATACGGCAGGTTTCATATGCCGTTTTACCTGCCAGCCGAACTTACCGGCTTTACTGGCCAGCAAAGGCAGGTCCAGCAAAGTTCTTTCCATATAGTATGCAATGGGGCTTTTCTGCCCGGCCAATACCTGCTCCCTGGTTTCATTCACACGGTGCTCTACTTCTTCCCAGGCCTGCCCCAGTGCTACATTCTCCGGCTCCCAGCCTACGCTGGTAACAGGTTCCTTGTATTCACCGGATTGGTCTACTGCATAAAAAAGTTGTTTAAAGGTGCCTTTGTGCAGGTTGTCGCCATCCTGCGGAACTTCTTCTTTTTTCATTGTTGCAGTTTTGAAGGATATTACTGAAATGCAGCAGGAGCCCTTAATTCCGGCCCCTGCTGCATTATATATCGTGCTCGTAATGAATTTCCTATACTACGGTGATGTGTGCGTATGCGTAAGAGAACCTTGCGCTCTCGGGCACCATCATCACAATCTTATCTCCTTTCTTCAACAGGTCCTGGTTGAGCAGTTCTTCCAGCATAAAATAAGGGGAAGCTGTTCCAACATTTCCTACGCGTGTGAGGTTGGTGAACCATTTTTCCTGCGGGATGTGTACACCCAGCCTGGCGATCTCTTCATCTATCTTAAAGCGGAAATATTCAGAAGAAAGATGTGGCAGGAAATAAGTGATCTCATCAATATTGATATTGTATTTCTCCACCAGGTCTTTCCACATCTGCGATCCGGAAGGAACAATGTTTTTGCCGAGCAGGCGGGTATCCTGTTTAAAAGAGAATACACTGTTGGCAGCCCACTCTTCCGGGGTCATATCCGTCCAACCTTTCGTAGAACCGTCACCGTTCTTAATGGCACCGGCATACATGCAGGTTTCCAGCTCGTTGGCATATGATGCGATCTCTACCCAATCCACGCGGAGCGAGAGGCCTTCTTCATTGGGTTTATCCTGGAAGAGGGCTGCACTGGCGCCATCGGAGAGCATCCATCTTAAAAAGTCTTTTTCGAAAGCGATGATCGGGTTCTCAGCAAGGCTTTTCAGGTTTTCGGTTTCCGGTTCAAATTTCTGCGACAGCATCCAGCTGGAGAATTTTTCGGAGCCGGTACTTACGGCATTGCTGGTATTTCCGCATTTAATAGACATGAACGCATACTTGAAAGCCTGCATCCCTGCAGCGCAGGCGCCGGTTGCGGCGATCAGCTCCACGGGCTGGCATTTCAGTATACCATGTACCATGGCGGCATGGTTAGGCAATAATTGATCAGGAGAGGTAGTACCACAAGCTAACAGTTGCAGCTTGTTGATCGGAAACTTTTCATCAAACAGGTTCCGTACTGCTTCAGCAGTCATCTCTGCATTGGAATGGGTTGTTTTTCCTTGTTTATCCAATGCATAGTAGCGCGTTTTGATCTTGTTATTTCCCAAGATCATCGTCCTGGCCCGGGACGGCTTTCCGTCCACCATTCCGAGGATGCTTTCCATTTCATCATTCCCTACTGGCTCGTTCGGCAAAAATTTGGAGAGCCTCGTAATATATACTTCTTTCATGTCAGGATTTAAAAAAGTTTAAGCGGGCGTAAAGATAAAATTTTAATGGATAATCGAATATTACACAACATTACAAATCTATGAAGTTCATACTTCCCGGAGACCCACTCCTTTATAATAAGTAACATCCTCTGCCAGTTGCTTCTTTTGCAGTAACAGCTTTAACCAGGAGGCAATGGTGGTAAAAGGAGACAGTACAGGGATGGCCACCAGCAGGATGGTCCTGTACATGGAAACGCGCCCCTGCCTTCCTGCATCACCCGGGCCGCCTTTTTCGCTGATATAATTTGCCCAGAACCGGAATGGCTTTACCCCTCTGAATTCCAGTACCACCAGGCTTGGTTTTAACTCAACGCTTTCCAGCGCCAGTAATTGTGTATGCAGCTGGTCATAATTATTCTGCTCCAGCGCCTGCAGGATGGGGCCGGCGAATTTGCCGGACTCCGTGATCTCTTTTTCCTGTACACCTGCGGGCGGGAATAAAAAGAAGGCCTCTTTTTTCCCTTTGGTGGCCCAGCGGATAATAGTGATCAGGGATACCAGGTTGGGGTTTTTATCCACCAGCACAATATTCCCTACCAGCTTTGCCCCTGCCTGCTGCAGGTAACGTTTTGTTTTCTCCTGGGCATTGATCCACATATTCCGGCAACCGAGCAGGGTGATCACGGGTTTGCCCTTCAGCAAACGTTTACCTTCCTCACTTTGCAAAAATGCAGCAACCGGTTGAGATGGCGACAAGAACCATGGCTGATATGCCAGGATCACCAGGTCGAAATGCGTATTTGGATCCACTTTCAGTGGCATGATATGACGCGGTTTTGCCAGTACCGTTTCAGGCATGGCATCAAAGAACTCCTGTTTAGACCAGGGGAAGGGAAATGGCTGAATAGGTACCAGTTCCTCGAACACTATATCTGCCTTGCCCTGCAAAGGTGCTGTCACATGATCGATAATTCTCCGTAGCTGACCGGTTTGGGTGAAATACACCACTAATATCTTAGGTTTCTGCGTCATAAGTTGGTTCGGAAAGTCTATATAAAAAGCGTGCAAACATACAAAAGATTTCCAATTTGTCTTATTGCTTCTTCACAGAGCCGGAACCGATCTTATTCACCGTTACGGTAGGATTTCCTTTATAATTAACATCTCCGGAACCTACAATATTGGCTTTCAGGGTACGGCTGGCATGGAGGTCCACATCTCCGCTGCCGGCAATGTCCAGATCAGCAGTTTCCGTCATCAGTTCTTCCAGGTGTGCATCTCCGCTTCCGGCCAGGTTCAGTTTCAGATCACGGGTCTCTCCTTTTATCTTTAGGTTACCGGACCCGGCCAGGTCGATGTTCAATTCCGGCGTGCTGAAGCTGGCATTCAGGTTACCGCTGCCGGAAAGGCTCAGGTGTACGGGAACAGGTGTTTCGAAATGGCTCTCAATTTCCAGGTCCCCGGAACCGGAAAGGCTGGCGGACTCCAGTTGGGCTGTTGTGAGGAAAACCTTCACTTTTTTGCGGGTATTTACACGCACATTCCTTTTGAAACGCACTTCCAGGCGGCCATTTTCCTCTATCAGCTCTATGAGGGGGAGGATGTTATCTTCCGCCTCAATAGTAGCATGGGAAGTATTTCCTTTAGTAATATATATATCCATGGAGCCGGACGCCTCTAAAACAGAGAATTTACTAAGATCATGTTCTTCCTTACTAACGTTACCGCTGCCACGCACTTCATCGCAGGACACAAAAGCAGGCGTCAAAAGAAGCATTAATGCAAAATATTTTAAATTCGTAAGCATAACCTGGGTTTAAGGGTTTGGGACTAGATGCCCGAAATTTACAAAGAATTCCGCGTTCCGCATGCATTTCACATCATTGTCCCCAATTCGGGAAAAGCAAAATCCGAAATTCCACTATCTTTGCCCGACCATGACAGAAAAGATCTTGATCCTCGATTTCGGTTCCCAATACACTCAATTGATTGCAAGAAGCATACGGGAACTGAATGTTTATTGTGAAATACAACCATGTACGAAGCCCATTACCTGGGAAGACAGTATTAAAGGTATCATTCTCTCCGGCTCACCATTTTCCGTGAACGACCCGCAGGCGCCTGTAGTTGATATTGCCGCCATGGGCGAAAAAGTACCGGTTTTAGGTGTTTGCTATGGCGCACAGCTGATGGCCAAAGTATTTGGCGGAGAAGTAGCTAAAAGCAGTACCCGTGAATATGGCCGTGCTTTTATGGAGCACAATGACAAAGAGGAACCATTATTATATGACATTTCTTCCAAGAGCCAGGTTTGGATGAGCCATGCAGACACTATTAAACGTCTCCCTGAAGCCTTCACACCTATTGCTCATACTGAAAATATACCCGTAGCGGCTTTCAAGAGCTTCACCCTCGCCAAACATCCCCTTTTCGGTTTGCAGTTCCACCCGGAAGTAACCCATTCCCTGGAAGGCAAACAGATCTACCGCAACTTCCTGATCCATATCTGCGGTATTAAGCAGGACTGGACACCGGCAGCTTTTGTACAGGAAACCGTAGCCCGCATCAAGGAACAGGTGGGCGACAAAAAAGTGGTGATGGCCCTGAGCGGCGGCGTGGATTCAACAGTAGCAGCAGAACTCATTCACAAAGCTATCGGCAGCAACCTGTATTGCGTATTTGTAGATAATGGTCTTTTACGCAAAGACGAGTATGCAACCGTGCTGGACTCCTATAAACATATGGGACTCAATGTAAAGGGAGTAAATGCCAAGGACCTGTTCTATGGCCAGCTGAGCGGTGTAAAAGATCCCGAAGAAAAACGCAAGATCATTGGCCGCCTCTTTATTGAGGTATTCCAGCAGGAATCCAATGAGTTAAAAGATATTGCCTTCCTGGGGCAGGGTACCATTTATCCGGACGTGATCGAATCCGTTTCCGTGAATGGCCCTTCCGCAACCATTAAATCGCACCACAACGTGGGTGGCCTTCCGGAGAAAATGAAAATGGGCCTTGTTGAACCCCTGCGTTTCCTTTTCAAAGATGAGGTGCGCCGCGTGGGTAAAGAGATCGGCATCAGCGATATTTTCCTGGCCCGCCATCCTTTCCCCGGTCCCGGACTGGCTATCCGCATCCTGGGTGATATCACTCCTGAAAAAGTGAATATGCTGCAGGAAGCAGATGCTATTTATATTGAAAACCTGAAAGAATCCGGCCTGTACAACCAGGTTTGGCAAGCAGGTACCATCCTGTTACCCGTTCAGAGTGTGGGTGTTATGGGAGATGAAAGGACCTACGAGTTCTGTGTTGCCCTCCGCGCGGTAACTTCTACAGATGGTATGACGGCAGACTGGGCTCACCTTCCCTACGAGTTCCTCGCCAAAGTTTCCAACGACATTATTAATAAAGTGAAAGGCATTAACCGGGTGGTGTACGACATCAGCTCCAAACCTCCGGCAACGATAGAATGGGAGTAGGATTGAATTAAGGAACGATTTTTGCAATTTTGGCACGATATGAACCGATCGAGAACAATCACCAGACTTGTAATATCAGTATCATGTTTGATACTGATACAAGCCTGTAGCGTCCTCCGGAAGGCTCCGGCAAAAACTGACGGTCCGCCGCCGGTATTGAACAAGCCTAAAACGGAGGAAAAGAAACCCGAAGAAAAAAAGCCGGACGTAAAAGCGCCTTTTAATGTACCCGCGTTTGCAAAAGAAGTGAAACGCAGCAGTTACAATGTGGCCATTTTTGCCCCGATGTACCTGGATTCTGTGTTTGCCAACAGCCTGGATATCCCCGGCCGCACCATGCCAAGGTATGTGCTGCCCGGGCTGGAATTCTACGAAGGTGCGCAACTGGCATTGGACTCCCTGAGCAGGCAGGGATTGCGCCTGAATGTACTGGTGTTTGATAATAAAGCCCGCCAGGCAGATGTAGCTGCCCTGATCCGTAACCGCCAGCTGGATGCCGTAGATCTGATCATCGGTGCAGTGAGCACACCGGAACTGAAACAACTGAGCGATTTTGCCAAACAAAAAGAGATCAACCTCGTTTCCGCTACTTACCCGAATGCTGCCGGCATCTCCGATAATCCTTTCCTGCTCATCGGCAGCAGCACCCTGAAGTCTCATGTGGAAGCCATCCATGATTATGCACAGAAAGGATTTGCCAATAAGAACATCCTTATTGTAAGAAGAGGTACTGCCTTTGAAGCCGATATTGCCACGCAGATCAAGAATGCTTACGAGAAGATGAACTATGATAAGAAAGCAAGGATAAGGGAAGTGGTATGGAGTGAAACCACCACGGACCTGCAACTCACACAATACCTGCTGACGGACCGCCCTAATCTCCTGATCGTAACAGCATTGGATGAATTGGGTGCAAAGACCATCCTCCGGAAATTAGCCACACAAAAAGCCACTTACCCGATGCATATTTTCGGGATGCCTACCTGGGATGTGATGAAGTTCAAGGAGCCTGAATTTGCTGGTATCACCATGTATTATTCTTCTCCTTATTACAACGATAAAACAGATATCTACAGCAAGTATGTAATAGACCATTTTAAGAATGTTTACAAATCACGCCCCTCAGACATGGCTTTTAAAGGTTTTGAACTGACGTACTACTTTGTAAAACTACTCGCACAGGATGGCGTTTACTTCAACAAGGATATCAATAAACCAGGCAACCGGATGTTCACTTCCTACAATTTCCAACCCGTGTATGCGAAAGAAGGAGATGAAGTGCCGGCTTACTTCGAGAATAAAAATATTTACATTATCCAAAAGGGAGACAGTGCTGACTTCAAGATGAATTCAGCTTTGTAAGGATGTATTGCTGTATTGCAAAAGGGACGACCAATTGGCCGTCCCTTTTGTTTTTATACTATATTTATAAAGCATGCTCACTTTTACAGATAAAGGCATCTACTGTGCTGCGGGCGATTTCTATATCGATCCATGGAAACCTGTTCCCCGGGCAGTGATCACACATGCCCATTCAGATCATGCACGCTGGGGAAATCAGCATTATCTCTGTACGAAAGACAGTGTTCCTTTCCTCCGGTTACGCCTCGGCAAAGAGATCAGTGTGCAGGGCCTTGCTTATGGAGAAGAGATCTATCTCAACGGTGTAACCGTATCCTTTCACCCGGCAGGTCATATGATCGGTTCGGCACAGGTGAAGGTGACGTATAAAGGACAGACCTGGGTAGCCAGCGGCGATTATAAAGTAGAAAATGATGGCATCTCCGGCGCATTTGAACCACAAAAATGCCATGTATTCATAACTGAATCCACCTTTGGTCTACCTATTTATCACTGGAAACCGCAAGCATCTATTTTCAGCGATATCCGCAACTGGATGAATGAAAATGAGCAGGCGGGAAAGAACAGTGTGCTGGTAGCTTACAGCCTGGGCAAAGCACAACGGTTGCTGTATAACCTGCAACATCACGTTTCCCGGTTCTTAGTGCATGGCGCTATTTTCAATGCACATGAAGTATGCCTGCAAAATGGATGGCCACTTCCTCCCGTAGAACTGATCACCCCGGAAACACCTAAAGAAAACTATAAAGGCAGCCTGATCATTGCACCACCTTCCGCAGCAGATTCTGCCTGGATGAAACGTTTCAACCCTTATTCACTCGGTGTTTGCAGCGGCTGGATGCAGGTAAGGGGAAATGCACGGAGAAGTAATGTGGATGCCGGTTTTCCCATATCAGACCATGCAGACTGGCGGGGATTGTTAGATACGATCAAACAAACCGGCGCAGAAAAAATATTTGTAACACATGGTTTCACCAGTGTACTGGCACGTTACCTGCAGGAAAATGGTTTACCGGCCGAAGAAGTAAAAACGGCCTACGGTAGTGAAGAAGAAGAAACAACCACCTGATGCAGCATTTCTCACAACTCATATCCACCCTGGCGCAGAGCACCAAAACCAACGAAAAGCTGGAGGCGCTCAGTCGTTATTTTGCTACGGCAGATGAAAAGGATAAACCCTGGGTACTTGCCCTGTTCAGTGGCAGAAGACCCAAGCGGGTAGTGAATTCTGCGCAAATGCGGCAATGGAGCATGGAGCTGACCGGCTTACCCGAATGGCTGTTTAATGAATGTTATCATACCGTGGGTGATCTCGCGGAAACAATCGCGTTGCTTTTACCACCACCTGAAACAAAAGCCGGCTCCTATCCCCTGCATTACTGGCTGAATGGCTTGCTGCGGCTGGATAAAGCCAGTGAAGAAGATAAAGCTGCTTTCGTGCGGAATGCCTGGGACCAGATGGAATACCGCGAAAGATTTGTATTCAATAAACTGATCACCGGCGGGTTCAGGATAGGTGTTTCTCAAAGCACGATCGTAAACGCCCTGGCTAAAACCTACAACATCGTACCCGCCACTGTTTCCCATCTTATCAGCGGGAACTGGGACCCGCAGCAGATCACCATGGCTGCATTACTGAATGAAGAAAGCAGTACCATAGACGATTCCAAACCTTATCCTTTTTTCCTGGCCTATGCATTGGAGGGAGGCCCTGAAACCCTGGGCGATCCAGAAGAATGGCAGGCGGAATGGAAATGGGATGGCATCCGCGGGCAGGTGATCAAAAGGAATGGACAGCTCTTTATCTGGAGCCGCGGCGAAGAACTCATCACAGATAAATTCCCGGAGATCACGGCGCTATTGGATTTCCTGCCAGATGGCTGCGCTATTGACGGGGAAATATTAGCCTACGATCTCTCAACGGACCGCCCTTTGCCTTTCCAGGCCTTGCAGACACGCATCGGCAGAAAGAACCTCACAAAAAAACAATTACAGGAAGCTCCCGTGATCTTTCACAGCTACGATCTGCTGGAATTCGATAAACAGGATTTACGCCTTTTACCATTACAGGACCGCAGGGCGTTGTTAGAAAAATTAGTGAACACCGTGAACCAGCCTGCCCTGAAACTCTCTCCCGCCATTGCTTTCACCGCTTGGAACGAATTGGTTTCCTTGCGCGAACAATCCCGGAACAACGGCAGTGAAGGACTGATGTTGAAAAAGCTCAGCTCTGTTTACCAAACCGGCCGCAGGCGTGGCGACTGGTGGAAATGGAAGATAGATCCCTACACCGTGGATGCTGTAATGATCTACGCGCAAAAAGGTCATGGCCGCCGTTCCAACCTCTATACAGATTATACTTTTGCCGTGAAGAATGGTGATCAGCTGGTACCCTTTGCCAAAGCTTATTCCGGGTTAACAGATAAGGAAATAGCGGAAGTGGATAATTGGGTGAAGCGTAATTCACTGGAAAAGTTCGGGCCGGTGCGTACCGTAAAACCGGAACTGGTGTTTGAAATTGCCTTTGAGGGCATAGGGCTTTCCAGCAGGCATAAATCCGGGATCGCCGTTCGTTTCCCCAGGATCCACAGGTGGCGGAAAGACAAGCCTGTGGAGGAGATCAATACATTAGACGATCTTAAAAAACTGGTCTGAACCATACCCCTTTAGTCTACAGATTATGTGTTGATATAACACCCTACATTTGCATTAGAACCAACGTTAAGAATACGCAATTGTTTTATTTCGCAGGAAAAAACCAACCACCTGCTGTTAACTATTTCACGAATGGATGCGCTGAATGCATTGTTATTAGTCGGCTTAGGATTCTTCATTGGTACCTTTGGAACACTCATTGGTGCTGGTGGTGGATTCATCCTGATGCCGCTGCTGTTGTTAATGTACCCAGATATGTCTCCGGATGTATTGACGAGTATTTCCCTGGCCGTAGTATTTCTGAATGCTTCTTCCGGTTCCATTGCCTATGCCCGCAAGAAACGCATTGATTACCGCTCTGCGCTGATCTTTGCATTGGCTACTTTACCCGGTGCCATTATCGGGGCATTCACCACTACTTTATTATCCCGCCACGTTTTCAATATTATTTTAGGTGCGCTGCTGATAGTGGTAGCCGGCTTCCTGATGCTGAAGCCACAACAGGGTGCCTATGCCGGAAGGGCCAACAAAGGCCGTTGTGTGGACCGTTGCGTAACAGAACGGAGTGGTGAAGAACATCGTTTCTCTTTTAATATCTGGACGGGCATCGGCATCAGCTTCCTCGTTGGTTTTATCAGTAGTTTACTAGGCATCGGTGGCGGTATTATTCACGTACCTGCATTGATCAGCCTCCTGAATTTCCCGATACATGTAGCCACTGCTACTTCTCACCTGATCCTGGCCATCATGGCACTGGCAGGCACCATCGTACATATGATCCAGGGGAGTTTCTGGGAAGGCTGGCAAACAGCTTTATCTATTGGCGTTGGTGTAATAATAGGGGCACAACTGGGAGCAGGGCTTTCTTCCCGCGTAAAACCGAAAGGCATTATCCTTGCACTGGCCGGGGCTTTGCTGATCGTAGGCGTGCGGTTGATCCTTACTTAATGCAATAAGAAACTCAGTACAAACAATACCGCCAACACATACATCACCGGGCTGATCTCCCGGTATTTTCCTGTAAATACTTTCAGCAATACATAGGAAAGCATGCCGAATACAATACCTTCTGCAATGCTGTAGGTATATGGCATCATCACGATTGCGAGAAAAGCAGGGATCGCCTCCGTAGGATCTTCAAAATTGATCTTCACTACTGCACTCATCATCAGCATACCTACAATGATCAAAGCCGGTGCTGTAGCAGCCGGAGGGATCATGGCAAATAACGGCGCAAAGAACAGCGACAGCAGGAACATACCGGCCACCGTAACAGCCGTTAAACCTGTTCTGCCCCCGGAGGCAATGCCACTGGCGCTTTCCACATATGCCGTTACCACACTGGTTCCTAATAATGCACCGGCAGTAGTGCCTACTGCATCTGCGAACAAGGCCTGTTTTGCCCTGGGGATCCGGCCCCGGCTGTCCAGCAGCCCTGCTTTGCTGCATAAGCCAATGAGGGTGCCCACCGTATCAAAGAGGTTCACCATTAATAGTGTGAATAAGATCACCACCATATCCATGGTGAACACTTTGCTGAATTCCAGTTTAAATGCGATGGGTGCTAATGATGGTGGTAAACTTATTATTTCGTTTGTTGTTGTTACACCCAACAGCATACCTGCCAATGTTGCCGCTAATATCCCGATCAGCAACGCAGCATTCACTTTACGGTACATCAGCACAGCACTCACAATCAAACCTGTTAATGCAATTAAAGGCCCGGCGCTGGTGATGTCCCCTATCTTCAGGATCACACCATCCAGTTTATCATTTCCAACATGCCGCATGCCCGTTTCAATAATCCCTGCATTCGCCATTCCTATCAATGCGATCAGTAATCCAATGCCTACTGAAATAGCATGTTTGAGATTTTCAGGAATGCTGTTGATGATCGCTTCGCGGATATGAAAGAGAGAAAGGAAAATAAAAATAATGCCCTCCAGGAAAACAGCCGTTAAAGCAAATTGCCAGCTATATCCCATACCCAGCACAATGGTATAGGCAAAAAAAGCGTTCAATCCCATACCCGGCGCAAGGCCAATAGGCAGTTTGGCATATAACCCCATCACCAGTGTACCAATGGCAGCAGCCAGGGCAGTAGCAGTGATCAGGGCGTTAAAATCCATTCCCGTTTTGGAGAGGATCATGGGATTCACTGCCAGGATATAAGCCATTGTGGAAAAAGTAGTAAGGCCCGCCAGCAGTTCTTTCTTAACAGTAGTACCGTTTTCGTGTAAACGAAAGATATCGCGCATAAAGCAAAGGTAGGGTTTGACTTAAATTTTCCTAATTTCGAAAAGCATGAAGAACACACCCGGCTGGAAAGCGATAGAACAGTGGCTGGCGGCAAAAGAATTAAAGCCGTTCACCTTCCAGGAAGAAGCTTGGGAACATTACCTGCAAGGCTACTCCGGCCTTGTAAATGCCCCTACGGGCTTCGGTAAAACGTTTTCTCTGTTCCTGGGAGCAGTGATCAGGTGGATCAACGAGGAGCCGGAATATCGCAGCAAAAAGCACAATGGCTTGCAATTGCTCTGGGTCACTCCGTTACGCGCACTCGCCAAAGATATTGGCCGCGCCATGGAAGAAGCCCTGCATGAATTGCATATTCCCTGGAAAGTAGGCATCCGCAGCGGAGATACCACTCTGGCTGTGCGTGAACAACAGAAAAAACAGATGCCGGAAATACTGATCATTACGCCGGAATCCATTCATATTTTACTGTCACAGAAGGAATATCCGCTACGCTTTGCCGGTTTGCATACGGTAGTAGTGGACGAGTGGCATGAACTGCTGGGCAGCAAAAGAGGAGTGATGGTGGAATTAGCGCTGAGCCGCCTCCGCGGATTGAATAAAGGGTTGCAGACCTGGGGGATCTCTGCCACCATCGGCAACCTGGAAGAGGCATTGGATGTTTTGATGGGGAACACTTCCCAACAAACAGCTATTGTGCGGGCAATTGTACACAAAGCCATCGATGTGCAATGCATCCTGCCGGATGAAATTGAGAAGTATCCCTGGGCAGGGCACCTGGGCATCAAACTATTACACAAAGCTTTGCCGGTGATCATGGAAAGCAATACCACCCTGCTCTTCACCAATACCCGTTCCCAATCTGAAATATGGTATCAGCAGATCCTCAAAGCCTGCCCTGAATTAGCAGGGGCCATTGCCTTGCACCATGGTTCCATTGATGCGGAATTGCGGATCTGGGTGGAAGAAGCATTACACACCGGAACTTTGAAACTGGTGGTCTGCACATCCAGTCTTGACCTGGGTGTGGATTTCCGCCCCGTAGACACTGTGATACAAGTAGGCAGCCCCAAAGGTGTTGCACGTTTCTTACAACGTGCCGGCAGAAGTGGTCACCGCCCTGATGCGGTGAGCAAAATATGGTTCCTCCCTACCCATTCGCTGGAATTAGTGGAAGCCGCAGCCCTTAAAGATGCCATGAAGGCGAATATGATAGAAAGCCGCATGCCGGTGATCCTGGCATACGATGTACTCCTGCAATACCTGATGACCCTCGGCGTGTCTGACGGTTTTGAGCCAAATGAAATATGGGAGGAAGTAAAAGGCACCTTCTGTTTCCGTGACCTCACCACCGATGAATGGCAATGGATCATTTCTTTCCTCACCACCGGCGGGGAAGCCTTGCAGAGTTATGACGAATTCCACAAACTGCATAAAGTAGGCGACCGCTATCATTGCGTAAGCAAGCAACAGGCCATGCGCCACCGTTTGCACATCGGTACCATTGTGAGTGATGCCATGCTCAAAGTACGTTTCCTCACAGGCGGATACATTGGGGTGATAGAAGAATATTTTATTTCCCGCCTGACCGCCGGAGATAGCTTTAGCCTGGGCGGGCAGAACCTGGAATTTGTGATGATCAAGGATATGACGGTGCTGGTGCGTAAATCGAAATCAAAAAAAAGTATTGTGCCCAGCTGGGGAGGAGGCAGGATGCCGCTTTCCTCTAACCTTGGTAAAATGCTGCGGCGGAAATTCCATGAAGCCATGTCCGGCGTTGCACAGGAAGAGGAGATACAGGTCCTGCAACCCATATTCGATCTCCAACAATTATTATCGCATATTCCCAGGGAAGATGAATTACTCATGGAGCAGATCGAAACACAGGATGGTTATCACCTTTTCGTTTATCCTTTCGAAGGGAGATTGGTGCATGAGGTAATGGCCACCCTCCTCGCCTGGCGCATCAGCCAGCAGCATCCCATTACTTTTTCCATCGCCATGAATGATTATGGTTTTGAATTACTTTCAGACCAGCCCATTCCCGTAGACGATACAAATGCCCAGGAATATTTCTCCCTTGAAAATCTGACGGTTGACCTGCAACGTAGTGTGAACGCCACAGAAATGGCGCGGCGTAAATTCCGGGATATTGCCGTGATAGCAGGACTTATATTCCAGGGCTTTCCCGGAAAGGCCAAGGCCAACCGTCACCTGCAATCCTCTGCTTCCCTGCTGTTCAATGTGTTTAACGATTACGACTCCAATAACATCCTGCTGCGGCAGGCTTTCAATGAAGCCTTCTTTTACCAGATGGAAGAAGCACGGCTCCGCGAATCGATGGACAGGATCTATCATAATAAGATCGTGATCACATTTCCGCAACGCCTTACCCCTTTCTGCTTCCCGATCAAAGTGGACAGCCTGCGGGAACAATTAACCAGCGAAAAACTGGAAGACCGCATCAAAAAAATGACTTTATTTACGTACGAATGAACTTAGAGGATACCGCATTTGAATTTAAGGGCCAGCATTGGCGGCTCTCAGCCGGAAGGGCCATCTATTGGGAAGAAGAGAAGGCATTGATCGTGGCAGACCTGCATGTGGGAAAGTCCGCCCACTTCCGGAAAGCAGGGATTGCCGTGCCTGCGAACATTGTGCAGGAAGATCTTTACCGCTTACAGCAACTGATCACCAAATACCATCCGGAGAAAGTACTGATCGTGGGAGATATGTTCCATAGCTCCGCCAACAACGAAGTGCAATACTTTAAGATCTGGCGGCGGCAGTTTGCACATATCGCCTTTGAACTGATAGAAGGGAATCACGACATACTGGAACCAGCACTGTACGAAGACCTCCAGATCAACCTTCACCAGGTACTCTCCCTTCGTAATTTCTATTTTGTGCATGACCGGGACGATAAACCCTCCGTGCTGGAAGGGCATTACCTCATTTCCGGGCACATCCATCCCGGGATCAGGATGATAGGGGCCGGAAGGCAGAGTTTGCGGCTACCCTGTTTCTATTTTGGAATGGAAGGGGCTGTTCTGCCGGCATTCAGCGGATTTACCGGTTTGTATTCCCTGCACCCCGAACCAGATTCCGCAGTGTTTGTAATTGCGGAAAAGAAGATATTCCGGATATAAACCTTTTTCAGTATATTAGAACACATACGCTCTAACCCGATTTTACAACATCATCAAAAAACCGACATGAAAAAAGCATTATTCCTTCTATTCCTCCTACCCCTGTTTGCTATGGCCCAGGACAAGGGTATACACTTTGAACATGGATTATCCTGGAAAGAAATACAGGCTAAAGCCAAAGCTGAGAACAAATATATCTTCATTGATTGCTTCACTACCTGGTGCGGCCCCTGCAAATACATGACAGCAAACATTTTCCCACAGCAGGAAGTAGGTGATTTCTTCAACAGTAAATTCATCAATGTAAAATTACAGATGGATGTAACGGAAGGAGATAATGAAGAGGTGAAAAAATGGTATGAAGATGCCAAGGCGATCGGAGAGCAATACAGCGTGAGGGCATATCCTACTTTCCTCTTCTTTGCACCGGATGGTAAAGTGGTACACCGTATGGTAGGTGGCGGCGAAGCGGAAGCTTTCATTGCCCGCAGTAAAGAAGCCCTGGACCCGGGCAAACAATATTATGTGCAACTGGCAAAATATGAACAAGGCAATAAAGACGAGGCTTTCCTCCGCAGTTTTGCTTTGACCGCATTAAATGCCTATGATGCAAAAACAGCACAGGCGGTATCCAAAGAATACTTTGACACACAGAAAGATCTTTTCACCAAAGACAACCTGGATATGCTGGCTAAGTTCACCCGTACCAGCAAAGACAAAGGGTTTGCCATTTTCCTGAACGAGTCTGCCAAAGCCAATAAAGTATTAGGTAAAGGTAAATCAGAAGCAATTGTGGGTGGCATTGTCAGCAATGAAGAAATATATCCCAAGATCTTTAAGAAAGATGCCGGCGCTCCGGACTGGGCAGCACTGCAATCTGAGCTGGCGGCTAAATATCCTAAGCTGGCAGATGAGTTAGTCGCTAAGAGCAAAGTGATCTATTATGCCAATAAAAAAGATGCTGAGAATTCTGTGAGCGCCATTGTAGCTTACATGAAGAAATATAGCGATAAGGCGAGCCCGATGGACCTGAACCAATTTGCATGGACGATCTTTGAAAGCTGCAAGGATATGAAGTGTGTGGAAGAGGCGCTGGAATGGAGTAAACGTTCTTTTGCCGAAAACCAGGACCCGAATTTCATGGATACTTATGCGAATCTGCTTTACAAGCTGGGTCGTAAAGATGAAGCGATTGCCTGGCAGGAGAAAGCGGTGAACCTTGCAAAGGATAAGAAGCCTTTGGAAGAAACACTTAATAAGATGAAGAAGGGAGAGAAGACCTGGAATTAGTTTTCTTTCTTTGAGGATATTTAAAAAGGATGGCCGGACCTGGCCGTCCTTTTTTTTGCGTTATGTTTGAGGCCGGTTTGTAATGAGGACTTGAAATACTTAATGGTTCTACATTACATAAGTTTTAAAGTTTTCCGTTTTTTCCTAAAATGCAGGTGGGGCAGGTCATAATTGGAGGACGCAAATTGCGTCCTCCAACTTTTTTAATCCCTTAAAACCTATAACGGTATTAGGATGCAGAGGAATTCTGTTTTTCGTCTTTCCTGTTAAATCCAATTAAAACCCGAGGTTCTTTTGGTGGGTTTAGTAGCTTTTTCAGGTATTCAAATATCTTCTTAATTTCTCCATCCTGGCGGGATGTTTTTGTTTCTAACTGTTCCAATTTCAATAAAATATCTTTGTGAGTAAGCATCATTTCCCGCATGCGTGTAAATATCCGGATAATACGGATGTTCACTGCAATGGCCCTTTCGCTGTTCAGGACACAGGATAGCATGGTAACACCTTGTTCCGTAAAGCAGAATGGAGCGTAACGCAGGCCCTGTCTGTCATTATTGGAGGACGCAAATTGCGTCCTCCAATTTTCAAGTTCTTTCTTATTCATCTGGAACATAAAATCTTTAGGGAACCGGGCTTTATTCCTTCTGACAGCTTCTTTCAGCCGTTTGGTCTCTACCCCGTACAAGTCTGCCAGATCGCGATCCAGCATTACTTTCTGTTCTCTGATGTAATAGATCTTATCCATTACGGCTTCATCCGGGACAATGTTCTTTTCTTTCTGTTTTGTAGTCATAAACAATGGGTTTTTATGTTTGATATAATATAACAGACACACGTTTGAGGCCGCAAATTGCGTCCTCCGATAATGACTATGTTCCCTGGAAGTAGAATGAATTTATGCTGGGGTGGGCGGAATTATACGTTTCCGTATTTAAAAACGAATATAAGATTATCTGCTGAGCAGTGGAGGATCAAATAGAAAAAGTGTCAGGAGAAAACTCCCGACACTTTAATGGTTAACTGGGGGCAAACAATGCATTCTTTAGTTCCCTTGCATATGACATTGGTATCAACCTATGTCAAAATCTTTAGGCTCCTTACATACGATGTATGATATCCTTTGTGGCAGAACCTTTAATTTCCTTGCATCTGATACTGTAATATTCTATGCCAGGACTTTTCAGTTCACTTGCATATTCCTATGGCAGAACCTTCCATCCCTTGCAGCTGATACCGTAGCATCCTATGGCAGAACCTTTAGTTCTTCATCTGTTTCTTGAGCATGCTCACCTGGTCTTGCAGCTGGCTGACCATGCCGGCAAGGTGGTTTACACTCAGGCGGTGCTGCTGGCCCATTTTCTGGATCACGGCATCGGCCTGCCAGATCTCGAGTACTTCTTCCATGTTTACGGGGTATGGATCGTACTGCGGGTTATCTGAGACGAGCGTTACTTTACTTTTGGAGCGGTTGCTTTTCACCACGCGTTTGTACACGATGCCTTCGCGGTTGGTGACTACGATATACGCTTCGTTATTGCGGATATCTTCCCAGCCATCCACTTTGTGGCAGACTACTACGGAACCTGATGGTGTCGGTAACATGGAGTCTCCGGCTATTTCGAAAGCCCTGTAACTTCCTGCGCCTAACATGGGTAAGGTGAAGGTGTTCAGTTCTTCGATGAATTCGTCGTCATTAAAACCGGCCAGGTAACCGGCGGCGGCTTTAACGGGAACGAAAACAACATTCTGCCGGTCTTTACTACCTCCCATCTTTTGCTGGCGGCGTCTTTCCAGGAAGCTTTCCTTCGAGGAACTCAGATCGCGGCGTAACAGATCATCGATGGATACACGGAACATGTCTGAGACCTGCTCCAGTACTTCGGTACGTGGTTCTGCCCGTTCTTCTTCATATGCTCCCAACAGGGAACGTTTAATGGAGAGACGATCGGCGAACTCCTGCTGCGTCCAGCCTTTTTGCTTGCGCAGATATTTAAGATTACGACAAACAGTAGACATCCCTAAATAATTTAGTATGGTAATGCTAACAAAATTAGCAATTATTTTTTATAATTACCAAATTAATCTTCGGGGCATCACTTATTTTTGTTGCGGACAAACTCAATTATTATGCAAGATACTTTGTTAGGTATTCACTCAGTGGTTAGATGGCTGATCCTGTTATTCGGTGTATGGGCTGTTATTCGTGCATTGATGGGCGTTAGTGGCAAATCTGCCTATACCGCAGCGGATACTAAAGCCGGTCTTTTCTTTATGATCTTTTTAGATATTCAGTTCCTGCTGGGTATTATCCTGTTCATCGTAAGCCCGCTGATCAAAGCTGCCCTGGGAGATATGGGTGCCGCCATGAAGAATGCCGGTCTCCGTTTCTTTACCGTGGAGCATACCCTGATGGCATTAGTGGCCTTGGCCCTTGTACATATCGGCCGTAGCAAGATCAAGAAATCTGCTTCCGATGCCAAAAAGCATAAAACAGCGCTGATCTTTTTTGGCCTTGCCCTGATCCTGATCCTTGCCCTGATCCCATGGCCCGGACGTGAGGCTATTGGCAGAGCGTTGGTCCCTTCTTTCTAAATAATTCATTGATACAAAAAGCCGGGTGCTCTGTGAGTGCCCGGCTTTTTTGTTTAAAAGAGACCGTCTTCCCAGACGGCCTCGTAAAAATAGGAGCGGGCGCTTGCCATCCACCCTGCTCTTCTGATTCAAAAAGCATTACCCATGTGTTACATAGAAAAGTCGGTATGAATAGATATAAGGTAACGCAGCCAAAGCCATGGCGGCAAAAATGAACATGAACACGCCGCTCACTACCGTGAGGAACATGCCGGCTATAATGATCACGATCCCCGCATACAGCCACAATTTGCCTGCAAAAGCATGTACTTTCAGCCAGATCTCATCGCTTTGAAGGGTCCAGGGCGTTCGTACCCCGACAAAATTATTGGGCTTCAGGTTCCGCAATACCAAACCGATCATCGAGATCAGTAATCCTACCCCGATAAATACCCATTTTTCCAGGAATATTCCCCGTCCTACGCTCACCAGGTATATAATAATGGTAGTGAATACCGCCAGGTAAATATGGATCCTGAAACGGATGCGGTAATACGCCTTTATATGATTGGTGGTTTCAGTAGCGGGTTCTTCATTTTCGTCCGGTTTGGGGATGTACCGGAACAAAAAATACAGCAGGCCGTTTGTGAAGAAAAGGAAGATCATCAGCAGCAGGAATTCCTGCTTATCCCCTACCCTGTCTGGTACGCCGTTCAGATTATAATTGGTGGGAATGATCTCCGGGAGGCTGTTCCAGATAACGCCCAGGTAAACCATGGGCACAAAAACAAGCAGTAACAGCAGTAGTTCTTTAACGTAATCCGGATGTTTCATATGAAAAAGGATTAGTTGTACATATATATCTACATTATTCGGGCCAATTAAGTTTAAAAAGGTTTATTTTCTACTAATCACATTAGCAATACTAAATTATTTAGTATTTTTGGACTAAATAAGTGTGTATGCTACTAGATGGACAGAGAACCATAGCTCATATTGACATGGATTGCTTCTTCGTGTCCGTGGAGTGCCTTAAAGATGGCAGTCTCAAAGGAAAACCCGTATTGGTTGGCGGGCGTGGAGACAGAGCTGTGGTAGCCGCCTGTAGTTATGAAGCCCGTACTTTTGGGATCCATTCCGCCATGCCCATGAAAATGGCCCTCCGCCTCTGCCCTCATGCCATTATCCGGGGCGGGGATATGGAAGAATACAGCAATTTTTCCCGTCATGTTACTGATATTATTGCAGGAAATGCTCCTTTGTATGAGAAATCGTCCATTGATGAGTTCTACCTGGATATCAGCGGTATGGATAAATATTTTGGTTCTTTGAAATGGGCGAGTGAATTGCGGCAAAAGATCATGCGTGAAACAAAACTACCCATTTCGCTGGGGCTTGCTTCCAACAAAATGGTGTCTAAAGTCGCCACAAATGAAGCCAAACCAAGTGGTCAGTTATCCATCCCTTTCGGGCAGGAAAAAATATTCCTGGCACCCATGCCTATTGATAAGATCCCCATGGTGGGAAAAGAAACAGCGGCACAATTAAGACGCCGCGGAGTGGAAACGGTGAAAACACTCAGTGAGATCCCCATCGGTTTACTGGAAGCCTGGCTGGGTAAAAACGGTATTTCCCTCTGGAACAAAGCCAACGGTATTGATGAAACACCGGTGATCCCCTTTCACGAACAGAAATCTATTTCTACAGAAAGCACTTTTTCTACAGATACCATCGATATGGATTTTATTCATAGTGAATTAGTGCGCATGACGGAAAAGATAGCATTTGAACTCCGCCAGCAGAACAGGTTAGCGGGTTGTGTAACCGTTAAGATCCGGTATTCGGATTTTGAAACGGTCACCAAACAAATGAGTATTGCTTATACCGCCAGCGATCATGTACTGCTGGAAAAAGTAAAAGAACTCTTCTCTAAACTGTACGACCGCCGTTTGCTGATCCGATTGATAGGCGTTCGTTTCAGTCATATGGTGTCCGGTAATTACCAGATCAGCCTTTTTGAAGACACACATGAAATGATCTCTTTGTACCAGGCCATTGATAGTATCAAAAGCCAGTATGGCTGGCAGTTGCTGATGCGCGGCAGCAGTAGTGGCGGCAGGTTTGAAGAACAGTTACAGCCTTATCAGAAGAAAGAAACATTCACCATGAAACGCCGTTACCCCAAATAGCTTATGTACCTGAATTGCAAAACCTGGTTTAGCCTTCGCTATGGCACGATCAGAACAGATGAATTAGCAGCATTGGCACAACAGTGCGGGATCACCTCCCTGGCGCTCACTAATATCAATGCCACTACAGATGCGTGGATGTTCATACAGGAATGTATGCAGCGGGACATTAAACCTATCCTTGGGCTGGAATGCAGGAACGGCGCCACCTTCCGTTATGTGATCCTGGCCCGCAATATGGAGGGCTGGCTGGAGATCAACCGTTTCCTGTCCCATCATCTGCAAAATGAAACGCCCTTTCCCGAGAGCGCCCCTTTTCTCCCGCATACATTTGTGATCTACGCATGGGGAAGCCGTCCGCTGCAAAATCTTGCTGAACATGAACTGATGGGCGTACGGCCAAGAGAAGTGAATAAGCTCTTCCGTTTCGATACCAAAAAATGGGCACATAAGCTCGTGGTATTACAACCACTCACTTTCCAGGACCCGGAAGCACGGCAACTGCACCGGGTATTAAGGGCGGTGGACAATAACCTGCTCATTAGTCAACTGCCACCGGAAGAAGTAGCGGGTGTGGATGAATGTTTTATTTCGCCACAGCGGTTACTCGAACATTTTAAGGAATTGCCGGATATAGTAAAGAACACTTTAACTATTATGGAAGCCTGTGAGATCCATTTCCGGTTCGGCAATCATCTAAATAAACAACGCTTTACAGATAGCCGGGAAGGAGACCGGGAACTATTGCGAAGTGAAGCCATGCGAGGCATGATCTACCGTTACGGCCCTGATAATAAAGAGGCGAAGGAAAGAGTGGAAAAGGAATTGCAGATCATTGACCAACAGGATTTCAATGCTTATTTCCTTATCACCTGGGACATTGTGCGTTATGCGAGGAACAGGGGCTTTTTCCATGTAGGGCGCGGAAGCGGTGCCAATTCTGTGATCGCGTATTGCATGGAGATCACGAATGTGGATCCGATTGAACTGGACCTTTATTTCGAACGTTTCCTCAATCCGCACCGTACCTCTCCTCCGGATTTTGATATTGATTTTTCCTGGCGGGACAGGGATGAAGTGATCAAATATGTTTTCGATAAATACACAACAGAACACGCTGCCCTGTTAGGCACGGTTACTACATTCCAAACAAACGCTATCGTAAGGGAATTGGGCAAGGTATACGGATTGCCTAAAAAAGAGATGGACAAGATCCTTGAGAACCCTTACCAGGTGAAACTAGGGGAAGACGGCGTGCATCAGCGTATCATTCAATACGGCAGGAAGCTGGACCGTTTTCCCAATCACCTCAGCATTCACGCAGGCGGCATCCTGATCAGTGATGCGCCCATCCATCAATATTGCGCCACACATATGCCGCCAAAAGGATTCAGTACCGCACAACTGGATATGCACATGGCAGAGGCTATCGGCCTATTCAAATTTGATATCCTGAGCCAGCGCGGGTTGGGGCATATCAGGGATACCATGGACCTTATCCGTGAAAACAAAGGTGTAGAGGTAGATATCAATGATGTGAAAACCTTCATGGAAAATGAGGATGTAAAAAATGCCCTGAGAACAGTGAACACCATTGGTTGTTTTTACATAGAATCTCCCGCCATGCGGCAACTGCTGCTGAAACTGAAATGTGATGACTACATCACCCTGGTGGCTGCAAGCTCCATTATCCGGCCGGGTGTTGCGCAGGCTGGTATGATGCGGCAATATGTACTGAACTTCCATGCGCCGGATAAGGTGAAATACCTTCACCCTATCATGAAATCCTTATTAGGAGAAACCTATGGCGTAATGGTGTACCAGGAAGATGTGATCAAAGTAGCGCATCATTTTGCAGATATGGACCTTGCCGACGCAGATATTTTAAGAAGAGCGATGGCAGGTAAATACCGGGGGCAGAACAATTTTGAGAAGATCAAAAAACTGTTCTTTGATAACTGCGCCAGGATTGGGCATCCTGAAGAGATAAGCCAGGAGGTATGGCGGCAGATAGCGAGCTTCGCGAACTTCTCTTTTTCAAAAGCGCATTCCGCCAGTTTTGCGGTGGAGAGTTACCAGAGCTTATACCTGAAAACATTTTTCCCGGCGGAATTTATGGTGGCGGTGATCAATAACTTCGGCGGGTTCTATAACCGCGAATTGTACTTCCGGGAATTGCAGAAAACAGGTGTTAGCCTATTTCCTCCCTGCATCAATAACAGTGATTACGCTACCAATATCAAAGGCCGGCAGGTGTTTGTAGGATTCATTCATGTAGAAAGGCTGGAACAGGCATGGATGGAACGTGTACTCCTGGACCGCAAACATAACGGGCTTTACAGCAGTCTCGAACATTTTGTGGAAAGAACTAATCCCGGAGCGGAACAACTGGAGATCCTTATCCGTATCGGTGCCTTTAACTTTACCGGCTATACCAAAAAAGAATTGCTCTGGAAGAGTTCTGTTTTACTGAAAACGGCGCCGCCGGATGAACATAAACCCCGCCTGTTTTCAGAGCCTTCCCGCAACTGGGACCTCCCCATGCTCGCCTATCGCCAGCATGAAGATGCTTTCGATGAAATAGAATTACTGGGATTTCCATTGTGTTCCCCATTCGACATACTGGAACATGACCATCGCAGATATATGCCTGCCAGGGATTTTTCGCAGAACCCTGGAAGGCATGTGCATACGATCGGTTACCTGGTATGTTTAAAACATGTATACACCAGTAAAAACGAACCCATGTGTTTTGGTACTTTCCTGGACAAGGAAGGTGAATTCATGGACACCGTACATTTTCCGGACAGCCTGCGGCAATATCCTTTTATGAAAAGTGGTTTTTATATTATGGAAGGCCGGGTAATGGAGGAATTTGGGGTGTATACCTTAGATGTACATGTGATGCGGAAGATCGGGTACTTTGAGGATAAGGCTCCTGGTGCCCCCGTACGGATGATGGCGAGGTAGGTTTTTCTCCATCATATATACATCAAAACAGGCTGTACCCTTTTATGGATACAGCCTGTTGCTTATTAGTTATTAATCAAGATTAAATAATCCTTTATTGAGTAAGCGTAAGGTTTGTTCCTTATACTGTCCGCCTACGAGGATGGAAATATTATGCCTGCTGCCACCATAGGAGATCATGCGTAAAGGCACTTCTTCCAGTGATTCAAACAATTTCTTGATGATGGAAGGTGTAGCGGCTACTTCGTTCCCTACGATAGAAACGATCGCCTGGTGATGGTCCAGTTCCACGGAACCAAAGGGCTGCAGTTCTTTCAGGATCTGCTCCAGGTGTTTTTTATCATCGATGGTGATAGAAACAGCTACTTCGGAAGTAGTGATCATATCGATAGGTGTGCGGTATTTTTCAAACACTTCAAAGATCTTACGGAGGAAACCGTAGGCCAGCAGCATACGGCTGCTCTTGATCTTGATAGCGATGATACCATCTTTTGCAGCGATCGCTTTTGCACCGTTACCATCCGGCATTTCCGTGATGATGGTACCTTTTGCTTCCGGCTGCATGGTGTTGAGCAATTTAACAGGAATATTAAAATGCTGTGCAGGCCAGATAGATGCAGGGTGCAGGATCTTGGCGCCAAAGTAAGCCAGCTCGGCTGCCTCGTCAAAAGAGAGCTGATCGATGGGGAAAGTTTTCTTTACAACACGGGGATCGTTATTATGCATCCCATCGATGTCCGTCCAGATCTGGATTTCAGAAGCCTGGATAGCGGCGCCGATCAGGGATGCAGAGTAATCGCTGCCACCTCTCTTGAGGTTATCAATTTCACCACGCGCATTGCGACAGATGTATCCTTGCGTGATGAAGAGGGTATGCCCTTTTTCCTGTTCGATCAAAGCACTGAGGCGCACTTTCATGCGTGGGATCTCAGGTTCTTCAAACTCGTCTATGCTCATGAATTCCAGGGCGGGGAGCAGAACAGCTTTGATACCGGCATCTTCCAGGTAAGCGCAGAAGAGTTTGGTAGAGAGCAGTTCACCCTGTGCTAGGATATCTTTATTCAACGCTTCGTTGAAAGAGATGCGGAGGATGATGTTGAGGAACTCAAAATGTTCGTCTACGATGGCTTTAGCCTTTTGGCGGCCGGCATCACTTTTCACCAATTCTTCACAGAAAGTACGGTAGTGTGCTTCCAGCTTATCGATCTGCTGTTTAGCCACGTCCTTCTTTCCTTCTGCGAGCGATTGACTGATCTCAACGAGGGAATTGGTTGTGCCAGATAAGGCGGATAATACCACAATCTTGGCATCGTTATCCGCTGTTATCAATTTCGCTACGGCATGCATACGCTCTGGTTTTCCAACCGAGGTTCCGCCAAATTTCAAGACTTTCATTAATTGTTACGGTATATGTTGCTTAAAAATCGATTTTAAATCTCATGGCTATTTCGGAGAGGTCCCTTACTACAGGGTCCAGTAATGGAACTCCAGTTACTCTCCTATCTGCTTCCATTTCCCTTTCCGGATCGCCGGGGATCAGTACTTTTTCTTCTCCTTCCACCGTTTCGGCGCTTCTGAACCTGCCGATCCATTTATCCATATGGTCCTTAAACTCGTCTGCCGGCCTGAAAGCGTCTACCCGCATGGCTCCGAAGAAATGTCCCAGTCCTTTACCCACCGGATCGGGCGGCAAAGGTAAGAAACTAACGAATGGCGGCGCCCATGGGCCATAATTTGCGCCCGAAAGTACGGCAGAAAAAATATCTACCACAGATCCGAGACAATATCCTTTGTGGCTCCCATGTTCCCGGTCGCCTCCCAGGGGTAGCAAAGCCCCGCCGCTTTTGAGCTCATTAGGATTTGTGCTGGGGGCACCATGTTTATCCTGGATCCAGCCCAGCGGGGCTTCCTGTTCTTTTCTTTGTAATATTTCCAGCTTACCGTTGGCAGCCGTGGTGGTGGCAAAATCCGCTACAAAGGCCGGTTGCTGATTAGCCGGGATGGCCACAGCAATGGGATTGGTACCCAGCATACGTTCCGTGGCAAAAGTGGGTGCTACGAGGGGGCTGGCATTGGTCATGGCCATCCCGATCATATCCTGCTGCAGGGCCATCATAGCGTGATAACCTGCAATGCCGAAGTGATTGGAATTACGGACACTTACCCAACCGGTACCCGCTATCTTAGCTTTACCGATGGCCACCTGCATGGCAAAAGGGGCCACTACCAGGCCAAGGCCGCTATCTCCATCCACCACAGCCGTGCTGGGAGTTTCGTGAACGATCTTGAGGTCCGGTTTGGCGTTAATACGGCCTGCTTCCCAGAGACGGATGTAACCGGAAAGGCGTGCCACGCCATGAGAATCTATACCCCTGAGATCAGCAGAAAGCAATACCGTGGAGGCCAGTTCCGCATGCTCGGGGGAACAGCCCATTTTTATAAAAACGTCCCGGGTAAAAGCGTGGAGATGTTCGTAGGGAAAAACCTGTTCCATTATGCTTGCGCTGTTGGCCCTCCGAAATTCATGGGAATAGATGAAACCGGCTCCTGGTCCTGAATGGTACCATGCTGCGATTCGTATTTCTTAACATTATCCGCCAGTGCCTTCATCAGCCTTTTGGCATGTTGTGGCGTGAGGATGATCCTTGATTTTACTTTCGCTTTGGGTAAACCAGGCATCACATTAATAAAATCTACCACAAACTCAGACGGGGAGTGGGTAATTATAGCCAGGTTGGCGTAAGTTCCGTCTGCAATTTCTTCGGTCAGCTCTATGTTCAACTGCTGCTGCTCGTCCTGATTTTCCATTATTTGCGCTTTAATGTGGTACAAAAGTAAAAAACAGCCCCCGCATTTGGAGACTGTTTTTTACAAGTTGCTACATTTTGATTACCGGGACACCATTTGGGGTTTAACAAGATCATTGTTTATCCCACCAGACACGGGTATCGTGGGTATCTGCACCCTGGCGTGCAACAGCTTCTTTATAGGCTGGCTCGTTCAGGGTGGCCTCATTTACCGGGTATGCATATCTGCGGGGAATCTGTTTACTTGAATTCACGGCATAAATAGTTGGTTTCAACGCGGGGAAACCACTTCTTCTCCATTCCGCCCATCCTTCCCAGCCATTGGGATACAGCGCTATCCATTTCTGGGTGCCCAGCTTGCGGGGAGTTTCCCCGGCTGCCCAGGATGTTTTTGGATTGGCAATGTAGGCATCATACGCCGCCTGTGTGAAAACGCCCCATTGTTCCCAGGAAGCCTTGATAGCATCGTTGTACAACTGCCCGGCGTTTTCGGCCGTCCAGCCTAATGTTGCTGCTTCTGCGCGGGATAATAGTACCTGTGCGGCCGTAATCACATAGTCCGGAGAGGTTTGACCGGTTATGTTCCTGCCTACTTTTGAATATACAGGATTCAGGGCAGACCATTCTATCAGCAACTGGCGGGTAAGGCCATAAGGCACGGGTTTAATGACACCACCGGTCAGGGGATCTGCAAACACATTCACACGGGGATCGTTGTAAGCGCCCAGGGTATCTGCCAGCGTATTGGAGATAGCGTAATCAGAACGGCCATCGTACATCTGGAACCAGGGGTTTTTAAAAGAACTGCCCGGCCATTTCATGATCACGTTCTTGCTGTTGGCATCTATGATCCCTGCAGGATCTGCCAGTGCTGCGGCAAATTCAGTTTTAGGAAGATTGCCCATATCTGTATTCCTTTTGGAGAGGCGGAGGGCCATGATCATCCGGAAAGTATTGGCAAAACGTTTCCATTGTGCAGCATCGCCACTGAACAGGATATCTCCTTTCACGGCAGCACCATTGTCGAACTGCGCCATTGCTTCTTTTAGTTCTTTGAAAAGATCTGTATAGATATCTTTCTGGGTATCGTACTTAGGTGTTGGTGTTTCGGACAATGCTTCCGTGTAAGGTATATCTCCCCACTGATCTGTAAGCAGCGCAAAGTAATATACCCTCAGGATCCTGGCAATGGCTATCTGGTTATTATTAGAGCCGCCGGAAGTAACTGTTGCCAATCCTTTTTTATCAGCATCTGTATTATACTTAATAATATTGGTGAGATCTTCCAGGGGGCCTGCGTAAAATTGCGACCAGCCTCTTGCTGTAACCGAATATTGTGATTCATCCGGATACTGTGTTTGT
Source organism: Chitinophaga niabensis (assembly GCF_900129465.1). Classification (NCBI taxonomy): domain Bacteria; kingdom Pseudomonadati; phylum Bacteroidota; class Chitinophagia; order Chitinophagales; family Chitinophagaceae; genus Chitinophaga; species Chitinophaga niabensis. The sequence goes on along the minus strand of NZ_FSRA01000002.1, from coordinate 2,260,954 downwards.
GAAGTATACTGTGCATACATGGCACCTTCATTTAAAAAACGTACATCAAATGCATAGGTAACAGTCATACTTCTGCCGCTGCCAAAATAGGCGAGTGAGTTAGTTAAGAGTGCGGATGTAACAGGCCCGGTGGCAGAGTTCGGGGAAACGTTCAGGTCTCCAAAATCCTTGCAGGCCGGTGCGCTGATCAATGTGGCGCTCAGTATTCCTATATAAAGTAGTTTTTTCATTGTCGTAAATTTTAGAATCCTAACCTGAGATTAATACCAATGGAACGTACACCCGGCATCTGACCATTTTCACCGAAGCGGCCAGAGAGCTCAGATGGATCGAATCCTTTTTCATCTGCGTAGATCATTAATACATTCCTGGCTACTACTGAAATGTTAGCCCGTGTGAAGATCTTTTTGGCCATTTTAGCTACCGGGAAATTATACCCCAACGATACTTCCCGCAGTTTGATGAAAGATGCATCGTAAACAGACATTTCAGCCATGTTGGAATTAGTACGGAACTGGTGCCAGTATAACTGTGCATCTACATACATCTTTACCGGTTTGCCATCTGCATCAACACCAGATACATTCACACCACCGCCATCGGCAACCGGGTCCCGTACAGGTTTCCCTTTATCGTTATTAACTGCAGTTTTAGCCATCAGCCCGGAGAATGAACCCCAGAAATCAGACAGGGAGAAGTATTTACCCCCTTTCTGGAAATCGATCACCGCGCTCAGCGTAATGTCTTTGTAGGTGAAGGTATTGAACCATCCCCCGGTGAATTCCGGCAACACAGAACCGAAATAGAGATTGGGCGCCATCTCGAATGTACCATCTGCTTTTAAGATGGGCACACCTGCTTCATTGCGTTTGATACCATTGCCACGTAACTGTCCCCATTCCTGGTTGTCCACAGAATGCACAACCTGTACTGCTGTAAATGCAGGAGCTGCGCCACCTCTATCCGTATTGGGCAGGGTATAGGTACTGAGATTGGGAGCCAGTTTTACTACTTTGGAAGTGCCTTTTGAAAAGTTCACGATGGTTTCCCAGTTGAAGTTCTTGCTGGCAACAGGTGTACCATTCAATTGTACTTCAACACCACTTCTTACAACACTCCCGGCATTGATGGTCTTAGATAAAAATCCGCTGGCGTTAGAAATATTTACATCCAGGATCTCATTCCTTTTATCCTCGTGATAATAGGTGAAGCTGGCGCCCACGCGGTTGTTAAAGAATTTCAGGTCAAGGCCCAGTTCTCCTGAAGAGGAAAGAGAAGGCAGGATGCCATCATTCGGTTGGATATTCGGCGTGGTCATAACAGAGTTACCCGGGCCGAATGGGTTCTGCCCTAAAGTATACAACAGGTCCAGGCCATAAGGGTCCAGGTCAGATCCTATCTGCGCCCAGCTGGCCCTTACTTTACCAAAGGTAAGTGCGGGGAAACTTTCTTTCAGGAATTCACTGAATACAATACTGGCGCCCACGGAGGGATACCAGTAGGAGTTATTATCCTTAGGCAATGCAGAGCTGATATCGTTCCGGATAGAGAAGTCTACGAAGAACGCTTCCTTCCAGCCCAGTGTACCTCTTCCGTAAGCACTTCTTACAGTTTTGCGGGTGCGGGTATTTGAATAACTGATAGGATCAACAGAATTGCTCAATGCAAAAAGATTGGGTACAGTTAAACCCTGGTTCGTATTTGCGGCAATAAAGGAAGTGGTGTTCTTTCTTACGTTTCCGCCGATGTTCAGATCTACGGAGAGATCATTAAAGAATTTATTATTGTAGGTGGCCAGTACTTCATAGTTATCCTCACGGGCAAAAGTTTGCCTTGTAGCATAACTCTGTTTTACGCCAGTTTGGTTAGCGCTCACTTCCAGGATGTAGGGGGTTTTATTTTCAAAACTGGTATTCAGTTCATTCCTTCTTAAGAACCCTGCAATCCTGAAGTGATCGTTGAGCTTATAGGTAAGGTTGATATCTCCGATCAGGCGGTTCCTGTTTGCCTGGTTATCCACATTATCAAAGTAACTGAATGGATTATACCAGTAGTTAGGCCCATAGAAAGCTTTGGGATTGGCTGCGGAATATGATTCGGGGTTATTGTGATTCCAGCTTCCCAGCGCACCTTGCGGAGAACGGAGGTCTCTCAGCTCTTTCATTTTCTTCATATCCAGGTCCCGGTGAAACCACTGGTTGAATGATCCTGTAGAGTTATTGGAATATCCATCCACAAACTCCCCTTTTAACTTTTCAGTGGTGTAGAAAATATTGGATGCGATAGTGAAATGTTTACCGAGGTTAAATGAGTTCTGTGTGGAGATACTGTTCTTATCCAAACTGGTTCCGGGCATTACACCAGAACGTTGCAGGTTGGTGAACGATACCCTCACAGTGTAATTATCGCCGCCCTGGCTGAACTGTACATTGTTATTGAGTGAAAGGCCGGTCCTGTAGAAATCTTTGACGTTATTTTTCTGAGGGGTGAGGGATGCTGTTTTACCAAAGTTGGCACCAGGATACCAGGCGTACCAGGGAATATATTCCTGGCCTTTCATTTCAGGTCCCCAGCTGGCATCGTCGGAATAGTCGTGATAATACTTTCCGTCCAATGCCTTCCATTCTTCCGGCTGGCCTGCTGCCCATTTGTATTGTGTGAGTTCAGCATTCCCTCCGCCTGAATACCTGTTCTGGTAATCCGGGATGAGATACACCCGATCGAATGTGGTGGTTTGGTTTATTTCCAGGCCGATGCCGGATTGCAATTTCCCTTTTTTGGTGGTAACGATCACTACGCCTGCATCTGCACGCTGGCCGTACAATGCGGTGGCGGTGGGGCCTTTGAGGACGGAAACACTTTCTACGTCATCCATGTTGATGTCTTCCGGACTGATAGGCGTACCATCCAATACGAACAATGGATTTTTATCCATCAGAGAGCCGGCGCCTCTTAAACGGATCACGGCACCTTCCCCGATCTTTGCTCCGGATTGGCCCTGGATCTGCACTCCCGCGATCTTGCCAGCCAAAGCCGTGCTGATGTTAGTTTCCCGTGTTTGTGTGAGCTTGTCTGCATTGATCTGTTGCACGGAATAGGAAACAGATTTTTGTGAGCGTTTGATACCGAGTGCCGTTACTACTACTTCCTGGAGGCTTTTGTTGTCTGTGATCAATGTAACAGCGAGTTCGGAGCTGCTGCCAACAGGTACTTCTTTGAGTGCGTAGCCTACGCTTCTGAAGATCAGTACTACGTTGTTACCCGAAACATTCAGTTTGAAATTTCCGTTTTGGTCAGAGGTGGTTCCCGTTGTGGTTCCCTTAATCTGGATGGTGGCAAATGAGATCGGTGAGCCGTCGTCACCTGCCACTTTCCCTGTCACCTGGCGTTGTTGTGCAAACGCCAGGCTGACTGTCACCATCGGTATGGTGCATAGAAGTAACGCTTTTTTCATAAAAAAAGATTCAGATTTTGGATGAATTGAACTTATTGTTCTTAGTAATTGGTTTTGTTGTCTGTTAGTTTTTTAATCAGGTCATATGGCATGCGATTTTTTTGGCAGAGTTTAGCGGCTGATAGCAAACGTCAGGTAAGTGGCAATAGAATTCCAGCATAAAAACGGGTTGTTTTTATGTAGGTTCCGGGTTAATAAAATGAAACGATAGGTTAAAAGAATGGCTGTTCCTTTTTCCGAATTGAAAACAAGCTTAAGGTTAAGAGGTCGATGCTTTGGGCATGAATAGATCGATTTAGATTTTAGAAGTTTTAGTTTAGAGCGTTGATTTTGTCGTTTGGCATTTCAAATAGGGGTGAAGATGGTATTTTACCACTTCTATACTTTGGATGAATCTATTTATACTGCTTTTGGATGACTCTTGTAAGTTAGTATTTTTTTCAACTCACAAAATTTTCTGGTTAATCTTTTGTTAAAGCCCTTACAAGATAACTTTATACTCTTTTGTTTTTCAAGCAGATATCTCATGAAAAATTCATGAAAAAAATCCTTTGCATACTTCTTTGCTTAATCTTATCAAGTGAAAATGCTTAAAAAACAGCTGTTGCTCCGGCGTTTTTTGTGCATGCGAAACGTTCAGATATGATTATTAAAACGCGGGATTTTCTTTGATCCGCGGGGTTAAAATATTATTAGTGTTAGAGCTGGTACTGCAGCATCACAGCAGTGTTCACTTCTTTTGTGACAGCTCTTACCCAGTGGCACCAGATCTTATGGAACTGGATGGCTAAGCGGGTGGAAAATCCTTTTCCGGAGAAGCGGGATAAGGAGTTGTCGCCGGGAAATTGCTGGCCGGTGAGATAGAGGCCTTCTGTTTCGGCGGTATCGAACCAGGTGTATCCTGCGGTGAAACGCCAGTGTTTCCATCTGGCCTGGCATTGATGGTGGGCGAGGAAGGAGGTGGGGGAGGTTTTCGTTTTACTCACCTGTACTTTTGATCTCCAAATCACTTCACCTGTTATTTTCATACTCCATTGTGCGCGGAGCTGTTGACGTTGCATGAATGGTTTATCATCATGCCGGAATTGTGCGTTCAATTCAGTTGTTTTATCGGGGCGCCAGGTGATGGACATTAAAACATCATATCCTTCCGAGGGATTGTTGATCCTGTATTTCAGCCAGGGGAAACGGAATACATCTGCATATGCGGAGAGTTCCCATTTGGCGCCCCACCGTAATGAGATTGCAGTATAAAGGCCTGATTCATTACCGGGTGTTGGGTTTTCGCTAAATGTATTTCCATAGAGCGTTTCATAGGCGATGCCTTCCTTACGGTATAGTATTCCCATATCCACATTGTGTGCAAGGGTGATCATAGCACCTTGCAGGATGGCGGTTTTGCCTTGTTTGCTGATGGCTGCTTCTCCGAAGAAGTGAAGGTTACGCCAGTTGAAAGCATGGTCTATACTGGTGTTCAGCCAGTGGTTCCCAGTTGCTGCAAATAACTGGTAGGCTTTATCTCCTTTGCTTAAGGGTTTGGAAAATTGATGCCCGATCATGTTCCATGCGATATGCCCTTTTTCAGCAGACCATTTAAGCACTGCACCCACGGAGCTTTGTGTAATGTTTCCCTTTAATGCAGATTCAGCATCGGTGCGATGGTAACCAGTGCTCACCAGGGTACCTGCTGAGCCTGGCACCTCTCCTGCCCTTGCATCCAACTTCCTGCCTGAAATGAATGCGGTAAAAGTAAAAGGGCCGGTTTGACAGGTGATGCCTGCTCCCCTGTAGAAAAAGAATTCACCTGCGGAGGCATAGGGCCTTAATACATCTCCTTCTCTTTTGGTGTGCATCACGGCACTGCTTTTCCCAAATGCAAGGCCGTGCCATTGTATGAGCCCCTGCCCCATGTTTACGGTGTAATCTCCGAGCGCTAAGGCTTTTATCCGCCCTATGTTCCTAAAGAACAAATGGATCCCGTAATGATCAAATCCGCTCTTTTGTTTTCCTGCAAATAATCCTTCTCCTGCATCCTTTTCCATGACAAGGCCCCAACTGGCGTAACGGGAGAACTGGTATCTATAACGTAGCATCATTTTATCCGGACTGCCATTGTATTTCCCGGCGCTTTGAAAGGGATACGTGTATCTCAGCAGCAGTGTATGTTTACCGCGTAACACATAATCCTTCCAGGTGTAGCAGGGTTCTAAGCCATTTCCCGCCCATACATATGGCAACAGCGTTCTGATCAATGGCAGATTAAAACCGGGTACTGCCTGTAATTCATAGATGCTGATCAAGGGTCCCAGGCTGCGGCGATACAATAGGAATTGTTCTATTTGTAAAGCATGTAACAGGCCCAGTGATTCCAGTGCTGCAGCATCGGCAGTGTTCAGGTTTAGTTTTCTGCGCGCGTATGATTCGCGCTGCTGGGTTTGTTCGTCATTCTCGGGCAGGGATTGTTCCTCATTCCCATTCCCTGTTTGCGCTTGTTGTTCCAGCAACGTTTGTTCCTGTTCCTCTAACAGCGCTTGTTCCTCTAACTGCGCATGTTCCTGTTGCCCGGGATGTTGCATTGGTCCTTCTTCCTGTGCATATGTCCAGTTGCATACGAGGAGTAGCAAGCACCATCTTATTCTGCTTCCCATGTTACAGTTATGCCGGGTGTAAATCCTAACAGCTGGTGGCGGCTACCTATAATACCGATGCGCATATTCCGCAACAGGAAACCTAAGCCGGCAAACTGGTACACGGGTTGTGTGGCAAAACCTCCTAATAGCCAGAACCGCTGCAAAGGGCGGTATATGCCATCAACTAAAGTGCTGAGTGGTCTGCCCTCTTCCTTTCTGCATTCTGCTTCTATCAAGAGTTGTGAGGAAGGCGCGTATCCAACTCCCATTGTGTACAGCTTCAACCCTTTCCCCGTGGGATTGAAAACATTTACACCGAGGCCCACACGTTCTGCAATCTGCCAGAGTACCCCACATTCTGCTATCATTCCTGCTTCCTTAAATTGTGGGGCACGCTGCATGTTGTAATCCAGGTGAATGCCGGCCTTTAGTTTTTCTCCCAGCGGCAGTGCATACCCTGCACCGAACATTTGTTCTTTATATAAACTAAACCCAAACTGTTTAATGCGTATGCCTATTGTTCCTGATGCTACAGGTAATGCACCATTCAATGCGTAGCCGCTCATTTCTTTTAACATAAACCGGCGTTCTGCATAGATGCCTGCTGTATATTTTTTTATACCGGCTAATGCAGCAGGATTTCTGTCTGCGGAAAATACTTCGGTAAACTTAAGGCTGTAGACCCCTATGGACGGGAGCCGTGGAGGTTGCGCCAATAATAATAGCGCACAAAGGCTACAAACAATTGCTAACATGTAGATCGCATTTTGGTGAACAAACAACGGGGATAAAATTAATGGCAATTACGATCTGCTCCAAAAAAAATATCTCCGAATTCCGGAGGTTGAACTGCGAAATTCGGAGATTAAGATCTTCCTGAAAAATTAGAACAAACCGTACAGCTCTGAGTCTACACGGGAGATGATCTCGCCCAGGTGCTCATCGTTTTCAGGAAATTTATTCTTGTCTACATCAATGATCAGCAGCGGACCATCTTTGTATTTTTCAATCCATGTATTGTAGAACTCGTTTAGGCGTTTGAGATAGTCCAAACGAATATTTTCCTCGTACTCCCTTCCCCTCTTCTGGATCTGTGCCACCAGTGTTGGAACAGATGCCTGCAGGTAAATGAGCAGGTCCGGAGGTTTTACCATAGACTTCAGGGTTTCGAAGAAATTGAAGTAGTTATCAAAGTCCCGTTTGGTCATCAGGCCCATTTCGTAGAGGTTGGGCGCGAAAATGTGCGCATCCTCATAGATGGTACGGTCCTGGATAACGGTATCTTTTCCATGTTGAATATCTACCAGTTGCTTGAGCCTGCTATGCAGAAAATAGACCTGCAGATTGAAAGACCAGCGTGGCATATCATCATAAAAGTCACTCAGGTAAGGGTTGTGCTCAACATCTTCATATTGGGGAATCCACTTATAGTGCTTAGACAGCATTTCGGTTAAGGTGGTTTTTCCAGCGCCGATATTTCCGGCAATCGCTATGTGCTTGATCTTATTTTTTGCCATGCATGGGGGAATATTGTAAGTAACAAGATAAAATAAATCAATAAAAGTTAATACCCATTAATTTACGTGCTTCCTGCAAAGTTTGTGCCGCCGATGCCCTGGCCTTTTCAGCCCCGTAGCGCATAATGCGGGTCAAATAGGCAGTATCCTGCTGAATGGCTTCGGCTTTTTCGCGGATCGGGGCAATAAAGGCCACCATATCCTCAGCCAGTTGCTTTTTCATATCGCCGTAGCGGATAGTGCAGTTGTTAAAGGTGTCTTCGAAGTGTTTGATGGTATCCGGAGTGGAAACCAGGCCCATCAGGGTAAAGAGGTTCGCGATATAATCGGGTTTGGCGGAATTGGGTTCCTGCGGACCGCTGTCTGTTTTGGCTCTTTTTATTTTATACCGGATATCGTCGTCGCTGTCGTTCAGGAAGATAGTGGAGTTCTGGTTCTCGCTTTTGCTCATTTTTCCAACCCCGTCCAGGCTGTTGATCTTGATCAGATCGTCGCCATAGTTAAAGGGTACAGGTTCCGGGAACAGGTAACCATAGCGGTTATTAAACCTTTGGGCAAAGTTACGGCTCATTTCCAGATGTTGCTCCTGGTCTTTCCCTACGGGTACTTTCAGGCCTCTGTGAACGAGGATATCGGCCGTCATCAATACGGGATAGGTTAAGAGGCCGGCGTTCACGTTATCCGGGTTCTGCCTTACTTTATCCTTGAAAGTGGGTACTTTTTCCAGTTCTCCTTTATAGGCCATCATATTCAGGAGCAGGTAGAGTTCTGCTATTTCCGGGATATCGCTTTGTACATAGAGGGTCACTTTCTCGGGATCCAGGCCGGAGGCGATGTTTTCAGCCAATACCCGGTATACGTTGCCGCGCAGTTCTTTTGGATCAGGGTGTGTTGTAAGCGCGTGCCAGTCTGCTACAAAGAAGTAACAGTTAAACTCTTCCTGCATCCGGATATAATTACGGATGGCGCCAAAATAATTCCCTAAGTGCAAAATACCTGTGGAGCGGATGCCGCTGACAACGATTTCTTTTTCTGTTCCCATATCGGGGCGCAATTTAAGAAATTTAAGATTGACGATGACGGAATTGCATATTTTTGCAAATTGGCCACATAATATCCAATATTTTAACACTATTTATTAGCTTTAATTCGTTAATATTGAACTCATGGAAGTGAATGATGCACTGATTCAGCAATTGGCTACCCTGGCAAGGCTGGAATTCAATGCCGGAGAGCGTGAAGAGATCCGGCACGACCTACAGCGAATGATCACATTCGTTGAAAAGTTAAGTGAGCTGGATACAGCCAACGTGAAACCTATGTTGTTTATGACCGCAGATACCAATATCCTCCGGGAGGACGTTGTTCTGCCGAATATCAGCCGGGAAGAGGGTTTACAGAACGCTCCAGCCCATACCGCGGAATATTTCAGCGTCCCTAAAGTAATCAAGAAATAAATATGTCCCAGACTGTTATCCTACTCGATCAGATCCGTAAAAGCTATTTCATTGGCAAGAACGAATTGCCTGTATTGAAAGGTGTTTCCCTGAATATCAACAGGAATGAATATGTAGCGCTGATGGGACCTTCCGGTTCCGGAAAGTCGACCCTTATGAATATCCTCGGTTGCCTGGACACTCCTACCAGTGGCAAATATGTACTGAGCGGGCATGATGTGAGCAGTATGGAAGACAATGAACTGGCACGGATCCGTAACCAGGAGATCGGTTTCGTATTTCAGCAGTTTAACCTGATGCCTCGTTTGTCTGCCCTTGAGAATGTGGCTGTTCCACTGATCTATGGCGGCGTTGGCAAAAAGGAAAGGGAAGATAAGGCCAGGGCTATGCTCGAAAAAGTGGGACTGGGAGACCGTTACAAACATAAACCCAATGAGCTGTCCGGCGGACAGTGCCAAAGGGTAGCTATAGCCAGGGCGCTGGTGAACGATCCTTCTATCATTCTGGCGGATGAACCTACGGGTAACCTGGATACCAAGACCTCCATTGAGATCATGGATATTTTCAGTAAGATCCATGCTTCCGGGAATACGGTGATATTGGTAACGCATGAGGAAGATATTGCTGCACATGCAAGAAGGATCATCCGTCTCCGGGATGGGGTGATAGAGTCTGATAAGATGAATGCGGTGAAGGAGGTTTTAGCGCATTAGAAGGGGTGCGCCAGAAAGATGAAAAGTAGTGCCGGACTAAATGGCTTTAGCGCATAAAGAAAGAGCTGCTTCAAAAACAAAAACAGCGCCGGACTGAAATGGCTTTGGCACTTTAAAGGAAAACAACTCAAAAATTATATTCAAAAAAAGGTAATGGCCGGGGCTGTTACCTTTTTTTTATCTTCGCTATATGGCAATGAAGATCTACACCAAAACAGGTGACAAGGGCAAAACCTCGCTCATTGGAGGTACGAAGGTTTCTAAAAGCCACCTTCGCATTGAAACATATGGTACCGTGGATGAACTAAACTCCTGGCTGGGTTTGGTGAACGACCATATGAAAGAACCGGAGATAATAACATTCAACAAATATATACAGGACCGCCTCTTCACTATCGGCGCTTCACTGGCCACTGACCCTGATAAGGGCACCAAAATGAAGATCCCGGACCTTCATGAGGCGGATGTTAAACTGCTGGAAGATAAGATGGACGAAATGGATACCGTATTACCGGAGATGAAGTTCTTTATCATACCGGGAGGGCACGTTGCCGTATCTCATTGTCATATTGCCCGCTGCGTTTGCCGAAGGGCGGAAAGATTATGTGTGGAGATGCAGGAACAGGATACTTTCGTAGAGCCACTGGTGTTACAATATATTAACCGGCTGAGTGATTACCTTTTTGTGCTGGCGCGTTATGTGGGCCATAAGTTGCAGGTAGAAGAAATTCCCTGGAAGCCAAGGGTATAAACTTACTTCTCCAGTTTAGTGATCTGCGTACTGCCCATCAGCTTCCCGTTCTTATTATAACTCATGGATTTGACCATCCCAAAGCCAGGTGCGAACCATTCCGTAGCCTTTAGGTCCATAGGTACGCCCGCTCCCATCACGGATACTTTAGATTCAATGTTGTAGCTGATCTTAAAGCAATCCCAGGTACCGGCTGTTGTGGTAATGGATTCCTTTGCTTCCACTTTCCGCTGTGTTATTTTAAGGTCCATGACCATGGGCATCCCATTCACTTCTGATTCCATATGGAAAGCACCATCAGCCAGGAACTTCCCGACCGTTAATGTTGTGGGATACATAAGATAGGAGTCTGAAGACTTCATCTTAGCGTTCATATTCCCAGCGGGAGCCCCGGGGATGTTCATCTTCATGTCCACTCCGATAGTGATACCATTACATTTGAACATACCCTCGGACTTCGAGATCTCTTTCCCGTTCTTGTCTAAAAAGGAAGTAGTGAAGGTAGACACCAGATCGCTTCCCTTTTTTTCAACCTCCGCAATCTTGTAAAGCTGTTTACCCATCAGTTCCTCCTTGTCGTTGTAGATACTCATTTCCACAACGGCATTGTTGGTCATGTAGTAAAAGCTCTTACAATCCTGTGCGGTGGCAGCCGCAGCTGCAAATAATAACAACGTGGTGGTTATCCAGAGACATTTCATACTTTCCTAATATACGATTAATTCCAAGATAAAGCATGTCCTTAGAAAATTGTAGGTTTGCACAAATTTTATCGTCTTTTCATGAATCTTATCAAGGAATTAAGCTGGCGGGGCATGGTGCAGGATATCAAGCCCGGAACTGAGGAGCAACTGCAAAAGGAAATGACCACGGGTTACATCGGTTTTGACCCTACGGCAGACTCTCTGCACGTGGGCAGCCTGGTGCCGATCATGTTGCTGGTACATCTTCAGAAAGCCGGGCATAAACCCCTGGCGCTGGTGGGTGGCGCTACCGGTATGGTGGGTGATCCCTCCTTTAAGGCAGAGGAAAGAAAGATGCTGGACGAAGAAACCCTGCTGCTGAACCAAAAAGGCATTAAAGCCCAATTGGAGAAGTTCCTGGATTTTGATCCTTCCAAGCCGAATGCCGCTGAAATGGTAAATAACTACGACTGGTTCAAGGGGATCAGTTTCCTGAACTTTATCCGGGACGTAGGTAAACATATCACGGTGAACTATATGATGGCGAAGGATTCTGTGAAGAAAAGGCTGGAAGGTGATAGTGGGATGTCCTTTACCGAGTTCTCTTACCAGATGATACAGGGTTACGATTTCCATCATCTGTATACGGCTAAGAACTGTAAACTGCAGATGGGTGGTTCTGATCAATGGGGGAATATTGTTACGGGTACTGAGCTGATCAGGCGGATCGGTGGTGGGGAGGCGTATGCTTTTACCTGCCCGCTCGTTAAAAAAGCCGATGGTACCAAGTTCGGGAAGTCCGAAAAGGGGAATATCTGGCTGGACCCAAAGAAAACGAGTCCTTATGAATTCTATCAGTTCTGGCTGAATGCGAGTGATGATGATGCGGAGAGTTATATCAAAACCTTTACTTTCCTGGATGAGCCTGCTATTAATTCTCTCATTGCGGAGCATAGGCTTGATCCGGGGAAACGGGCTTTACAGAAGGTGTTGGCGCAGCATGTAACTTCTTTTATCCATGGTGTTGAGGAATATGAGTTTGCGGTGAAGACTTCGCAGATATTGTTTGGCAATGCATCTGTGGATGTGTTGAAATCATTGTCTGAAGATCAGTTGCTGAAGGTGATGGCGGGGGTTCCTACGTTTGAAGTACCTTTTGCAGAGTTTGCTGCGGGGAAGGATGTGGTGAGCTTTCTGGCGGATGCGAAGGTGTTTCCCAGTAAGGGCGAGGCGCGAAAGACCATTCAAGGCGGCGGAGTGAGTATGAATGGGAGTAAGATCGCGGGGATTGACCTGGTGATCAATGATGATGCATTTATTGTTGGGAAGAATATTCTCTTTCAGAAGGGAAAGAAAAATTATATGCTGGTGAAGGTGGTGTAAGCTGCTTTGCTTTAATAAAATTGGAGGCTGCCCTGGTGGGTGGCCTTTTTTTTATTCCGCCGCTCCCAATAAGCATAAAAAAAATTCGACCGAAAAAACCAGCCCGGTGGTTATAAGAGGCAAGAGGGAACAGTTTTCGGACGAATTTTTTTTATGCTTATTTCCGCTGGTGGGCTTTGGGTTGGGAGTTGAGTGGTGTTTGTTCTTGTTCAGGTATATACTGTCGCTGAAGGGAGTGACACAACGGGGGCTGATCGTTGATCAAAAGCTGGTCCCAAAACTATCTTTGGCACTACTTTGATTATAGGATAAGAGAAGGATTACCCTATGTTGAGCCTATGTGAAGCCTATCTGAGATATTAAAGCGCACTTTGATAAGCAAATAAATAATACTACTTTTCTGCATGCGTTCGCTACTCGGGATATACTTTGTTGTGCTGCTATTTGCTTGCCAGGGCGAGACTAAACCTGCTGCTGCAAAAAAAGAGCCATTAAGCCTGGGTAGCATTGATGCATTGCCGGCTACTTACAGATCTCCGGCGGAAAATCCTTCTACGGTAGAGAAGATTGAGCTGGGCAGGCTCTTGTTTTATGATCCTGTACTGTCCGGGGGAAGGGATGTTTCCTGTGCCACCTGCCATCATCCGGATTTTGGGTATGCGGAAAGTCTTGATCTGTCTATTGGCGTAAATGGAAAAGGGCTGGGGGAACACCGGAAATTCAATTTTAAGAATAATATTCCATTCACCAAGCGGAATTCTCAATCCCTTCTCAATATCGCTTTTAATGGCATTGGGACGGATGGGCATTATACGCCAGAGGATGCACCTATGTTCTGGGACCTTCGGGCGAAGGGGCTTGAGGAGCAGGCGGCATTTCCGGTGAAGGCTTTGGAAGAAATGCGGGGGCATCAGTTTGCTGAAGAACATATTGCGGTTGAAGTGGTGAAAAGAGTAGCTGCTATTGCGGAATACAGGCGCTTGTTTGAGGCGGCTTTTCCGGAAAGTGATACTGTATCCTTAGGCAATATTTCCAAAGCACTGGGGGCTTTTCAACGATCGTTGATCGCGAATAACTCCCGGTTCGATCAATACATGCGTGGCGACAGAACTGCGTTATCCGGTCAGGAAATTGAAGGCATGAATTTATTTCTGAAAGCAGGCTGTGCCAGGTGCCATAGCGGACCTATGCTGTCTGACTTCAAACCTCATATACTGGGTGTGGTGGATAATGAGAAACTGCCTTTTTCTGACTCTGGTTATCTAAGCACCTATGCATTCCGGACGCCCTCTCTCCGGAACCTTCAGTTTACAAGGCCCTATATGCATAATGGAAAGATACCTACCCTCAAGGATGTACTATTCCTTTACGAGGACCTGCATGGGAAACCGCTTCAAAACAAACACGTAGCAAGAGCACAATTAGATCCGCTGGCGCAGGAAGTGAAAGTTGAGTTCAAAGACATCAATGCCATTGTTGAGTTCCTTAATACCCTGAACGACGGTAATTATGATAAGAAAATACCTCCAGCTGTGCCCAGTGGATTACCCGTTGGCGGGTTGATCCAATTTTAAGTTTTTGATCTAATCTTCCAGGCCCTTTCCATCAAGGATCTGCCGCATATATTTTTCGATCCTTGATTCGCGGGTCTTGGATTGTTTAGCTGAAGAGAAATGAAGAAGATATCCTCTTTGCCGGCCCGGGGTTAATGCATAAAAAGCTTTCTTCAGGGCAGGCATCTCTGCTAATTTCTTTTCAAACTCTTCCGGCACCTTGTATTCGGAGACCTTCTTAAACGCCACTTTCAAACCGGCTTCTTTTATTTCAATGGCTTCAAACACGTATTCTTTGAGGATGGGTTCCAGCTTCTTTATTTCTGCAAGGCTGGTGAACCGCACCTGGCGGGCGGATTGAACATTCTCGGTTTGCTGGATCAGGATACCATGCGGGTCTTTCATCAAAGCTCCTTTGTGAAACAGGAGTGCACAGTAATCTTTGAAGTCGTGGATTAAAACGATGTTGCTTTTCTCGAACGTGTAACAGGGAACGCCCCATTTCAACTCTTCAGTGAGGTGACAGTCCAGCATGATCGACCTCAATTGCTCCAGTTCCTTCTGCCACTTTTTGGCTTTCTTGAAATAAAAATCAACTTTAGGATTCATGCTTATTTGTTTTATAGGTTAAACTTTCCTGGTTTCGGGTCTGAAATACCATGACGTGATGGTAAGTACGATCAGCAATGATGGACCAAACAGATCTATTGCGGGACTCCCCACTGCAATATGCGAAAAAATTGCGCCAGACATTGCGAAGAAAAAACCGGCGTAGGCCCATTCCTTTACCAAAGGATATTTAGGGACTAAGATGGCTATTACTCCCAATAGCTTCCAGATACCCAGTATGGTGAGGAAATAGACAGGATAGCCCAACCTTCCCATCATGGCTGTTTCTGCTTCATGCCTGAGCAGCTGTACGATGCCGGTTGATACCATTCCCAATGCAAGCCAGATAGTGGCAATCCAGTAGATGATCTTGTTTCTTTTTGTCATAACGTTTTATTTAAGTTTGAGTTTGCTGACAACTTTTTCCAATTCGTCATGGGCCATATTGATGCCATATGAAAAAGGCAACTTCAAATTTTTATCCCTGTGTTCTACGGATCTGTATACCATTTGCATGGTGAGTTTGCTGGTGTCGTCCGTGAGTTTTTCGAATTCTGAGAATTCCAGTACTACATCAAAATCTGCGTTGTGCATTTCGTGTGTGCGGATGATCTTTTGCCCGGGAATAAACTCATGGTAAGCACCACTGGCTTCGAACACTACCTTACCTTCGTAGGAGGTTTGCAAATGCCAGCCGCCGTGCTTTTTGTTATCCAGTTTCAGCACTTTGGTGCCCATCCATTGTTCAAGAAGTTCGGGTTCTGTATATGCTTTGAACAGCAGCTCCAATGGCAGGTCAAATTCCCTTGTGACAGTCAGGTAGTGTTTGCCTTTTTCGGCATCAACTTTTGTTTTACGTTCCATTATTTACTATTTCTTTGGTTTAAACTTTTTCATAACGTCTTCCAGTTTATTAAAACGGTCGTCCCAGAGTTTGCGGAACGGCTCTATGAAATCTGCTACTTCTTTCATTTTCTTCGCATTGATGTGATAGTAAATTTCTCTGCCTGTCTGCTCCTGCGTGAGTAATTCACATTCCGTAAGGATCTGTATGTGTTTCGAAATTGTTTGCCTGGAAGAATTAAAATTCTCCGCTATTGCACCAGGCGTCATGGCCTGGATAGCTACCAGCGTAATGATGGCCCTACGGGTAGGGTCCGCTATTGCTTGAAATACGTCTCTTCTTATTCCCATTATGCAGCCGTTTGACTGCAAATATATGTGCAGTCATTCAACTGCGCAAATTTATTTTTAGATCTTCAGGAAATTTTCCAGGATACGGTTGAATTCAACAGGGCGTTCCATCATGGGGGCATGGCCACATTTTTCGATCATAACTAACTGTGAATCAGGAATTTTTTCCAGAAATTCCTCCGCCACATCAGGTGGGGAGATCTTATCATCTTCTCCCCAGATCAGCAGTGTTTTTATGTGGATATCAGGCAGCAATGGCCCCACATAGTTACGGTTGGCGGATTTGGCCATTTTAACGATCCGGAAGCATTTTCGGGTATCGTTGGTGGTTTGGAACACTTCAGCTACCAGTGCATCTGTTGCTACTGCGGGATCGTAAAAAGTGTAGGCAACGCGTTCCCGGATGTAGTCGTAATTTCCGCGTTTGGGGTAACCGCCCATGCTGGTGTTTTCATAAAGTCCTGAGCTGCCGGTAAGAACCAGGCGGGCTACGTTTTCGGGATATTGATGGGCATATAGAATGGCAACGTGGCCGCCGAGGGAATTTCCAACCAATATGAGGTTTTCCAGCTGGTGTGATTGAATGTATTTTTGAAGGAATTGCACCAGGTATTCCAGGTTATCTCCTTTATGTTCATCATAAATAGGCAATGGGGGAATATGGATATCATACGTTGCTCCGAAATGTGCTACTACGCCTTCCCAATTGCTGAGTCCGCCGAATAATCCATGCAGTAAGATCATGCTTTGCTTCATATCTTTTTTGATACAAAGCTATTATGCGGCTTATGCAACAACTGTGATCCTAGTCACAAAAATTACCCCGCTGGCCGGGTAAGAATAACCTCGCCCTGCTTAATGCTTCGCGGCTGATATACAGGTATTTGGCGATATTGGTGAGGGAGATCCTTTGTATAATGGCAGGGCGGCGTTCCATCAAAAAACGGTACCGCCTCAGGGGTGTTTTTAATGCCAGGATATGCTGGTGTTCCGACTGCTGTTCTAATAACTCCTGGTATAACTGAAGGCTTACATGCAGCAGGTTAATATGCTGATCATACAAAGGTTTCAGCTTCAGTTGATTGATCTTTAGTATGACTGCATCCTCTATAGCTATTATACTGACATTAGAAGGAGCCTTCTTATTATAACTTTCGCAATTGGCCAGGAAATCGTCTGCCAGGGCGAACTTGATAATTTTCTCATTTCCTGCTTCGTCAGGGATCGAAAACTTGAATATACCGGAAATAACGAAAGCTGCATTACGTGCCACTTTACCGCTACGCAGGAATGCGTCTCCTTTTTTGATGCGCTTTACGGTGGCAATGGAATCCAGTACCTGCCATTCCTCCTGGGTAACGATAGGGTACTTTTTCATGAGTTGGTCATACCAGGCCGGGAGTTCGTATTTCATGCGGGTGAAGTTAGGAATTATTTGTTTTAAGGCATGTGTTTTGAAGTCTTTTACAGAAAAGGAGGTTATTATGAAAAAGTCACTTTCATTGCTGTTAATACTACTGCTGATCAGTTGTAATAACCGCACTCCTGACAGCGAGAAAAAGGCTAAAGAAGAAAACAGGGAAAGGATAGATAGCCTGCAGCGTTTGGACCAGGGGCCCGTTTCCCTTAGTAAATCAGATGCTGATTTTCTCGTGGAGGCTGCGAGCGGAGGAAATATGGAAATTCAACTGGGGCATATGGCGGAGAATAAATCTACCAGTGAGCAGGTGAAGGCCTTCGGGAGTATGATGATCAAGGATCATGAAGAAGGCGGGGAGAAATTGAAAAGACTCGCTATAGCCAAGAACGTTATCCTGCCGGACTCTATATCCACAGAACAGCAGAAACAAAGAGATAAATTGCTGAAAGAGCTTAATGGTGATTTTGACAGGGCTTATATGAACCTGATGGTGAATGATCACAGGAAAGATATCCGGGAATTTCAGAAGGCAGCAAAGGATGCTACCGATAGCGAAGTGAAAGCTTTTGCAGCGGACCAATTGCCCATGTTGTATAAACACCTGGATTCAGCAGAGAAGATATTGAAGCGGATGGGACCAGGGAGCATACCAGTGGGAGCACCACCTTACGAGTAAAATCAGTAAATTCAGGTATTGAACCTTAGAATGAAGAAGATCACCCTATCACTTATAGCTTTTTCCATTGGAATGATCCCTTTGTGCGGTCAATCGAAGCGTATTGCATCGATTGACAGCTTGTTGAATAGTATGTCCTTTTCCGGCGCTGTTCTCATTGCAGATAGTTCCGGGATACTATTATCCAAAGGTTATGGTTATGCTGATATCGCAAACAAAATAAAGAATACTCCTGCTACCCGGTTTAGCATGTCATCCGCATCAAAAGTATTTACCGGAACAGCTATCACTTACCTGGCCCAGCAAGGAAAGCTGAAATTTACGGATACATTAGGGCAATACCTCAAAGGGTTTCCTTCCGGGGATAAAATAACCATTCATCAAATGCTCACGCATTCTGCGGGTTTGGATGACTTCTTTAACGCCAAAGATTTCAGTTATGATAAAGTGAAGAATTGCACAGACATGCTGCCCTTTATGAGATCATTACCATTAGTGTATCCACCCGGGGATAGCTGCATCTATTCAACAGGTGATTGTATTGTATTAGGGGCGATCATTGAAAAGATCACGGGGATAGATTTTCAGGATTATATCAGGAAAGTATTTATTGACCCGCTGGGTTTAACCAATACCAGTTTTACACCGTATTGGGCACTGGATAGCAGTCAGCGGAAATATGCTATCGGTTATCGTAAGACTGGTGAAGCTATTCCTTATAACTATGATAACGGGTCTATCCCTTTATCGGCTGGCGGAGCATGGAGTAGCGTGGAAGACCTTTATAAATTTGACAAAGCTGTATTCTCCGGTAAAGTGGTACAGGGGAAGTACCTCTCAAAAATGATGGCCAAACATACTTCTGCCTGGGAAGGTTCACATTTTGGTTATATCTGGATCATTAATGATAAAAGCATTGGGCATTCCGGGGATAGTTCGGGGTGGCATGCTATGAATAATTATTATCCCAGGCAGGGATATACCGTTATTATTCTCACGAATTCAGGAGGTATGGATCTGTATGAACTAGGGAGCAAGGTGGAGGGGATGTTATTTTAGGAATTATTTTTAGCTTTACTTATTATGTTCTGGAACAAAAAGAAACGATCTCAGGCAGGTAAATATCCTTACAGGGCCTGCAACATATACATCAGTGAAAAGCATCAGCAGATATTGTTTGTACCTTTTGGGAGAGCCGACATCGGCCTGCATATAGAACAGGAAAATGTCATTGTGGACACATGGCCCTGCAAATTCCAGGACCTGCAAACAAACATTGAAGAGGCACTTAACCGGTATCAACTATTGGTACCTTATGATAAAGACAACCTCGTTTGGCACTCTTTCGATCTCAGTAAAGCAAAAACCCGGCATTCTTTTGAAGCTGACTATATTTCTCTACATCTTTCAACAGATACAACAAAAGAATATGGAAGCCATGAAAAGGAACGGATCAGGGTAAGCGCCGAACCGAACCCGCCGGACAGCACCTATTCGTTAACGGGTTGCTCTCATTTGACTGATACGCGTATAGCACAGATCACACTGGACATATATGATGCGTGTGTAAAAATAAGAAGCTGAGTAAAAAAGAGGGCATCCCATCCGGAATGCCCTCTTTTTCATACGTTCTATTTCAAACCGTACTTGTACTTGTACCGCTCGTACAACTGCTTATGTTTATCCTCCAAACTCACTTCCCTTCCCTGGATATAAGCCTTTGTTATCACACTGGATTTCATATCTAATATATCCCCCGTACTCACCACAATATTCGCATCCTTCCCTACTTCCAATGAACCCGTTTTCTCTCCGATGCCTAATATTTTCGCAGCGTTGAGGGTGATAGCACTAAGTGCTTCCTCTTTGCTCAAACCATAAGCGCCTGCTGTACCTGCATTGAATGGCAAGTTACGTTGCTGCCAGAAACCTTCGTTGCTGATGCAGAACAGGATACCTGCTTTCTGCAATTGAGCGGCAGTTTTGTAAGGCTGGTCCACATCATCGTCCTGCATAACAGGGAGGCTGTGCGGCTGGGTGAGGATCACAGGGATGTTGTTTTGTTTGAGCACATCGGTGATCAGCCATGCATCCGTACCACCAACGATCACTACATCGAAATTAAATTCTTTGGCGATGTCTGTTGCTACCACTAACTCCTTCACCAGATCGCAGTGGATGAAGAGTTTCTGCGTGCGATCAAATAAGCCTTTTACCGCTTCATATTTCAGGTTCACCGCATCGTGTTTTTGAGCAAGAGCGTAAGCTTTTGCTTCCTGGAAGAAAGCTTTCACGCTGGCGATCTCTGCCATTGCAGCTTTGATGGCATCGCTACCGGGGCCGGCAGCAGCTGCGCCGAATGGATTACCACGCGGCATCAGGCGGGGCATGTAGAAGTGAATGCCGTTATCTGTTTTGTAAGCGGCATCTTCCCAGTTCCAGGCATCCAGTTGTACAACGGAAGAGCTTCCACTGAGCAGACCGCCTTGTGGTACTACCTGTGCCAGAAGTATGCCATTTGTGCGAAGGGTGGCGATGATCTTGGAATCTGTGTTATAAGAAACAATAGAGCGAACAGAAGGATTGATCTCTCCTACTTCTGAGAAGTCGTTTGTAGCGCGTACGCTTTCTACTTCTGTGAGGCCGAGATTACTTTCCGGGGCAATGAGGCCGGGATAGATGTGCTGGCCATTCACATCGAATACTTTTACATCGTCTGCAGGTATGGCTACATCTGCGCCGATGGCAGTGATCTTTCCATTGTTAAAACCAATAGTACCATTATTGATCACCTGGCCATTCCCTACATGGATGGTGGCGTTCTTCAGGAATACCAGGCCTTTCTGCGCGGGAGCAGGGTACACGGTTTCCTGCGCATGCAGGGAAGTGTAACTGGCGGTAAATCCAAGTATATATAAGAATAATTTTTTCATGTTGAATGCGAATTTACTGGTTACATTATTTAGCGTCTTCTGCTTCATGGTTCACATCACGCATGATATGATGTTGGTGGCCTGCCTGAAGGTCTTCGCAATGCCAGATCTCTTCACGGCTTGGTGTAGGCCTTGCCATAGGAGCACCTTTCTTTTTCTCACCCAGCATCTTACCGATCAGGCGGGTACGTTCTGCTGCTATGCGGGCACGCAGTTCGAGGTCTTTATCGCGATCGAAATACACGATACCGTCTACGATGGTCTTATCTGCTTTTGCGTAGATACTGAGGGGATGATCGCTCCAAAGTACCAGGTCTGCATCCTTGCCTGCTTTCACACTACCGATGCGGTCTGCCACATGCAATAACTGTGCAGGATTTAAGGTAACCATCTTCAATGCATCTTCTTCAGCCATAGAACCATATTTTACACTTTTCGCAGCTTCCTGGTTCAGGCGGCGGGCCATTTCGGCATCGTCCGAGTTGATGGCTACCGTGAGTCCTACGCGTTGCATGATGGTGGCATTCTGCGGGATGGCATCTACCACTTCCATTTTGTATGCCCACCAGTCTGCAAAAGTAGAAGCGCCTGCGCCCTGTGCTTTCATTTTATCTGCCACTTTGTATCCTTCGAGGATGTGGGTGAAGGTGTTTATTTTGAAGTTGAAGCGGTCTGCTACTTTCAGTAACATGTTGATCTCGCTCTGTACATAAGAGTGACAGGTGATGAAACGTTTGCTGTTGAGGATCTCTACAAGTGCATCCAGTTCCAGGTCACGGCGTTTGCCGGCACCTGCTTTCTCATAATCTTTTGCACGGGTGAATGCATCCACCAGTACCTGTTCAACTCCCATACGGGTTTGCGGGAAACGTACCCGTTGCCTGTCGCCCCAATTGGATTGCTTCACGTTTTCACCCAGGGCAAACTTGATGAAACCGCCCCAGTTCTGGAACTTCAGTTCTTCTGCGTCTGCACCCCAGCGCAATTTGATCAGCTGGCTTTGACCACCGATGGTGTTGGCAGAACCATGCAGCAGGTGAGAAGAAGTAACCCCACCACTTAACTGGCGGTAGATATTTACATCATCCGGATTGATCACATCTGCAATGCGCACTTCTGCTGTAACAGATTGGGAACCTTCATTCACACCACGGGAAATGGCGATGTGAGAGTGTTCATCCAAAATACCGGGTGTAAGATGTTTACCGGTGCCATCTATTACTTTGGCATTGCCGGCAGCGAGCCCTTTTCCGATCTGTGCGATCTTGCCGTTGCGGACGAGTACGTCTGTTCCTTCGAGCTTTCCTTCTTTTTCATTCGTCCATACGGTGGCATTACGGATCAGCAGATCTTCTGCTTTGGGCAATGTTTCATATCCGTAACCGGAGAAAGGAAAATATATTTTACCATACTGCGGCGCTTCTTTCTTTTTAGCAGTATCTGCTTTTGCAACAAAGGCTTTGGAGAAGGTGGCAGTCCAGTTACTGTATTTACCTTTATCATCTACACCGGAACCGCTCCATTTATTGTCTGTGCCGATCACACCACTGAGGCGTAATTGTTGTTTGCTGTCTTTCGTAAGCGGGATGTTCAGTTTTATGAGCTGACCATCAATATCAATTTTACCGGCGATGGTATCTTTACCCTGGTAGGATAAAGCGGGTGCAGCCTGTGTACCTTTAATTTCGATGGGATAAGTAACGCCACCGAACTGTAAGGAGTAAGTACCCCTGATATCATTCCATCCTTCTTCTTTCACTATATATTTATGCCCTTGCACCCAGTTTTGGTATAACACGGTGTTCTCCTGGAATACAGGGCCTGAAGTGATGATGAAGTTAGCCAGCTTACCGGCATCAAGACTTCCTACTTTATCGTAGGCCTTTAAAATGGTGGCGGGTGTTTTGGTTAAAGCTTCGAGGGCTTTTTGTTCTGTAAGGCCATATTCAATGGCTTTGCGCACATTGGCGATGAACGATTTTACATCCTTCAGGTCTGCTGCGGTTAAGCAGAAAGGGATATTCGCTTTTTCGAAAGCGGCCGGTTCTGTGGGCGCCAGTTCCCAATGCTTCATATCTGCGAGGGCTACAAAACGGGCATCGTTAGGATCTTCCACGTCCATAGCCTGCGGGAAATTCAGTGGCACGATGTAAGTAGCTTTTGTGGCTACTATTTCAGGAATGCGCTGATATTCATTACCTCCTGCTTTGATCACATACTGCACTCCGAATTCATCGCCGATCTTGTCTGCACGCAGGGCATTCCATTTATCGTTGGCTTCAAAGATCTGTAGGAGGGATTGATTATCATTCCAGGATTGGAGACTGAGGTTCAGCCCTTCTTTAGCGGGTTGTGTTTTATACCATTGCGCATCCAGGTATTGCTGGCGGAGCAGGGCAATCATTCCCATTAAGGAACCGGGATAATCCTGTGTGGAGGAACCTTTATCGAAAGAATAATGTGCGGATGCTTTTTCGCGGATAACAGTCTGGCTTTCTTTTTCAGCAGACAGGGTTACCAATGCGCCGGTACCACGGGCAATGCCATCTGCCTGATGGGTAAGCACTGTACCAAAACCAGCTTCGCGGAGATTTTTGGCTTTAGGTTCATCTGCGGAGAATAACTGGATGGCATTCACTTCACTTTTAATAGCCTGGTTCCAGCCCACTGCACCTTTGGTAGCAGTGAACATCTGGGGGGCTGCTCCAAAAGTACGGCCGCCTCTTTGCTGGGCGGGCATTCCATAATCGCTATAGATGTCCACAAAGGAAGGGTAGATGTATTTCCCTTTACAATCAATGACTACGGCATCTTTAGGAATGGCTACGTTTGGGCCTGCTCCTATGATCTTTCCATCGCGGATCACGAGTACGGCGTTACTGAGTGTGGTTTGTGCATCTTTAACAATGGTGGCGTGGGTAAATGCATAGCAGGCATCTTTAGGTTCAGATACGCCATTTACGGGCCAGGTTTCCTGGGCACTGGCATTAAAGCCCGCCAGTAATAACCCGATAGCGCCGCACAGGGACGACATCCGGAAGAGGCCCCGTTGGGTCTTCCTTTTTACCGGTAAGGCACCGGCAGGGAACGGATTTGATTTCATGTAAGTTTCAATTTAGAGCGTTAGATGATGGCTGATGACAGGTTTAGACAGAAAATGCCGGCATTACAGCTACAAGTGTTAAATTTAACAAATCATTGATCGCTTGCCGTACTATTTTAGTATAAATTTTACGAACGGTATAATACTTGCGGCAACCAGCTTAACCTAGTCAATATGAAAAAGAAGAATTGGCCGATCATCATGCTCCTGCTTCTCACGGTGTTTAGTGCCCGGGCACAACAAAAAACCAAATGGGATGCGACTGACAAGGCAGACAAAATGAGCGATAAACTCTATCGCGAACTGGATCTCACAAAAGAACAGAATAAAAAGATCCACGATATTAATGAAGATATCTCCCGCCGCCGGGAAGCGGCTAAAAAAGATACCAGCCTCAAAGCGCGTGACCTCATGAAACTCCGGCAAACGCTGGACGCTGAAAGGAGCAATCGTTTCAAAACAGTGCTCACGCCTGCCCAGTATAAGAAATGGAATGATTGGGAACTGAAGAAGAAAGAGCAGCTGGAGGCAAAAATGGACCGAAAACAGGATAAAAGACAAGCCCGCAAAGCAAATCGCTGATGGACCAGCAGATCCAGCAAGCCATCTCCATTTTTGAAAGTGCCGTTGCAGCTGTGCAACCGCGCCGGTTTATGCGTGCCTGTTTAACAGAGGATACCGTTCTGGGAGAAACCCTGCCAGCCAGTGGCCGCATTTATGTTCTTGGTGCAGGAAAAGCAGCGGCCTCTATGGCCAAAGAAGCAGAAGAGATCCTGGGAGACCGGATCACACAGGGTTTTGTGGTCACCCATCAGCCTACTCCTTTCCATTTAAAGAAGATCACTTCCATTATTGCAGGGCATCCGGTGCCGGACCTCAACAGCCTGATTGCCACTACCACCATGCTGGAAGTGGCCGGGGGGATCCATCCTGATGATGTTGTGATCTTCCTTCTTTCCGGTGGGGCCTCTTCCCTATTGGCAGATGTACCGCATGGTGCATCCATGGAGGAGGTGCAGCAACTGTTCAACAGCTTGCTAAAAAGCGGGGCCAATATCCAGGAAATGAATGCGGTGCGTAAACACCTGAGTGCCATCAAGGGAGGGCAGCTGGCCCAAAAGCTAAGCCCTGCAAAGGTTTACACCATCATCCTTTCAGATGTACCAGGCGATGATCCGGCTGTAATTGGCTCCGGGCCTACCATTCCAGACCCTTCTACTTTTGCGGATGCCTGGGCCGTACTGGAAAAATACCAGATCGTTTCCAGCTTACGCGATTATGTGAAACAGGGGATGGAAGGATTACTACCGGAAACGCCTAAAGTATTACCTAATTCTGTTTTTACCATTGCGGCCAGTAATTATACGGCCTTGAATGCTGCCAGTGAAAAGGCTGCTGAGATGGGATTCCATACGCAGACATTGCCAGAACTGGTTACCGGCCTGGCTTCCCGGGAGGGTGCCCGTCTTGCTCAATTAGCTATCGACTATAAAGGTCCCTTTCCGGCCTGCATACTGGCAGGGGGCGAAACTACAGTACAGGTAAAGGGTTCCGGCCGTGGAGGCCGTAACCAGGAACTGGCGCTGGCAGTAGGCATTCAGCTAAAAGATGCACCCCATATCACTTTCCTGTCTGCCGGCACAGATGGGATAGATGGCCCTACTGATGCTGCCGGAGCTATTGTGAGTGCGGATATTATGCAGCATGCCCCTGAAGATCCCCTTTCCTACTTAGCGAATAATGATGCCTGGCATTTCTTTGAATCCGCGGGAAGCCTTATCAGAACCGGCCATACGCATACGAATGTAATGGATATCATGATCATCCTCCTCCAAAAGCCTGTTAATAGCTATTAACAGGAAGTAATACTTTTTTGAAATCGATTGGATATTTCTTGCGGATTATTTGCATATCCCACATTTGATTCTATTTTTGGGTAACTAAAAAAAAGCTTTGAGTATGTTGAGAATGGAACAGACCTGGCGGTGGTTCGGTCCGAAAGACCCTGTTAGCTTGTCAGATATCCGGCAAGCGGGCGCCACAGGTATCGTTACTGCACTGCACCATGTACCTAACGGCGTTGTATGGACGAAAGAAGAGATCCTACAGAGAAAACACGAGATCGAAGCAGCGGGTCTTACCTGGTCTGTTGTAGAAAGCGTTCCCGTTCATGAAGATATTAAAACACAAACCGGCCGGTTTAAGGAATATATCAAGAACTATCAGCAGAGCC
The DNA here is from genome assembly GCF_900129465.1 of Chitinophaga niabensis. Lineage (NCBI taxonomy): Bacteria > Pseudomonadati > Bacteroidota > Chitinophagia > Chitinophagales > Chitinophagaceae > Chitinophaga > Chitinophaga niabensis. The sequence continues at coordinate 2,234,645 of NZ_FSRA01000002.1, read as the reverse complement.
TGCGTAACCTGGCAGCCTGCGGTGTTAATATTGTTACCTATAATTTCATGCCGGTACTGGACTGGACGCGGACTGACTTAGCCTATACGGTGGAAGATGGCTCCAAAGCCCTCCGGTTCGATAAAGCGCAGTTCATGGCATTCGACCTGTTCATGCTGCAAAGGCCGGGTGCGGAAAATGATTATCCTGAAGAAGAGATCTCCCGTGCCAAAGAGCAGTTCGACAGTATGACGGATGATGAGAAGAACCTGCTGCAACGGAATATCATTGCGGGTTTACCGGGTTCTGAAGAAAGTTTTACATTGGAGCAATTCCAGCAGGCATTGGATAAATATAAAGATATTGATGCCATCAAGCTGAAACTGCATCTCTTTTATTTCCTGCAACAGATTGTACCCGTTGCGGAGGAAGTGGGAATTAAGCTGGCTATACATCCTGATGATCCTCCGTTCCCTATCCTTGGATTGCCAAGAGTGGTAAGCACAGAGCAGGATGCCCGTGAATTACTGGCTACGGCTGCATCTCCTGCTAACGGGCTGTGTTTCTGTACCGGCTCTTACGGGGTGCGGGAAGATAATGACCTGGCTGGCATGGTTGAACGCCTGGGAGATCATATTCATTTCATTCACCTGCGCGCTACTAAAAGGGATGCACAGGGGAATTTCTATGAAGCGAATCACCTGGAAGGGGATGTAGATATGTACAGTGTGGTGAAGAATATCCTGGCAGTGATGCAGAAACGGAATGTTTCTATTCCTATGCGGCCGGACCATGGGCATCAGATGTTGGATGACCTGCATAAGAAAACGAACCCTGGGTATAGTGCGATTGGGCGTTTGAGAGGATTGGCGGAGTTGAGGGGATTGGAATTGGGGATTGCCGGGGGAATGAAGTAAGGAAGTGTTTTTACCAAAAATAAAAAGTAAGCCCGGTACAGATGTACCGGGCTTCTTTTTTTTAACACACACTACAAAAACAATGAACCCTATTTCCAGAATTCATTGCCGTTCAGTTGTAACAACGCCAGGCTGGACAATGACAGCTGGTATTGATATTGTATCTTAGACAACTGCGCCTCCAACATACTCGTCTGCGCATTCTGCAGGTCCAGGTACGTGATCACACCATTTTTATAACGGCTCTGCGCTAACTGCAATGCACGTTGCGCCTGTTGCAGCAAAGATTCTGCAGTGAGCAAACGCTCCTTGCTGGCAGCGATATCTGACTGCTGTTGTACTATTTCTTTCTGTAAACTACTCTTCACATCCTGTGTATTCCACTTCGCTACTTCCACCTGCTGCGCTGCCATCTTTTCCTGTGTGCGTAATTTCTTACCATGGAAGATGGGCACACTCAGGCTCACACCAGCATTGTAATTGAACTTCGCAACGCCGATATCAGGCAGGTAACCATTTTTAAAACCGGTACCTGCATCCAGGAATAAAGAAGGTTTGTATTGTGCTTTAGCTATTTCAACACCGGTAGCAGCCACCTTTTCTCTTTCCAAGGCAGTTTTGATCGCAGGGTTGTTGCTTAACTCCTGGTCAGTGAGCGAGCCGGATACGGGCCATTCAAAACCTGCATGAATAGAGTCTTTCGGATGCTCGCCGGTTAAATATTCCAGCGTGGCCATTTGCTTTTGCAGGGAATTGACATAGTCTACCTTCTTATTCCGGTAAGATTCCAGTTTCACACGGGTATTGATCAGATCAAGATCGATCGCATCACCGTGTTTTAATTTATTCTCTACCATGTGCTCGGTTTCTTCCAGCAGTTTAATGTTGGCATCCTGCACATTAATATTGTTATAGAGATAAGCAATGTTCAGGTAAACATTGGCTACTTCGTAAGCCAGTTGATCTTTCGCTTCTGTGGTCTGTGAACCCAGCAGGTTTGCTTCTGCCTGGCTTTGTTTGATCTGGCTGCCGCTTTTACCGAAGTCCAGCAATAACTGGCGGGCTTCGATCCCTGCATTCACGTTTTCGGAAGGAACAGGCTGGAAAGTGAAATCACTTCCGGGGAGCTGTACTTTCGGCACGGGGTACACATGACTGTAACTGGCTGCACCATTCACTGTTGGAAGGCGGTTGGCCTTTGAAAGTTCTATCTGCCCTGCGGCGATACGCTGCTGGGTTTCCATCGATTTGATCTTTGCATGATGATCAAATGTTTGCTGTACCATTACTTTCAGATCGTCAGGCACTGTTTGTGCAGATGCGCTGAGTGCAGTAAAAGCGAGTATGGTGATGAATATCTTTTTCATTTTGTTTGACTAGTTTGTTTAGTGCGCATGTTCCGCCGCTTCTTTGATGGCTGCTGCGCTCAGATTACGTTTCTTTACAAAGAACATCAATGGTAACACGCATATAAAGAAGATCCCTACAATCCGGAATGTATCCAGGTAAGAAAGGATATAAGCCTGCTTTGATACAATTCCATCCAGCATACTCAAACCCACATGGTGTGCCTGTGCGGCATCCATCCCTTTGGATGCGAGTGCGTTGGTGGTTTGCTGCAAACGGGCTACTGCTTCAGGGCTATCAGGCGTGATGTAATTCAGTAACTGTGTACGGTGCTCTGCGTATTGCTTGGCCACATAAGTGTTCATGAATGCAATACCAAAAGCCCCACCCAATTGCCTTAACATATTATTGATGGCGATACCCTGCGGCATTTCCATGGGCGTTAAGCCAGATACTGCCTGCGAAGTAAGCGGAACCGTTAATGTAGCTGCTCCCAGCCCGCGTAATAAAAGCGGTACAAAGAAGAAGGCAACTCCGGCTTCAGGACTGGCGGTAGACATCCAGAAACAGAAAATGGCGAAAATGATGAAGCCTGATGAAATGAGGTATTTGGACGGTAGTCCCTTTTGCATAGCCTTACCTGCTATAGGCATCATAATAGCTGCCACAATAGCTCCGGGAAGCAATGATTCCCCTGTAAGTGTAGGCGTATAGCTCATTACCCTTTGCATCCACACAGGATATACGAACATGGAGCAATACATCCCTAACCCCATGATAAATGTGAGCAGGGTGGTAATGGCCAGCGTTCGGTTCTTCAGCACTTTGAGGTTCACCGCCGGCGCATCTGTTGTTAGCTCCCACCATATAAATCCTATGAAAGAGATGGCTGCTATCACAGTGAGTATTACAATGTGTTTGGCTGCAAACCAGTCTTCCGACTGCCCTTTCTCCAATATATATTGCAGGCTGCCTACCCAGGTGATGAGTAAAGCAATCCCGAGATAATCTATCTTGATGGCTTTCCGGTTAATATTATACTCGTGTTCCTGTTTATCAATAAATGTAAACACCAGGAATGCTGCGATAATACCTACAGGTACGTTAATGTCGAAGATGAGTGACCAGTGGAAGTTATCTACGATCACACCACCCAGTGTTGGCCCTATCGTTGGCCCGATGATCACACCCATACCAAAGATGGCGGAGGCGGTGGGCCTTTCGGATATTTCAAACGCATCGAACAGGATAGATTGGGAAGTGGATAACAATGCACCACCACCTATACCTTGTATAAACCGCCATGCAACTAATTCCCAGAGAGAACCGGAAACGCCGCACATATAAGAGGCGAACGTAAAAATAATTATGGAGGCGAGATAGTAATTCTTTCTTCCGAAATAGGAAGCAAGAAAACCCGTCATGGGGATAACGATCACGTTTGCGATCGCGTAAGCAGTGATCACCCAGGAAGCATCTTCAATAGTTGCTCCAAGGTTACCGCTGATCTGCGATAGTGCAACGTTTACGATCGTGGTATCGATCAGCTCCAGCATAGTGGCAGAAATAACTGTTGCCACTATGATCCATTTGGCAAAGCCTTGCGGTTTGGGTGCCATACTATTAGTATTTTAAAGCTACTTCTACGCTCAGGCCTGCGCGAAGCTTGTCGAGGTATTGGTCTGCGTTATCAATAGAGATCTTAACAGGAACCCTTTGCACGATCTTTACGAAGTTACCGGTAGCATTATCCGGAGGCAGTAAAGAAAACTTAGCGCCGGTGGCTCTTGAAATAGCTGCTACATGACCTTTCAGATGAAGATCGCTGAACCCGTCTATCTCAATATCTGCTTCCTGCCCAACCGTGATATGTGGTAATTGTGTTTCTTTGAAGTTCGCTACGATGTAAAAGCCATTCTCATCCACAATGGTGAAAAGGCTTTGACCAGCTTGTACAAACTGACCGGGTTCTACATTCTTTCTTCCGATCTTACCCGTGATATTAGCGGTAATATTGGTGTAGCCCAGCTTGAGTTTCATCTGATCGATCTGTGCCTTTTTACTGGCCACCAAAGCTTCTGCCTGTGTTACTTTCGCTGCTGCAACAGAAACACTGGAACGGGCCAATGTGATATTGTCCTGTGCGGCGAGGTATTGTTTTTCGTTGGTGAGGCTGGCAGATTTGGTATCGTCCAGCTGGCGGTTGGTGATGGCCTGATCGTCAAAAAGACTTTGATCTCTGCGGAGATCTGCGTTGGCTTTATCTTTCCGTACGAGGGCTACCTGTGCATTTGCGGAAGCTACACTGATTCCGGCATTGGCATTTCCTAAACTTGCCCTGGCAGATAACAGATCTGCCTGCGCCTGCTGGTAATCAGCTTCGGCCTGTTGTAATGCGATGCGGTATTCCTCATCGTCAATAGATAATAAAGTATCCTGTTGTTTTACGTTCCCGTAATCCTGTACATGCAGGCTCTTTACATAACCGGAAACCCGGGCGATCACAGGAGCGGAATGTCCTTCCACCTGTGCATTGTCTGTTGTTTCATGGTGACTGGCGTACATCCATTGGCGGATGCCGAAAATACCTGCGAGGATAAGGATGCCGATGAAAATAAGGCGCACTGCTAACTTCCCTTTCCGGGGATTGGCATTTGTTGTTTCCATTGTAGTGTGTGTTTTGTACGATTTTATTTTATGGGAACAAAGGTAAACTAAGTTGACATAATAGACAACTAATTTGTCTATTTATAAAAAGATTATCTTTGCATGACAAAAGGGAGTATTTTAGGGACAAAGCCTACAACGTATATAATAATATAACTATGACGACACCGTCTTTGGAGCAGAAATTTATGGAGGTGGTGGCCATGCGGCCGCGTTTATTGATCAAGCTATTAAGCATTGTTAAGAAAGACTTTGATTTCCAACTCATTGAGCAGTTACAACAGCGTGGTTATAAGGACTTTAAGATAGGAGACATGGTATTACTGGCGAATATATCGCCGGAGGGTACCATTAACAATGAATTGGCTAAAAAGGCCAGGATCACCAAACAGGCTATGAGTAAAGTGGTGAAGAACCTGGAATCGAATGGTTTCATATTCACCCGTAAACATGAAACCGACAACCGGGCTACTGTTATTTATTTAAGTGATAAGGGCAAACAGCTGGTGATCGATTCTTCTGCCTGTGTGCAGGAAATTCAGCGTGGCTATACGAGTATTATAGGGGAAAAGGATACAGAAATATTAAGGGATATTTTATTCAGATTGGTGGAGGGGATATTACCTCCTGCTGTAACGAAGTAATAAGATCAAAATAATCAAGGCCCCGCCAGCCCCGATCCACTTTAGATAATTCCGTTCTTCTTCCGGTCTTTCCAGGATCACTGCATGATGATGACCAATATAGGTAAGTGCTGCCCAGTAATAGGGCAGCTTTAGTTGTTGTTTGGTATCCTTATCTTCCAGCCATGCTTTCTTTGCATCATGCAGGGCCATCATAGGGCTTTCCGCAGCAGGCAGTTGTTGATAGAAATTGCCGGTTAGCCGGGCTACTGTTGCATCGTGTACATTCCATAAGCCGGCAACGATGCCTGTTGCGCCAGATGCAGAAAATTCGCGTGCCAGTGAAATGATGCCCTCTCCTTCTGCCAGCATGCCCTGCCCTGTTCTGCAGGCACTTAACATGATGAGGCCGGGCTGGAATTTGCGGGCGTATAATTCAAACAGGAAGAAAGGCCCGTCTGCCAACTGGATGGCAGGTAATTGCTGTGCGCCTTCCAAAGATGCGTGGGTACTGAGATGCAGGATACCATTCTTTCCTAATTGTTCCCTGAAAGCAGCGAGTGTGGCTTTTTCATTCTGATAATAATTTCCTTTTGCGGCATGGCTCACTGCTTCAAATTCCTGCTGTACCGCGGGCAATTCTATTCCTTCAGTAGCTTTTGAAATAAAGAAGCCCGTCATGCCATTTGTTTTTCCGCCACTTTGCTGCTGTTGCTGCAACCAGGTTTGCATGGAATAGGCCAGGCCGGTAGCAGCTTTCTTTAACAGGAAAGGCCATTTGCCCAGGTCACGGTTATAGACGCTGTCTGTTGGCAAGGCATCAAATGGCAGATATCCTAATCCACCATCGGGCACTAACAGGTACTTGTTACCTGCAATAGTATCGTTCCACAACCAGCGCCAGATCTGGTATCCCTGCTTATAATACGCTAGCGGATCGTTCTGCATGGCTTGTGGCCCGTTGTGAAAGAAACGGGTGACGAACTGATGAATGGAATCCAGTTTCTTTGCAGCATCCGGTAATCTTTTTATGGAGAGGATGCCTTGTTTTTGCAGGTCTATAATATAGAGATGATCTGTTCCTGCAAAAAAGTTCTTTACGATCAAACCCGGCGGCAGATCTTTACCCGGGAGAGAAGGAACAAAAAGCGGAGAGGGATTTACGGGTTCAAAAAAGTCCGGATATTTTCTTTTGATCTGTAATTGTATTTGAGAAAGTGCATAGGCCAGTTCTGTTCTATCGCCTCCGGCTTTACCGGTAAGTGCTTTTTCACGATCGTAATACGCAATGGCCTGTTGCAATTTTCTTTGACGGTCCAGCAAACTATCTTTTACCTGCAATTGGCTGTTCTGCATATTGAACTGCTGTTCTTCCAGCAATACCTGTGCTTTACTTTTCTCCATGATGTCCAGCATGGTAAAGGCATATTGCTGATCGCCGCTTTGTTCCCATAGCTGAAAGGCCGTGTTCATGGCCTTTTCAGCCAATGTATGGCTTTGCTTCTGATGCAGTAACCTGGTGGCACGGCTGAAGAATTCTCTTCTTAATGATCTTTCTATAGAAAAGATCAGCATATAGCCGGTTAATGCATCCTTTAATTTTCCCGATTGCACCAACGCATCTGCTTTTCCTTCCAATGCATCTGCCAGCATAAATTCTCCGTACAACTGGTTCTCATGTGGCCAGGTACCCCCTGCTAATTTTTCGGGTATGAGCAAGTGAATGGCCTTATCAAAATCGTCTGTCTTTTCTTTCAGATGCAAAGCTATACGTCCGGATTTTTCCAGGAGCCTTGCTTTTTCTCTTTTACGCGCACCGGCGTAATGGGATTCCATTACCTTCCATCCTTCTTTAAAAAACCCCTGTGCTTCTTTGTAACGATGCTGGCTAAACGCAACATCGCCGGACATCTGCAAGGCTGAGGATAACCAGTAAGGTGCATTCTCTTCTTTCAGGATACCCGGCTGCCGCAGGATCTTTACGGCCTGTGCTGCACTCATGGCAGCACTGTCAATTTTGCCAGCTTTCAAATACACATCGGCTAAGGAAGAATGCAGTAAACCTGCAATACTGCTATTGGCGGGAGCATATTGCAAACCAGCCAGTCCTGAACGGATGGCATCGGTAAACATGTCCTGCATCTGGAATACCACGGCCAGGTTGTTGTATACACCTGCTATCTGTCTTACATTTCCTTCCTTACGGGCTATTTCTAATGCTTTGGTATGAATGAATGCAGCTCTTTCATAATCTCCGAGGCGGGTGTAGTTATTACCGAGGGGTTTCAATATGTATTCGAGGATATCTGTTCCGGGGAAAGGTGCCGTGTTATAAAAGCGATAGGCTTCTTCGTAGGTTTCAATGGAAGGAAGGATGTTGCCTTCATACATGAGATAATATCCCTGGGCGGTGAGCATATCCAGCCAGGCGGCACGCTCGTCTTCATTCTTTGGTTTGCGCCATGCCCAGTTATCAATTTCGTTTAGTACGGCTATGCGTGTAAGGGGTTGTTCGTATACATAGTCCAGCATGTAGTAGATCCACTCTTCCAGGTTATCGTTCTGTTTGAATTGTGCTGTTTTTTTCTTCAGTGTTTCAGGAAAGTCCACGAAACTAAAATCGGCGGTTGCCGATATACAGCATAAGAAAGAAAGAAGAAAACAGATCCGGATCATGTTTTAAGAAGGAGAGGCCTCCTTCTTAAAGATAATTAAAATCTCCAGATGCCGTAAAAGCATAGTAGCCGGCAGGTATATCAGGCAATACTAAAAATCTCCAGATGCCGTAAAAGTACAGTAGCCAGCAGGTATATCCGGCAATACTAAAATCTCCAGATGCCGTAAAAGAACAGTGGCCAGCAGGCATATCCGGCAATACTAAAATCTCCAGATGCCGTAAAAGAACAGCCGCTGCTGGGGGTCTTTCACATATTGCAGGAGGCGTATACCCAAAGCCGGGCCCGCCCGTACTTTACCAATATTCAGATCTGCGAACACAGCACCGTCTGCTGCCGAGAAGTTTTTGGTGATGGTGCCGGCCAGGTTTTGAAAACGCTGTACCGTACCGGAGGGAGGCACAACCATTTCAGTTGCCTGCACTACTTTCTTTTCCTGTGTTTTTTCAGAAGTTACCACACTCACCATTATCCCCGCACCTACTCCTAACCAGCCTGTAATATTATATCGCAGGTGCAGCGGCACCACATCCATCGTTGTTCTGCTCACCACATCATAATTCTCTCTGCCTATCACCAGGTACTTGCCGGTGCCAATTGTTGTATCCCGCTGATCTCTTGAGAACGACCGCAGTGTTTCATTCTTCTGTTGCACATTGAAATACAACTCTGCCTGGAAGTAAGGTTTATAGGGCGCAAATGCGGAAACCGTAAAACCCAGTGTTCCGGCAGGGATGCCTAAAGGAAGTTCTCCTTTGCTCATTCCCTTACCGTAGCCTAAGATCACACCGGGTGAAAGGCCGGGTTTAAATCTTCCCCTGGAACGGTTGGTGATCACCGGTTCATTCCTGTCGAACACAATAGCCGCCTGGCTGCTGAAAGGGAGCTTCTTCAACTCTTTGCTGAAGCGTATCCTGTATTTGATGAAACCTTTCGTAGAATCCTGGTCTTCCACCCCTTCCTGTTTTACACCTTTGAGGTAGATATTATTGAAGACAAAAAAGATACTGTCTTTCCGGATAATGGTATCCAGGCAGCTCTGGCGTTCATAAGCAGAATCGCACATCACGCATTTGGGGGAATAGTCTGTAATCTCCAGGGACTGGCCATTCAGCATTCCCGGCACGGCAACACCGATCGCCACTTTGCTGGCAGGGCCTTTGCCCGTATTCTGAAACTGTACTTTATAGCTTAATTCTTTAGACTTACTTACAAAGCGGTAATTCATCCGCCGGTTCTTCAGCTGCATCCTGTTGGGATCATGTGAGGCCACGATCTGCATATCCAGGTTGTATTGTGAAATGGGGTAAGCTGGATCATCCGGTACAAACATTCCACTGATGGTGACTACGGCATTGGTGTCTTTGATCATTTCAGGGGTTGTTTCCATGGAGAGGAACAGGAATTTTTCTTCTCCAGCCTTCAGGTCTTCCACCCGCCAGATATGTTGTTCCCGGAACAGGGCTTTCTTTTCTGACAGCAAACCGGCCAGCGCTGTTTTCCTTACAGGGTCTATCCACGTGACATTGGAAGGTCCTCCGGCCAGGGGTACATACAGGTCCTCTGAAGGGGCCATGGCCATGAGGGAGTCCAATCCAAACTTACGTTCATTGTTATATTTACGTTCTTCGGACAGCACAAAGTTCTTTTGGGCAAACTGCTTTTCGTTATAGAACAATAACAGGGAACCACTCACAGCACTCGTTCCACCAGGGTGCCGGTAACCTACGATGGTTACCATTTCCTCTCCGGGTTTGGGCATCCGGTTGGTTTTCATGGCCAGCATATCTGAGGCAGCAAAGAAAGAAGATGGTGCATCTGCAGCTGCGTACATGGTCTTTTTTACTTTGATACGGCGGGGTTTGCCTTTGGGGGCCTTACCATCATCATAGTTATTCGTGGCATAGAGGCGGATCTCGTAGTCGCCGGTATCTTTATAATTGTGTACAGGTTGCGGGGCAAAGCTGAAGGTGCCGTCCCCGAATTCCCAGAAGTAAGTATAAAAGGCCTCGGGGGCTCCGGCTATCTGACGGAGGGGGCGCAAGCCGGCTTTTATGACAGTTTTATTCTCATCCTGCTCCACATCTATGGTGGCGGGAATGGTATCCGGCGCTACTCTTTGCTGGCTCATGGCGGATCCCGTAAGTATCAGCAAGAGTATGGAGGCGAATAAATATTTCGACATAAAGAGGTATTTAGGATATATATAGCTTGAGGCGCTCTTGCTCCGACAGTTTAAACCTCAGTAATATATATCATTTTAACTGTAACGGCAAAAGGCCCTCCTGTGAATTACAGGAGGCCTTTTGGGTGTATCTGGCGTTAACAGGAACGGAGCTGTTGCCAATAGATAACCCGCTGCCCTGATTTGTTACCCCCGGATTTTTAATATCTTTATTTTTATATGTCCACCCAATCCATACACGCAGATCAACATTATATCGAAGCGCTCCTGCAAAATGAAACGCAGGTGGTGGGAGAGATCTACCGGCGTTTTGCGCCCAAGGTGAAATACTACGTGCTGCAGAACAGTGGCTCTGCTGATGATGCAGCCGATATCTTCCAGGAATCGCTGGTGGATATTTACAACCAGGCCAAATACAAAGACCTGCGGCTCACCTGCCCTTTTGAGGCTTTTCTTTTAATGGTATGCAAACGCAAGTGGCTCAACGAACTCAAAAAAAGAGGGCGCCAGGGGGTAACAAAAGACCTCGATGAGCAATTTAATGTTGGCGAGGATAGCTTCCGGGATGCGGAAAAGACCTGGGCAGACAATGAAAAGGCCCGGCTCTTTAAAACCATGCTGGGACAGATGGGAGAGCGCTGCCAGGAGATCATCCGGCTTTCGCTGACGGATAAGCCCCAGGAAGAGATCGCCGCCAAGCTGGGTGTAACCTACGGATACCTTCGTAAGAAGAAATCTGAATGTATGGCCTCCCTGATCAGTGCTATTAAAGATAACCTTTCAAAATGGGGATTGACATGAACGACATCGATTACGAACTGATAGAGCATTACTTCTCCGGCCAGATGACGCCGGAAGAACTGGCGGCTTTTGAAAACCGCAGGCAGGCAGATCCTGAATTCCGGGAGATAGTAGCTACCTGGTCTGATGTGAGCAATACATTACGTCAATCCCTGCAGGCCGATCCTCAACGGGAGGCTTTAATACAAACACTGCAAAGTAACCGTTACCAGTTCAGAGAGAAAAACAAGATTGTTTCCATCCGCAGGTTTATGGCGGCGGCGGCTTCTGTAGCTGTGTTAATTGCAGCACTGATGTACTGGAGCCCCTGGAAGAAAGACCTGTACTCACAATATGCCATAGAAGAAATGATCTCTCCCGCAGAACGGGGTACTGTTAAAGATTCCCTGGCACAGCAGGCAGCAGAACAATTCAATCACCGTCACTATAAAGCAGCGATCGTTACATTGGATAAATTATTAGCTGATCAGCCGGGTGATGCTTATGCACGTTACTACCGCGGCCTTTCTTACCTCGAAGATGATCAGCCGGGAAAGGCCCGCCCTGACCTGGAAGCCATCTATGACGGGGAATCTGTATTTAAATATGAAGGCGCTTTCTTTGTTGCGCTGAGTTACCTGAAAGAAAAGAATATTGCTAAATGCAAAGAGTGGTTGCAGAAAATACCGGAGAATGCGGAGAACTATGATAAGGCGCAGGAGTTATTAGGAGATCTGTAATTAGTTTAATAGAAAGCTAACCGCTGAAGTGAGTGACACAACGGCGGCTGAACAATGATCAGCTGCCGGTCCCAGAACAGAGATAAATGCTCTTCCCGCACAAATACAGGAAAAAAAGATGCCGGCTCAGACGAGACCGGCGTTATCATATTCCACGTCTACAGTAAAATCTTTAGTACGTTTATGATTATCTTTTTTAGGTTAAATGGTAACCATGAAGATCTCAGGATTCCGTATCGGCAGATTACGCAATACTTCTTCCACCTGAGGATCATGCTCAAGTTTTTTCCATAATGAAAAGTAGACTGGATTGTTATAGGCAGCTGCGCCAAAAAGAAGGAAAGGGTGCGCCACGGGCCATTCATCCCAATACATCACATCTTTTGCAAACGGCCAGCTCTCTTTATTCAGCACATATGGATACATATATGCAATGCCTTTGCTAATTGCCTTCGTTGATGCAGTATACTTCCAGAGATCATCTGTTTTGGTACTGAGTATCTGGCATACTGTTGCCATCGCATCTAAATTGAATAACGCATAACCATAAGGTTTTGTTCTACGGATCTCCAAAGGAAAACTTCCATCGTCTGCCATCTGTTTAGGCAACAAAACCTCTTTATACCTGTTACGGCAAAATTCTATCCAGTGCTGATCTTTCAGGAAAGTAGCGAAAGCTGCCACCTGCATTACCCAGCAGGTACCATGATTATTCGCCGCATTCATTTCATCCTGGCCATACTTATGTTCCGTCATCCATTTCAGATATGCAGCAAACCATTCTTTGATGGCCACCAGGTCTTTCGGAGGGATCCTACCGGCCTTTTCCATGATACGCAAAGCCTGCGCGATCTCAATAAGATGAATGGTATCAATGATGCCGATCCCGCGACCTGTGTGGCGGCCTTTGATAGCCTGCGCATACAGTAAATTAGGGTTCATCCTTGTATCCGGATTCACAAACCATGCTTTTATATGCACCAATGCATGATCCAGGTAACGTTTGTTGCCATTGGCTACATAAGCTGCTGCCAGGTCTCCTACCACTCTGCTGAAACGTACCATGGCCTGGCGATGTGCCACAAAATTCTGCGGGTTGGTCTGGCCATCCTTTTGAATGTAGGGGCTATCCGGACTGGCAGGATCAGGCCACCAGTAATCTCCTTCAGAATAAAAATCATGTAGTCCTCCTGCACTGCGTTCAGATCTTGCAGCAGTGACGGTAACTGGTTTTTGCTGCATAGCCCATTCTGCTTTCTTTTGAATGTCTGCTTTACGGGCCTCCAACGCTTGTTTCAACCAGTCCGCTTTTGTAAGCTGAACGGTTAGTATGCATAATATGATTAGAATACTCCTTCTCATTTTATTGGTGTTAGCGTCACTTCCATTAACTTCATTAATTCCTTTCCGTTTATTTTCTCCGGTTTAATTTCCAGGGTATGTTCTCCTTTTGGTAAGGTGATACTTCCTATCTCCTGTTCCTGCAAACCTGATAATACCGTTGCACTAAGTTTTTTACCAGCGGCAGATACCGTATAACTTCCTCCGCCTTCTGCTTCGTACTTCAGTTTTACCGCATAGGTTACCGGTTCATCATTGCGGATAAGCCATTGCAGTGATTGGTTATCTTTCGTCCAGTTCTGAACATAATACCTGTTCGTTTTTCCATCACCAAATCCAAAACCTTTGCCTTGTTGTATAGCATCAAATGCTAAGAGGGTGTTTGCGTAATCCCTTGTGAACAATCTTTCTGCTTTGCTTTCCGGGGCCGGGCCCTTAGTGGTTTCCAGCACCAGTACGGTGTTATTTTCATCCGGCGCCTGTTGCGGAACGGTGATCTCCCAGTTGAAAGGGCTGATCTTTTTCACCGCAAGTGTTTTTTTGCTTACCAGGAGTTTTGCGTTATTGATCTGATAGATACCATTCACGAATAACTTACCATCCCTGGGCCATTTGAAAACATGCAGGTATTTCTTACCGTCTTTCTGCGTTATAACACCCCAGGGCTGTGGCACTTCAAAAACACCTTCAGTGCCGTAGATGCTTTCACCATTTGGAATTAACCATGCTCCTACTTTATGCAGGATCGCCGTATCTCTTGGATCAATAAGCCCATTCCCCATAGGGCCAATATTCATCAGCAGGTTGCCGCCTTTTGCAGCTGCCTTTGCCATCAGTTGTATAAAGAAACCCACGGGTTTGTGACTGTTGTCGTACCGGGAATAACCGTATGATTCATTGGTAGTAGGAATGGCTTCCCAATCTCCTGTTACCGGGTAAAACTCCGCAGGGCGGTCTGCCGTGTTCTTATAGTCACCGAACGAAATAGCAGATGTACGGGCAAGGCGGCCATTTACTACCACATTGTTATCTACTTCACGAATAGCTTTAAGGATCCTGATGTTTTCAGATAAAGGCAGTTTATGCGGTGTATCAAACCAGAGGATATCCGGATGATATTTAAGTAATAACTCCCGGATCTGCGGGATGGATTTTTCATCTACGTACTTCACTGCTTTTGGCAGGAGCTCCGGATGTTCATCATACCAGCGGGCTCCTCCGAAGAGGTTCTTATCACCACCGGGATTGTTGTAATCCCAGTCATTACCGGGAGCATTAGGATCTTCCCAGTCGAATGCATGGGAATAATAGAACCCGAACTTAATACCATATTTCTTACAGGCGGCAGACAGCTCCTGCATAGGATCCCTTTTGAAAGCGGATTGCTTTAAAGTATAATCTCCTATGGCAGAAGGATACATGGCTACGCCATCATGGTGTTTGGAAGTGATGATGAGGTAACGCATGCCTGCTGCTTTGATCAGCTTCACCCATTCTTCTGCATTAAACTCAGTGGGATTGAAGGTTTTGATCAGCAGATCTTTATACTCCTGGCGGGGGATCTTTTCTTTGCGCATCAGGTGTTCTGCATATCCGCCTACTTTCTTTCCTTTCCATTCACCACCAGGTACAGCATAAACACCCCAGTGAATGAAACAGCCGAACTTTGCTTCTCTCCACCATTCGATCCTTTTATCATGATCTTTCATGGAGGTTGTCCACCAACCGTTCACGGCATCGGCAATCGCAATACTGTCCCGCGAGGCGGCTTTCTGCATCAGGATGCCCTCGTCATCTCCCTTGAACTGGGCAGAGGCATTGGCTGATACGGCCAGTAGTGTTGCAGCTATATATGTTCTTACTCCGTTCATTTTACTGTTATCTCATGTGTGCCGGCAGTGAGCATCACGTTTTGATCATATACTTTTTTCAGGTTCAGTTCCGGTAGTTTGGAAGCGTCCTTTATCTCTTTATTTACCGGGAAGCCATAATCTTTTACCAGGGCATAATCTGGCGTTGGAGGTACAACAGGAGATTTTATCTGTACCGGTTCAAACGTACGGATCACCTGCTTTCCCCCTTCATATGTGGAACGGATCACGGCTTTCACGAGGCGTTTATCTTTCCAGGTAATATCTACTTCAAAACCACCTTTTATTTTCAGTCCTTTTACACTGCCGCTGGGCCATGCAGAAGGCAAAGCCGGTAATAAATGGATCACACCATCATGGCTCTGTACCAGCATTTCGATGATACCCGAAGTAACCCCAAAGTTGCCATCTATCTGGAAAGGCGGATGTGCATCAAAAAGATTTGCATAAGAACCACCGCTGTTATCTGCCACACTTACGGAATCTACAGAAGCATAGAAGAGTTGCTTATTCAACATGGTATAAGCATGGTCTCCATCTTCGAGCCTGGCCCACCAGTTGATCTTCCATGCTTTGGACCATCCGGTACCTCCATCTCCTCGCAGCTCTAAACTGCGTTTAGCAGCAGCAGCCAGTTCAGGCTGACGGCGTGGTGTGATGATATTACTGGGGAACAAGCCATAGAGATGTGATAAGTGACGGTGACTGTCTTTTGCATCATCCCAATCGAGGTACCATTCCTGTAGCTGACCTAAGCGGCCTGCATGGAAAGGATATAAGTCCTTTAATACAGTATTGATCTTATCAACAAATGCTTTATCTGTACGCAATTCATTGGCAGCCTGTATGGTCCTGTTAAACAGGTCGTGGATGATAGACATGTCCATCGTAGAGGCAATGCTCACACTTCCTTTCCTTGCTCCATTGATCAGGAAATTATTTTCCGGCGAGGTAGAAGGATTGGTTACCCATTGGCCCTGCGGATTTTTCACCAGCCAGTCCAGCATAAA
The DNA here is from genome assembly GCF_900129465.1 of Chitinophaga niabensis. NCBI lineage: Bacteria > Pseudomonadati > Bacteroidota > Chitinophagia > Chitinophagales > Chitinophagaceae > Chitinophaga > Chitinophaga niabensis. The sequence continues at coordinate 2,218,510 of NZ_FSRA01000002.1, read as the reverse complement.
TTCCGTGGCGCCTTTCATCAGCGGGTATGCTTTATCCCGCAGGAACCTTTCATCTCCGGTGTAAGTATAATGTTCCCACAGATGCCTGCACAACCAGGCGCCTGCCATTGGCCAGATGCCCCAGCGCGGATCACCTTTCGGATCTTTCCAGTCGAAGCCTCCGGAGGGAGAAGACAGTGCCCAGATATCAACGTTATGATGTACCGCCCAGCCTTTCATACCATAATTCACCTCTGCTGTTTTCTTTCCTGTTACTGAGATCTGTTGGATCATATCAAACAGCGGCTCAGCGCATTCAGAAAGGTTAGCTGTTTCTGCGGGCCAGTAATTCATTTCCGTGTTGATGTTGGTGGTATAGTTAGAACCCCATGGTGGCTGCATCTTATCATTCCAGATACCTTGCAGGTTCATAGCGGGGCCTCCTTTACGGGAACCGGCGATCATCAGGTAACGGCCGTATTGGAATAACAGGGTGGTCAGTTGCGGGTCCCTGTTACCGCCTGCTTTGGTATATTCCTTTAGTCGCACATCCGTTGCTTTTGGCCCGGAACCATCATCACCAAGGTCCAGTTTTACACGGTTGAATAGTTTTGTATAATCAGCAATGTGCTGTTGTAATAAGGTGTTGTAATCTTTTGGTTTGTCCAGGTATTTTAAAGCTTCCGCGGCAGGGTCTTTTCCTTCGCTCACGGGATTCTTCAAAGCTCCGTTAAAACTGGTTCCAATGGAAACCAGCAATACGGCTTCTGTTGCGTTCTTGATCTGCAAGCCACTTTCATCTGCCACACTATTGCCGCTCTTCAATTTTGCCTGTACATGCACTTCGTACTTAATACCATTTTTTGGATCGTATTCAAACTTTCTCGTTTCATATGGGCGGTGAGGTACGTAAGAGGGACATTGGCCACTTAATACAATGTGGCTGTTGTTACGTTTAGTAAGTTTAGTTGGCATGGGATTATCAAAAGCCACATGAAAGTTCAGGGCGCCTGCTTTTGAGCTGCGCCAGCGGATCACGAGTAACTGGTCCGGATAACTTACAAATGTTTCTCTTGTATATTCCACGCCGTTTGAACTATATTTTACTTTGGCAACAGCGTTATTCAGGTTAAGCTCTCTTTCATATTTTGTAGCAGCAGCTACCGGCTGATCGTTCCGCAGCAATAGATTGCCCAGGGTAAGGTACCTGGCGGAATAAGTACCCAACATCAAACGGCTGATGGAATCAGCCTTCATATATTCTGCATTCCACAGGGCTTCACGTACAACAGGCAGTTGGGCTTTTGCGCCGGGATTGTTGCCATCTTTAGGGCTACCGCTCCATAAGAATGCTTCGTTCAATTGCATTTTTTCTTCCTGTACGGTGCCATATATCATAGCGCCAATGCGGCCGTTCCCTATGGGCAGCGCTTCATTCCAGTTTGCAGCAGGTTGCTGATACCAGAGCCTGAGCAGGGGATCTGCCTTCTGGCCCAGCGTAAGCATGGGTGCGCTTATTAATACCAATCCAAAAACGAAACTTCTCATATTAACGTAGTTTACCTTCTCCTTTCCATGCTGCCAGTAATTCCCAGATATTCCCGGATTCCTGCGCTTTAATAATTGTGTTCTTTACTGCTTTATCTCCTAACCTGTCCTTCAACTGCTGAAGGTACAGGCTGCGGGGTGTTACAGCTGTTCCCCAGCTTTCCCAATAACCGGTAGGCCCGTCCTGCTTTTGTCCGGAGCAACCGATGGCCCAGTTCTTTGAACCTGGTGCGCTGTTTACTTTAAAGTCACTTTTATAAGAGTAATTGTTCCAGAACATCACCTGTGCGCCAGACCATCCATGGCCCGTTCCCATTGCACCACGATTCTGTACCCTGATCTGCCCGCCATATACATTATCAAAGAGCAAACCGGTTGCCCAGCGGTGATGCGGACCAATATCTGCATAAGTATCCGTAGAATAACAATCCAGGAATACATTCGGACCGGGCACAACGGAACCTGTTACAAAATCATGCCTTCCTCCGCGGGTATAGCAACGGTTCAGGAAATTAAATGCAGAACCGCTTTCTACCACAAAAGAATATTTCCTTCCGCCGGTGGTGATGGATTTAGGGTCCAGCATCGCACATTCCACTACTGTATTATAAACAGACTGTGACTCGATAGATACGCAGGCATAGCCGAAATATTTAGCTGTTACTTCTTTCACCCAGCAATTCTCTGCCCTGAGCAATGCTACAGCATCCCATCCATGATCTTCGCTGGTATCTGTTTTATAGGCAGATTCCAAACGCATGTTTTCAATCCCACAATTGCTGATGCGTCCGCTCCGTTTTGCTTTATAAAGATATCCCCCTCCGTACTGTTTTTGAATGGGATCTACAACAGGCTCTTTGAGGGTAACCTGGTTACCGGATATTTTGAGGATGGTCCTCTCAAATTCTGCTTTATATCCAGCCGGCTTCCAGCCAAACTGCGCCATGTTCAAAGCATCTATCCATTGCTGGTTCGGTTGCCTTACCAATATGATACTGTCTCCTGCCTTCAATCCTGCGGCATTATCTACTTCCAGTATGGTGGCGCCGGTGGGCAGATATTCCGTAGTGATGTTATGTCGATTGTCATCATTACCATGCCCTTTACCACTTCCCTGGATGCGGATGAAACTATGCTGACCGGGAACCAGGTCTTTTAATACAGTACCATTCTCTCCCTGTCCTTCACCCCTTAAAACCACTCCATTCTTTTTAATGGAAAGCAATCCGTTCAACTCATACGTGCCTGCTTTCAGCAGAATGGCTCCGCGGATGCCATTTGCGTCCTGTGGGAGTTGTTCCACCGCTTCGATGGCGTCTTGTATATATTTATGATTATCTCCTGCCTGCGGGCTTAAAGTCTTCTTTACAGGCACCTGTGGTAATAGTGTGCCTCCTCCTTTGTAACCAGCATGAGAATAGTCAGGTATCTTATTAATACTGTTGCTCTCTCCTTCATTCGCGTAGGTAGCGTAGATCAGTTTTCCATTGCTTCCGGTTTGCACCAGTTTGCTTTGTTGACCATAGGCCCCGACAGCCGCGAGTGTTAATAATACAATTGCGTGGAACTTCATGTAGTGTGATCTGTTGAAACGTGGTTTACCAGCTTCTGCCCTTCACAGGAAGTACGGCATCTACAAACCGTACAACCCGTGAATAGCAGCAAAGCATGATCTTAATTGTAATGAAAAAACGTGTCTAATCTTCATAACGCGGTGCCCCCGTGGGCATATAAAAAGAGTTTGTTGTCTTACTTTTTGCAAACGTTTGCATCCTTTAGGACACTTCTGCGCAATAAAGGTATTGAATCCGTAACACAAGTTATGCAATCGGTTGCACTTTCATGCACACTATTTTAACCTTTTTTAATATTGAATTCGCATTTCAAATAGCCGGGCTGGAAAAGCCCAGTTCTTTGAGGCCTTTTTTGATATCCGGATGGCTCATAAAAAGCCGCCAAAGCAGCCCTGATCGGTAGTTTTCTATCATTACCACAATAGGGCCCTGGTCTATGGCCAGGTACTGATGATCGAACCAGTTATGGGTCTCGGAAAATGCGTCATAGAACCCAAATTCCCCCCAAAGCCTTGCCCCTACTTTATTATAGAAATATTTAAGGGCCTGCATAGAATAGGCGGGGGTATATGGAAAGGAGGATAATGCGGCAGTAGGTGTTATAACGCCCAGGTCGTTGGTAGGAGAATGGGCATTATAGAATTCATGGTTATCACTGGCCGTAAGCCCCCAGCAATCTGCACTATATCCCTTGAACTGTTTGGGGTTATTGATGCAATACTGCCGGTTGATCAGCGTATGGTTGCTGTTCTGCTCCCAGTAATCTGCATACCGGTCCTTTAACCCACGGGGATCCAAACCCAGGAAGGAATAATGCGCAAAGAAAAGCGGGCCGCCATAATCAAAACCCAGTGGTAATTTAATGCCAAAGAACTCCTTCCCGTTCTTAAAGTAATTGCTCACTACCCAGCCCTGGTGATATGCTTTGGCCGAAATGGGGAACTTAGGCGAAGAAGCCGCCAGCACATAAGTAATAAGGCATTCATTCCATCCACGGATCGTATGGTTCATAGACCATCCGTTGTTAGGTGACCAGTGCCAATACAACACATCCTGCCCTCCCTGCGTGTACCAGTTCCATTCTGCATCATTCCAGAGCCAGGTGATCTTATTCCTTAATTCCTGCTCTTTGGGCGTGTTACGGTCAAAGTATTGCTGCACAGCCAACAAACCCTGGAACATAAAGGCAGATTCCACAAGGTCTCCCCCATCATCTTTACGACTGAAAGGAATGGTTTTTCCCGTGGCACCGTTCATCCAGTGTGGCCAGATGCCGTGATAGTGATCTGCTTTTTCGAGGAAACGGATGATCTTCAACAAACGCTCCAGCCCTTGCTCCCTGGTAATAAACTTTCGTTCTATTCCTACCAGTATAGCCATCACACCAAAACCTGAACCGCCAATTGTAACCACTTCCGGTGTAGTGGTACGTTCAGGCGCCAGTCCTGATACAGGATGCGCAAACTTCCAGAAGTAATCAAAGGTCTTCTGTTGCACGAGGGTCAGCAAAGCAGAGTCCCCCAGCTGTGGCCGGGGGAACTGTTTCTTCTGTGCGGCTGCCGGTAAAACGGAGCCGATAAGCAGGCTTAATAAGATTAAACGCATCAGTAATTCGGATTTTGTTCTAAACGCCCACCGCTTAAGAGTATCTGCTCCTGCGGGATGGGAAATAATTCATGTTTACCGTCTACAAAGTTTTTCCCATGTGCTCTCATCACCTGGCCTGCACGTCCCTGCCTTACAAGGTCCCAGAAACGATCATGTTCCATGGCCAGTTCCACTCTTCTCTCCTTCCAGATAGCCAGGCGCATGTCTGCTTGTCCTGCTGCGGGTGCATCCGGCAATCCTGCACGTTTACGGATGATATTCAGTTTGGCCAATGCTTCTCCCGGATTGTTTATTTCATTGGCAGCTTCTGCATAGATCAGCAATACCTCTCCATAACGAAGCACCCGCAGGTTTTTAGGTGTACGGTCCGGGCTTCCGCAATAAGGTTCCTGTGTACGGCTATGATACGCTTTATAATTATAGCGGTCGTTTTCCACGGAGTCCCTGGAAGGTACCCTGAAGCCATCCCACAATACAGTGCCCCCGGGCTGAATGGTAATGATAGTACCCTCTTTACGTTTGTCGCCAGGCTCGTAAGCTGCAGCCAGGCTTGCGGTAGGGTTATTAAATCCAAAACCGAAATCAGACCAGCCTTTTTTTGCCCGGATGCCCTGGCAATTTGCGTATAATTCTATGGCAGAATTACAAGCGGCACTGGTACCTGTTTGCACTTCAAAGATGGATTCCATTGAATTGGCTCCCTTTGCACGCCAAATATCGGCATAATTGGAAAGCGTATCATACAACCTGGAATCGATCACGGCTTTTGACAGATCAAACGCTTTCTGGTATTCCTTCCTGTAAAGATATACTTTAGCCAGCATGCCCTGTGCGGCTCCTTTGGTAACACGGCCTACAGGGGTTGCGCCTTTCAGCGGAAGATTGTCTACAGCAAACTGCAGATCACTGATAATAAGATCATAGATCTCAGCAGCTGTGGCACGTGTCTGGAATTCATCTGCATTCGCTTCTTCCGGCTTAGGCACACGGTCCAGTTTAGGCACGCCGCCAAAAGTCCGCACGAGGTTAAAATAAAAATACCCACGCAGAAAACGTACTTCTCCTATCAGCCTGTTTTTGGTAACATCGTCCAGCGGGCTTAATGGTAATTTATCCAGGGCCTGGTTGGTACGTGCAATGGCCTGGTAGTAACCCGTCCAGAAATTCTGCACATTTGAATTGGCCGGTGTGTAAGTGAAATTATCTATTTCCAATGCCGGGCCATAATCCTGCGGTGTGCTGCCTTTATCTCCTTCATCACTTGCAATGCTGGTGAGTACCACCATTTGCAAACCATGCACATCAGGCCCGAAACCTCCCAGCCACATTACGTTGTATACTCCATTCACCAGGTCTACTGCTGCATTGGGATTATTCCTTATCTCTTCTTCTGTTACCCTGCCCTGCGGCGGAATATCCAGGAATCCCTTGCCGCAGCTGACATACATCAGCAGGAAACAGATCAATAATATATTTATGTTGATTAGTCTTTTCATGATAACGTGGTTTAAAATGTAACATTCAATCCTGCAGCAAACGTTCTGGTGGTAGGATACGGCATCAGCTCTATTCCGCTTTCCAGGGGACTGGAATTATTCTGCGCAGAGATAAAACCATCTGCTTTCGGATTGGTGGAGATCATTTCAGGCGAGAAACCGCTGAAGCGTTTTACAGTGAAAAGATTCTGAGAGGTGAGGCAAATCCTCAACCTGTTCATTTTCATCCGTTCCAGTAATTGCTTAGGTAATGTATATCCCAGCGTAACGTTATTGAGGCGGAAGAAATTACCGGATTCAATGAAGTAAGTGGAAGCAGGCATACTATTGCTCAGTACCCGCGGATCTGTTGCAGAAGGGCGGGTGGCCGTCCACCGTTTATCCGCATAATCTGATTCCACATTATCCGTGATCTCATAACGGAATGCTTTTTTACCATTGTAGATCTTGTTGCCGGCATTGCCGTAAAAGTCCATGCTCAGGTCTATGCCTTTATAATTCACGCCGGCATTAAGACCGTAATACAATTTAGGCTGATAAGAACCGGCATAGATCTTATCATCTACGGTAATACGGCCATCGTTATTTGCATCCCTGTAACGCAGGTCACCGGGTTTAGCATCCGGCTGGATCTTCTGTCCATCTTTATTTAAATACGCATCTACTGCTGCCTGGTCTACAAACACGCCCAGCGCATCATATACAAAGAAACTTCCGATGGGGTGACCATTGTCTGTTTTGGTTACGGGGCCTTGTCCGCCTACACCACCTTTTAACAATGGCTGCCCCTGGTTCAGACCGGTCACTTCATTATCATTCAGGGTGAGGTTGCCACCAAAAGTATAATCGAAGTCCTCATTGATCTTATCCTTCCATTGCAAAGTGAATTCCCATCCTTTATTCACAAATGAACCGGCATTGGTGATATACTCATTGTCAGGGTCGCCTAAGAGACCCGGGATCTTTACGCCCACCAATGCATCAATGGTTTTCTTGTTGTAATAATTTATTTCACCTGTCAGTCTTTGTTTGAGTGTGGTGAACTCCAATCCAAAATCATATTCTTCCGTGGTTTCCCATTTAAGATTACGGTTTTTGATATCGGCAAGGCTTGTACCCAATGTGGCTTTCCCATCAAAGAAATACTGCTGGCCCGTGCTGCCGGTTAATATATAAAGGTTGGATTCGATGTTATCATTACCAATGCGCCCCCAGCTACCACGTAGTTTCAGGAAATCGAAGATCTGCTGGTCCTTCAGGAAAGATTCCTGTGAAAGCACCCAGCCTAAACCTACAGCCGGGAAATAACCGTTCCGGTTCTCTGACGGGAAGCGGGATGAGGCATCGTTCCGGAAGGATATGGTAGCAAGGTATTTGTCCTTATAACTATAGTTCACACGACCCAGGATAGAAGTACGGGCATACTTATCACCATCTGCAGTAACCGTGGAAGTATTGGGATCACCAGCTATTAAGTACCAGAGGTCTGTACTGATAGGCACATTCCTTCTGCTGCCTTCAATATATTCTCCCTGGTATTTTTGTGCAGTGTACCCTGCCAGTACGGTGAGATCATGGTCTCCAAAACGTTGCTGAAAAGTGGCGGTATTATCCCAGAGCCATTCCTGGTTCTGTTCTTTTACCATGGTGAGCTGGCTTTCCGGGCGTTGCTGGTTACCTCCTGCTATGAGGAAAGTTGTTTCATCGTTCAGGAACTTGTAGTTATATTTCTTCCTGTTGAAATTAGACTGGTTTACGCTCATGCTGGAACGCAGCTTCAGGAACTTCCAGGGAGAATATTCCAGGTAAGTGGTACCCTGTACGCGGCCTTCCTGCAACTTGTCGTTGTTCTTATCTATTGTGAGCACAGGATTACCTACATTACCAAAGGCCGCAGTGTTCCCATATTTTCCGTGCTGCATAACCGGTATGAGTGGAGAGGCACGGTAAGTATTGGTGTAGATCCCCTGAAGGTCCACGTACCGTGTATTGGAACGCATATAAGAGAACTGTGCAACGAATTTCAATTTATCGCTGATATTATATTCGTTATTGGACCGGATGGTTAAACGATCGTATTTATTTACGTTCACTATGCCTTCATCTGTAAGATATCCTGCATTGAAATAATAGAGGAATTTCTCTGATCCTCCGGAAAGCGAAATATTATGTACCTGCTGGAAGCCCTTGCGCAGAATGGCATCGTACCAGTTGGTGGATACATTATACCCGGGTAGTGTAACATTGGGCGCCGCATCTTTCAGGTAATCTGTGTATTGTGTGCTATTGGCCATTTTAACAAGATGCGCTACTTCTCTGAATCCGGCGTTCATGTTATAGCTCACTTCCATCTTCCCTATCTTTCCACGTTTGGTAGTAATGATCACTACCCCGTTGGCAGCACGCACACCATAGATTGCGGCGGAAGATGCATCTTTCAGGATGTCCATGGAAACAATGTCTGCCGTATTGATATTCCTGATATCGTTGGTAAGTACACCATCCACTACGTACAAAGGTTCTGCTCCGGCCAGCATACTACCGGTACCGCGCACACGTACAAGAGGCTGTGAACCTGGTGCGCCCGAACTGATGATCTGCACACCCGCCAGTTTTCCCTGCACACCCTGCGTTGCAGTGTTCACCGGTTGTTTGGTCAGTTCTTCTCCCTGTACACTACCAATGGCGCCGGTGAGGTCTCTTTTGCGGCGGGTACCATATCCTACTACCACTACCTGTTCCAGCTGGCTGGAAGATGTGGCCATCACCACGTTCAATTCTGTACGGCCCTCCAATGCTATTTCCTGTGGATCATACCCGATATAGGAAAACAGCAATGTTACGTTCGCATCCGGCGCATTCAGTGTAAAAGTGCCCTCCGGTGTGGAAACCGTTCCCACACTTGTGCCTTTTACCTGGATGGTTACACCGGGAATGGGCTGGCCATCTTTATCCTTTACGGTTCCTTTTATGGGAACGGCTATATTCTGTTCACTGATCAATGCAGGCTGGATCACATACAACCCTTCATCTATCTTTTTATATTGCAACTGAAGCGGTGTGAGCATATCGTCCAGGACTTCCGGTAATGGCTTTTTTGTTGAGGAAACAGCAGGAACTTTTTTGCTGTCTATTAATTTGCTGCTGTAGGCAAAACTGATCTTATGGAGCTTGCCCAATTTATTAAGTGCCGATCTGAGGGGCATTCCGGGTTCCTCTGTTTCTGATGATGGAGGCGGAACATATCCTACATCCTGTGCCTGTATACAAAATGGCAGGAGTAGCATGCATCCGCATAGTAATCGATTTAGTTTCATAAGAACGTGTTTACGGAGTAACAATTTTTTGTTTTGGTCGTGTCTTATTTCCGGGTAAATATGTACGTGCTATCAGCTCCCTGCGTTAATTCCAGGCTGAAAGCTTCTTTAATAGCAGCCAGTACTATGGCCTGGTCTGCTGATGTTAACGTAGCGCTGAACTTTTCCTTTGTAAGTGATGAATCCCTGAACACGAGCCTGATCCCGAATTGATGGTACACTTCAGTAGCCACTGTTTCCAATGGCGTATCTTCAAAAACAAGTGTACCTTCCACCCAGGAAGCGTAACGTTCCGGCTTTACTTCTTTACGCAGATATTTTTCTTCTTTTTCTTTGTATTCAACCAGGTCTCCCGGTTTCATGATCAGTCTTTCATCCTGCCTGCGCAGGGCTATTTTTCCAGAACTTAATACTACCTGTGTATTACCTGTGTAGTTTTTTACATTAAATGTGGTGCCCAGTACTTCAATATCCAGTGAACGGGAATGCACAATAAAGGGCAGGGCAGGAACAGCTGTATGCTGTATATTGAAATAGGCTTCTCCCTCCAGCCATACTTCCCTTAGGCCTTTAAAATCTCCCAGCCGAAGACTGGAATGTGGTCCCAATATTACTTTTGAACTATCCGGCAAAACAAGTGTTCTGTTCTCACCAAACTGACTTGTATAAACAGGAGGAACGGGTTTACTCCTCAACAGCCAGAATGCCGCTACAGCCACAATGCCTGTTACCATGGCTGCTGCGAGCGCTAACGGCCATCTTCTCTTTCTTACCGGGGTAGCCGTTTCCATTTCTTCTGCTATCACACTCCAGATCCGGTCATAACTTTCTATGGGCATTTCTTCCCGGGTATATTCCAGGGAGAGGAGGATCTTACGGGCTTCCGTGATAATGGGCTGCCTGGATGGATACAGCTGTTGCCATTCTTCCCAGAAAGCATTATTCTCCTTATTGGGCCTCAAAACCCATTCCGAAAAATAATCGTCTGTCAGGAAATCTTCCTGGCGGTATTCCGCATAATCTTTCCATTCCATATTTATATAGAGGAGGGTTAGCGGGATTTTATCCCTTCCGTGAGAAAATATTTTTTATTTCCAGAGCAACCAGCCCATGGCTAACCATAAGGGGAAATCTACCAGGCGATGGCGGAGTTTATCGAAGGCTTTGTATACCATCTTATAAACAGACTTCTGATGAATGTTCATAACAGCCGCTATATCTTCAAAAGAAAGGTTTTCATAAAAGCGCAGGAACAACACTTCTTTCATACGGGGTGGAAGTGCATTGATCTCTTCTGCTACTTTCCTGCGTCGTGCGAGGGTGCTTTCATCACTGATCAGCTGGGTTTCTGGGGAAATGGTGATATCAAAACCTTCTGCCGGGAACTCCTGCTGTTTACGATTGTCCGTGGCCATACGTAAGAGATCACGGCGAAACGCTTTCACCAGGTATGCTTTTACATTTTGTACGGCTGATAAATGACTGCGGTGAGTCAGCAGGTAGAGGAACAACTGTTGAATGCAATCCTCTATCAATGAACGATCTGCATGCAGCTTACAACCATAGTTATATAACTGCGGCGCATAACGGGCATACAGGGTTCCGCAGGAGGCCTGATTTCCGGTTATAAAAGCCTGCCATTCGGAGGCATCGTCGTGGAATGAAGTTGCATACATGCGTACTTCAAAGATAGGGGATTATCACTTCATGACTACCTTTCCGGGTTCTCTTCTCTCCGTGCCGGGCATTTTACGCAGTTCGTCTCCCAATGTGTTGCGATAAGTATCTGCGAGTGCTTCCAGCTCTTTTACCACTTCCGGAAAACGCTCTTTTACATCCAGTGTTTCACCCGGATCAATGCTAAGATCATATAATGCGAGGGGAACATCTACATTAGGCTGCGCACCAGGGAAACCGTCATATCCCGGCAGGTTGTTCTTATATGTGCGGCCTTTATGGGGGAATACCAGTTTGTATTTTCCTTTGCGGATCCCTTCCAGGTTGTTCACGCCATAATAATAAACGAAATGGTCCCTGGGGCGTGCATCTTTTTCATTGCGTAATAAAGAGAGGATGTTCACGCCATCTATTTTCTTAGCGGGCAATTTAGCACCGCAGATCGTAGCCACGGTTGGCAGGAGATCTATGGTAGAAGCAATTTCGCTGCTCACTACGCCGGCAGGGATCTCTCCGGGCCAGCGCATAATGCAGGGAACGCGTTGACCACCTTCCCAGCTGGACCCTTTTCCTTCTCTCAAACCGCCTGTATTACCGGCATGATTACCATAGTTCAGCCAGGGACCATTGTCACTGGTGAATACGATCAATGTATTTTTTGTGAGGCCTTGTTCTTCCAGTGTACGCATCACTGCTCCAACAGAGGCATCCAGCTCCTGCATCAGGTCTCCGAAAAGACCGGCACCGCTTTTATTACGGAAGGGTTTGGAAACAGCAATGGGCACATGCGGCATACTATGCGCTAAGTAAAGGAAGAAAGGACCTTTCTTGTTTTCACGGATGAATTTGCAGGCACGTTCTGTATACATGGAAGTTAATTCAGACTGATCTTCCAATGTTTTAATAATGCGAATGGTATTGTTGCCTTCTATCAGTGGCAGCGGGGGATATTTGCTCCGGCTGTTTGTAGTATCCGTATAAGGTTTTCCATCATAATGCACCGGCCACATATCATTGGAATACGGTAGCCCCAGGTATTCATCAAAACCATTTTGTAAAGGAAGGAAAGGAGGTTTGCTGCCCAGGTGCCATTTGCCGACCATGCCTGTTTTATATCCCCTGCTCTTCAGCAGTTCTGCAATGGTTTCTTCATCGTTGTTCAACGCCATGGGAGCTGTAGGCCATAAAGCACCATGAATACCAATGCGGTTGGGATAACAGCCTGTGAGCAGTCCTGCACGGGAAGCAGAACACACAGCCTGTGCAGCATAGAAATGTGTAAAGCGGATCCCCTGTGCCGCCATCCTGTCCAGGTTAGGAGTTTTATACGGGCCACCGCCATAACTGGCAGGATCACCATATCCCATATCATCCATAAAAATGATGATCACATTGGGCTTATTTTCCTTTTGGGGAATAAAACTATAAGTAGCTATTAAGCAGAATACAGCAGCGAGGAATTTCTTTATCATACAAAAGCGCTGCGGCATTCTATATACCGCAGCGCTTTCAAGATACAAAAATATTAGTCTTAGTCTGCCAATATCAGTTCAATTACAGGGATCTCAACACCGGGTTTAATAACAGGCAGGCTGAGGTTCAGGTCGTTCTGCCCGAGGCCATTTGTTCTGTAACCATATCCGGAAGGTGCGCTGAAACGGATCTCAGAACCATCATGCAGGAACTGCGCATATTTGATCTTGCCCTTGTAGCCGGGCAGGGTGAAATTTTGCAGCGGGTAATCCAGCAGGTGTACATACAACCGTTTGGTAGTGGGGTTGTAAGTGAGCAGGCTGTTTTCAGGACGGGCATATTCGTCCGGGGCTTGTGTACAGCCATAGATAGCACGGCTGTTCACATCCATCCACTCTCCCATTCCTTTCAGTGCGGTTTGTGCGCGGGCATCGATTTTACCACGTGCAGTGGGGCCTACATTTAATAATAGATTACCTCCCTTACTAACGGACTCTATGAGTAATACCAGTAATTGTTTTACATCTTTCCAGGTTGTTTCATCCCTGTAATATCCCCATGAGCCGGAGAATGTCTGGCAGGTTTCCCAGGGAACATGTTTACCATTTTCGGTAGGCCAGGCGGCTACTTTATATTGTTCCGGGGTTACAAAGTCTCCCCCATCTGCATATTCTTTCAGGTCCAGGCGGTCATTTACAATAATACCGGGCTGGAGTTTGCGCACCATTTTGATCAGGTCTACTGAGTTCCAGTCGTTATGATCTTTCCCGCGTTTACCGGGATAAGAGAAGTCCAGCCAGAGGATATCGATCTTGCCATAGTTGGTGAGCAGTTCCCTTACCTGGTTGTGAAGGTAGGTGCGGTATTTGGACATGTCCCGGTTCTTATTCAGCTGTTCATAGTCCGCATCGTTATTAGGGCGCTGGGAGTGGGTACCATCTATGGTGAAATCAGGATGGTGCCAGTCGATCAGGGAATAATAAAATCCGATCTTAATTCCTTCGGCGCGGAAAGCTTCCACGTATTCTTTGATCAGGTCTTTTTTGATGGGTGTATTCGTGGCTTTATAATCCGTGAATTTGGAATCGAACAGGCAGAAACCTTCGTGGTGTTTGGTGGTGATCACGGCATATTTCATACCGGCCGCTTTGGCCATTTTTGCCCATTCCCTTGGGTTATAAAGGTCCGGGTTGAAATAATCGAAGTACTTCTGGTAGGCGGAGTCTGAGATCCGTTCCCGGTTTTTAACCCATTCATGGCGGGCGGGTAATGCGTAAAGTCCCCAATGGATGAACATGCCGAAGCGGTCGTTTGTCCACCAGGCCAGGCGTTTTTCTTTTTGTTCGGGTGTTTCCGGGAAAAGCCTTTTCTCCTGGGCGAAGTTGTTCAAGGTGAGTAGCGTGGAAAGAAAGAGTAGGATGCTGGTGCGTTTCATCATATAAGTTTTATATCATGGTAAGGTAATCCAAGCATATGGCTCCGGCTCATAGCATTTTGCCTGAGTGTGTTATTTAATTACCATGCACTTCCAGGTATGCCTCCTTCTAATTAACAACTCATTAACAATTGATTAACATTTAGACAGGTATAATCCCCGTAAAATTGCTCTTCGAAATTAACGCTTATAAAAGCTTATTTTTTTGCGTTTTTATTCGCGCTAAGTAATTAGTGCTCCGATTTAACTTCAGGTGAACGGCTGTCATTTGCATCTGCATTTGACAGCTGTTTTCTATCAGGACGAAAATCAATACTGCACTGCATTACACAGATCATTGAAATGCGGTTGATGATGCTTTTTTTTGTGCATGGAAAAAGAAGGCAAGCATGTAAAAAAGGGAACGTTCCAAAGCCTGCCGGAGGGATCAAAAAAGAGGTGCCTATGCTATGAAAAAAGGGAGGGGTTGCAGGGTTATAACCCAAATTACATAGGTGTTAACACTCAAAAAATATGACAATTCTTTAACACGGCATTAACATTCAAAAATCTCATATACCTGTAACATTGTATCTGAATATATCAATGACATTCTATCATACATCCATAAGTTTTTTACGTTCCAAGTTAACTATTCATTATGACGACTGCCGTCTATTTTCCCCATAGATAGCAGTCGTTTTTTTGTATACGTATATACTGAACTGAGGTATTATTGCAGTGTGGTTTGCTATCTTAGATTAACATTGAACCTTAATAAGACACAGTTTTCAAAGACCCAGGAAAAAATCCGTAATAAACCTAGACATGGAGATACACTTATCTGCACATGAGATGCAGCAGTTACAGTGAATACAATACTTCCTGGTATAATGCAGTATATTTCGTTGAACAAAACCCGAATTCCAATTTAGCTTTAAACCCCCTGTTGATCCAATGCCCAAGCGCTATTTTGAAAGACTACAGACGATAGACTATCTCATTCGTATTAAAGGTACAGGCAAACCTGCGCAATTAGCAAAACGCCTGCGTATCTCAGAGCGAACACTATATGAGTTCCTGAAACTCATGAAGGACCTCGGTGCTCCCATAGAATACGATAGATACAAAGAAAGTTATTACTACGGTGAAAAAGGAGGCTTCAGCATCAAGTTCACCAAAAGCATTGCAGGCGCCTCGCCTGCTGCAATCCTGTGCCTGATGATCATCGCGCATACATGTATGTGAAATGGCTTTTGCCATACGATTGCATAACTGCTTAACAACTTTTTAACGCCATCATTTTTTGCAGTGACCTACTTTGTTGCTCGGAATTTTTATGAGCATAACAAAGCGATAACTATATGCAACTGCAAAAGATAATACATGAATAACCAACCGTCCATCAGTGCGGTCCCCAAAAAGTATGGCAATACTCAATTGCTGCATCTCATGCTGTTACCGGTGTGGGATTTGCGGGTTTCTGTTCAGTTACCTGCCTTATTTCTATTCATAGTTTTGGTCCGCTTTTTAAACACAGTTACCGGCAAGCCGTCTGTAGCAATAAAGAGGCTTTTTCATAACGCGGTTTAGATTAGATGATCAATCTATGATGCGAAGACGCCTGCGGGTCTCTCTTTAGTCACCTGCACACTTTTTTCCATTATAGCGTAAATCTTCCATGGTATGGCACAGGAGCAGAAAGACAATTCCAGGGAATTCACCAACGGAGAGATCACCATTGTATGGCGCCCACTGCGTTGCCAGTTTTCCACCCATTGCGTAAAAGGTTTGCGTGCCGTTTTTGATCCACATACAGAGCCCTGGATCAATATGCAGAACGGCGCTACGGAAGAGATCATAGAACAGGTCCGGCAATGCCCCTCAGGAGCACTCTCCTGTTTTTATAATGATCAGAAAGTAAAACGCTGATTGTTTTATTCCCCCCAATGTGCATGTTGCCAGTTAATGGGAGCATCACTCCATTGTGGCCCGGGAACATAGGCATAATTGCTGCCATTGATATATAGCTTGATCAGCTTGGCCTCCTCTCCGTTGATCTTCCATACATAATTATCGGATAAATTATAGGTAGGTTTACTAACCGTACTATCACTCCGGTGGTATGCCCTGAGATGAATGTGCAACATACTGTCCACCACCTCCATCTGCTGAAAATGAAAGAACCAGTCCTTCCCCGCATCATGCACAGCCATGGTCATCAGAAAATCCCTTCCAAAACGCATGGTCATTGTATCCTTTCCCGTGATGCTTTCGTTGCGGCTGCTCACACAATTATTTACGTCCAGGCTGTCGCTTAACACATATACAAGATAATACCCGCCCTGTGGCAGATCTCCGGAGATGCGTGCCTGGCCACAGGATGGATAAAACTGATGATTGGGCAGGATCTCATAGTCCACCGATACAGGATCTTTAGAGATGATCGTACAGGCATGGCAACATACCATGATACAGAGATAACAGATCGCCTGCCGGAGCTGGTTGGTCAATCGCATATACACATCGGGATTAATAAAACCGCTACAATTTAACGATTCCCCACTGAGGAATGTTCAGTGATGGAATATTCTCTATTTATCGGTCTACTTTACCTAACCCTTCATAATTAGGCATTTAGCAGTTAAATTTATTCCTATGAACCACGTGCTACTATTTACAGGCCTCCTGGCCTTATCTATTTCCGCGTCCGCTCAGGAACCGGATGTTTCTCTTCGCTTCAAGACCCCTGCCGCTCATTACCAGGAAGCATTGCCATTGGGCAATGGCCGGATAGGCGCATTGATCTCCGGTCACCCCTGGAATGATAAGATCACCCTGAATGAAATCTCTCTCTGGTCCGGTGGTGTACAGGATGCTGATAATGATACAGCCTACCGGGTGCTGCCCAGGATACAGCAATTACTGTTAGAAGGCCGTAACCGTGAGGCGCAGGACCTGTTGCAAAAATATTTTATCTGTAAAGGAGAAGGATCAGGCCATGGCAATGGCGCCAATGTTCCCTTCGGAGCTTACCAGGTGCTGGGAGACCTTCACCTTCGCTGGAAAGACAGTATCACCTCCTGGAGCAATTACCAACGGACCCTCGATCTTGAAAAAGCAGTGGCTACCACTACCTGGCAACGGGATGGGGTTACTTATAAACAGGAAGCATGGATCAGCATCCCTGCCAATATCCTCGCTATAAAGATCACGGCCTCTAAGAAAGGAAAGATCTCTTTATCCACCACACTAAGCCGGAAGGAATATGCGAAAGTTAGCGTACAGAAAGACCGCATCCTCATGCAGGGGCAATTACCTAATGGCAACAGACCTGGCATGCGTTATGCAGCAGCCTTGCAGGTAAAAAGTAATGGTGGCAAACAGCTCATTACAGACAAGGATATACAAATAGAAAATGCAGATGAATGCCTTTTAATATTCAGCGCAGCCACTGATTATAACGTATCAAATTACGTAACGCGGAAAGGAGATCCCCTGCCCGGGGTACTCAGCACAGTACAATCCGCTGCATCCAAACCCTATTCGCCGTTGATGAATGAACACATCAAACAGTATGCACAATATTTTAACCGGAGCCGCTTCTATCTTGAAGGTAATATTTCTGATACGCTCAGTACACCGGAAAGGCTCGCCCGTTATTATGCAAAACAGCCCGATCCGCAATTGCCGGTATTGTATTTCAATTATGGCCGGTACCTGCTGATCAGCTCTTCCCGTCCCGGTGGTTTACCTGCCAACCTGCAAGGGCTCTGGGCACCGGAATACCAAACACCCTGGAACGGAGATTACCACATCAATATCAACCTACAGATGAATTACTGGCTGGCGCCAATGACCGGCCTGGCAGATATTGCAGAACCTGTACATCATTACATAAAAGGTCTGGTAAAACCAGGCACCAGAACAGCGAAAGCTTATTATAACGCGCCGGGATGGGTAGCACATGTGATCACCAATCCCTGGGGCTTTACTTCTCCCGGAGAAGGAGCAGGATGGGGTTCTACCCTTACAGGCGGCGCCTGGTTATGTGAGCATCTCTGGGAACATTTTCGTTATACAAAGGATACCGCATTCCTTCGTCAATATTATCCGGTGATGAGAGGTGCGGCCATTTTCTTACGCAGCATCCTTATCAAAGAACCTAAGCATGGCTGGCTGGTGACCGCTCCTTCCAATTCACCGGAGCATAGTTACATCATGCCGGATGGCACCCAGGCCAACACTGCTATGGGGCCTACCATGGATATGCAGATCTGCCGCGAATTATTCGGCGCCTGCATTGAAGCTGCCAATATATTAAAGATAGATGGCCCATGGGCAGCCGAATTAACTGAAGTACGCAAACAATTAGCACCTAACCAGGTGGGCGCAGCAGGTGATCTGAATGAGTGGCTGGACGACTGGAAAGACGGAGAGCCGCATCACCGCCACGTTAGCCAGCTTTATGGCCTTCATCCTTATGATGAGATCACACCATGGGGCTCCCCGGAATTAAGTGCCGCAGCACGTGAAACCCTTCGTCAGCGTGGAGATGATGGCACGGGATGGTCTTTGGCCTGGAAGATCAATTTCTGGGCAAGGCTGGGAGATGGTGATCATGCATTAGTGCTGATCCATAAACTGCTTCGCCCTGTAGATCCTGTAAAGCCTGTTGGTGGCGGATCTTATCCTAATCTGTTCAGTGCGCATCCGCCTTTCCAGATAGATGGAAATTTTGGCGGCACCTCCGGTATTGGAGAAATGTTGCTGCAAAGCCACGGAGATGATGAGACCATCCGTATGCTGCCGGCCTTACCTTCTGATGCAGATTGGCAAAGTGGCCGTGTGAAAGGAATGCACGCACGCGGCGCATTTATTGTAGATATGGAATGGAAGAAAGGAAAACTGACCACTGCAAAGATCACTTCCGGCAAAGGTGGCCTTTGCAGATTATTGTTACCTGCCGGCAAAGCAGTGCGGAATGCACAAGGCAGGGTATTGGCGCAGGCTGGCAATAAAGCGGAAGTAGTTACCTTTCCCACCGTTAGATCCGGGGATTACCATGTAGCGCAGCAATGACCTTAATCAGGTACAATAAGCCCTGCATGTGCTATCTTTGCCCCTGATAAATAACAAACCATGTTTCATTTCGGTCAGCGGCAAACATTAGTTATTTCCATTTTCATCATGCTGGTAACAGCGTGTTTGCTGGTGTGGCGGCCCGACTACAACTTTTTCGACGGAGGGCTTATCACAGCCATCCTCCTCACTATATTCATCAAGAACGACACCCCTACCAGGATTATGGGCATTGCCTGTACCATCCTGGTAGTGGTGATTGCCTGCCTCCCGCATAAAAACCCCAACCTGGCGGAAGTTTTCATTGAACACTTCTTCTCCCTGATCCTGGTGATCAGCTCCACTTTACTGGTATTGTTCCTGAAAAGCCTTTACCGTACCATGCAGGAACTTAACCAGGCGTTGGAAAAGGAAGTAGAGAAAAGAACTGCCAACCTGGAACTGGCGCTCTCCCACCTGGCCTCTTCACAGGCAGAATTGAAAGATGCGCTGGAAAAAGAAAAAGAGCTGAGTGAGATCAAGTCGCGCTTTGTGTCCATGGCCTCTCATGAGTTCAGAACTCCTTTAAGTGCCATTCTTTCCTCTGCTGCCCTGATCGGGAAATACCCCGCTTCTGAAGATCAGCCACGCAGGGAAAAACACGTACAGAAAATAAGGGATTCCGTGATCCACCTGAACGAACTGCTGGAGGATTTCCTTTCCCTTGGCCGGATAGAAGAAGGTAAGATCCATGTACATCCTGAAAATATCTCCCTGCAAAATTTTGCGCTGGAAACTGTGGAAGAAGTGCAGGGCCTCCTGAAATCAGGGCAGCACCTGCATTCAGAAGTACCGCAGGAGCTGCATGTATGGTCAGACAAACGGTTATTGAAGCATATTTTCGTGAACCTGCTCACCAACGCCTCCAAGTTCTCCCCCGCTGAAACCCGTATTGGCTGGAAGTTATGGGAAGAGAACGGCTATATTCATGCCATCGTGGAAGATGAGGGTATGGGTATTCCTGAAGAAGACAAAACCTATCTCTTTTCCAGTTTTTTCCGCGCCCGCAACGTTACTAATATCCAGGGAACGGGCCTTGGCCTGCATATCGTAAAAAGGTATGTGGATATGCTGCATGGCAGCATCAGCGTAGAAAGCGAACTGGGCAAAGGCACCAGGATATTAATTAATTTTCCAAATCTGCAAGCACAATGACAGCCACCATCATGGTAGTAGACGATCACCCCGGCATACGGGAAAACGTAGCGGAAATACTTTCCCTCGCCGGTTACCAAACCCTTGAAGCAGAGAATGGCAAGCAGGCTATAGAACTGGCTAAAGAACATCTGCCTAACCTGATCGTTTGTGATATCATGATGCCGGAGCTGGATGGGTACGGCGTACTGCATATGCTGCGAAAATACCCGGAAACGGAACATATCCCTTTCATCTTCCTCACGGCGAAAACAGACAGGAGTGATTTCAGAAGAGGCATGGAAATGGGTGCGGATGACTATATCACCAAACCCTTCGAAGATGTGGAGCTCCTGAACGCAGTGGAAACAAGGCTGAAGAAACAACAATTCCTGCAGGAGAAGTTCGCTGCTGCACATACGCAATCCATTGGCACCCTCTTACAGGACTGGCAGGCTTCCGGTTTATTACACCTGCAAATGGAGGCTTATGATGTAGCCCAGTACGCCAAGAAACAACCTGTTTACCGCGAAGGCAAACATCCCCAGTTCCTGTATTACGTGAAAAGCGGGAAAGTAAAAGCTTACCGTTTGAATGATGATGGAAAGGAATATATCACCAACCTTTTCAGCCAGGGTGATTACTTAGGGTATGTTCCTTTGCTGGAAGACAAACCTTATGAAGAAAACGCAGAGGCCCTGGATCATACAGAACTCGTACAAATCCCGAAAGAAGTATTCCTGGAGCAATTGCTGAATGATATCAGCGTGGCGCGTACGTTTATCAAACGCATAGCCATGGAAGTAAAAGAGAAAGAAGACCGCCTGCTGCAACTGGCCTACGATTCTCTCCGTAAACGTGTAGCCAATGGCCTTTTAGCTATTCACGACAAACTGCATTTAGAACAACAGCCGGATGCACTCATAGAATTATCGCGGGATGATATTGCGCGGTTTGTGGGTACAGCTACTGAATCCCTGATCCGTACGCTGAGTGATTTCAAATCTGAGAAACTGATTGAGATGCAGGGCACGAGGATACGTATTGTGCAGCCGGACCTGTTACGGAAGTTATTGTACTAAATTTGTACGCCGGCTACGGAAATCAGGTCTTTACTCAAAAACATACATCGTCTCTTTTTTCGTATATTTGGGTATACCTTCCTATAGTTTCGATACTATTTTCACATCTCTTCACATAGGCTTCACCTTCGGTTCACCAAGGGTTCAGGTAGGCTTCACCATAGGTTGTCATTTTAGTTAAAATAGTACCGTTATTTAGAATCATCCTTATACTGCTTCCGCAATGCCTCCAGCTTTTGGTGCAGTTCTTTCTCAACAGCCTTATACGCCGGGTCTCCATACACATTCTTCATCTCTGTAGGGTCTTTCTGCAGATCATACAACTCCCATTTATCAATGTCGTTATAGAAATGAATGAGTTTATAACGATCTGTGCGCACTCCGTAATGCCTGCGTACTTTATGCTCTCCGGGGAATTCATAATAATGATAATAGATCGCATCGCGCCAGGCTGTCTTCTTTCCTTCCATTAAAGGTTTCATCGACTTACCTTGCAGGTCGGCTGGTAATTTCACACCTGCATACTCCAGGAAAGTGGGCGCATAATCAATGTTCTGCACCATTTCATTTACCTCTCCTTTCTTTTTAATACCAGTGGGATAACGCATCACCATGGGCATCACCAAAGATTCTTCATACATAAAACGTTTATCGTACCAGCCATGTTCTCCCAGATAAAAACCCTGATCTGAAGTATAGATAACGATGGTGTTTTCTGCGAGGCCATGTTGATCCAGGTAATCCAGCACGCGGCCAACATTACGGTCTACAGAAGCAATGCAGCGCATGTAATCTTCCATGTAACGCTGGTATTTCCATTCAGCCAGTGCTTTACCTGTTAGCTTATCCCTTTTGAATGCTGCAGTGATGGGATCATATTCCCTGTCCCATGCAGCTTTCTGCTGCGCATTCATTCTTTCCGTACCGGATACTCTTTGCTGCCAGGGCCGGTTAGGATCACTGCTGGTATCTACTTTCAGATCAGACGCCAGGTGCATGTGATTGGCAATCGTCATTTCCTGTAAACCAGCGGCCGTGCGTCCTTCATAATCATCATAAAAATTAGGCGGCAAAGGATATTTGCGGCCGCGGAACTTATCGAAATCTGCGGTATCCGGCAGCCAGTTGCGATGGGGTGCTTTATTGTATAACAACAGGCAGAAAGGCTGTGTAGTATCTCTCCCGTCCAGCCAGTTCAATGCTTTGTCGGTGATGATATTGGTCGCATATCCTTCTACCCTTTCCCGCTTTCCATCCATTTTAATGAAATCAGGATTGTAATACTGTCCCTGACCAGGCACTACCGTCCAGTAGTTAAAACCAGTGGGATTGCTTACCAGGTGCCACTTTCCTACGAGGGCAGTTTGGTAACCGGCCTGTTGTAAGAGCTTCGGGAAAGTTTGTTGTGAACTATCGAACCGCACATTGTTGTCGATATGCCCGTTCAGGTGAGAGAATTTACCGGTTATGATCACCGCGCGGCTGGGCGCACAGATAGAGTTGGTGCAATAGCTTCGTTTAAAGACTAAACCCTCTTTTCCGATCCTGTCTATGTTCGGCGTTTCCGTCAGGCCTTTGTGAAAAGTACTGATGGCATTCTGCGCATGATCATCAGACATGATCATGATGATGTTAGGTCTTTTCTTTGTTTGGGCGAAACTATTGAACGCTATCAGCAGCGAACAGCCCACGAGGATCATATACTTCATATCATTACTTTTCTTCCCAGTTATCAGTACGGAATGGATTCACCGGCAAACCTGCTTTATTGAAGATATTCCCGATGGCCGTATTCGTAAAAGCAAAACGTACTGCCTCAGGTTCCTTCACTGTTTTGGCAGATACTGTTACCGTATTGCCTTTCACAATAACATCCGCAGGAACGAACTGGTGATCTGCTCCGGCAATAAAGAACTGCGCTGCTTTTTTACCTTTCAGCACCAGGCCGTCTTCGGCATTATCGAAGTGCAGGATGATCTTGTTATCCTTTTTCTCCATTTGTGAAAACTGCGGGCTTTTATAGGCGATGCCTGTTTTGCCATATGTATCACTGAGTGCCCAGTTGGCCAGGCGAAGTCCTACATCATGTTTATTGGTGGGATGGATATTCCCGGTATCTGCTACCAGGTCTGTAATAACCGCCATACCTGTACGCGGGAACTTCAATGTTTCTGTTTGTGCTTCTCTCAGCAGTGCCCCTTTGATAGTGCCCTGACCATAATTATAAGGAGCGATCTGTACAAAATAAAAAGGGAATTCTTTGTTCCATGCTTTGCGCCAGGAACTGATCATGGTACCCATCAATTTTGTATAGGTGCTGGCGGTACCTGTGTTACTTTCTCCCTGGTACCAGATAGCACCTGCAATACTAAAATTGGTGATCGGCGCAATCATGGCGTTATAAGTATAACCCGGTGTAAACGGCCAGCCATTACTCGGTGTGAGTTTAGTGGCAGCCTCTTTGAGGACGGGGTCATTTTCCACTTCAGGCGCAGGCGTCCAAACCTCTGCGGGTGTACCTCCCCAGCTGGTATTGATAAGGCCGATCGGAATGTTAAGGTCCTGCCTTAACTTCTTTCCAAAGAAATACCCTACGGCGCTGAATGCTCTTAATGAATTGGAATCACAGGCTACCCAGGTAGCATTACAATCATCCTGCGGGTAAGCTGCTGTTGTAGTTGGAATGTGGAAGAAGCGGATCCTGCTGTCTGCACAGGTAGGGAATTCAGCTTTTACATCCTGCAGTCCCTGCAGGGAGCTCCATTCCATATTGCTCTGGCCGCTGCATACCCATACTTCACCGATAAGCACATTTTCCAGTTTCACGAGGTTACGCCCCTGCAAGGTAATGGTATAAGGACCACCCGCTTCAGGTGTTTTAATATCAAGGCTCCATTTGGCATCCCTGGTGGTCACCACTGAATCCAGCTGATTGTTCCAGGAAGTATGTACCCTCACCTTTTCACCGGCATGCGCCCAGCCCCAGAGTTTCACAGTAGCATTTCTCTGCAGTACCATATTACTGGCAATCACAGCGGGGAGGCGGATCTGAGCAGTTGCCCAGGTGCCGCAGCATAATAAAAGAAAGAACGTTAATAGTAAACGTGGCATGTGGTTGAATAGATTTAAAGGTAAGAAGTAGACAGTTTCGTCCGGTCAAATTAATAAACCTAAGCCAGAATCACAATGCCCTTAACGGAACTGAAGGAAAGAAGGGGCACGCATGGCGAATATATCGAAACGGAAATCCACTACGGTAGTGATCTCAAAATATACATTGCGCTGGCCGGGAGGGGCATCCGGGTAATAATATGCACCCAGTTTGAAAGTGTTCAATTGCAGGTTTTCGTTCCTGATCCTCACACCCAGCCCATATCCTGTATACACAGGGTTTTCCAGTAAATAGTTGTTCTTGAAAGATACCTGAGAAGCCTGTACGGAGGCAAAAAGATTAAACTTGAAACCATATATCTTCCAGGGACTGTAATATACTCCCTCCGAACGCAGATTGATCCGGTGAAAACCACTCACCTTGGTATCCCTGTACCCCCAGATGCCGCGTTCCATATTTATATCCAGTGGTTTATAGAAGTAATTGTTAGGATTGCCAAGGTAATCGATGTTCACAAAGAGCCGGAAGGCGCCTTTCCAAAAACGCATCAGGCGGCTGTAATAAGCGGCCTTGGCACTGATCACCATATCCTCAGAAATATTCTTCTGCCAGAAACTACTGATGCCTCCGCCGATACTCAGCAAGCCATTCAGCCGGGTATGCCAGTATTTCTCTCCTTCCAGCCCTGTGTAGAAACGTTTCCTGTCCATCCAGTTCTCCCAGCCGGCAGACAAGCCCATCCTGTAACCATAGGGAATATCCTCCGTGCGGCCGAAACCGAAGAACTGATGGGTTTTGAAGAAGTCCTGTTTGAAAAGTAATAACTGCCCCAGGTAATAATGCCGGTTATTATAGATGGGATCTTTGATGAATGCCGGCTGCGAAGGGTTCTTATCAAACTTCAGGTTAAAATACCGCCCGAGGATAGCCAGGTTAGCTTTGTTCTCAGATTCCCCGTCGTTGCGGAAACGGTTCAAGAAACTGTACCCCGTCCAGACGTCCAGTACTTTATAAGCATAATCCCGGAATATGCTATCTGGCTGACCGTAGATATTAATGGAATAGTTCCTTGAAAGGGAGAAACCACCGGCGAATTTTGCGGAGTTCCGGTATAAAGGTCTTTCCACCTGCAGGTAATAAGATCCTTCATATACATTACTATCCAGCGGCAATTGTGTATTCAGATTAGTATACCCCACAGCAGCATCCACGAAGGTTCCCAATATATTATATTTCGTATATCTCGCTTCCGTACCCCAGGGCCGGGCGAACGCATTATTCCAGCGGAACCCGAACATCAGGCCCTGCCCTGCTCCAAAGAGGTTATTGTTGAACACCTTTGCTGCAACCGCGGTGGTACTGGCTTCCCGAAGGTCCAGACCATACTCGAACACATCTTTCGTGACCACCATCACATCCACGGAATCCGAGAAAGGGGTAACCACCATAAGGATCCGGGCATCCTGGATAAATGGCCTGTTACGGAGGTACCTTTCATTATCTGCAAACTCGTAGGCATTCACGGTGTCCCGCTCCCGGAAAAAGAGAGATTGCCTGATCAGCCATTCCTCAGAATCAAAATGGAGGCGGTTGGCCAGGTGGATCAATTGCATGGAAGTAGTAAAGGTGGTATCGTTGATGTTCCGGGGGCCGAACACTTTTACCCGGCGGTAGTAGATACGACGGATCGTTTTGCCGGTATGAGGCAAAAATCCCTGTTCACTCCTGATCATACTGCTATCATCTGTAGAAGGCGGTGGGTCATTGTGCCGGGAAAGCTTAAAAAGTACAGAATCCCGGTAACGCCTGCTCTTCAGAGAGTCCACATATGTATTGAATTTCTTGAACCACCTTTTGCCCTGCGCAGGGATAGTATCCGTTTGCGCAACAGCCTTTTGTGGCATACAAAACAAAATCAGGTAACAGCTAAGGGTAGCAATGATGCTTATTTTCCAGTACAGTTTCAATTATTCCCTAGTTCGTAAACAACAATACAATTTTTTGACCAATTATATAGATTACCCGAAAAAAACAAAGGGAAGGGCAAACAATAGCTGTTTGCTCCCTTCCCTTTCAATAAATTATGCCGGTTTAATTTTGTACGGTAACGGTTCTGCCACTTCTGCCCACACTATCATATACTTTTAGTTTTATGATCCCTTTCTGCGCTATCGGCGCCGTATAAACGGGACTTTTAGCCGTTGGCTCTTTCCCGTCAGTTGTATAACGGATGATCAGGCCGGGAAGTTGTACGTTGGCCAAAACTTTTCCGTCTTCCACCACAGCTCCTGCAGTAGGTATACGATATCCGTATCCCCCGTTCCATGCTGCCAGCCGGGGCAGTTCCTTTTTACCCACCACATTCGCAAAAACGCTCCAGGCCTCATTATACAGAGCGGTGGCCTTTGCTTCCTCCTTTTCCTTTGCCCAGGAAGGATCTTTTGCCCAGGCACGTTCTGCCATCCCCAGGAGTTTGGGCAATAACAGGTATTCCAGCTGGGCAGGGGTTTTAACGGTTTCAGACCATAAGGCGGCCTGGATACCGGTAATATTATCCTGTCCATATTCCGTTAAACGGTCTTTCCCGATAAAGGTGGAAGCAGGTAAAGGATTACCGGCTCCATCTTCCTTCGCATTTTTATACAGATCGAAAGGAATAAAGTAGAAAGGTTTGTCTATATCCACATAACCACCCCAGTAAAAACCGGGTTCATTATAATCACGTGTATACGCCATATCGAAATAATAATTGCTTACGCCGGATAGTACTACTTTATATCCTGCGTTGGCTAAACGGTAAGTAAGGTCTTCCACACCGCCGCCCATTACATTATTCCATACATCCAGCTGAAAATTACGGTTACCAAAATCAGGATTGGCGATCATCACGGTATGCCCGTCTTTTTTTGTTTTACGCATACCTGCTTCTTCCCAACCATATAATTGCAATCCACGTTTATTCACGATCTGCGCTACTTTATCGTAGAAATAATACCACAGATCGTCCGTATTCTTCAGTGTTGCATTGTCTTTGATCAATTGCTGCGCTACAGGAGACTTCTCCCATACGCCGGCAGGTGTTTCATCACCACCCATGTGAATAACATCTAAAGGAGCGCCTGCTGCTTTATGCATCGCTACCAGTTCGTCCACTACTTTTTCCAGGAATTTGTAGGTAGAAGGAAGCGCTACATTCATTACGTTATCTTTCCATTCCTGCACAGAGCGGTACTGGCTTTTATCATCCGGATCGCTCAGGCGGTATTCATTGGCGGCAGCGGTATTGCCTGCCTTGATGAACTTTGCATAACGTGCATCCATAGATTTGATCGCTGCACGGGCATGACCGGGCATTTCAATTTCAGGGATCACTTTAATATGCCTTGCTTTTGCGTATTGCAATATTTCTATGTAATCTGCTTTTGTGTAGAAACCGGAACCGGTGGTGTTGTTGATATCAGGGCCGGAACCATAAGAAGGCTGTATGGCTGTGAGTTCCTGCAGATCATGTCCCCTGCGCCCACCTATTTCAGTGAGTTCAGGCAGGCCGGGGATCTCTATCCGCCATCCTTCATCATCACTCATATGCAGGTGAAAAACATTGAGCTTGTACAATGCCATTACATCCAGCACCCTGAAGATCTCTGCCTTTGCATGGAAGTTGCGGGAAACATCCAGCATAAAAGAGCGGAAGGGAAAACGGGGAGCATCTGCGACCTGTACATGCTGCAAAGTTACAGCAGCCGTAGCTTTTGCAGGTAATAAAGAACGAAGGGATTGTATACCATAAAAAGCACCTTCTGCATCCGGTGCAGTGATCAGGATACCCCTATCATCAATGCTCAATGTATAACTGTCTTTTATAGCAGCCTGCGTGATACGGATATTGGCTTTCTCATTATTCAGCTTAGCAGGCTTGCCGAACACTTTGGATAATTCTGCCGCCAGGAAACTAGCTTCCTGCGTAAAAGCAGGATCGGCACTGATCGTTATTTCGGGACCCAGCAGATATTGGCCTTCTCTCTTTTCATAAGCACGCGGCGCCGGGAAAATAGCCGGCAACTCTTCTGCCGGAATATCTTTTGTGCCACTGTTCTTCTGGTAAATATCTGCTGCGGTGGTCTGCGATTTCTTATCATTCGCATTCCGGAGCAATTGTTTTTCCTGCGTGGAAGGGATCACTTTAAACTCTGCGAAGGAATAACCTTTTGCCGGTTCCTGATCCCATACAATGTATGGCCCGTCAGGCGCATCGGTGTAATTAGTGACCCAGGCCACGGAAACGATATTGATCTTTAAGGAATCTCCCGGAGCAATACCTTTAAAAGCAGCCGTTGGTTTTAAAGTATACAGGTGCCCGTTAATATGCCCTGCTTCAATTCCGGGTGCTACTTCCCCCGGCGTTACAAAACGGATGAAGTTGTAATAGATCGTCCAGCCGGAAGCCGGAAAAGCTTTTTTCGTTTTGTTGGTGATGGTGAACGTGGATAAAGACTGTGCCTTCCCCTGGTAACCATTCTCTACCAATTCCCAGGAGATGGTCAAACCATTGGTTTTCTGAGCCTGGGCAAAAGAACTGAACAGTAAACAAACAAACAAAAATCTGAGCTGCATATAGTTAGGATTTAATTACAGTTATCAAAAACGAATAACGGCTTGAGCGGGCCGTTATTCATAACCGATCGGGCTGTAATTACTTTTAAAATGACTGATTAATAGCGTGCAGGAGATATCCTTTCGGATCGCTGGAATATTCCCAGAACATCACTCCGCCGAGCTTATGCTTCTTTACATACTTACATTTTGCTTTCACGGAACGTTCATCGTCATAAGTAATGAAAACGTTGTTCACCGGGTGAAAGAGATAAGGTGCTTTGGCACGTTTATCCCAGTGACGGTCATATCCCTGTACCATGAGGCTGTCTTTCAAACGGGTATAACCTCCGCTGCGGGCACTATTCAGGGCCTGGCGGTTAAGGCCTTTGTTTTCTCCATTGGGCATCGTCCAGCCGCGGCCATAGAATGCAACACCCATCACGAGTTTCTCAGCTGGTACACCGGCACGGAGATATAGCCTTACAGAACGGTCCGCAGAAGCTTCTGTAGAATCTTTCGTTGAACCATATAAGTTAGTATGGTGACCGGCAATGCCTTTACCATTTGTTTTATAATCGTAGGTCATGATGTTTACATAATCCAGGTATTGCTGGGCGATATGCATTTCTGTGTGATCAATGAAATACTGGCCGCCGCCTACTGCTGTGGTGAGTTGGTACTTTTTACCGGTTTCTTTTTCCAGGGAATCCAGTGAAAGGCGGATGGCTTTGAACATGAGGGTATAGTTCTGTTTATCTTCCGGGCGGTAAATATTGCCTTCTTCGCCGGGCACACCAGGGTATTCCCAATCAATGTCCACCCCGTCCAGCTTATATTTCCGCACGATATCCACTGCCGTGGCGGCAAAAAGCTGCTGGCCTTTCTCTGTGAGTACGGCATCTGAGAAGTTCTCAGACCAGGACCATCCACCGATGGAAATCAATATCTTAAGATCAGGATTCCTTTGTTTAAGGGCATTAAGTGTACGGAAGTTAATGGAATCTGTGGCTTCGTTGGTGAGCCAGGCCTGGCCGTTCTTCACATCTACAAAGGCGTAATTGATATGGGTGAGCTTTTCCACTTCTATGGAAGCGGGGTCTTTGATCAATCCGCGATAACCGCCAACATAGGCGATCACTACAGGTTTTCTGCGTTCTTTGCCTGCTTTGGTGAAGGCCATGCAAAAGAAGAGTATAGATGATAAAAGGAGTATTGGATAGCGCATCCTTAAAAATAGTAAAAAGGCAGGGATAGTTCTAATAAGTGTACAAAAAGGGCCAGCCTGAAAAGGCCGGCCCTAATATCATATCCACATTTAGCGTCATCTACTGCTAATAAATGTCAGGGAAATGATGCAGGAATAAGCATGATTCCATAAATATCATTGATCAGCGAGTGTAAATCTTATGGGCAGGTTGAAGTATACGGCTACGGCCTCTCCATTCTGTTTGCCCGGTCTCCATTTCGGCATTTTTTTCACCACCCGCATTGCTTCCTCTTCCAATCCGCCTCCTTTCCTGGCACCTTCAACTATTACATTATTGATCTCTCCATTCTTGTCCACAACAAATTTTACAAACACCGTTCCAGAGATGCCGCTTTCAGAAGCCATAGCAGGGTAGTTAGTGTTGTTGCGCAGGAATTTGTTCAAAGCAGCATCTCCACCAGGGAACTCCGGCATGATCTCTACAGACGTGTGTATCTTTTCTTTTTCAACCGCTTTAGGCCCCTCCACAATAGCACCTTTTCCTCCCTTCAAGCCATCCGGCACTTCAAACTCCACACCGTTAGGATCGCCATCTGCATTCGCCACGCCTATCACTTTACCTTCCAGATCCTGTACTTTCGGCACTTCATCATCAGGCCTTACATTTTCATCCGGCTCTACCCTGAAAATCGTATGCGCTACTGTTGGCTGCGATGCTGGCGGCGGCTCCTGTCTTGCCGGCGGAGGTGTATAAACTGGTGGCTCCTCTTTCTTCTCTAAGGGATTGATCATTTCAGGTTCTTCATAAGGGATATAGGCTTCATGTTTCTTGTCAGAAGCGATCAGGTTAGAACTGATCAGGTACCCTCCAATGACCACTACTACAATGGCAGACATCCCCATCACTGCATTGCGCACACGTTTATTGTATTTCCGGCGCAGCGCATAGGCACCATAATCTTTGTTACGATCATCAAAAAGGATGTCGATAAAATCGGAGTGTAAGAGTTTGGTTGTTTCCATGGCAGTTTGTTTTGAAGGAAGATGCGGAGCCTGATATTTTCCATAAGCGGCCGGGAACAATGAACATTTTTTGGTAGATTAGTGTTGTATAGGCACACCCTTCGGTCTCTAAATGAATACTTTAGTCAAAATGAAAAGCTGGAACCCGTCAACTGCCCTCCGTGCAATAATGCTGGTTACTGCAGCCATGGCCATCCTGCAGCCTGTACAGGCCCAGCAGGATACTGCCCGCTCGTATCAATTTTCGCTGGAGGAGTGTATCCAATATGCCCTGGCCAATCAGCCGAAGGTGCAAAATGCCCGGTTAAGCAGGGAGGCTTCCAGGGAAAGGATCCGGGAAAGCACCGGGAAGTTATTACCCCATGCTAATATCACCGGAAGCTTTACAGATAACCTCAAACTTCAGACCTCCGTTATCCCGGATTTTGCCAACGACCCCAATAATAAAATACCCGTTCAGTTCGGTACAAAATATGCTTCTGCCGTTACCGGCCAGGTGAACCAGACCATCCTTAACAGCGATTATTTTCTCGGCCTCAAAGCCGCTAAAGTATACGATGAATTGTCTGTCCGTGATCTCGAACGTACCGCTATCGATACCCGTGTGCAGGTAAGCAATGCTTATTTCAATGTACTCGTGAGCCGGGAAAGTATCCGCCTGGTGGATGCCAATATCGTACGCCTGCAAAAGACACTGAAAGATACCCGTGCCCGTTATGATGAAGGTGTTTCCGAAAGGATAGATGTAGATCGCATGCAGGTGTCTTTTAATAATGCAGAAACCCAGCGCGCCAACCTGGAACGCTTACAGCAATATTCACTGGATGTATTGAAGTTCAATATGGGCATGCCCCTGCAAAGCACCCTCGAACTGGAAGAAGATGTGAAGTCCTTTGCCGGGATCCGTCAAATGCCGGACAGCCAGCAATATAATATCCAGGACAGGCCGGAGTATCATATGCAAAGGGTACAGGTAGAACTGAACCGGCTGGACCTGAAAAGCAAACGCCTGGGTATTGTACCTACTTTAAGCGCCTTCATTAATTATGGGGTAAACTGGTTTTCACCGCAGTTCTCCGATCTCTACAAAATCGGTTATGGTAATTCTGCCATGGGGCTTACCCTCAATTTCCCCATTTTTACGGGAACAGAGAGGATCCACCAGGTAGCGCAATCCCGCATCACGCTGAAGCAGTCTGAAAACGATCTCACGAATCTCTCTCAGCAGATCCAGCTGGAAGTGCGGGATGCTTACACCAATTACCAGAACAATGCCACTTCCCTGCTCACCCAGGAAAAGAACATGGCCCTCACGCAGGGAGTGTACGACAGGGTAGTATTGAAATTCGACCAGGGTGTATCCAGCAGCCTGGATGTGGTGTCTGCAGACAATGAATTAAAACAAGCGCAAAGCGATTATATCAATGCCCTCCTTGATACGCTGATCAGCAAAGTGAAATTGGATCAGGCCATGGGCAAGATCAAAGTACAATAACGATCATCAAAATAATTACCATGTACCTCCCCAGGAGCATTTACACTTTACCGATGTGTCTGCTGCTATGCGCCTGTGGCGGAAAGCAGAAGCCCGCTCAGGGTCCCATGCCCCGCAACACCGTTAGCACTTTTGAAGTTAAACCGGCCACATATGTTGTTACGGAAACTTTTCCGGCCACTTTAACGGCTCACAGCATTGTGGAGATACGTTCTGATGTGACCGGTTTCCTGGAAGCCATCCGCGCTAAAGATGGCAGTGCCGTAAAAAAGGGACAGGTATTGTATGAAGTAGACAGGAGCCGCAGTATGGCGAGTTACGATCAGGCCAAAGCATCTGTATCACAGGCAGAAGCAGATCTTGCACAAAAGCAGCGCGACCTCGAACGTTATTCCAACCTGTTAAAGCAGGATGCCATTGCACGGCAAACAGTAGAGCAGGCCTCTACACTTGTTAAAACAGCAGAAGCGAACCTGGCTGCCGCCAAAGCAGCGCAGGCAAGGTCCGGAACAGATATCAGCCATGCTGTGATCCGCGCCCCGGTGAATGGAAAAATAGGTATCGCCTTAGTACGTGTAGGCGACCTGGTGAGTGCAGGGCAAACTACCATCAATACCCTCGTGAATGAAGATCCCATTTATGCAGATATTGATCTGCCCCAGAGCAGGTATTCCGAATTTAAAAAAGGCGGGCAGCAAAGATATTTTATTGTGCAGGATGGCGGCACGGTATATCAACAGGAAGGGAAAGTATTACTGATCAATAATATCATTGATCCCCAAACCGGCACCATCCGTGTACGCCTCACTTTCCCCAACAAGGAAGAAATATTGAAGTCCGGCATGTCTGCCGTAGTGCAGTTGAAATATAATACTGCAGATACAGCATTGGCCATCCCCTCCAAAGCGATCGTGGAACTGCTGGGAGAAGTAAAGGCCTTTGTAGTAGATCAGCACAATGTAGTACAGCAAAGAAACATAGTAAGAGGCCCCATTATAGACAGCCTGCTGCTGATCCGTTCCGGATTGCAGGCGGGAGACAGGGTAGTAGTGGAAGGCATCCAGAAAATCAGGCCGGGCGATACGGTGAATATTAAATAGAATACAACGCAGCATGATCTCAAAAACATTCATAGAAAGGAAGAACACCACTATTGTGATCTCGATCATCCTGGTGATTGTGGGCCTCATCTGCATGGTAAATCTGCCGATCGCACAATTGCCGGATATTGCGCCACCAGTGGTAGCTGTAAGTGCCAACTATATAGGAGCCAACTCCACCACTGTAGAAGAAACGGTAACCACTCCCATCGAAAACCAGGTGAACGGTACCCCCGGTGCCATGTACATCCAGTCCGTTAGTGCAAACGACGGTTCCATGAGCATCACCGTTACGTTCAACATTGGTACCAACCCGGATATCAGCGCCCTGGATGTACAGAACCGGGTAAGCCTTGCGCTTCCTTCTGTTCCCGATGATGTAAGAAGGGTAGGCGTAACCACCAAGAAACGTTCCAATGATATGTTGATGGTGGTAGCATTGAATTCACCGAATGCTTCTTACGATCGTAACTTCCTGGACAACTATCTGAATATTTATATCAAACCTGAAATTGCACGGATAGAAGGAGTGGGTGATGTGAATGCGTTTTCGCAGGATTATAGCATGCGTATATGGCTGAACCCTGATAAGATGGCCTCGCTGGGCATCACTACTTCAGACGTAGCACGTGCCATCCAGGAACAAAATACACAAGCGCCTGCGGGTGTACTGGGCGCTCCTCCCGCTAATAACAAACAGGCTTTTGAATACACGGTTAAAGTAAAAGGGCGTTTGCTGGATGCTGAAGAGTTTGGCAATATCATTATTTCTGCCAACCAGCAAACCGGTTCCCTGATCCGCTTAAAAGATATTTCCCGGCAACAGCTGGGGTCCTTTTCCTATGCAGTGGAAGTAAAGGCAGATGGCAAACCTGGTACAGGTATGGCCATTTACCTTTCTCCCGGGGCTAATGCCCTGGATGTGGCGGAACGGGTAGAGAAAAGATTTGCGGAACTCGCCAAAACATTTCCCCCGGATGTAAACTGGCTGGTACCTTTTGAAACTGTTTCCTTCGTTAAGATCTCTATTGATGAAGTGATCCAAACCTTTGTGGAGGCACTGCTGCTGGTAATATTGGTGGTGTATCTCTTCCTGCAAAGCTGGCGCGCCACACTGGTACCGGTACTTGTAATTCCCGTTTCCATCATTGGTACCTTCATCTTTTTCACCTTACTTGGCTTCTCCATTAATACACTCACCCTCTTTGGATTCGTGCTGGCCATCGGGATAGTGGTGGATGATGCGATTGTGGTGGTGGAAGCCGTACAGCATCATATAGATGTAAATGGCATGACGCCGCTCAATGCTACCTATAAGGCGATGTCCGAAGTACAGGCGCCGGTTATTGCCATTGGTTTGATCCTGGCTGCGGTGTTTGTACCGGTTGCATTTATACCCGGTGTGAGCGGCAGATTGTATCAGCAGTTTGCATTGACCATTGCATTCTCTGTAATACTCTCTGCCTTCCTGGCATTGACCTTAACACCTGCACTTTGCGCTATCATGCTGCGCCCTTCCAACCTGAATGAAAAATCAAGGGGCATCAACAAACTGCATTACAAGTTCAACAAATGGTTCACCCGTTTCACAGACCGTTATACACATGGCGTTCGCCGTGCTATCAAACAAACAGCATTCATCCTGATACTACTGGGCATCCTGTTCTGCGCAGCTTTTTTCCTCTTTAAGAAAGTACCAACTACCTTCGTACCGCAGGAAGATATGGGCGCGATGTTCCTTTCCCTTGAATTACCGGACGCCGCTTCCTCTCAAAGGACCAGGGAAATAGCTACCCGTGTAAACCAGATCCTGTCAGAAGATTCTGCTGTAAATCACTACATGGGCGTAACAGGTATCAACTTCATTGCGAATGCTATCAAACCCAACTCGGCTACCTGGTTTGTGAACCTGAAACCATGGGGTATCCGTTACCCAAAAGGGGATAATATCAATAAAGTAGTAGGCCGTATACAGGGAAAACTTTCACAGATAACAGAAGCCTCCGTACTCGCGTTACCCTCTCCCACCCTGCGTGGACTGGGAACTTCCAGTGGGTTCTCTTATGTATTGGAACAAAAAAGCGGCACAGACCTTGCAGAATTCAACAGGGTACTTGGCCAGGTTTTGATGGCTGCGAATCAACGCCCCGAAATTGCGATGGCGTATGCCTTCTTCAGTGCCAAAACACCGGAGTTCAATATTGAAGTGGACCGCGACCGCTGTAAACAAATGGGTGTTGCCGTTACAGATGTGTTCGGCGCTTTGCAGACCTTCCTGGGTGGCGCGTATGTGAACGACTTCACCAAATTCGGACGCAGCCTCCGTGTAGTATTACAGGCAGATACCGCATACCGTAAAGATATCGATGCACTCAAATCTTATTTCGTTCGTAATGTGAGGGGAGAAATGGTGCCGCTTAGTACATTGATCCGTTCAAAACTGGGAGCAGGTGCTCCAGTGATCAATCACTTTAACCTCTACAGGTCTGTAGAGATCAGTGGTACTGCCAAACCGGGATTCAGTAGTGGTGATGCTATCAAGGCCATGGAAGAAGTTTCCGCACAGGTGCTTCCTGCTAACTTTGGTTATGAATGGACGAATATCTCCCGGCAGGAAATTGAAGCCGGTAACAAGAGCATGATGATCTTCGGCCTCTCTATCCTTTTCGTTTTTCTACTATTAACCGCGCTATATGAAAGTTGGTCTGTCCCTTTCTCCGTACTATTGGCAGTTCCGGTAGCCCTGTTTGGATCTATCCTTGCTTTGTGGCTAACCGGACAAGCCAATAGCGTTTACTCGCAGATTGGTCTGATCACCCTGATCGGGCTATCTGCGAAGAACGCCATCCTCATCGTAGAATTCTGTAAAGAGCGGGTGGACAGGGGGATGCCTTTGATACAGGCAACACTGGAAGCAGTGAGCCTGCGTTTCAGGCCCATCCTCATGACTTCCTTCGCTTTCATCCTCGGCGTTACGCCACTCGTACTCTCAGAAGGAGCAGGTGCCGCATCAAGGCTGAACATTGGTTTCACGGTAATTGGCGGTATGCTTGCCGCCACGCTGCTGGCCATCTTTACAGTACCTGTACTGTACGTGCTGATCACAAGGATTGCTTATGGTAAGAAGAAGCTGGCGCAGATGGAAGAAGAAGGCAAACGATGGGAAGCTGAAAACGGCGGGCATGGCGGACATGGGGCAGGGCATTGATCATTCACCAAAAAACTTTCGCCCTCTGCTGGGCGGCAGACACTATGCCGTACTAATTCCTTTCCTCAGCATCCTCTTTATTCCATCCGGCATCCCGGATCATTAAGTTCGTATAGCTGTCTGCCTGGATAAGTTTCTGCAGTTCATCTATCCGTTCCTTCACCACATTCACATATTGTTTATCATCCCGGTAAGCGGCCATTCCTTTTAAGGATTGTTCATCGAACTTGCGGA
This sequence comes from Chitinophaga niabensis, assembly GCF_900129465.1. Lineage (NCBI taxonomy): Bacteria > Pseudomonadati > Bacteroidota > Chitinophagia > Chitinophagales > Chitinophagaceae > Chitinophaga > Chitinophaga niabensis. The sequence goes on along the minus strand of NZ_FSRA01000002.1, from coordinate 2,181,112 downwards.
ACATACGGGCTGCGCGTTGCGATTGATAAGCACGGTGGCCCAGCATTTCGAGTGCATCGGATGCCATACGGAGAGAGGTGTCCACAGTTTCCCTGTAGATATGTAACACGCCTGAATTCATGAGATCAAAAGCATCTGCATTTTCGGTAGCTCTCACCAGCATCTGCAAATGCGGGAAATGTTTTTTAACGGCATCCACTACTTCCAGGTTCTTCTCCGGCGTTTCCATGGCAATAACGATCAGCTTGGCCTGCATAGCACCGGCAGATTGCAGCATATCCATACGGGCCGCATCTCCGTAATACACCTTCAGCCCCATCCTCCTTAGCAGGTCTACCCTGTCGGAATCCAGGTCCAGTACAGTAGAACGAACTCCGCTGGCGCGCAGGAAACGGCCAACGATAGTGCCAAAGTGATCAAAACCTGCAATGATCACAGGATTCTTTTCATCTATCTTATCCGGTTCCCTTTCAACATTTTTTGCACCACAACCAAAGTTGGGCACGATCCATTTTTCATGTGCCAGTAACACCAAAGGCGTGAGGGCCATACTGATAGCCACCACTGCCATCATAATGCTTACTATTCGTTGTGGTAGTAATGCAGATTGCAGGGCGAAGGAAAATAACACGAAGGCAAACTCTCCTACCTGTGGCAGCGCAAAAGCAAACAGCAGGTTCTGTTCTCCGCTAAGGCGGAACAACCTGCCTAATCCCAGTAACACTAAAAACTTCACCAGCATGATACCGAGTACAAGTCCCAATATCAATAGAGGTTCTGCAAGCACGAGTTTGAAATCGATAGAGGCACCTACTCCTATAAAGAATAATCCTAACAATAGCCCTTTAAAAGGCTCAATATCACTTTCCAGTTCATGACGGTATTCGCTGTTGGCTAACACCACGCCTCCCAGGAAAGCGCCCAATGCAGGGCTTAACCCAACTAAGGTCATCAGCACCGCAATTCCTACTACCAGTAATAATGCAGAGGCCGTGAATAATTCACGCAGCCTTGTGCGCGCCACAATATGCAGGATGGGCTTCACCACAAAACGCCCGCCAATACCAAGAGCAGATACAGCACCCAGTACGATCAATGTTTTTGCCCAGGCCGGTTGGTTGGCAATGAGAGAAGTACTCTCCGCATGTACTGCACCAGTACCCGCCGGTGCGAGTAATGGAAAAATAGCCAGCATGGGGATCACTGCAATATCCTGGAACAGTAATACAGAAAAGGTGCTCTGGCCGGCAGCGGAACCCATCTGTCCCTTTTCTGTTAAGATCTGTAATACAATAGCCGTGGAAGAAAGGGAAAGGATCATGCCAAGGATCAATGATTCATTGAAAGGCATACCTAATGAAAAAGATAATCCTGCTATTAAGATAGCCGTAACAGTTACCTGTAATCCGCCCATTCCAAGGATGGGGGCGCGGAGCTTCCAGAGTAAGGAAGGTTCTAATTCCAATCCTATCAGGAACAACATCATCACTACACCGAATTCTGCAAAGTGCATCAGGTCCTGCCCCCCATGGCCTATCAATCCCAGCAAAGCAGGGCCAATGATAATACCGCCCATCAGGTATCCCAATACGGAACCCAGGTTGAGCTTTTTGGCAAGAGGTACAAATACCACCATGGTGGCGAGATAAACTAAAGCCTGGTAGAAAAAGGATTCGTTAGACATGTAGACTCTCTGTTAGGATAAATGATCAGGTGCCCCTACTAATGCATTGATATAGTATTGCTGCTGTGCCTGTGGCAGATCTATTTTGCCGGACTGCAAACCTTTTAGCAGTTCCACATACGCTGCTGTATATGTACTCAGTTGCTGTGCACTGAGGCTGTTGCTGTCATGCACCACAAAAGGCGGCAGGTACTGCATATTGCAGAGTGTGGCAGTTTGCTCAAAAGGTAACATGAATTGCTTCAGCGGATAGCCATGATGCCCTTCCGGGGAATAGGACTGTTCCTTTCCGCCAGCCGAAATAACATTCATTAAATACTTCCCTTTCAATGCAACACCTTCATGGCCATAAGCCCAGCCATGCTGCAATACCAGGTCTATCCATTGTTTCAGCAATGCAGGGCCGCTATACCAGTAGAAAGGATGTTGAAAGATAATGATGTCGTGTTCGGACAGGAGCTTTTGTTCTATCCTGGGCACCACATCAAAATCAGGATATACTTCGTAGAGATCGTGCAGGGTAACATCCGGCAAACCTGCTGCGGCTTTCAGCAGCGCAGCATGTATGCGGGAGCGTTCAAACGCAGGGTGTGCAAAGAGTAGAAGGATCTTAGCCATGTTAAAGGTTACGAATTATCAATTACACATACGAACGATAATTGCTGCGCAATTGATAATTCGTACAGCTTTATACTTGCAGCGCTTCAGCCGCCGCTTCATCTACAAACCAATGCAGTTCCCCGTTTTCGGGACGGATCAGTTGAGAAGGATAACGGTCCGGATCAGGCGCGCCGTTGATGACACCTTGTAAAGTGAGTGCCTTTCCTGCACCTGTTGCCATAAACACAACGCTGGAAGCGAGGTTGGTAACCGGAGCAGTGAGCGTGATGCGATACATGTCCTGCGCTTTCAGGAAGAATGCTTTCACCCAGGCTTTCTTTTCATGTACGATAGGTAATCCGGGGAAGAGGGATAAAGTATGCCCATCATCTCCCATACCTAACAGTACCAGGTCAAATGTATTGGTTTTCCCGTCAAAATAACGGTGGAGGATCTTTTCGTATTCAGCAGCTGCAGCTTCCGGCTCAATATCCGTGCGCATCACGTGAATATTTTCAGGAGGTGTACCTGTTTTGTCCAGCAACACATCAAATGCCATACGGGCATTATTGCGCGCATCTTCAAAAGGTACCGCCCTTTCATCTCCCCAGAAAAAATGTACCCTGGCCCAGGGGATCATATCGATGTAAGGTTCCCTGGCCAGCAAAGCATACAGGCTTTTAGGCGTGCTGCCACCGGACAGTACGAAAGTAAAGATCTCCTGCTGCTGTAATACATCCTGGATCTTCTGGCTGATGAAAGCAGCCAGGTTTTCACTCAGCTGCTGTATATCTTTGGCGATGTGTAATTCCATGTTGCTTATTTTGCTTTTTCAGGAGGAAGATTGATCCATGAATGTCCGTCACGGGCAATCATGGCATCTGCATCTTCAGGGCCCCATGAATCCGGTGCATAGTTCGGGAAGTCCTGCGGAATGCGTGTTTCCCATGTATCCAGGATAGGCATTACCACTTTCCAGGCAGCCTCTACCTGGTCTGCACGCATGAAGAGCGTGGCATCTCCTTCCATTACATCCAGCAGCAGGGTTTCGTATGCTTCCGGTGTGTGATCATCAGATCCTTCATAAGTGAAGGTCATGTTCACAGGGTCCAGCGTCATCGTCTGGCCGGGGCGTTTAGCCTGGAAGCGGATGCGAACATCCATTTCAGGCTGAATGCTGATGGTAAGCCTGTTGGAACGCCAGGATTCTGCTGCTTCCGAAGGAAATGCATAAGTAGGCGCTTCTTTGAACTGGATAGTAACATGTGTGGATTTCTGGTGCAGGTATTTACCTGTGCGCACATAAAAAGGTACACCTTCCCAACGCCAGTTATCTACATAGAACTTCACGGCTGCGTAGGTTTCTGTATTGGAACCCTGTTTCACGTTCTTTTCTTCGCGATAACCAACCGCCTGTTTCCCTTTCATCCATCCGGCGCCATACTGGCCACGTACCGCATGTTCGTGAACGTCTTCTTTCTTAATAGGGCGGATGGCATTGAGTACATCTACCTTTTTATTACGGATCTCGTTCGCATCAAAAGATACCGGTGCTTCCATTGCCACCATACACATCAGTTGCAGGATGTGGTTCTGCACCATGTCCCTCAGTGCCCCTGAATTCTCATAATAACCTGCGCGGTCTTCCAGGCCCACACTTTCTGCTGCGGTGATCTGGATATGATCTATATAGTGACGGTTCCATACCGGCTCAAACAATGCATTGGCAAAACGCAGGGCCAGGATGTTCTGTACGGTTTCTTTTCCGAGGTAGTGATCTATGCGGAAGATCTGCTCTTCTGCAAACAGACCGGAAAGCAGCGCATTCAATTCATGTGCAGATTCCAGGTCGTGCCCGAAGGGTTTTTCTATTACAATGCGGGTAGTGCTTTTATCCTTGCAGAGATTGAGCGTACCCAGTTCCTGCGCGATGGATGGAACCAGTTGCGGTGCCACGGCCAGGTAGAATATTACGTTAGGATGTACGCCCCACTCCTGTTCTTTCTGTTGTACATAATCTGCAATACGCTGGTAGGATGCAACATCCCCGGCATCCAGCTGCAGGTAGTTCACATGTTCAAAGAATTGCTTGTAATGGCCATTCTGTTCTTCCTTACGGCGGGAGAACTTCGCGATCCCTTCTGTTAAATGACTGCGGTAATCTTCGGCGCTGTACTCTGTACGGCCAATTCCCACAATAGCAAATTTATCAGGCATCCATTCATCGAGGAACAGATTGTACAACGCAGGTGTTAGTTTCCGGTAATTCAGGTCGCCGCTGCCGCCGAAAATGAAAAGGATGGAAGCGGGCGGACGTTTATGTTGTTGCATAAAAAAAGTAAAAATGATTAATGATGCAGCCAGGTGGTATGGAAACTACCGGGCATATCTATACGTTGATAAGTGTGGGCGCCGAAGTAATCACGTTGCGCCTGCACCAGGTTAGTAGGGAGCTTTTCGCTGCGGTAAGCATCGAAATAAGAGAGCGCTGCCATGAACCCTGCAGCCGGAGAACCGGTTTGCGTAGCCTGTACCAGTACGGCACGCATGTTATGCTCTTTGCTCTTCACTTCTTCCGCTACTGCGGTATTCAGCAAAAGGTTCGGTAATTCCGGGGCCTGTTTCAGCGCATCGTAGAAAACACTCAACAGGGCAGAACGGATGATACAACCACCTCTCCATACTTTCAGCGCTTCCGGTAAAGGAATATCCATTTCCAATGCGGAAGAGGCACTGTGCAGCATGGCCATGCCCTGTGCATAACACATAATGGTGGCAAACTGCAACGCATCTTTTACCTGGGAAATGAACAGACTGGTTTCGGTAGAAATGGGAATATTAGGTTCTTTGTAGATCTTAGACGCTGCTACCCTTTCTTCTTTATAAGCAGAAATAGTACGCATGGATACAGCCGTATCAATGATGGTAGCGGGAACAGCCAGGTCCATCGCATCCTGCGAAGTCCATTTACCCGTTCCTTTAGACCCTGCTTTATCCAGGATCACGTCTATCATCCGCTGGCCGGATTTATCGTCGTTCTGTAAGAAGATGTCTGCCGTGATCTCCAGCAGGTAGGATTGCATGGGGCCGCTGTTCCACTCTTTATATACTTCATGGAGTTGGTCGTTGTTCAGGCCTGCTTTTTTCAGCAGCTCATAGCTTTCGCTGATCAGTTGCATAATGGCATATTCAATACCATTGTGCACCATTTTCACATAATGGCCGGCAGCACCTTTTCCGAGATAGGCCACGCAGGGTTCGTTGTTCACTTTGGCTGCAATGGCTTCCAGTAAGGGTTTTACATGAGCGTAAGCCTCCTGGTCTCCTCCCGGCATAATACTGGGGCCTGTTCTGGCTCCCTGTTCTCCCCCGGAAACGCCCACTCCCATGAAATGGAATCCGGCAGCTTTCACAGAGATCACCCTGCGGAGGGTATCTGTATAATGGGAATTCCCACCATCTATAATAATGTCTCCCGGAGAAAGCAAAGGCTTCAGGGCTTCCAGCACATCGTCCACCGGTTTGCCGGCCGGAACGAGCATCATGATCTTCCGGGGGCTTTGCAGCTGGTTGATCATGTCTTCCAGCGTTACCACTCCTTTTACGCGGGTGCCCGCTGTGGCAGACGATTCCAGGGCCTTGCCCTTTTCAGCGTCTTTATCGAAGCCGATCACGGCGAACCCGTGATCCGCCATATTGAGCAGGAGATTACGCCCCATCACGCCCAAACCGATCATTCCAAATTCATACAAGCTATTTGCCATATAGAAATTTACTGTTGTATAGTGGGGCGAAATTACCAAAAATAGGCACAAAAATGTTATAGGAAAACAGGAAGAATGGGGCTATCTTACTCCTACTAATCCCATAATAATCCCAATACAGATGAAAAAATCGACACTTTTAAGACATTACCTCCCCTGTATCTATTTCATTGCCCTGGCCATTGCTATCCAAATCGGCGGTGCTGCTATCAACTTCCTCTCACTTATCCTGGTATTAATTTTCGGCACACTCCTGTTCTTTAAATCCGAGGTGGCCAGAATGGCTGTTGGCGGCATTGTACTTTTTGCGGCTATCTACTTTTCACTGGCACTGGCGGATGAAGCCAACGACGTGGTTTCCGCCGGCAAGGATTCCACCACGCTGGTACTGGTAGGCGGGTTCTTTATAACCGTTACCTTCCTCATGTCCATCCTCCTGATCATTCCGTTAAATCTTCCTAAAAGAGTTCCTTTATATAACAGGAGATAAGTATCTTGTCTTCCGTTATGAAAAAAATCCTTCTTCTTGGTCTTTTCTCCTGCGCCGCACTCACTGTTGCCGCGCAAAGCAGAACACGCCCTGTTTTGAACCATATTGCCCTATATGTGCAGGACCTGCAGAAAGCCACTGTATTTTACCGCGATCTGCTGGGGCTGGATACCATTCCCGAACCTTTCCATGACGGCAAACATACCTGGTTCGCCGTTGGACCTGCCAGCCATTTACACCTGATCGCAGGCGCAAAGGCCAAACAGCAGGGCGACCGGAATACACATATCTGTTTCAGTGTGCCTTCTGTGGAAGCGTTTATTGAACGGCTGGAAAAAGCAGGGATGGAATATATCAACTGGGCAGGGGAAAAGAAAAAACTGACGGTAAGGGTAGATGGCGTGAAACAGATCTATTTGCAGGACCCGGATGGATATTGGGTGGAAGTGAATGATGCGACTAAGTAAAAAACTCAGGCTGAATTTGCAGACCTTCTACGAACCAGGATAAAATACTTCGGCCTGATATCTCAACGATATCAGGCCGAAATGCTTTATAGAAAGTGTGTTTGCGCTGTTTGTTTAGCAGGAATTTGTTCTACTGCTTCTTCAATACAAACTTATGTGCTACTGTTTTATTCAGCAGTGGCAGAGAATCCAGTGAGCCCTTCAGTGCCTGCATGATCTCAGCCTCCTTCGGTTTGTCCTTCAGGTACTGGATGAAATTCTTCTTCATGCCATCCGTATCCGGCTTTTTCACCAACGCCGTATCAAAGTAATGCTGCACGTTTTCCAGTTTCTCCTTACCCTTTACCACATTGAGATGGCGGTATTCCATCAGGCGAAGCAAGCGCATCTGACCTTCCAGCTTCCAGTGTTTCTGGTACAAAGCCTGTACTTTCAGGGCCTGTTGATATTGCGGGGAATTAGGTACCAGCGCAAGGTTTAGCCCTCTTTGCAGCTCTCCGGAAAAGTATTTTCCAATTTCCACATCATCAATCTGCAGCACGTAATTACCCGGGTCCAGGTAATTGAACTGTACTATATCCCTGTTCAGGTTATCTGTAAATGGCACAAGTTCCAGCGCTTTCTGCTGATCTTCCCGCACCGGGAAAGGCAGGGCCTTTTCCAATACAGTAAAAGAGATGGTGGATCTATCACGTTTCAGGTCAGAGATCACGCAGTTGGCGCTTTTGCCCTGGCTCATTTTTGTATCCTGGTCTACTACAATGTTCGCTACTACTGCCGGCGCTTTAATGGTTTTCAGGAATTCCCAGCCCATCAGCAAATGCCCTACTCCGGCAGGATGTACCCTGTCCTGGCTGATCAGCGTGGCCATGGAATCTGTTTGCTGTACCTGTGCATTCAGTGTAGAGAGCATCGTCCAGTAATCCACTACCTGTAGTTTATACTTTGCAGCAAATTCTTTGATGTAGCCGGCACAGGTCTTCAAAGCATCGTTTGCACCAAAGAGGTTATTGGACGCCATTTTGGAAGTCTGGTCGTAAATAGAAGGCGTTTGCAGGATCACTTTCACCCCTTTGGCCAGGAAGATATTGATAATACTGTCCAGGTTCCTTTTGTAGACCACCAGGGCTTCCTGTTGTTTTTCTTTTATGCCCGGTTCGTCCCTTCTTTTTGCATCGTAGAGCGGCCTGTTCACATCGTTCATCCCGATCATGATCACGGCCCAGGTGGGATTATGGATAAGGATATCCTCATCCATCCGGCGAAGGATCCCGGCTGTTACATCTCCTGAAATGCCGCAGTTGAAGAACGCTACGCCCAGTTGCGGATAGCGCGTGTTGTAGTAGAGTTGTACGTTATGCCAGAAATCTCCGTTGTGGGTAATGCTGTTTCCAACGAAACAAACCCTGTCTCCCTTTTTGAATTGCTGTGCTGAGGTGGACAGCCGGAAGCCGAGGATAATAATGCTGAGGAATAATAATGAGCGCATGGTATTATTGGATGTAAGACCGAAAAGTACTCATTTTTATGAGAAAGTAAAAGAAGATGTCTTTTTGAGGGACATATTGGGTTACTCCATCGGCGAAGCCTTCTGAAAAGTAGCCTCACTGGCATCTTCCGGGGAATCCTGGTCCATCAGGATCTTCCATTGCCCCTTCTCTTTCCTCAATAATACCGTGAATTTGCCATAATAACTGCGCGATGTGCCATCTGCATCTGTAGCCGTACCTTTATAATAACCCACATCATAGGCCCTGTTTCCATTCACCACCCTGCGGGTAAAACGGAGTTCCAGCTTTTGTGCCTGTTTATGCTCTTTCATGGCTGCATTGCCCTCCCGGGTATGCTGTGCATACTCCTTATAATCCCAGATGGAATTCTCCACTACACGGGAAACATCCTTGCTGTGCACCGCAAGGAAAGCCTCCGTGTTCCCTTCGTTGAATGCTTTGATAAAGGGTACCCACACTTCCTTATTAATAACACGCTGAACACTGTCCTTTTGTGCTTTCAGGGGAAGGGCAAATAGCAGGGGCAAAATGATGGATAACAGGATACGTTGCATACAACAAATATCGTAAGATATTTCTAATGCAGGTTCTTCTGCAGGAAGCCGTCTATCAGTGAGCTGATCTCTTTATGATGATCTTCCAATGCAAAGTGCCCTGTATCTAAGAGATGAAAATCCACATTTTGCAGATCACGTTTGTAAGGATGTGCGCCGGATGGAGGAAAGATGGTATCGTTGGCTCCCCAGGTTATAAGGGTTGGCGGCTGGTATTTACGAAAATAGGCCTGCCATTTGGGATACAGCGGAGGATTGGTTCCGTAGGATAAGAACAGTTGCAGCTGGATCTCGCGGTTACCCGGCCTGTCTAACAAAGACTGATCGTGCTGCCAGTTGTCAGGGTTGAT